>NZ_CP126242.1:2467413-3084267 GCF_030142045.1 Arthrobacter sp. zg-Y919 | reverse complement strand
AAAAACCTCTCATGACGCCTTGCGGCTGTCTAAGAAAACCAAGGACCCCGGCGGGGATCCCTGGTACTTCATCCACAGAGTTATGCACAGATAGTGGATAAAGTACCCGTCGCCAAGCCTAAAGGATGATTTCGCGTGGTGGTAGCTGGAAATCCGCCGAATCCGGGGGCTGTCGGCCGTCTCACAGGACCTGCGGCGGATGGATACCCACAGCAGTTGTCCACAGCTGTTGAAAAATCTGGGTACACAGCCTGAAGAGAGCTGGATCGGCACCCTGTTTCCGGACGGTGGACCACCCGTGGTGCTGAGGCTTCGAAGCCGGGCAGTGCCTCGGTTTGACTGGTGCCCCTTACTCACCTAACGTTGAGTAGTCCTTTGTGTCTGCTATCTGTACTCACACATGCCCTGCAGGGGTTCTGGAAATCAGGGTCCAGGTCCGGGCGAGTACAGACAGACACATGAAAAAAGCGCCGCTTGTTCTTCCCCCTTGTCGCAACAAGTGCCGGCGCGACTCAAGATTGTCTTGGAGTAACTACCGTGAGCAAGCGGACTTTTCAGCCGAATAACCGCCGTCGTGCCAAGAAGCACGGCTTCCGCCTTCGCATGCGTACCCGTGCCGGCCGTGCCATCCTTTCCGCACGCCGTGGCAAGGGCCGTACCGAACTGTCGGCCTAAATAACCTCAAAGTTTGCCGATGCTGCCACTTAGCAGCTCTGTCCCGGATTCCAGGTGGTCCCAATGTTGGCCGTGAGGAACCGGGTAAGGGTATCGGCGGATTTTTCTCGTACTGTACGTTCCGGTGCCCGAAGTGGGCGCCGGAACGTAGTGCTATATGCGGTTCCTACGGGCGACCAGCCGAGCCGCATAGGCTTCATCGTGGCCAAATCCGTCGGGAACGCGGTGACACGCAACCTCGTTAAGAGAAGACTGAGGGAAGCGGCAGCGCAGTCACTGATAGTCCACCCGACCGGACTGGACGTGGTGGTGAGGGCTCTTCCTGCCTCAGCCTCGGCGTCGTGGTCCGTACTCAGCGCCGACTATCACAGCGCTTTGAACGCTTGTATAGCCAAACTTTCGCAGCGTTAGACATGCCAGGCAGGGAGGATGAGCCAGCGATGAGGGACTCCGGATCACATCCGTTGAGGGCCTTGATCGCCGTTGCCCTTTTTCTATGGGACCTCCCCCGCCTGATCCTCATCGGCCTGCTGAAGGCATACCGGAAGGCCGTTTCACCGCTGTACGGCCAGGTTTGCCGATTTTTCCCTTCGTGTTCCGCCTATGCCCTCGAAGCAGTTACCGTCCACGGAGCCGTTAAAGGCTCCTGGCTGGCTTTCCGACGGCTGATACGCTGCCACCCCTGGAATGGCGGCGGCGTGGATCACGTACCTGATGGACACCGGATTTGGGACTCAACGAAGGTCCCGAGGATCATTGTGCTGAATCACCCCGTGATTCCAGCTGACGAAGACAGCCGCTCGGCGGCCTGAGGAGTGTAAATGGGTTTCTTCGAGACGATACTGTTCCCCTTTAAGTGGGTAGTGTCATGGATCATGTGGGTCTTCCACGAGGGATTCGTTTTCCTCGGGATGGATGCCGCATCCGGTTGGACGTGGACGTTGTCCATCATCGGCCTGGTGATCGTGATCCGCGCCGCGTTGATTCCGGTCTTCGTCAAGCAGATCAAGGCACAGCGCGGCATGCAGTCACTGCAGCCGGACCTGCGCAAGCTGCAGCAGAAGTACAAGGGCAAGACCGACCAGCTCTCCCGTCAGGCAATGACGCAGGAACAGATGGCCCTGTACAAGAAGCATGGGACCAACCCGTTCGCTGCCTGCCTCCCCATGCTTGTGCAGATGCCGTTCTTCTTCGCCCTGTTCCAGGTGCTGAACGGAATCTCCACATCCAATGCCCGGGGTGAGGGCCAGGGAGCACTTTCCCACAGCGCCATCCAGCAGTTCGATGAGGCGACCATTCTTGGGGCCCCCCTCTCTTCCTCGCTGCTGCACGGCTTCGGGGACGAGGGCCACCTCTCGGTTGTAGTGCTCTCCATCATCATGATTCTGGCCATGACCGCTTCGCAGTTCATCACCCAGAAGCAGATCATGTCCAAGAACATGTCCGAGGAGGCCCTCGCCAGCCCCTTCATGCGCCAGCAGAAGATGATGTTGTACGTACTGCCCATCGTCTTCGGCGTAGGCGGCATCAACTTCCCCATTGGCGTCCTCATCTACTGGACAACCACGAACCTGTGGACCATGGGACAGCAGTTCTTCGTGATCCGGCGGATGCCTACCCCGGGATCGCCGGCGGCTAAGGCATTGGCTGAGCGCCGTGCCCGCAAGGGCCTGCCGATGGCGCCGTTGCTCGGAGAGAAGAAGGGCGAAACGCCCGTGGAAGTACCGGCGGTACCGAAAGGCCAGCGCACCCAGCCCCAGCGGAAGAACAGGAAAAGAAGATGAGCACTGAGCACATTGATGATTCCGTAGTCCCCGTTGAGGAGGCTGCGGAACCTGTTCAGGGGCGCACCGGCCGGCTGGAGGAAGAGGGAGATGTCGCCGCGGACTATCTCGAGGAGCTCCTGGATATCGCCGACATAGACGGGGATATCGACATCGAGGTCCGCAACGGGCGCACCTACATCTCCATCGTCTCCGAAGAAGGTGACGACACCGCTCTCCAGGCGCTGGTGGGACGTGACGGTGAGGTTCTGGAGGCATTGCAGGAACTCACGAGGCTGTCGGTACTGACGGCCACGGAAAACCGTTCCAGGCTTGTCCTGGACATCACCGGCTACCGTGAAGAACGCGGCGGGCAGCTGCAGTCCATTGCGGAGGAAGCAGCTGTTCGTGCCAAGGACACCGGCCAGGAAGTGGCTCTGGATCCCATGAGTGCTTATGAGCGCAAGATCGTCCACGACGCCGTGGCTGAACTCGGTCTGGTCAGTGAATCCGAAGGTGAAGGCGCAGACCGTCACATCGTCGTTTCCCTGCCTGCGTCTTAGTTCCCCCAACGCAGTGCAGAGAAGGAATAACAAGTAAGTGGTTGACACAACGCCCGCAGAATTGGACGCCGCCCAGGCGATCTTCGGTGACCGCCTCGACCTGGCACGCAGGTACGTCGAGCACCTGGCGACCTCGGGAATGGAGCGGGGCCTGCTCGGGCCGCGGGAGGTTCCGCGGCTCTGGAGCCGGCACGTACTCAATTGCGCCGTAGTGGCGGAGCTGATCCCCGCGAACGCAACCGTGGCCGACGTCGGCAGCGGAGCAGGCCTGCCGGGTCTATGCCTGGCTATCGCCCGCCCTGACATTGCCATCACGCTCATCGAACCGCTTGAGCGGCGGGTGATCTGGCTGAATGAAGTCATCTCGGACCTAGAGCTGGACAACGTCCGTGTGATCCGGGGGCGGGCTGAGCAGGTAGTCGCCGAGGTCAATGTAGACGTGGCAACGGCGAGGGCGGTCTCCGCGCTCGGTGGACTGGCCGGGTTGACCGTACCGCTCCTGCACGGGAAGGGACAGGTCCTGGCGATTAAGGGACGCAGCGCCGAGGAAGAAGTGCAGAAGGCAGCGAAGGCGATCCGGAAGCTGGGCGGGCGGGATACCGCCGTGGTGACGGTGGGTGGGGATCTGCTGGAAGAACCGACAACGGTGGTGCGCATAACCGTAGGGTGAGGTGTCTGACATTCGCGTAGCATGCACACACCCGTGATGATCCCGGGTAATAGCCGGGGAGCGGATAGTCTAGATGGACCAATGCCTTAACGCTTTATGTTGGAAAGTGAGCATGACCAGGTGAGTGTGCGCGATTCTGCCGCAAGAAGAATTCCTCCTTTCGCCGCACTTGGATCGGCCTTGTCCACCTCTTTCGGCAGAAAGCAACCGCAAAAGGTTGTGGCCAAGCGAGCACCCGACGCCGTTTCACGTGAAACGGGGTCTGCTGAGCCGCTGCAACCCGCCCGGACTGAAAGCAGCGCCGTACAAGTGCCGACCCCCCAAGCTATCGAAGGTGGTGTATCCGATGAAGCCGCTCCTGCGTCAACATCGGTAGATGTTATGGACTTGATGGACGAGAGCACCCCCCTGGCCCGGGAACTAGCCAGTGAAAACCGGCGCCGCGATAAGTTGCGTGGGCGCGTACTGCCACGTCCACCGGAAACGCGGGTCATGACGGTGAGCAACCAGAAGGGTGGGGTTGGTAAGACCACCACCACGGTAAACCTTGCTGCTGCGCTGGCCACCGCGGGGCAGAACGTTCTGGTTATCGATATCGACCCGCAGGGAAACGCATCGACCGCCCTCGGCATTGACCATCGCGCAGAGGTCGAGAGTATTTACGACGTGCTGATTGATGACCTCCCGCTGGCCAACGTTATTGCGCCATGCCCGGACATTAACAACCTCATCTGCGCACCTGCAACCATTCACCTGGCCGGGGCAGAGATCGAACTGGTCTCCCTTGTGGCCCGCGAACAGCGCCTGCGCCGCGCGATCGACGTCTACGCTGCAGAGCGCGAAAAGCAGGGGCTGGAGCGGCTCGATTACATTTTCATTGACTGCCCGCCGAGCCTGGGACTGCTGACCGTTAACGCCTTCGTCGCAGCCAGGGAAGTCCTCATTCCGATCCAGTGCGAGTACTACGCACTCGAAGGTTTGAGCCAGCTGCTCAAGAACATCGAGATGATTCAGAAGCATCTGAACGCGGATCTGGTTGTTTCCACGATTCTGCTGACCATGTACGACGGTAGGACGAACCTCGCGGCACAGGTCGCGGCCGAGGTGCGCGAACATTTCCCGGAGCAGGTTCTCCGCGCCGTCGTCCCGCGGTCGGTACGCATTTCAGAGGCACCGAGCTACCAGCAGACGGTCATGACATACGACCCCTCCTCGACCGGCGCCCTGTCCTACCTGGAAGCTGCAGCCGAGATAGCCCAGCGCGCCTAGGGACGCCCCGGCGCGGTGCGGCTGCCATCGGTGGTTTCGCGCCTTAGAATACTCTCACAATCAATCCGTGCCGCTTGTTGCTGGCATAAGGGAAGGACTTACCCATGGCCGAGAAGCGTCGTGGTTTAGGCCGCGGTCTGGGAGCTTTGATCCCTAGCAGTGCCGAGCCTGTGGAAACCTCAAGCCCTAACCAGGTCGGCACGGCATCAGGACGCCCGGTTGATTTGTTTTTCGCCGCAGCCGATGAGCCCCGCGCCAGCAGCTCCGGCCCCCGCAAGGGCGCAGGCATTAACAAGGATGCGCTCCGGGGACCTGCGAAGAAGTCCACTACGCGAAGTTCGATGAACCGTTCCTCTGTCGCCAACGCCGACATGCGCACTGGTAAGGACTCGCAGGCGGATTCTCAGGAGAATGCCGCCATCGCTGAAGCTGAAAGTTTGACTGCCGGGCCGTCAGGAACCGGTGCGGATGCTCCAGCCCCCGCCTCCAGGAAGCCCGTGAAGGACGCCGGCAGCAAGGATGGGGAGCAGGCGCAGATCGCCGCCACTGACCCCGCAGCAGGCGGGCCTGAGGCAGAGGAGGCCGCACCTGCAGCATCGGCTGGGGCCAGTGACCAGACGCCGGATGCAGCCACCGTGATCGACGATGTTTCCCGTGAAACATCGCCGGCCGCCCCAGATACGGGAGGCCTCGTTGAGGTTCCCGGGGCCACGTTCGCCGAACTCCCCATCGACTCGATCCATCCCAACCGGAAACAGCCACGGTCCGTCTTCGATGAAGACGATATGGCCGAGCTTGTACACTCGATCCGCGAAATCGGTGTACTGCAGCCAATCGTGGTGCGTCCCTCTCCCGAGTCAGATGCAGAACACCCGTATGAGCTGGTTATGGGTGAACGCCGCTGGCGTGCATCCCGAGCCGCTGGACTTGATTTCGTTCCCGCGATTATCCGTTCCACCCAGGACGTCGATCTGCTCCGCGATGCCCTTCTGGAGAACCTGCACCGTAGTCAGCTGAATCCGCTGGAAGAGGCGGCTGCCTACCAGCAACTTCTGGACGATTTCGAGTGCTCGCACGAGGAGCTCGCCGATCGAATTGGACGCTCACGACCGCAGGTAACCAACACACTGCGGTTGATGAAGCTGCCTCCTTTGGTCCAGCGCCGTCTGGCCGCGGGGGTTCTGTCAGCTGGGCACGCGCGTGCGCTCCTTGGACTCGGCGACCCAGCGGAGATGGAGAAGTTGGCCCAAAAGATCGTGGCCGAGGGTCTTTCCGTGCGGGCCACGGAAGAAATCGTTTCACTGGCTGATGGGATCCGGAAGCCGGCGAAGACGGCTAAGCCGAAGATCGGCGCCCGCCACGAGCGTTTGGATTACTTGGCGACCTCGCTTTCCGATCGGTTGGATACAAACGTCAAGATCACCCTGGGTGCCCGGAAGGGCAAGGTCAGCATCGAATTCGCCAGCGTTGACGATCTGAACCGGATTATGGGCGTCCTCTCGGCACCTGGCGAGTAAATCGGGAAGTCTGTGCTGGATTGGAGGGCCGGTGTTTCACGTGAAACACCGGCCCTTCTTGTCTTCAGGGGTGTCCTGCGCTTCGTAGTCACCGGTGGCAAAGGTCATTCCGGTGCAGCTGTCGCGGATGGACCGACGGTCGTTCATCCCAGTTCGGGTTGTAGCCCTCGACTATCACGCTCTAAAGCGACGTTGACTGTCGGTAGGAGTTGTTAAACGTAATAGCGGCCCGTACGCGGTAATAGAACTCTGAGTCGTTCAGTGGAGGCCTGGGATTCGTCCCTCCCGGGCGGTCGGCCGATCGGCCGGTCAGAACGGCGCGGGGGCAACTTCCCGTCTCCACCGCTAGTCGCCATAACAACGGCCGCACTCCGGAGCTAGTTTGTTCCCTCTGGCCTAGTCGAGGCGACTTCTCGTCTGCGGCGAGCTGCAGAGCTTAAGGACACACTGTTTCACGTGAAACAGTCCACCTCGCTGCACGAGCTGGATACCGCTGGGTGCGTGGGCGCCGAAATCGGACCGTCCGCCGCTTAGGTACAGCGATTGCTTGGTGGTTTCACGTGAAACACCGACGCTGTTACAGCGCGTACCCTTGTCCTTATGCCGCATCGATGCCACTGCATCGGTTTCGCGTGAACCAGCGCACCCTACCCCTCCTTACCCAAGCCCATACGCCACACCAGCCTGGCCCGCATTGGTTTCACGTGAAACATGCCCGCTGCCCTTCTTTACCAAGGTACTGATGTCGGCCGGACACCGACGGGTGCTGAGGCGAACACACCGGCACCGCGCGGGTCCAGAGGCTCTTGGGGCTAACGCTCCCCATAACCCCAGCTCCGCAGGGCCTCTACCTACCGTCCCGGGGTGGCCACCGGTGTACGACAAGCCAGCAATCAGACAGACCTGGTACACAACCGGACCGTTTTGGTTATCTGCGCTAGGCCGCTAGATTTCGCATTTTTTCGCCGTCGGGAAAGGGTGAAACCGGACGGCCGTTTTATTGATGTGGAGATCCTGTGTGAGGGCCCTGAAGAGTCTCGAGAAGGAAAAGGAATCGAGGAGTCCCTAGTCCGTCAAGATGACAGTTCCCGACCACAGGACGAGCTTCGCTGTTTCACGTGAAACAGTGCGGATCATAGGTTCGGTACCGTTAGCGACAGTCAAGACGGAGGTGTGTCTTTCCTGTGCTTTGTGCTTGGACCGCCGGCTCGGCAACGGTTCATGCCGCAGGGTTCGCGCTTATGAGCCCGCGCATTTATCCCGGTATCCAGTGAATGAGCACGTCCTTGCAGGTCGTGTAGCCAATTAGCTATACCGCGATTGCGGAAGAAGCCGCCCTAAAGCCAAACGATTTGGGTCAATCCAAGCGACTAGGGGCGTTCCTGACCGATCACCTAGCCATCCTGCGTCAGAGCTGCACGGTTGCAGGAGTGCTTCCAGTTCGCTGACGGTGTTTCACGTGAAACCGCACACCACCATGTGAGATGGATGCGCAGAACTGGTGCAGCTGTTGCCGAAGGCCCCATTGGAACTGATGCAGCGGGCTGGTTGCATCTTCATGCTGGGTCACGAGGCGCGGAGGCGACTCGGAAGGCCAGCCGGTTTCACGTGAAACACCGTCGGTTTCCAGGCCGAAACACTGCCGACCTCCAGGAGGCGCTTCGCTGCCTGGCATGGGCAATGGCTAAAGTTGATGGCGAGATGGCGAGATGGCGAGATGGCGAGATGGCGAGATAGCGACATAGCGGCGGACGTTGGCGGTTGCGGTCGACGCACTGTCGCGGTGCTGGCGATACATCGACTGCTTCTTCGAAAATGGCGTACGGACCCGACAGGCACCGTTATCGTCCACTGTTTCACGTGAAACGAATCCCCCTAGTGCTCTGCCTGGGGAGATTGTGCTCGACTCAGCAAAGGCGGCAAGGTTCGACTTCAGTGCAGCTGGGCGCCCGGTGTGTAGCTGTTTCACGTGAAACGGTGCTGCGGGTCAGCGCTGTCTCTGGCGCGCTTACGTAGGGACATAGGGGCCCACAGGGCTGTACACGGCCCAGGCCATGCACCAGCCTAAGCGGGAGGAGGGGTGGCTACAGCGGTGTGTCCATCGGGCAGACGGCGCATCCTGCGCAGGGGCGACAGGACAACAGGCAAGAAGGCCATGCAGGCAACCGTCCCCGCGATCCAGAGAGCAGCCTCTGCCCCATACAGCTGACCAAGGAAGCCACCTATCACCGCCCCGATTGGCTGTGTTCCCCAGATTAGGAAGCGCATGGTGGCGTTCATACGGCCCAACAGGTGGTCAGGGGTCAGCCGCTGACGGAAGCTTACTTGAGTCACGTTGTAAACGACTATGCCGAACCCGGCCACGGCGAGGCCGGACGCGCCGAGCCAGACCGACCATCCGCCGTCGGCCGCCGCCGGCATCAGGAGGGCAAAGGGCGCCGTTGTGGCGGTGGACAGCCAGATGGCTGGCCCTTCGCCCAACCACAGGGTCAAACGCCTCGTAGCGAGGGCACCGGCCAGGCCGCCGACACCCAGTAGTGAGAAGACGATTCCGATCTGCTGGGCACCCAGGCCAACATCACGCGGCAGGAAGAACACAAGCATGGCCATGTAGGCCGCGAAGGCGAGGTTGAATAATGCTGTGGAACCGGCGATCGCCCGAAGCAGCGGGTTGCCAAGGACGAAACGCAGGCCCTCAGCGATATCGGCTGCCAGCGGCGACCGCGCACCTGCGTCGGGCTTGGGCTGTTGGTAACGCATGCATCCAACGAACAGCGCGGACAAACCCATGGCGACGGCATCGAATGCCAGGGCAACGGGAGCCGTTAGCCAGGCGATGAGCTGGCCGGCTGCAACCGGGCCGCCCAGCTGGGCGACAGAGTGCACTGTCTCCAGCTTGGCATTTCCCTCGACTAGACGCTCCCTCCCTATGAGCCGAGGGAGATAACTTTGGTAGGCCACGTCGAAGAAGACGCTGAAGACACCCATAACCAGAGCCACAGCGTAGAGCTGCCAGACGGTCAAGACGCCAAGCCACCAGGCGGTCGGAATAGTCAGCAGGACCACTGCCCGGATCAGATCCGAGACGATGAGTATCCGCCGGTACCGCAGCCGATCAACCCAGACGCCGGCGGGCAGGCCGATCAATAGGAACGCAACAGTGCTCATGGCGGAGAGGAGTCCCACTTCGAACTCTGTGGCTGTCAGCGAAACCACCGCTACCAGCGGCAGTGCGAGGCCTGAAATCTGCTGCCCAATCTGACTCAGCGAGGTGGAATCCAGCAGGAAGCGGAAGTCACGATCCTGGAGGACCCCTGCTTGCGCTTGCCCTTCGGCACCATCTTCGTCGGTCATGTGGTTGACTTTGGGCAATCGATTGACATTTGTCAATAGCCCCCTCTGGTACTCTGCACCCATGGAGAGCGGCGGTGCCCCTCGGCGGTCAGCGAGTGAGGAAGAGGCGAAAGCCCTTGCCTCGGCGATACGGGTTCGCATTCTGCGTCTCTGCCTCAACGAGGAGCTGACCAACAAGGAGATCGCGACCCGGCTCGACAGCAATCCGGCCACGGTGCTCTTTCACGTCCGCAAGCTCGTGTCGGCAGGTTTCCTGGAACCGCAGGAGGCAAGGTCCGGGCCGAGCGGTGCATATGAGATTCCGTACCGGGCGACGGGCAAGTCGTGGCAGCTGAATCTGGATAGCCGCGATGCCCAGATGCGCAGCGCGATGATTGGCGCTTTTGTCTCCGAGGTCGGGCAGGTTCCCGCATCGGAGCAGGTCACGATATCCCGGTTAGGCATACGCCTGACCGAAGAAGGACACGCAAGGCTCCTCGAACGCGTCCAGAACCTGTTCGACGAATTCGAAGCGGAAAAGCCCCCTGAGGGCAGCACCCACTACTCGCTCTTTCTGGCCGTCCATCCCGAGGGCCGGCCCGGGGCAGAACCTACAAACACCACCGCCACTTAGCCCCACCCGAGCGCCGCGCCGTACCCGCGAACCTGGGACGCATGCAGCACTGGGCGTCGGGGTTGTTTCACGTGAAACGGCTTTTGGTGCCGCCCGCAGGGATCCCGAGGCAGCAAGGAAAGACTGCAACGGAATTACGGGCGACCTATTCGGCAGCGGCCCCTACACTGAGGCTCATGAAGCGCTCGTTTTCACGCGTGGCCGCCATGGTTCTCGCGTCAAGTTTCCTCGGCGTGCCCGCACAGGCCGAGACCGCCGTGGAAGGGAGTACGGCCATGAGTTGCGTAGCTACCGGAAGTACGGCTGCCACTGTCAGCCGTGTCGAAGCGCCGGGCGGAGATTCCACGGTGGACTGGGCAGGGACCATCCAGGCGGCCATTGACGCTTCCTCGGGCCGGGGCGGGGAGGTGGTCCAGCTGTCCGCAGGCACCTACCTCCTCTCCCGTCCCCTCATCCTGCGCGACGGCGTGACGCTCAAGGGAGCGGGCAGTGCCACCAGATTGAAGGCGGGACCGCAGTTTCTTGAGAGCACGGGGCCCTTCGGCGGCCACCCGCTGATCACAACGAACGGTGCCTCGGGGGTGACTATTTCGGACCTGACCGCGGACCACAGCGGCGACACCCTTGATGGAAACATGCCAAACCGGCTCACCGAGTACCTGATCGACGTCCGGTACTCCACCAACGTCGTCGTCGAGGAAGTAACGACGGTTAATCCGTTCACCTATTCCATCGCAGTGGTGGCCAGCTCCGGCTTCTGCATCCGAAACAACACCACCTCGGTTTCCACCAACGGAAGGTACGACCAGCTGGACGGCATCCACATCCTGGACGCCAGCTTCGGCGTTGTGCAGGGCAACACGGTGGACCAGGGATCGGGTGACGACGGCGACGACGGTCTCGTGGCGCACAGTATGGGCGAGCCTGTCCACGATGTCGCCTATCTGGGTAATACGGTGCGCGGCGGCCGCCACGGGTCCGCCATGCAGATCGCCGTCGGTAAGGCCGGTGCCTATAACCTCACAATCGTTGGAAACCACTTCTGGGGGTCCAGCGGAGGCCTCGTCACCGGCTACTACGGGGGCAAAGGCCCGGTCACCAACGTGGAGGTCCGGGACAACCGCTTCGAGGATAATCCAGGGCTGTCCGTTGATATCTTCGGCAAGCTCACCGGTGTTGTGCTCAGCGGCAACAAGGCCTGCCGCAGCGGAGCCTTCCAGATCAACCCGGGCTTCGGCAGCCGGGTGGATTCCCTCGGGTACAGCTGCTGACCGCCCCGGTTTACGCCGCGGGGGCGTAGTACGCCTCCGGTTCCAGAGGGATCTGTCCGTCGGGAAACAAGGCGTCCGCCTGCGTGCCGTACCCTCTGATCATCGCCTCCTTCGCCGCCAGATGCCGGTCCCAGGTCCCTCGCTGAAGCCGTTGCGCGGTAACGAACTTCTGGTCCACCGGGAAAGACAGGTTGTACGGGAAATCGGCGTAGTACACCGCCTTGTCCGGAAAAAAAGTCCCTACCCGACGCGTGATCAGATGGTCCACATGCCGCCCGATCCCGATCGGGCAGAACAACAGCTCAGCACCGGTTTGCTGCAGAAGCCCCCGGACCCGCAGACGGAGATTCTCGATCAGAGTGCGGTCCCCCCGCGAGATGCGCCCCAGGGCAATGTCGTACCGGTAGGTGGGATACCGGTGCACAAGTTCGGGGAGCACCTTCTTCACCAGCGCAGCTGCCGGCGCCGCATGCCGTTGGCGGAACAGGGCATCCTCGAGGCCCAGATGAAGGTGGCGCACGCCCAGTTCCTCCAACACTTCCCGGTCTTCGACCTGCCGGGCCTCGAAGAGCGACCCGGCATCCGAGGCGCAGCATTGACTAATGAAGGTCCTCGCCGCGCGGGTATGCGGAGGGCTCGCGGGCTCGGTGAAGAGCGTGGCCACAGTGATGTCACGGGTGCGTGCGCTCTCCTGGAGCAGCGCGCCGCAGGACAGCACCGCGTCGTCGAGGTGCGGGGAGAGGAAAAGCCATGGATTGTTGCCCAGCAGGGAGTGCTGGACGCGGGGCAGGCTGGAGATCACTGGAGGCCTTTCGGATGCGGGACGAGTATGGCAGTCACGTCAGCGGATCAGCCTCCGGTGCGCGCCGACAGCGCGCTGCGGTAGATGGCCGCCTGCCGGTCCGCCTGGACGTCCCAGTCGAACTGCCGGGCGAACGCCTGCCCGCGACGGCCTGCTGCCAGCAGCGTGGAACCATCGGGATACCGCTGCACGAGTTCGGCGGCGAGGGCCTGCACATCGAATGGACGCACCATCCAGCCGCAGTCCCGGGGAACCACCTCACGAAGGCCCGGGATGTCGAAAATTATCGCGGGGGTTCCGCCGGCGAGGGCCTCAACCGCCACCAGGCCGAACGTCTCGTGACGGGAGGGTACGACGACGAGGCGGGCAGAGCGCACGAGGTCCCGCTTAGCCTCTCCCGACACCCAGCCGACCAACTCCACCGACTCTGACAACCCGAGCGAGTTGATCAGCTGCTCGATCCTCTCGTGGTCGGGTCCGGTGCCCGCAAGGATGAGCTTCGCCCCGAGTTGCGGGGCAGCTGCTGCCCACGCGGAGAGCAGAAGGTCGATGCCCTTGGGCTTCAGTTCGAGCCGTCCGACGAACAGGACGTTGTCACCGAGCTCCGGCTCACGGTCGAGCGAGTTCCGGTCGATGCCGTTGCCGACAACCTCCACACGGGCAGCAGGGTTCAGGAGCGCCAGCTTGTCCGCGGTGCCCTGGGACACCGCAATCATGCGGGAGTGGCTACGGACGCCGAACCGCTCCAACCAGTGCACCGGCACCTTGTACTGCCGGGCCTTGTCACCGGCGTGAAGCCATTGGACCACCCCTATGGTCGGCCGGCCCGACCACAGAGGCGCGGCCATGCTGGAGAACGGGGCGAAAAAGTCCTCGACCACAAGGTCGGCTTCTCCACGCCGTCGGCGTGCCTCGAACGGCAGCCGCGCAATATAGCCCAGGAGGCGGGTGAGCCGGTTGCGTCCCTGCCCGAAGCCGACCGGCACGTAGCGGACTCCGTCCTGGATCCTTTCCTCGGCTCCCGGATAGGTGGTGGTCAGGACAGTCACGCTGAATCCGCCCGCCGCCAGTCGCCGGTTGATTTGGTGCGTACGAACGGAGCCTCCACCGGCTCCCGGCATGAGCGGATCTTCGAACCCCAGATGCAGCACGCGCAGCCGGCCGTGGAGCTCCGGGGGGACCGAAGCCACTGGTGCGGTGACCGTGGAGCGTGGGGGACTAGTCATACCCTTCACCCTTCAACGCCGCGGATAATGTCCGCGTAGACGGAGAGGGGCACCTCGGCCCCCGGTGCGAACAAATCATCCTCGAACGCGAACAGGAAGATCTCCAGGCCGCAGTCCCCGGCGTACCGGGCACCGGACTTCAGCTGATCCCGGAGCGGATCCGAATTGGCAGCGCTGCCGGTCCCCGGCTGGGAGGAGGGGCCCGGGTTTTCGCCCATCACCGGATATCCCGCGCTGCGGGCGACGGCAATGGTCCACCGCGACGCCGACCAGTCCTGGACTCCCGGTGTCTCCTCAAGCGGCAGACCGGCATCCTCTCCCCGGCACGTATCGGTGGGGGGAGATTCGCTGCGGGCGAGAACTGCCGTGGGGTCGCCAAGGCCCGTGATATCGGCAACGATCCTCGCCTCGGGTACGGCATCCTTGAGGGCAGGCAACTGATCCGGGTAGTAGAGCCCGCGTTCAAGGCTTGCATCCCGGTCACCCGTCCCGTCGAGGAGTGCCTGCACCGCGCTCTCGCGGTCCTCGGGCAGCACGCCCCGTCCAGCCAGGGGCAGGTGGAAATCGCCCTCGAATCCAAGCCCTTGCAGCAGCCCGATCTGCCAGGCAACAGTCCGGGTCACCGAGTCCGTATACCAGTCGAACCAGGTGGAGGCGTCGTCCGCGGTGAACGCCGATCCTAACCACTCCGTGTCGCCCGGCATCCATCCTGGCATCGGCGTGCTCGCCATGCCGTCGGGAAGGCCGTTGCCCGTTTGTGCGGCATCGCTGTAGGCCCAGAAGCTGTTGCGGCCATTCCGGCTGCTCAGTGGCTCGGCGGGGAAACCCAACTCACCTGCCTCGCTGGTTCCCACGCGGATTGCCGTGACACTGTTTTCCGGCAGCAGCTGCACCACTTCCGTGACATAGGTCTCGAAGGCCCAGCGTGCGTCCGTACTGAACATCAGGTTCGGCGCGGCTGACTCGCTGCTCGCGCCGGTCTGGTCGACGAACCGGCCGTCGGGCAGGTCCCGCACCCATTCCGGGGAATATTGGGTCCCCAGCCCGAGGACGACGTCGAATCCGGCGTCCCGGCAGATCTCCAGCATCGAAAAGACCTGCTGCGTGTACGCCGGTGCTGCTGCAGGTGCTTCCGGGTGGTAGAGATCCCACCGCAGATCCACGTGGACCACGCTTATCCCGGCCTGCCGGAGTTCGCGGGACCGCACGGAGTCGCACTTCGAGGCGAGGACTCCGAACCGGGTGCCGCCGTCAGCGGCGTCCGGGCCGTCGCCGCGCTGGACCACGACGATGAAACTCCCGACGGCAATCACCGCCAGGAGAGCGATGACGCTCAGCTGCAGCAGTACCCGGGTTTTCCGTCTCGCGGTCAGGGGGTGGGGCATGGTCCTAACGCTCGGTTTCGTAGGTGGCGGATGGGAAACCGATGTTCTCCGCCGCTCCGCTGCGGCGGGTTTCGTCGTCGATCTGCCAAATGACGGTGTTCCCGTTGGTGGGTCCCTCTGCGGAGAACACAGGTTGGGCATTGGTTTCGAGCCACTCCAACATGGCCGGCTGCGCGTAGCCGTAGCCCATTGATGTCGGGTGGTCCTGGGTCAGGACGTAGTTTGCATCGTTCGCCTCCAGGAGCGGTGCCGACGGCCACACACCAAAGCGGGAATCGCTTTCGAAAGCGAGCTCACCTGTGCTGTTGGTCACGCTGACGCGGGCGTCCGCCGGAAGGTTCGCGTTCGCCCAGTCCCGTGCCTGGACGAACCCGTTGTCGACGGTGACCATGGCCCGAAGCCCAAAGACCGCGGTGAGTGCCGTTAAAGCGGCGGCGAAAAGAATGACGGGTGTCCGCCAGCTTGGCCGCCTTTCCACCAGTTCAACCGCGTAGACCGCGGTGCTAAGCACACCTGCGACCAGGACGGGGTAGCCGTACTGCTCCTCGAGGGTGCCGAAGGCTGCGCTGTACAAGCCAAAGAGACCGAACATCAGCGCCACCAGGCCCAGCAGGCGCCGCGCGGCGATGGCGCTGAAGCACAGCAGAAGCCCGGTCAACGGGGCGAGGGCCAGGAGGAGGTAGGAAGATCCGAACTGGCCGATCTGGTCAAGGACCCGGCCTAGAATCCCCGGTGCGCCCTCGGCGTTGAATCCCGTGGACTGCTCGAGCCCGATTGCACGGCGCACCCCGCTGCCCTTAGCCCAGAGCCACGTGTCCAGCAACCCGTTGAAGCCCAGTACCAGGAGATACACCGTGTAGGGGACCAGGGCGGCCGCCACGACGGTGAGGCTGTCACGCACGGCGAGGGTCCGCCGCCACAGGGCGGCGATGAGGATCGGGGCCACGGCGCCGAGGACGAAGACGTCCTTGGTGAGGACGGCGAATCCCAGGAGCAGACCGGCCACAGCGAGGCGCGGCACCCGGTAGCGGGGGGCGTTGCGCTGTATGAGGGACACGAGGACCAGCAACCCGGCGAGCATCACGGCCATGCCGAAGGTCTCAAGGAACACGCGGCTGTTGTTCCGCAGCACGAACGGCTCCAATGTCATCACCACTGCGGTGATCCAGGCGGCAGGCATGTTCGCGACCGTGCGGACCAGGAGGAAGGCCAGCCCTACGCTGACGGCGCCCAGCACGGCGTTGAGCCAGCGCAGCTGCAGCACGAGGTCCAGGTTGTCTCCGGAGATGCCGAAGACACTGATCACGGCACCCTCGAGCAGGAAATAGCCGGGCGGGTGGAGCATAAACGGGCCGTCCGGCAGGTTGGGGATTTCGCCGAGGCTGACGGAATACCCCAGGCGGGCGTACAGCATCTCGTCCACCCACAGCTCGAATCCGCGGGCCAGGCCCACGGCCCGGGCTCCGAAGGCAACACAGGCCACCACGATGAAACCGAGCAGCCCGCTCCGGGTCGGCCTGAACCGCTCCGGGGCCCGGAGACCTCGCCGCACCGGCCGGGCCGGCTCCGCCTCCCGTTCTGTCTCGGGAGCGCTTGAACGCCGCTGACCTGCAAGGATACCGAAACCTGTCATGAGAACCACCAGAATCCATAGGGGTGGCACGAGACCGGCCACGAGGAGGAGAAGGGACAGTACTGCGCCGGCAAGGAGGCCCTGGAGGGCCAGGCGCCGGGTGGAACGGGGGAGGAGCGGAAAAGCGATGATCGCCAGCACCGCGGCGGAAGCGAGCGATGCTGCGGCGGTGCCGACGGCCACACCCGGAACACCACCGACGCTCCAGCCCACCGCCATCCCAGCCGGCAGGAGCACCGTAGCCGCGATGAGGCCAAGCTGGCAGCGCCGGTAGGCGCGCAGGGCCAAAAGGATGGTCGCGAGGACCGTGAGCACCGCGTACCCGAGGCCGGCTCCCGCCAGCCAGGGAAGCAGGGCGATCGAGGGATGGAACTTTTCGGGGAGGACCAGTTCCACGACCGGTGCCGGTACCGTGGCGATGACCACGCAGGCGGCGATGGCCAACAGGCCGAAGGACCGCAGGGCGGACACGAGGATGGATTCCCGGTCCGCACCGGCCCGGCGCAGCAGGGGAAAGGCGACCAGGACCGTGCCTGCGGCAACATAGATGGGGCCCTTGGCGATGGTGGACAAGGCCTGGAAGCCGGCCGCCGCGTCCGTCCCGCCGTCCAGGAAGGACATCACGACGACGTCGGCCCCGGTCAGGACCGTGACGATGCACAGGGTCAGGGCGATGTCGCCGGTTTCCGACCAGCGCCAGCGGTCCCGGAGAACCTGCGGGCGCCATGTGATGTCCCGGTAAAAGGAGCGCGGCACGGCGAGGATCACCAGCGCGCCAAGTGCGAAGCCAAGGACGGCACCCGTCGCACCCCAGGCCAGGGCGATGACCAGCACACTGAAGCCGAGCCTGACCAGCACCTCCGCGATTGAGGCGGCCGCGTACCGGACAAACCTCAATTCGCCCTGCAGCCACCCCAGCGGGGCGGCGACGACAAACAGCACGAAGGCGGTCAGCGCGGCGACCAGCGCCAGGACAGGGGATCCGAAGGCCGAGACAACGGCTCCCGTGGTGCCGGCTGCCACGATGCCCGCGGCCACGGACACCGTCAGCGCGAACGCCAGTCCGTCCCGGCGGCCGGCGCTGCCGGCAGCATTAGTTGCCACTGCGTGTGAGAGGGGCAGGGGCACGAGGGCGGAGGAGACGATGCCGACGATGCCCAACAGCATCTGCGCCGCAGCCAGGTTGCTGTACTCCTGGGAGCTGAGGGCATTGGCCATCAGGAGGGTGCAGATGTAGCTGACGACTCCCACTACGCCTGCGGACACGGAGAGCAGACCGCTGTTGTGGGCGACCTCGGAGGCCGCCGACCGCGTGGAGGCGCGCTCCAACTGCTCGGGCACGGCGGTACTCACAGGTAATGCCGACGCGCTCATGTAGCGCGGCTCCGGAAGCCCTTTGGTACGGGCTGGAGGTCGGTGCCGCCCGCAACCGGTGCTGTCGAGGGACCGGTGAGGATGCCTTCGCGGTCTGCGAGGCTGATATCCGACTCGAAGATACCCATCCGGCGCATCACGCCCATAGCATCGGTCTCATCACACCCGTTGAGGAGGATGGCGGTCTGCGGGCCGTCCGTTATGACTTCGTCCGTGGCCCTCAGGGATGTCGACGGGTCGAAGTTCGCCGGTGTGGCGAAACGGACCAATGCGGACATGTCCGAGCGGGCGCGGCGGCGCTGGGAACGGATTCCCCGCGTAGCCCGCATTTCCTCGATCAGGACCCCCGCAAGGAGTGCTGCGCTCCGGTCCCAGGTGAAGCGGGCCGCCCAGTCGCGGCACGCGGCCGTGATGGAACGTGCCGATTCCACGTTGCCGGTTTCCTTCAGGGCCGTGATGAGTGTGGCTCCGAAGTCCCGGGGCTCGTCCACCAGCCAGCCGGTCTTCCCATCGACCACGGAGTCCCGGATGCCGGGAACCCGCAGCGCGACGCAGGGCACGCCCCAGGCGTTGGCCTCGATGATGGAACAGCCCCACCCCTCCGCTGCGGAGGTGGATGCGGTGATCCAGGCCCGGCTGAGGAGCCCGTCACGGACTGCATTCGGCTGGTATCCGTGGAAGGTGACATTCGAGAGCAGGCCGAGGTCGGCGGCGATCTTATGCAGCCGCTCCCGCTCTGATCCGTCACCGACGATGTTCACGCGGAGGTTCGGTATCGCTTCAACCACGACGGCGATCTGGCCGAGCAGCAGGTCGAGGCGCTTGTGTGGGACCAGCCGGCTGACCACGGTGATGGTGGGGTCCGGGTCCCGGGGTCCTACCTCGTCGGGCAGGTCCATCGTGCCGTTGGGCACCACGAAGATGGGGCCCGAGTAGCCCAGGCGGCGCCGAAGTTCGAGGCGGGTGGACAGGGAAACAGCGGCGATGGAGCGCTGGCCGTAGACCACCCGCGCCACGTCCTTCTCGAGGAAACGCCCGACGGCCGCGAGGGGTGGTGCAAACCTGGTGGCGAACTGGTCCTGGTGGACGTGGTGCACCACCTGCACGACCGGCGTCGCCCGTGGCAGGAAGAGCGGCGAGAAGAACGGGATACCGTTCTGGCAGTCGATTACGCCGTCGAACTTGGTGCCGTTGAGGAACATCCAGAGCGCCGCCCGGCCGTACAGTCCGAGCGGGCCGCCCGCCCGGATGACCGTGATGCCGTCGATTACGTCCTGCGGTGCCTGGTTGCTGCCGCGCCCGGTCACCCAGGTGACCCTGGCCCCTGCCTTGACCCAGCGGACGGCGATCTGGTGCATGTACTGCTCGGCGCCGCCTGATTGGGGATGCCGGATGTCGCGCCAGTTGAGGACCAGCAGATGTTTCCCGGCGAGGTGTGCGGTCGGGGATTTACGGTGATTTTCCATCAGAGTGCCCGCCCCATCTGGTGGACGGCGTGGAAGCTCGCCAGACCGTCCCTGACGGGGCGGAAGGTCGAGGCGGGACTGTCGGTCCAGGCCACGGGGAGTTCGACGATCCGTCCGCCCTGGGACTGCATCCGCTGCAGGAGTTCGACGTCGAAGGCGAATCCCATGGTGCGGCATTCGACCAGTGCCCGCTTAGCGGCGGCGAGGTCGAAGAACTTGAACCCGCACTGCGTGTCCGCGATGCCCTGCACCATGCGCCGTGTCATGAAGCGGAAGGCTCCTCCACCGAGGCGCCGGCCGAGCTGCTGGGGCTGGACGAACTCCGCACCCGGAGCATGACGCGAAGCGATGACGGCTGCGATGCCCGCTTCCAGGAGCGGCATTGCACTTTCGAGTGTGGAGATGGGGGTGGCAAGGTCGGCGTCGATGAAACCTGCGTAGCGTGCACGGCTGCTCAGCAGGCCGCGGCGGACCGCGGCCCCTTTGCCGGGCTGGGAGCACCCGAGGAGGGCGATGTCCACAGACACCGAGCGCGAGAGCTTCCGCACCACGGCGCTCGTGTCATCGGCGCTTCCGTTGTCGACCACCACGATGCGCGAGGTCCACGGCTGTGCATGGAGGAACTCGGCCGTAGCCTCCAGGGTGCCCGGGATGCGCGCGGCTTCGTTGTAGGCCGGGATGACCACTTCCAGGTCGACGGCGGTGCGGGACTGCGCCCTGGCCGGTGCGCTGCCGAGGTCCGCCAGATGCCTGTGGACGACGGGGCGGTGCACCCGATGCTCGGTGCGCCCGTGTGAGTAACCAGTTTCTGTCCCCATAGGGATGCTCCTCGATAATTGATCCGCCAGCATTCCTGCCCGGTTTCGACACGAGCAATCAATCAGTGACGTTAGTAACGCCCGGGAGGCGGGACACGAGTAGTAGTTACGCAACTTAGGCGTTGAGGCACTTGCCGACCCGGTGTTGACTGCCGGCGGAGAGGACAGAAGGCTAGAAGTCGACTATGCCCTGGTCGAGGAGCTCGGCCCGCAGCGCCGGGGCCACCTTCACCTGATATGCGGGCGTCATGTGGACAAGGTCGCGCTTCGTGGGCGTGGTGCCGACGAAGCTGGGGCACCAGTCCTCCGCGCAGAACCACAGTTCCGGATTGACGAAGGAAGCACCTACGGTGTCGGCGAGTTCCATCTCCGCCGTCGCAAAGGTGCGCCACTGGGGATCGATGGTGCCTGCGCAGTACGAGGGCTGGGCCATTTTCGAGTAGCAGTCCGTGATGTCCGTGTAGAGCGGCGGCGGGGCAAGGAAGACCACACGGTCCACGGAGCCGCCGAACCGCTGAAGCATGGTGTCCATGCTTCCCTGCCACTCCTGCGGGGTCATCGGCCGGTTCCAGAACGCGGGAAAACGCGGCTCGTAGGTGTTGGCAATGAAGACGACGTCCGGCTGCAGCTCCTTGATGGCAGCGATGGCCTGGGACTTCCGTCCTTCGCAGGCCTGCACTACTTCGGGTTCGGGGTTCTCGATCAGCAGATCGGTGAACGTGCAGCCGAACGTGCCCAGACTGGTCACGTCCCAATCGTTGTCAGATCCGAGCGCTTCCCGGAGTGGTGACACCCAGGTCATGGCGATCGAATCGCCGACGACGACGGCGTGGTGCCGGGCGTCCGGATCGCCCCAGGTACACCTCTCGACCACGAGACGCCCGGTGCCGCCGCAGGCCGTGATCTCCTTCGGCGCCTCGAGGCCCACCATGGCATCGTCCAGGGAGGGGCTCAGCTCCGGCCACTCGGTGCTGCCGAGGGCGGTGCGGATCTGCTCCTGCAGGTCCGCCGTCTCCTTCGACACCCCTGCCGGGAGAACGTTTGCCAGGCGGATTTCCTTCTCCTGCGCGGGAATGAAGGGAACCGCGGCAGCGGTGATCAGGGCGGTAACCGCGGCGGCGACGGCAGCCCGCCGGAACCCGGTGCCGCGTGTCACCTCCGTAACCGCCGGAGTGCGGCCGCCGGACAACCACGGAGATCTGCGGACCGGATCCTCGACAAGGTGGAACGAGAACACGGAGGCCAGGAGCATAGCGGTCACACAGCCGACGTAAAACAGCGGCGACCGCTCGACGAAGACCGCCCCGGCGAAGATGATCACCGGGAAGTGCCACAGGTACAGGGAATAGGAGATGTTCCCCAGGTACCCGCTCACGGGGTTGGTAAGGGGAAGGAGGAACCGATGTTCGCTGGTCCCGGTTCCGGCGAGGATCACGAGGACGGCGCCGGCTACGGGGAGAAGGGCCCAGGGTGCGGGAAACGCTGATGAGGAATCGATAAGGAAGAGACCTGCCGCCATCGTCGCGAGGCCGAGCCAGGCAATCACCGGCCGCAGCCGGGCCGGAAGACGGGCGCACAGCGGTGCAGTGAAGGCCAGCGCTGCTCCGGCACCCAGCTCCCAGATGCGGGAGAAGGTCGAAAAGTAGGCACGCGTGGGCAGCGACTGGGTCTCCCACACCGCCCAGGCGAGGGAGACGAGGGAGACCAGCCCGATGACCATGCCCGCACCGAGCCGCGCGTGGTGCCGGCCGCCGCCCCGCCTGACCACCAGGGTCAGGGCCAGCAGCATCACCGCCGGCCAGGCGAAATAGAACTGCTCCTCCACCGAGAGCGACCAGAAATGCTGGAGGGGGGAGACCGGGCCGTTGGCCCGGAAATAGTTGGTACCGGTGGCCGAGAACCGCCAATTCGCGCTGAAGAGCGCGGCGGCGGCGCCATCCTTGAGCGTCTCCATGAAGCGTCCCTGCCCGAAGATCAGGAAGGAGCACGCCAGCGTCACCGCGATCGCGAGTGTGGATGCCGGGAGGATCCGCTTGATGCGGCGACGGTAGAAGTTCGCAAAGGAGATGGAACCGGTCTTTTCGTATTCGCGCAGGAGGAGTCCCGTGATCAGGAATCCGGAAATCACGAAGAAAATGTCGACACCGATAAAACCGCCGCTCGGCCAGCCAACAAGGTGGTCGAGCACGACGACGGCCACCGCGACTGCCCTGAGGCCCTGGACGTCCGGCCGGAGGCGTGCGCCCGGAGCTGCGGGGCGGGCGGGCTCACGGCTCTTCAGGGAAGGGAAAGTGGATCGCATCAGCGCCCTCTGGGTTAGGAACGGCCTCCGGATCCTGCCGCATCGACGGTAATGCTAGCGCAACGGTCCGGAGGTCCAGTGAGGGTCCCGGTGGACAAGCCACCATATCCGCTCAGGCCAAGTAGTTTCATGCTCGATTCCGAGTAGTTTCCGCGCTCCGGCGGGGAAAACCGCTCGCCAAACGCGTATCCGCACACCTACTCGTGCCCATCGCTCGGGTATGGGGAAAAACGAAGCGGCACCCCTGAATCAGGGGTGCCGCTTCGAACGTGCAGGACCGGGCCTAGAGTCCGGATACCTGACGGTTTGCTTCGGTCTGGGCCGGGTTGAACTTCAACACATCGTCCAGGGCCAACGTGCCCGTGGGCTGGTCTTCCTCTTCCAGCAGATACAGGCGCTGGATGCCGATCACAATGGAGTCGGCCACCGTCTGGCGGAAGACCGGGTCGGCGAGGCGTTCGGCGTCGTGCCTATTGCTGAGGTAGCCCAGATCCAGCCCCACGGAGGGGACTCCCGGAACCTTCAGGGTGTCCCAGGTCCGGGCGTGCACCCCCAGGTTGTCCAGATCGGTGCGCGCGCCGAGTTCCTTCATCAGCAGGACAGCGGCGCGGTGGCCAATGGGGGAGCGTGCCTCGCCCGTGCCGGGCAGTCCCCAGTAGTAGGCCGCCATGCCGGAGGCCGCCTGCTGGTCGAGCCAGTCGCAGTGGATGTCCAGGTTCAGGCTGGGGCTGTTCCACCGCGATCCCGGGTCGCGGACCGAGCCGGCCTGCTGCGGGACCAACTGGGCTCCGAACTCCCGCAGGATGCGTTCAACCCGCTCCGCGATGTCCGTGGTGATCAGTACCTCGGTCAGGGGATTCCCGGTGAGGCGTTCGGCGGTATGCGGGGACTCCCGGGGGGAACGGCCGATGTTCACGGAAATGATGCGGCCGCGGAGCGCGGCGGTGGCGCGGTCCAGCCGCTCGTAGTCACGCAGGGCAAAGGCCTGGCTGGGCGAAATGGCCCGGTTGACCCGGGACATTGCCTGCATGGTGTCGCCGTCGCACACGCCGCTGCCCGGCAGCCCGAGGTTCTGCTGCAGTTCGGCCACGGCGTAGCGGGTGCGTACCCCGAAACTGCCGTCGATGTGGCCGTAGTAGAAGCCCAGGTGGGAGAGGTGGCGCTGCAGTTCGGCGACGTCGTCGCCGCGCAGCTGCGCACCCTCAACGTAGTCCAGGGTGCGGTCTCCGAACCGGAACTGTGCTTCCGAGAGAGCGCGCTGGGTGTCCGGACCGGCAACGCCGTCCACGATCAGACCGCGGCTCTGTTGGAACGCGCGGACCGCAGCGTCGACGTGGTCGTCGAAGACAGTCGGATCGGTTACGGCGTCCGGTGCCAGGTAGGACAAGGTGACGCCGGCACGCAGCAACGCTTCTCGAAGCGTCACTACGCGCCGGCTGCAATCCAGCCTCCGCAGGCTTTCACCATGCACAGTCATGAGTTATTACTTCAGGAAAGCCGCGAATTCCTGCTCAAGGACCTGCTTCGGCTTGGCGCCGATGGAGGTCGCCGCTACCTCGCCGCCCTTGAAGACGTACACGGCGGGAATGGAGGTGATGCCGTACTGGGCGGCGATGGCCGGGTTTTCGTCCACGTTCACCTTCACGACGTCCACCTTGTCGCTGTACTGGGCGGCGATGTCGTCAAGGATGGGGGACAGCATGCGGCAGGGGCCGCACCATTCAGCCCAGAAATCCACGATAACCGGCTTGTCCGCGGTGAGGACGTCGGTACCGAAAGAAGCGTCGGTTACTGCTTTTGCGTTGCTCATGATGTTGCTCTCCTAGCGGGGAATGGAATTAAAGGGCTGCGTGTTCGGAGACAGCCTCGGACGGCGGGGTGGGAACCTCCGCCGCGGTGGAGACGGATCCGCCCAGATCGGCAAGGTAGTGCTCGACGTCGACGGCTGCCACACAGCCGGAGCCGGAGGCCGTGATTGCCTGCCGGTAGGTCGGGTCAATGACATCGCCGGCGGCGAAAACGCCGGGCAGCGAGGTCTTGGAGGTCCGCCCGAGGACGGCGATGGTGCCTTCCTGCGTGAGTTCCAGCTGGCCGCGCACCAGATCCACGCGGGGATCGTTGCCGATGGCTACGAACACGCCGGTGACGTTCAGCTCGGACTCCGAGCCGTCCTTCGTGTTGCGCAGCACCAGGCCGGTGACCTTGTCCTCGCCGCGGATGGCAGCAACTTCCGAATCCCAGGCAAAGCGGATCTTCTCGTGGGAGAGGGCCCGCTCCTGCATGATCTTGGAGGCACGCAGGCTGTCCCGGCGGTGCACCACGGTCACGGAAGCGGCGAACTTGGTGAGGAAGAGTGCTTCCTCCAGTGCGGAGTCACCGCCGCCGACGACGGCGATGTCCTGGCCCTTGAAGAAGAAACCGTCGCAGGTGGCACACCAGCTGACGCCGCGCCCGGAGAGCCGCTTCTCATCCGGCAGGCCCAGTTCCCGGTAAGCGGAACCGGTCGAGATGATGATGGCGCGGGCACGGAAGGTTTCTCCGGTGCCGATGGTGACTGTCTTGATGTCGCCGGTGAGGTCAACCTCGGTCACGTCCTCGAAGAGGATTTCGGTGCCGAAGCGGGCAGCCTGCTTTTCGAAGTTGGCCATCAGGTCCGGACCCATGATGCCTTCGGGGAAGCCGGGGAAGTTCTCCACATCGGTGGTGTTCATCAGCTCGCCGCCGGCAGTGACGGAGCCGGCGATCAGGAGCGGCTTCAGGTTGGCACGGGCCGCGTAGACGGCAGCGGTGTATCCGGAGGGGCCGGAGCCGACGATGATGACCTCGCGGACGTCGCCGGCAGCAGCGGCGCCGTCGGTGGTGGCTACGGGGTTTACGGTGCTCACGGGGAGTGTTCCTCTTCCTTGTTGAACTACGGGATCCACACGGCACAACCATTACCGGTTCCAGCTTATTCCGGGGGGCCTGCTCGGGTCATGCTGATCGCGGCCTGGCGGCCGGTTTGAAGCGGAGGGGTCAGGACACGCCGATTTCGGCGATCCTCAGTCCCCAGGGATACGCGGCCTGGACGCCGTTGAGGCGCGGCAGCTGCGTGAAGTTGACGATGACGTAACGGGCAGTGGCTGGCTGTCCGTCCACCTTGGGCACCGGAATGCTCGTGGTGGGACCGGTAAAGCCGCTTTGGGCCACCGATGTCGCACCGTTCAGGTCGGGGGTGTCGTTGAGCATGATGGAGAAGCTGCCCCCCGAAGAACCGTTCATCTGGGTGATGTCGACCTCGTTGACCTCAGAGTCGGCACCAAGGTCCACCACCATCGCCAGGCTCGTGGCGAGCCCGCCGAAGGTATCGCTGGCGTAAACGTAGCTGGACCAGTACGAGGAAGGGTTGCCGTCGATCATCTGGGGCAGGGCGCCGTCATTGGCGGAGTCCAGCTGCGGATTACCCGGTACCAGCCGCGTGATGCCCGCTATCTCCGCTGCCGGTGCGGGGTCGGCCGCGCTGGCGCTCGGGGCCGGAGCAGCGTCCTGGGTCGGTTCAGTGGTAGCGCCGGCCTCGGGGTCGGCACCGAACAGCTCCCCCAACTTGCCCAGCTGTGAAACCGCGAGAACCACGGCAACAACGAGCACGAGGCTGAGGACGGCGCCGATGAGGATGCGCCCGGGTTTGCGGTTCGGCTTATCCCCGTCGTCATAGTCCTCATCGGGGTCCCCATATCCGCCGTCGTAGCGGTCGCCGTCGTCGTAGCTGCCGGCGGCAAGGGCGGACTTGGGGAAGGTCGACGCCGAACGGCCGTTGCGCTGCGGCACGGCGGCAGCCTGCGGTTCGTCATCTTCCCACTTGGTGACCTTGGCCGCCGGTGCGGTGGGGGCGGACTGCTTGGGCCGGACTGCGGGCGGTGCAGGAACAGTGGCACCGCCGGAGACTGCTTCGCCCCGGGCATCCGCGGCAGCGGCGCCGGCGACAGCGCCGGCTGCGGCACCCGTGCGGCCGAACTTCGGCAGCCGGGGCTTGTTGGCGCCGGAAAGCAGCGGCCGGCGGGGAGCGGGGTCCTCGTACTCGACGTAGCGGTCATCTTCGACGACTTCCGGTTCCCGGGAGCGCGCTACACCAAAGATTTCGGACCCCAGGGTGTCGGTGAAGAACGGCTCCACGTAGGGGCCATCCCGCTCGATAACCAGGTCCAGCAGATCTGCGGCGTTGGCATTGTTGGTGATCAGGTAGGTGCGGCCGTCGCTGACGCCCAAATCCAGCACCTGGACATTTCCGTGGCGTTCACCGGTGGCGATTTCACGCGCGCTTGCCGAGACCTGGCTGGCGTTCACGGGGGCGGCCAGGAGGATGCTCACGGAACGGTTCAGGACCTGGTCCACACCATCGAGCACCAGATCCTGCTCCGCCGAGGCAAGCACCAGCGCGGTCACCTTGTAACGGCCGCCCAGTACTGAACCGACGTCTACCGACTGTGGCACGTGTTCCTCCAATGAAAACGGCAATCAAAATGAAAACGGCAATCAACATGAACGGCGATGAACTGCGTCATGCTTAAACGTTCTGCTTGAATCTGGATGTTCGTTCACGGACACCGAACGCGGCCGATTGCCGCAGCCCTGAACTGCCTGCTTTGTTCCCATGCTACCTGTGACACCGGCCAATGCCGGAGTCGGCACTTTAGGCAGTCCGGCGGAGTTTGGCAAGGATCGGGCGGAGGAAAGCGTCCAGCTCGGAGACCCGCAACACCCGAAGCAACACGTAGTACACGCCGGCCATCAAGGCACCGCAGACCACCATCACCACGGTGGCGGAACCCAGGGACTGCCAGGCGAAGCCCTCCACTGTGTATCCGCCCATCAGCCAGAGCGCTGCCGCACCGGCAGCGGCCGCGCCGAGTGCGGCAGCCACGAGACGGATATGGACGTCCACGACGTGCCCGGCGCCGTAGTCGCCCAGGCTGCGCTTAAGGAAGATATGGCTGACCGTGACCGCGCCAATATTTCCAAGCGAGTAGGCGATGGCCAGTCCGAAGATGATCCTGTCCGGCGGCAGGGCCGCCGCGCACGCGGCCAGGGCCAGGCCGAACGCGGACAGGATGATCTGCATGATCAGCGGTGTCTTGGCGTCCTCGTCTGCGTAGAACGCGCGGTTCATGAGGAAGGAGGCACTGAGGAACGGTGCCGTCACGGCGAGCAGTACCAGCACCTGTGCCTGCAGGGTGGCCGAAATGTTGGACCCGCCGCTGAACCAGATACTGATGGGCCCGGCAAGCACAATCAGGACCGCGGAGCAGAACACTGTGGCCACTCCGATGGCCCGCAGCCCCTGCGACAGGGTGGCGCGGACCTCGTCGTAGTTCTTTTCCGTGTACGCGTGGGACATCTGGTTGAACAGCACGGTGGCCAGGGACAGCGTGATGATGGAATGCGGAATGATGTACAGCATCGACGCGGTTTCCAGGTTCAGCTGTCCGGCAATCTCGCGGCCCATAGCCAGGTATTCCGGCCGGGCGTCCGTGGCGATCGTGGCTACGCGGGTGTAGACGAGGTAGGCGCCGTTACCGATCAGCATGGTGAGGATGGTCCACTTGGCCACCCGGCCGGTCTGGCGCAGCCCCACGCCCCGCAGGCCGAAGGAGGGGCGCAGTCCCAGCCCCAGCCGGCGAAGCGGGAACAGCAGGACCGCAGCCTGCAGCACGATGCCGAGCGTGGTGGAGCCGGCCAGGATCAGTGTGGCCTGCGGGGTCCAGTTCTCCGGCGAGAACGACGACGTCTCCTCCCGGCCGATCATCGAGATGAAAACAAGCAGCCCGGCGATGGTCACGATGTTGTTCACCACCGGTGCCCACATATAGGCGCCGAAGCGTCCGTTGGCATTGAGCACCTGCCCAATGAGCGCGTAGGCACCGTAGAAGAAGATCTGCGGGAAGAGCCAGTAGGCGAAGCTGGTGGCCAGCGGCAGCTGGTCAGCTCCCAGGGACAGGACGATGCGCAGGATTACGGGTGCCGCGAGCGTGGCCACAAGGGCAAGGACCGCCAGCACCAGGAGACTGAGGGTCAGGATGCGGGAGACATACTCCGCTCCCCGGTCCGGCTGCCTGCTGGCCTTGATGATCTGCGGGACCAGGACGGCGTTGAAGACGCCGCCGGCCACCATGAGGTAAATGAAGTTCGGCAGCACATTCGCCGAGCTGAAGACATCACTGACCAGCCCGGTACTGCCGATGGCGACAGCCAGCAAAGCGGTGCGGACCAAGCCAAGGAGACGGGATACCAGGGTGCCAGCTGCCATCACGGCGCTGGAACGCGCGGTACTGGGGGCTATGTTCTTTTCGGCCATCGTGACCCTATGTTCTCACTTGCAGTCCGGATTGCTTGAACCGGGGACCGGGTCCGGGCGGCGCCGGAGGCAGCGGTCAGAGGTAGCGCGGAAGGATTTCGCGGGCCAGGTCGGCAATGCGCCGCTCATTGGGGAAGGAGAGCCGCCGGCCCAACTCCGCCAGGGGGACCCACGCGACATCCACGGCTTCGTGATCCGGATCATTCTCGATGGTCAGATGCCCGCCGCAGGCTTCCAGGAGGAAATGATGGACCGTCTTGTGCACCCGGTGCCCGCTGACCGTAAACCAGTAGTCGATGCTGCCCAGCGCCGTGAGGATGCGGCCGTCAATACCCGTTTCCTCAGCGATCTCGCGGACGGCGGCGGCCTGGTTGTCCTCGTCGTTCTCGGGATGGCCCTTCGGCAGGCACCACTCCAGCCGTCCGCCGCGGTTCAGGCGCGCGATGATGGCCACCTGCAGCTGCCCGGTTGAGGTATCCACCACAATCCCGCCGGCGGAAACCTCTTCCACGGTGGGGAGGGGGGAATGTACCGTATGCGCACCGGCGCCGCCCATTGACGCTGTCAACGGGGTCCGCTTAGGGGCGCTCGGTACGGGATGGGCCATACTCCCACTGTAACGATCTTTGTCCGGGGATGATGACTGTTGGGCGGGCCGCCGGAGAGGACGCGGGAACGCCCGGCGTGTCCGCGCCCTTGCCGGGACCGGTTGTCGGTCCGGCGCTGTTTTATCTGGCACGCTTAAAGGACTATGGTGCACCTTTTTGATAGTTCGGCCTTGAAGTCCCCGTTACCCGCCGTGATCCCGGAGCTGGGTGCGCGTTTCGAGGACGCCGGGTACGAGCTTTCCCTTGTTGGCGGTCCCGTCCGCGACCTGTTCCTGGGCCGGGTTTCCCCGGACCTGGATTTCACCACCAACGCGCGCCCGGACGACATCATCAAGGTCATCAAGGGCTGGGCCGACACCTACTGGGAGATCGGCCGGGAGTTCGGCACCATCGGCATGCGCAAGGACGGCTTCCAGGTGGAGGTCACCACGTACCGGGCCGACGCCTACGACCCCGACTCCCGCAAGCCCGCCGTCGCCTTTGGCGACAAGCTCGAAGACGATCTGTTCCGCCGCGACTTCACCATGAACGCGATGGCCCTCCGGCTGCCGTCCATGGAACTGGTGGACCCCTTCGGTGGAGCCCGCGACCTGCACGACGGCATGGTGCGCACCCCCGGTGCGCCATCGACGTCGTTCTCCGACGATCCGCTGCGCATGATGCGCGCCGCCCGCTTCGCCTCCCAGCTGGGTGTGGAAGTGGCCCCGGATGTTTTCGAAGCGATGCGGGAGATGGCCGGGCGGATCGGGATTATCTCCGCCGAACGGGTCCGGGACGAATTGACCAAACTGATCCGCGGCAAGGCCCCGTGGACAGGCGTGGACCTGCTGGTGGAAAGCGGATTGGCCGACCATGTCCTGCCCGAGGTGGCCGCCCTGCGGCTCGAAGTGGACGAGCACCACCGGCACAAGGACGTTTACCAGCATTCACTGACGGTCCTGCGCCAGGCCTGCGCACTGGAAACCGGTACCGACGGTCCCGTTCCGGGACCGGACTTCGTGCTGCGGTTCGCGGCCCTGATGCACGACGTCGGAAAGCCATCCACGCGCCGCTTCGAGCCGGGCGGCTCGGTGAGTTTCCTGCACCACGACGCGGTGGGGGCCAAGCTCACTGCCAAGCGGATGAAGAACCTGCGGTTCGACAACGACACCATCAAGGCGGTCGCCCGCCTGGTGGAACTGCATATGCGTTTCTACGGCTACGGTGACGCAGGCTGGACGGATTCGGCGGTGCGCCGCTACGTGAACGACGCCGGTCCGCTGCTGCAGCGGCTGCACCGCCTGACGCGGTCCGATGTCACCACACGCAACCGGCGCAAGGCCGAGCGCCTGGCTTTCGCCTATGACGACTTGGAACAGCGGATCGCCGCGCTCGCCGAGCAGGAGGAGCTGGCCTCGATCCGGCCGGACCTGGACGGCGAACAGATCATGGCCCTGCTGCAGATCCGGCCCGGCCCGGTGGTGGGCCGCGCGTACCGGTTCCTGCTGGAGGAACGGATGGAGAACGGTCCCCGCACCGAAGCCGAGGCAGCGGAACTGCTTCGCGGCTGGTGGGCTGAACAACCGGAAAACCAGGTTGCCGGCCCCGCAACACCTGATACAACGGAAAAGGAACCCCTCGGGGAACCGGGCGAACCACGGACGAACAAGGACGGCAAATGAGCAACGGGGAAAACTTCGGACCGGCAGTTCCGGACCTGACGCCGTCCGGAACCCGGCTGCCCCGGCTCTGGCTCCTGCGCCACGGTGAAACGGAATGGTCCCGCGAGGGCAACTACACCGGCCTGACCGACATACCCCTGACGGCCGAGGGTGAGGCACAGGCCGCGGCCGCGGGGGCGAAGATCGGACCGGTGACGTTTGACCGGGTCTTCACCTCCCCGCTGATCCGTGCCCGCCGCACCGCGGAACTGGTGGGCTACCCCGACGCCGAAGTGCTTCCGCATGCGCACGAGTGGGATTACGGGGATAACGAGGGCCGCAACAGCCGGCAGGTCCGGGAGGAGAATCCGGGCTACCTGATCTGGAAGGACGGCGTGCCCAACGGGGAGACCCTGGCGCAGGTGGCCGAGCGGGCGGACCGCATCATCTCAGCCGTCCAGGCCGGAAGCGGCACGGCCATGGACCGGAACCCGGAGGCAATGCCGGTGGAGAAGGTCCTCCTGGTGGCCCACGGACATTTCCTGCGCATCCTGGCCGCCCGCTGGCTGGGTCTGGCCCCCGAGATGGGCCGGCATTTCGCGCTGAGCACCGCTGCGGTCTGCACCCTCGGGTGGGACAAGCGCACCCCCGCCGTCGTCGGCTGGAACCTCTAATACGCAGAGGGCACGCGTGCCTAACGCACTGGCAATAAAAAATTCCGGTGAATTTACAAAAAGTGCTTGGCACGGACCTGGGTTTTGTTGTACCTTTCTTTTGCGGGCACTTCATGGCCCGCAAAAGACCGACCCGGACGTGCAGGCTTAGTTGAGCTTATTGGGCTCATTGGGCTTACCGAGCTGCAGCCTGCATCAGCGTCCAGTACCCCGCGTACCGCGAACAGGAGGTGGAGATTGATGAACACTAATGGAATTCACATCGTAGTGACCGGTGGCAAAACCGGCGGCAATCTCCGGCGATCCTTCCGGACCCCACGGGTGCCATCCTCGGTCCTCTCCGGCGGGCATATAGCCTCCACCGGGTTTACCGCGGCTGCTTCCTGGCCGGCCGCTTCAGCCTAAACGCCGCCGCCCCGGCAGGCCGTCTGCCGCCACCGGCGCGAGCACCACGCACCTTCATCCGGCACCACACTCCGTTCCGGCACCCCTGTTTCGAAGGGGGCTGGACGGCTGCATGTGGTTCAGGTTTGGTGCGGGTCAATCGCCGGCATTCCCTTTGAAAGATATCGCGGCGTCATGGTCGGGTATTTTCCCGCAAATCGCCTGAACGTCTCTTTGATGTCTTTTATTGGTTTCTAGCGTCATTTCGACGCATCTTTTATCTGTTTATTGTTTTGCGCCTTTGTGGTGCTTCCCTGTCGGAGATTCCCATGTCTGAATTCCCCCTGCCCAATACCGTCATGCCCAAAAGCAACCAATTCACCCCACGAGCAGCATTCGCCCCACGCACAGCGAAGGGGGTGTACCCAATGCTCAAGCGACTACGGAGCTCCTACCTCCGTTCCAGCGCCGTCCGTGATGCCCGGATGGACGCGGCCCTGTGTGGCCCCGAAGGCCATCTGCTCCTGCATTACTTCCATTCCGTCAAGTGATCTCAGTCTCAAACAGCTCGGAACCAGGCGGATCCAGCCGCACTGCCCGGCACCTCCAAGCGAGGTGCCGGGCAGTGCTGTGCCGGGCCTTCCGCGGCGGGGGCCGGACGTGTTCTGGGTGACAGGAAACAAAGCCCAGCCGCGTGACGTTATAAAGTCGATAGAGAAAATACCTGTAAGGAAGGGAGCGAAGTGCCCCAGGTCAACCGTGTGGCCATGCTCTCCCTCCATACCTCCCCCCTCGAGCAGCCTGGCTGCGGCGATGCCGGCGGCATGAATGTGTATGTCCGCTCCGTTGCCCTGGAACTGGCACGGGCCGGGACCGAGGTCGAGATCTTTACCCGCGCCACGGACCCCCTGCAGAGCGCCGACGTCGAGCTGGCTCCCGGGGTGAAGGTCCGCCACGTGACCGCCGGCCCTGTCTGCAAGGTTCCCAAGGAACGGCTGCCCTACCTGGACCTGGCGTACGCGGTGGCCGAAGCGCAGCCATTCCTGCTCGACGGCGGATTCGACGTTGTGCACTCCCACTACTGGGTATCCGGAACGGCGGGATTATCCGTTGCCCAGCAATGGGACCTGCCACTGGTGCACACCATGCACACCATGGCCCGCGTCAAGAACCTCCAGGCCCAGCCGGGGGAGGAACCCGAGCCGCAGATCCGCATTGACGGCGAGCAGCAGGTAGTCCACGGTGCCACCCGGCTGATCGCCAACACCAGCACCGAGGCAGCGGAACTCGAAGCACTCTACGGCGCCGATCCCGCAGCCGTCGACGTGGTGGCACCCGGCGTGGATCTGAACGTCTTTTCGCCACGGGGGAGGCCGGGGGTGCAGGCGGGCCGGGGGTTCCTCCCCGGAGTTTTCCATGTGGTCTTTGCCGGCCGGATCCAGCGGCTGAAGGGCCCCCAGATTCTGGTTGAGGCGGCCGCCGAGCTGCGGCGCCGCCGCCCGGACATTCCCCTCCGTGTGAGCATCCTGGGTGCCGGCAGCGGATCCTCCGTACTTGACCTGGCACCGATGATCCGCCGGCTGGGCCTGCAGGACACCGTGTCCCTGCGTCCGCCGGTCGAACCGCACCAGCTAGCCGACTGGTTCCGTGCCGCCGACGTCGTGGCCGTGCCTTCGTTCAGCGAATCGTTTGGACTGGTTGCCCTCGAGGCCCAGGCCTGCGGCACCCCCGTCCTTGCCGCCAACGTGGGCGGGCTTCCCAAAGCCGTGCGTAACGGCAGGAGCGGCATCCTCGTCGACGGCCACGCTCCCAGCCGGTGGGCCGCCGAACTGGAGGCCCTCTATGACGGCACCGAACGCCGTCGAACGCTCGGTGAAGGGGCAGCGGTCCACGCCCAGGCGTTTGGCTGGCGGCGGACGGCCATGCTGACGGCGGAAAGCTACCGGGAGGCGGCGGACCTGTTCGCGCGCCGTGCGGTCCGTAAATAACCGCAGGGCCTAAGTTGCCCCACGGCAGCGCCGGCGGGACCTCCAGGGGCCACCCGCACCCGACCTGCTGATAGTTTGGCTTCCATCCAAGCACCAATGGCCGTCGAGGCGACCCGTTGACGGCGCAGCGGAAGGAACAGACGATATGCCTACCAGCGCGGACGTGCCCTCAGACCTCGAGATTTCCCGTGCGGCCCGCCTGCTGCCCATTACCGAGATAGCCCGGCGGGTAGCCATTCCGGACGGTGCACTGGAACCGTACGGGCGCTACAAAGCCAAGGTTGATCCGGCGCTCCTGCCGGAGGGTACGGCCCGCGGCCGGGTGGTCCTCGTGACCGCCATGAGTCCGACCCCCGCGGGTGAAGGCAAATCCACCGTGACGGTTGGACTGGCCGACGCCCTGCAGCGGGCCGGGGAAACCGTGATGATAGCCCTGCGCGAACCATCCATGGGGCCGGTGCTGGGCATGAAGGGCGGCGCCACGGGGGGAGGCTATTCCCAAGTGGTGCCGATGGAAGACATCAACCTGCACTTCACCGGCGATTTCCACGCCATCACCGCGGCGAACAACGCGCTGGCCGCCCTGGTGGACAACCACATTTACCAGGGCAACCAGCTGGGACTGGATCCGCGGCGCGTCACCTTCAAGCGGGTCCTGGACATGAATGACCGGGCCCTGCGGGACATTGTGATCGGCCTCGGCGGCCCGGCGCAGGGCGTGCCGCGGCAGGACGGTTTCGATATCACCGTGGCCTCGGAAGTGATGGCCATCTTCTGCCTCGCCCGGGACCTTGCGGACCTCTCCGAACGCCTGTCCCGGATCACCGTGGGCTACACCTATGACCGCCGGCCCGTCACCGTCGCCGACCTTGGCGCCGAGGGCGCCATGACACTGCTGCTGCGCGACGCCCTCAAACCCAACCTGGTGCAGACCCTGGCCGGAACCCCGGCACTCGTCCACGGCGGCCCGTTCGCCAACATCGCACACGGCTGTAATTCAGTCATCGCCACCGCGACCGCCCGCCGGCTGGCCGGCATCGTTGTGACGGAAGCCGGGTTTGGTGCTGACCTCGGCGCGGAAAAGTACCTGGACATCAAGTCCCGGGTGGCGGATGTCGCCCCCGACGCCGTCGTGGTGGTCGCTACCGTCCGGGCCCTGAAAATGCACGGCGGCGTCCCCAGGGACGACCTCACCGCGGAGAATATTCCGGCACTGCGGGCCGGTGCCGCGAACCTGCAGCGGCACCTGGCAAACATCCGCCGGTTCGGGATCAACCCGGTGGTGGCGGTCAACCGCTTCAGGACAGACACCGACGCCGAACTGCGTTGGCTTCTGGACTGGTGCGCCGAACAGGGCGTCAGTGCCGCCCTTGCCGACGTGTGGGCGCAGGGCGGCGGCGGCCCGGGCGGCGACGACCTGGCGGCGGCGGTGCTCCGGGCCTTGGACCAGCCGGCCGACTTCCGGTTCCTGTATCCGGACGGAATGCCGGTGGAAGAGAAAATCCGTACCGTGGCCCGGGAAATCTACGGAGCCGCCGACGTCGAATTCGCGGCCCCGGCCAGGCGCCGGCTGCAGGAAATCCACGCGCGGAACCTGGAGCACCTGCCGGTCTGCATGGCGAAGACCCCGTACTCCTTCTCCGACGACCCCGCCGTTCTGGGCGCACCGTCCGGCTTCACGCTCCATGTCCGGGACCTGACCCTCAAGACCGGTGCCGGCTTCGTGGTCGCGCTGACCGGCGCGGTCATGACCATGCCGGGGCTGCCCCGGAATCCGGCGGCGCTGCGGATGGGTGTGTCTGCGGATGGAACACCCAGCGGGCTCATCTAAGGCCGGTGCCGGGTCCGGAAACAGCAATACCCCTGTTCCCGGAAGGGGGACAGGGGCATTGGCTCAGGGCTTTTAGCGCTCAACCTCGCCGCGGATGAACTGCTCCACCTTTTCCTTGGCGATGTCGTCGTTGTACTGCTCCGGCGGCGACTTCATGAAGTAGCTCGAGGCCGAAAGGATGGGTCCACCGACCCCGCGGTCAAGGGCGATCTTGGCGGCACGGACGGCATCGATGATGACGCCTGCGGAGTTGGGGGAGTCCCAGACCTCCAGTTTGTACTCCAGGGACACCGGAGCGTCGCCGAAGTTGCGTCCCTCGAGCCGGACGAACGCCCACTTGCGGTCATCGAGCCAGGCGACGTAGTCCGACGGGCCGATGTGTACGTCGTCGGCCTTAAGCGCGGCGGAGGTGTTGGAGGTGACGGCCTGCGTCTTGGAGATCTTCTTCGATTCCAGGCGCTCGCGCTCGAGCATGTTCTTGAAGTCCATGTTGCCGCCGACGTTCAGCTGGTACGTGCGGTCCAGGATGACCCCGCGGTCCTCGAACAGTTTGGCCATAACGCGGTGCGTGATGGTGGCGCCGATCTGGCTCTTGATGTCGTCGCCCACGATCGGCACGCCGGCCGCGGTGAACTTGTCCGCCCATTCCTTGGTGCCGGCAATGAAGACGGGCAGGGCATTGACGAAGGCCACGCCGGCATCAATGGCGCACTGGGCGTAGAACTTCGCGGCCTGCTCGGAGCCCACCGGCAGGTAGCAGACCATAACGTCCACTGCGTTGTCCCGCAGGGCGGCGACAATGTCCACCGGCGACGCGTCGGATTCCGTGATCGTTTCCCGGTAGTACTTACCGAGCCCGTCGAGGGTGTGGCCGCGCTGTACCGTGATGCCGGTCTGCGGCACGTCGGCAATCTTGATGGTGTTGTTTTCGCTTGCGCCAATCGCGTCAGCGAGGTCGAGTCCGACCTTCTTGCTGTCGACGTCGAAAGCGGCGACGAACTGCACGTCATTGACGTGGTAATCGCCAAACTTTACGTGCATCAGGCCAGGGACGGTTTCGTTGGGGTCGGCGCTTCGGTAGTACTGGACACCCTGTACCAGCGAAGCTGCACAGTTTCCAACACCGACAATTGCGACCCGAATGGGGTTCTCGGACACGGTTCTCCTTTGAAGAAAATGTTGAACGCTGCGCCCCCGGCGCAGACAACCTCCCCAGTCTACGTGCTTGGAGTCACATCTCCGGCGCTGTTATCACCTGCCGGTGTTTCCCGGGACCAGGTCCGGTGCATCCGTCCGGCGCCGCAGGGGCCCGCAGCGCACAGGGCCCTGGTGGATACTGAACCTATGCAGCCCAACCCCAGGCGCGGTCCACAGCGGATTGTGGTGCCGTCCCGCAACGATCCGTTCCTCCGCAGGTTCACCGAAGGCATCGGCGGGCCGCTGGGCATCCACACCGCGCCGGGGATAGTCACGCCGGGATTCTTCACCGTGGAGCGGGTGCTGATCCTGCTCACGACCGCCGCTGCCCTGCTGGGGGTGCTGGTGAAGACGCCGTGCCGTGCCGGCGGGTGGAGCACACCGGACCATTTTTATGCCGCCTGTTATTCGGATTGGCCGGAGCTCTTCCGCACCCGGGGGCTGGGGGAGGGGATCTTCCCGTTCCTGACCGAGGGTGCCCTTTTCGAGTATCCGGTCCTGCTGGGGCTGCTGGCCGGAGCCACCGCCCTGGTGGTGCCCGGCACCGGTGCCACTGATGCCCGGGCGCTCAGCTACTTTGACATCAACGCGGTCCTGGCTGCGGCGGCGTGGATTGCCACGGTCATCGCCACCATGCGCCTGGCCGGCCGCCGGCCCTGGGACGCGGCCATGGTGGCGGTGGCTCCGGCGGCCATCCTGTCGATGTTAATCAACTGGGACATTTTTGCCGTGATGCTGGCCACGGCCGGCATGCTGGCTTTTGCCCGGAACCGTCCGGTGGCCGCAGGGGTGTTGATCGGTCTGGGGACCGCATTGAAGCTCTATCCCGTGCTGATTCTGGGCGCAGTGCTGGTGCTTGCACTGCGGACGCTGCGGCTGCGCCCGGCGGTGCTGGCCTTCGCGGCTGCGGCCGGCACCTGGCTGTTGGTGAACCTGCCGTTCCTGCTCCGGGACTACGAATCCTGGCGCTTCTTCCTGACCTTCACCGGGGACCGTCCGGCCGGATACTCCTCCATCTGGTTCGCGTGGAACCTGACCGTGGAAAGGGCCGGTGGAACCGGCGTCGGCGCGGAGTTCATCAACGTTGCGGCGTACCTGCTTTTCGCGCTTGCATGCGCAGGAATCGCCGTGCTGGCACTGCGGTCCGGGCGCCGGCCGCGCCTGGCGCAGCTGGCCTTCCTGATCGTGGCGGCATTCATCCTGACCAACAAGGTCTATTCCCCGCAGTTTGTCCTGTGGCTGATTCCCCTGGTTGCCCTTGCCCGGCCGCGGTGGCTCGATTTCCTCATCTGGCAGTTCTTCGAGGTGATGCACTGGTGGGCCGTCTGGATGTACCTGGCGAAAGAGACTTCGGGCGGTGCAGCGGAGCACAACCTCGATTCGCCCTACTACGTGCTGGCCATCCTGGGCCACGTTCTGGCCACCATGTGGCTGATGTACCGGGTGGTCGCCGACGTCCTCGAACCCGACGGCGATCCGGTGCGCCGCGGCGGCGTAGATGATCCCCAGGGCGGCCCGTTTAACGGTGCGCCCGACCGCTGGCTCCTGCGGCGGGGAGGGCCGGTTCGGGTACCCTTGGAAACGCATGCGGCCCCGGCGAAAGAAGCACAGTGACCCCCGTTCCATACCGTTCCGAGCAGCTCAGCCACGAGGAGTTCGAGGCGCTTGCCGCCGCGCACCCCGATGTGGTGATTCCGCTGGAACAGACCCCCTATTGGGCGGATTTTGAGCGGAAACTCGGCCGCAGCCCCTACGGCATCTGGGCCTATTACGACGGCGGCACCCTGGTGGCCACGGCGAGCTACCTCCGGTCCGAACGCCGGCTCCGTCCGTCCCTCGTCGTCGTCAACGGCCCGACCTGGTTCACCACCCGCACGCACAACGCCGAAGCCCGGCTGGTCTCCACCGTGCAGGAACAGTTCCGGGCCGATCCCGCGGTGGACCCGCTCTACATCCGCATGCAGATCGAGCATCCCCAGCCACCCGTCACCGGCCCGCTGGAACACGGCTGGTACGAACGTGAAATCGTGGTGGACCTGACCCCGGACACCGATGAAATCTTTGCCTCCTTCCGCTCCAACGCCCGGAACCTGATCCGCAAGGCGGAGAAGCTCGGCGTCAAGGTCAGCACCATTGAGCGGGACCGCTGGGCGGAAGTGTTCCGTACGGAGCTGTTCCCGATCATGCAGGAAACCGCGTCCCGCGACGGCTTCTCGAGCTTCGAGTCCACCTTCTACGAAACACTGCTCACCGAACTCGGCGACCACCTGCGCCTCATGGTGGCCTACATGGACGGGCAGGCCGTGTCCTGGCTGATCACCACCGAGTACCGGGGCTACTCGGTCTATTACTTCGCGGCCAGTTCGCACAGTGCCCGTAAGACCAACGCGCCCTACCTGCTGCTGTGGGAGGCCTTCAAGGTCCTCAAGGAAGCCGGCAACACCGCCTGCGGCCTCACGGGCATTGTCAGCGACAACTACCCCAGCCTGATCAACGTCACCACGTTCAAGCGGAACTTCTCCAAGACCGTGGTCACCATTCCCACCACCTACGACATCCCTCTGCATCCGCTGCGGTACGCACTGGTGGCCAACGCCCTGAAAATGCGCCGTGAGGCGCCCGGGAAGCTGCGCGGCCTCCCGGCCTCCGCCAAGGGACTTGCAGGCCGCATCGCCGGCCGGAAGGGGAACAAGGCAGACTCGTGAGCGATGTCAGTGTGGTCGGGGCCGGGCCCAACGGACTTGCAGCGGCGGTCGTTATGGCCCGTGCCGGCCTCACGGTCCGGGTGTTCGAAACCGAATCCACGGTGGGCGGCGGCAGCCGCACCAAGGAACTGATGGAACCCGGCCACCTGCACGACATCTGCTCGGCCGTGCATCCCATGGCCCTGGCCTCCCCGTTCTTCCGCAGCTTCGGCCTGGACCGGCGGATCGGCCTTGCGGTGCCGGAGATTTCCTATGCATCGCCGCTCGACGGCGGACGTGCGGCACTGGCGTATCGGGACCTGGACCGGACCGTGGACGGGCTGGGACGCGACGGTGCCGCCTACCGGCGCCTGATGGAACCGCTGGTGAAGCGCAGCGAGGCCGTCACTGAACTGCTGATGGGCTCCCTGCTGAGCATTCCCCGGGATCCGGTTGCGCTGGCGAGCTTCGGCCTGGCTGCCCTGGACCAGGGCACGCCCCTGTGGAACCGGCGTTTCGTGGAGGACGCCGCCCCGGCCCTGCTCTCCGGCGTCGCGGCGCACCCCGTCGGCAGAATGCCGTCGCTGCCCTCCGCGGGCGGCGGGCTGATGCTGGGAACCCTGGCCCACTCCGTGGGCTGGCCCATCCCGGTAGGCGGCTCGCAGGCCATCGCCGAGGCGCTGGCCGATGACCTGCGGGAGCACGGCGGTGAGATCTCCACCGGGCACCGGATCACGTCCCTGGACGAGGTGGCGGACTCCCGGGCCGTGATCCTGGATGTGTCCCCGTCGGTACTGCTGGAACTGGGCGGGGACCGGCTTCCGCCGCGTTATGCCAAGGCCCTGCAGCGGTTCCGCTACGGGAACGCTGCGTGCAAGGTGGACTTCATCCTCTCCGGTCCGGTGCCCTGGACCAACCCGGAGATGGCGCGCACGGGAACCGCCCACCTGGGCGGCACCCGGGCCGAACTGGCTGCGGCCGAGGACGACGTCGCCTCCGGCCGGCACCCTCGCCGCCCGTACGTGCTGTTGTCCCAACCCAGCGCCTTCGATGCCAGCCGTGCCCCCGCCGGCCGCCACGTCCTCTGGTCCTACTGCCATGTACCCGCCGGTTCCACGGTGGACATGACCGAAGCGGTGACCGCCCAGATTGAGCGGTTCGCCCCCGGTTTCCGTGATGTCATTGTCGATTCGCGGGTGACGACGGCGGCTGATCTGGCGCAGTACAACGCCAACTACGTTGGCGGGGACTTCGGCGGCGGGGCAGTGACGCTGGCCCAGATGCTCATCCGTCCGGTCCTGTCTCCAAAACCGTGGCGGACGACCGTGCCCGGGGTCTACCTCAGTTCCGCGTCCACCCCGCCGGGACCGGGGGTCCACGGCATGGGCGGACTGCATGCGGCAAAGCTGGCACTCAAGGACGTGTTCGGACTGCCGGTGCCCGACCTCGCACCCGAACCGGGCTAGGCCCAGTCCCGCGGGTGCAGCGGGAACAATCCCGGGACGGACCCCTGAACAACAGAGAGCCGGGCCTTGCGCGTGGTGGCCGGTCATGGGGAACTGGTAACAGGAGGTTCCCATGACCGAGCATTTGAACAACCACCACCGGGACACGCTGGACAAGATCCTGCGTCATCCTTCCAGCAGCAACATCGAATGGAAGGACGTCCTGTCACTGCTGGAAGCAGTGGCCGACACTACCCGGGAGCACAACGGCAAGTACGAGGTCACCCTGGCCGGGCAGACGGATGTCCTTACGGTGCCGAAAGGCAAGGACATCGACGAGCAGACCGTGGTGGACCTGCGGAAAATGCTTCGCCGTGCCGGCTACGAGCCGGATAAAAAGTAGTCCTACTCGACGGTCAGCTCGCCCATCCGGGACCATTCTTCGCCGTCAATGACGGTGTTGATGATCTTCGGGGTTTCCACCAGCGCCGGAACCATGTCCTTCATGGCCTGCTGGAAGTGGCCGCTCTGGACATGCGCGGCGGCGGCGTCGTCCTTGAACGCCTCCACGAGGACAAACTCGTTCGGGTTTTCCAGGCTGCGGGACCAGTCGAACCAGAGGTTGCCGGGCTCGGCGCGGGTGGCGGCGGTGAAGCCGGCGGTCAGTTCCGGCCAGCGCTCGGTCCACTCGGGCTTGACGAGGAACTTGACGGTAATGAAGATCATTTGGTCCTGCTTTCTTGAGATTTTCCTTGAAATTCCAGGGCTTTTCATCGTATGCCCGGCCGGCGGCTTCCGGCCAACGGGGAGCCAGCCGCGGGGAATGGGAGGATGGATACGTGGCGCATCTCGACGTATCCAACATTGACTATTTCCTCTCCGACGGCCGGCAGCTGCTCAACGGCGTCAGCTTCAAGGTCGGCGACGGGCATAAAACGGCCCTGATCGGCCCCAACGGCACCGGGAAGACCACCCTGCTGCGGATCATCGCCGAGGATCTCAAACCTGACGAGGGCACCGTTTCCCGGTCCGGCAACATGGGCATCATGCGCCAGTTCGTCGGGCAGGTCCGTGATGACAGCACGGTCCGCGACCTGCTCGTTTCGGCCGCGCCGCCGGCCCTCGCTGCCGCGGCCCGCGAAGTGGACGCAGCCGAACTCGCCATGATGGAGCACGACGACGAGCCCACCCAGATGCGCTACGCCACCGCCATCACCGAATGGGGCGACGTCGGCGGCTACGAACAGGAAACCGTCTGGGATGAGGTGACCATGGCCGCGCTCGGACTGCCCTTCGACCGGGCGCAGTACCGCAGGGCCGCCACGCTTTCCGGCGGCGAGCAGAAACGGCTGGTCCTGGAGGCACTCTTCGCCGGGCCGGACGAGCTCCTGCTCCTGGACGAACCGGACAACTACCTGGACGTCCCCGGCAAACGCTGGCTCGAGGGAAAGCTGGCCGAGTCCAGGAAATCCGTGCTGTTTGTCAGCCACGACCGCGAACTGCTGGACAACGCCGCCACCCGGATCGTGACCCTGGAACCGGGCATCAACGGCGCCTCGGCCTGGATCCACGGCGGAAGCTTCAGCAGCTACGTCAAGGCCCGCGAGGACCGCAACGCCCGGTTCGAGGAACTGCGCCGGCGCTGGGACGAGGAGCATCTCAAGCTCAAGGAACTCGTCAACATGTACAAGAACAAGGCCGCGTTCCGCTCCGACATGGCCAACCGGTACCACGCGGCGCAGACCCGGCTGGCCAAATTCCTCGAGGCCGGACCGCCCGAAGCCCTTCCCATTGAGCAGAACGTCAAGATGCGGCTGCGCGGCGGGCGGACGGCCAAGCGTGCCGTCGTCGCACAGAAGCTGGAACTGACTGGGCTGATGAAGCCGTTCAGCACCGAGATCTGGTTCGGGGACCGGGTGGGGGTGCTTGGCTCCAACGGATCCGGAAAGTCCCATTTCCTGCGCCTGCTGGCCCTGGGCGGCAGCGACCCGGATAAGGAACACGAGCCCGTCTCGGAAGTGGAAATCGCGGCCGTGCCGCATGCCGGTTCGGTGAAACTGGGGGCACGGATCCGGCCGGGGTTCTTCGCGCAGACCATGATGCGCCCCGACCTCGCTGACCGGACCCTGCTGGACATCCTGCACCGCGGCGACGAACACCGGTCCGGGCTGGGCCGCGAAGCCGCCGCCGGAGCGCTGGACCGCTACGGCCTGGCCGCGTCCTCGGAACAGAAATTCGAGTCGCTTTCCGGCGGCCAGCAGGCACGCATGCAGATCCTGCTCCTGGAGCTCTCCGGCGCGACCCTGCTGCTGCTGGACGAGCCTACCGACAACCTGGACCTGCACTCGGCCGAGGCCCTGGAAAAGGCCATCGACGCTTTCGAAGGCACGGTCCTGGCCGTCACCCACGACCGCTGGTTTGCCCGCAGCTTCGACCGTTTCCTGGTGTTCGGTTCCGACGGCAGGGTTTACGAGTCCGAAACCCCGGTGTGGGACGAAAAACGCGTGGAGCGGGTCCGGTAGGGGACAATATTGGGCGTGGAGGAAACCAGCGAATCAGCCCTGAATAAAGCACTCATCGCCGTCTTCGTGATTTTCGGCCTCAACGGCCTGGTCTTCGCCAGCTGGGCGGCCCGGATTCCGGCCGCAGCGCAGGACCTGGGTATTGGTGCCGCCGGTGTCGGCCTGCTCCTGCTGTTCTCGGCCATTGGATCCGTCGTGGCGCTGCCGCTGGCCGGTTCGGTGGCCCAGCGGATCGGCACGGCCGGTGCCGTACGCGCAGGCGGCCTGACGACGTCGGCCGCTTCGCTCGCCATCGCCGCGGGCCTGAATCTCGGGTCGATTCCCCTGACCGGCGCGGGCCTGCTGGTGTTCGGGGTGGGGATTGCCGGCTGGGACGTTGCCATGAACCTGGAGGGTGCCGACGTGGAGCGCCGGGTGGGCCGGACGGTGATGCCCAAATTCCATGGCGCGTTCAGTGGCGGGGCGTTTGTGGGCGCCATGATTGGTGCCGTGCTGTCCGCCGCCGGCGTTTCGCTGTCCCTGCACCTGCTGGGCATCCTGACCCTGGTCTGCGTGGCGGTGCTGATCGTGCCGCGGAACTTCCTCCAGCTGCCGCACCCCGCAGCTGCCGGCACTGGCGCCGATGCGTCGTCAAAGCCGTCCCGGTTCGGTGCCTGGCGGGAGGGGCGCACGGTGATGATCGGCGTCGTCGTCCTGGGCGCCGCCCTCACCGAAGGTGCGGCCAATGACTGGGTGGCCAAGGCGACGGTGGATGGGCTGGGCACCAGCGAATCAACCGGAGCCGTGATGTTCGGGGTGTTCGTTGCCGCCATGACCCTCACCCGCTGGTTTGGTGCCCGCCTGATTGACCGGCTGGGACGCGTTCCGGCGCTGCGGATATGCATGAGCGCCTCCCTCGCCGGACTGCTGCTCTTCGTGTTCGCCCCGAACCTGGTGCTGGCCGCCGGAGGGGCCGTGCTGTGGGGGATCGGCGCGGCGCTGGGCTTTCCGATGGGAATGTCCGCCGCCGGAGAGGACCCCGTGCATGCCGCGGGCCGGGTCTCCGTGGTTTCCACCATTGGCTACATGGCCTTCTTCGTAGGCCCGCCGGTGCTCGGCTTCCTGGGCGAGAGCTGGGGGATCCGCAATGCGCTGCTGGTGGTGGGAGCCGCCATGCTGGTTTCGATTGTCTTTGCGCCGGCCGCCGCCGAACGGAAAGCCGTACCCGAATCGGCTTAATACTGCGGACCAATGGTGTCCGCATGAGAGGGGCGCACCTCCCGTTCCCGGTCCTACCCTCGACGCATGTCCTTTTCACCACAGTCGTCAACTTCCACGCCGTTGATCTCTGCCGAGGGTCTGACCAAGGTCTACTCCTCGAAATCCGGTCCCGTGCATGCCCTGGACGGACTGGACATCGCTGTCCCTGAAGGAACAGTGACCGCTTTGCTGGGCCCGAACGGTGCCGGGAAAACCACCGCCGTCAAGGTCCTCACCACCCTGATCCGGCCCGATTCGGGCACCGCCGTCATCGACGGCATCAACGTGCTCGGCGATCCCAAGGCAGTCCGGCGCGTCATTGGCGTGTCCGGCCAGTACTCCGCGGTGGATGAGAACCTCACCGGGATTGAGAACCTGGACATGGTGGGGCATTTGTACCACCTGCCTGCCCGGCGCGCGAAGGAACGGGCAGTCGAACTGATCGATATGTTCGAGCTCTCCGACGCCGGCAACCGGCCGGTCAAGGGCTACTCCGGCGGTATGCGCCGCCGTCTGGACCTCGCCGGCGCCCTGGTGAACCAACCCCGGGTCCTCTTCCTGGACGAACCCACGACCGGACTGGACCCGCGGTCCCGGATTGCGCTCTGGGGTGTCATCACCGACCTGGTGGCCCGTGGAACCACGCTGCTGCTGACCACCCAGTACCTGGAGGAAGCGGACCAGCTGGCAGACAAGGTGGCAGTGATCGACGAGGGGAAGGTTATTGCCGAGGGAACTTCGGATGACCTGAAGGCACAGATCGGCGGGCACCGGGTAGCGGTGGCCCTGCACCGCCAGGAGGACGCGGACGAAGCGCTGTCCATCCTGGGCAGGCATGGATCCGGGGATCCCCACCTTTCCGGCGACGGCAGGACACTCGAGGTCGCCGTCGTCGACGGTCCCGCAGCGCTCCAGCGCATCCTGTCCGAGCTCGAAGCCGGCAGCATCGAGCTGCACGACGCCGGCATCCGCCGCCCGACCCTGGACGACGTCTTCCTGCAGCTCACCGGCAAGCCGGCCGAAGAGGACGCCGAAACGGAGAAAGAGGAGGCACACCGATGAGCGCGGCAGTATCAGCAACCGGTATCCGGACCAGCTCGCCGAGCCTTCCGGCCCGGTGGGCCGGTGACGGCTGGACGGTCACCAAGCGCAACCTCATCAAAATCAAGCGCTCACCGGACATGATCATTTTCGCCGTGCTGCAGCCGATCATGTTCGTGCTGCTGTTCAGCCAGGTCTACGGCGGATCCATTGCGGTGGCAGGCACCGACTACACCCAGTTCCTGATGGCGGGAATCTTCGCCCAGACGGTGGTTTTCGGATCCACCTTCTCCGGCTCCGCCATGGCACAGGACCTGAAGGAGGGCATCATCGACCGGTTCCGGACGCTGCCGATGAGCCCCTCCGCGGTGCTGATCGGCCGGACCAACGCCGACCTGGCGCTGAACGGGATTTCCATGCTCATCATGATGGGCACCGGACTGCTGGTGGGCTGGCGGGTGGACAGCACCCCCGCACGGTTCCTGGCCGCCCTTGCACTGCTGCTGCTCTTCTCCTATGCGTTCAGCTGGGTCATGGCCCTATTGGGGATGACGGTGCGTTCGCCTGAGACCATCAACAACGCATCCTTCATGATCCTGTTTCCCATCACCTTCATTTCCAATGCGTTTGTGCAGAGCTCCAACCTCCCCGGACCGCTGCAGACCTTTGCGGACTGGAACCCGGTGTCGGCACTCGTGCAGGCCGTACGCGAGCTGTTCGGCAACCTCGGCAGCGCGCCCGTCCCGGACACCTGGCCGATGCAGAACGCCGTTGCCACGGTGCTGATCGGCTCGGCCGTGATGCTCGTGGTCTTTGTTCCGCTGGCGGTGCGCAAGTTCGAGTCGATCAGCTCCCGGTAGAGGGGGCGGTGCCGTCACACCGTTCGAAATGGAGAGTCCGCATGATTGAGGCCCGAAACCTCGCGAAGGTGTTCGGTGGCAAGACCGCCGTCGACGGCATTACCTTTACGGTCCAGCCGGGCAAGGTCACCGGGTTCCTGGGACCCAACGGCGCCGGCAAGTCCACCACCATGCGCATGATCATGGGCCTGGACCATCCCTCCGCCGGCACCGTGGTGGTCAATGGGGCGCCGTACGCCAGCCATAAGGCGCCCCTGCGGGAAGTGGGCGCCCTGCTGGAGGCCAAGGCCGTCCATCCCCGGCGGACCGCCTACAACCACCTGCGTGCGCTCGCCGCCACCCACGGCATCCCCAACGCGCGCATTAACCAGGTCATCGAATTGACCGGCCTGGGTGCGGTGGCGAAAAAGCGTGTGGGGAGTTTCTCCATGGGCATGGGCCAGCGGCTGGGCATCGCTGCGGCCCTGCTGGGGGATCCCAGGACGTTGATCTTTGACGAACCGGTCAACGGCCTGGACCCGGAGGGTGTGCAGTGGGTACGCCACCTGGCACGCGGTCTCGCCGCAGAGGGGCGAACGGTGTTTATCTCCTCGCACCTGATGAGCGAGATGGCCGTTACCGCTGACCATCTGATTGTGATTGGCCGGGGGAGGATCCTGGCGGACGCACCCATGGACCAGGTACTTGCCGGCAGCAGCCGGGAACGCATCCTGGTGCGCACCGACGACGCCGACGCCCTCGCCGCGGCCCTTGGCTCAGACGGTGTGGAGATCCGCCGGCCGGCAGCGGGGCGGCTCGAAGTCCTCGGCGTATCCGCACGTGGCATTGCCGAGACCGCGCTGGCGCAGCGGATCCTGGTTACTGAACTGACCCCGCAGCAGACATCGCTTGAGGACGCGTACATGGAGCTGACGCGCGGTGAGGTCGAATACCGGTCGCAGGGCGTCGGGCAGGACGGTCAGGGAAGCCCCTGATCATCCCTGAGGGGGACCCTGATTCATCCCTTGGACCGGTCCCGCAGCGCCCCGCGCCGCCTATGGTGGAGGTAGACCCCCCAGATTTTGCTTCCCAACCCGTGAGGATCACCCATGATCGAGGCATATGGCCTTTCGAAGCGCTATGGCGATAAAACCGCCGTGGACGACGTTTCCTTTACCGTCCAACCGGGCAAGGTGACCGGGTTCCTCGGCCCCAACGGCGCCGGGAAATCCACCACCATGCGCATGATCGTGGGTTTGGATAATCCGACCTCCGGCCGCGTGCTGGTTAACGGCCAGCCCTATTCGCGGCACAAGGCCCCGCTGCGCGAGGTTGGTGCGTTGCTCGACGCGAAGGCCGTGCACACCAAGCGCAGTGCCTACAACCATCTGCGGGCCATGGCAGCCACCCACGGCATTCCCACCAAGCGGGTCAACGAGGTCATTGAACTGACCGGGCTGGCTCCCGTGGCGAAGAAGCGGGTGGGCGGCTTCTCCCTCGGCATGGGCCAGCGGCTGGGCATTGCCGTGGCGCTGCTGGGCGACCCGCACACCGTGATCCTGGACGAGCCGGTGAACGGCCTCGACCCCGAAGGTGTCCTCTGGGTCCGCCACCTGGCCCGCGGCCTCGCTTCCGAAGGCCGCACCGTGTTCCTTTCCTCGCACCTGATGAGCGAAATGGCCCAGACGGCGGACCACCTGATCGTGATCGGCCGCGGCCGGATCATTGCCGACGCGCCGATCGATGAAATCATCGCCGGCCGGGACAAGGTACGGACACTCGTCCGCACCGACAACCCGCACGAACTCCTGCAGGCGGTGGCCGGGTCGAACCTTTCCGGGGCCGTCACCGGCGTCGAAAAGGAACCCGGGCTGCTGGAATTCACCGGCGTCGACCCCCGGGCCATTGCCGAAGCCGCCCTCGCCCGGCAGATCCTGGTCTACGAGCTGACACCCCAGCAGGTGTCCCTCGAGGACGCCTACATGGAGCTGACCCGCGACGACGTCGAATACAGGTCCCAGGACCTGCCGCAGGAACTGGTTCCTGCGGGAAGCACGAAGGGGAACTAAGACCGTGAGTACCGCAACATCCTCCAAACCCTCCACCTCGCCCGTGCCCCGCACCGGCTCCGGAGTGACCTTTCCGCGGATCCTGAAATCCGAATGGATCAAGGTCACCACGGTGCCCTCCACCGTGATCCTCCTGGCCATCACCGTGGTGGTGATGGTCGGGCTGGCCGCGCTGGCAGCCTGGCAGACCGTCGTCGTACTGGACATGATCAATTCGGCGTCCACGCCGGAGGAAGCCATGGCCTTCGGCGACCCGCAGATGTACCGCGACCTGGTGCCCGAACTGCCCTCCAGCGGCATCTTCTTCGGACAGCTCCTCATCGCCTCCCTCGCCGTGGTGCTGATCGCCTCCGAATGGGGGACCGGAATGATCCGTTCCACCTTCAGCGCCGTTCCGAAGCGGATCCCGGCGCTGCTGGCCAAGAACCTCATCATCGCCGTGATCTCCTTCATCGTCGGCGCCGGGGCAGCCTTTGTCTCCTTCCTGGTGGTGCAGCCGATCCTGGCCGGTGAGGACCTGACCCTGTCCCTGGACGACGACGGAGTGCTCGCCAGCATCCTCAACACCGGCACCTGCCTGGCCCTGATCGCGGTGTTCTCCATGGCGATCGGAACGCTGCTGCGCAACACCGCCGGGGGAGTGGTCACCGCTATCGGGATCATCTTCGTCCTGCCGATGGTTGTCAGCATCGTCGAGGGGATTGCTGACTGGATTCCCGACGCCGCCCGGTTCCTGCCGAGCAACGCCGGGACCCAGCTGGTCCTGGCCGGCCCCGCTGCCGAAGGCGCCCTGACCCAGCTTCAGGGCGGCCTGGTCCTCGCGGCCTGGGCCGCGGTACTGCTGATCATCTCCCTCATCGTCACCAAGCGCCGCGACGTCTAGGGACTAAACACTTCGGTGCGGGTGGTGGCGGAAGAACGGCCGCCGCCGCCCCCACCGGACTGAGCAACACCTCCTCCACAACCCCCGGCAGTTGACCTGCCGGGGGTTTCTTACGCCCGCAAACGGACGCGGTTACGCCGGGAGGGCGGGCTCTGGTTGAATCGGAGCATGTCGAACGCATTGGCCCACGTAAAAGATCTCGGCGCGTTTGTCGGCGCCTCACCCTCCAGCTTCCATGCGGCGCGCGAAGGGGCGCGCCGCCTCACGGAGGCAGGATTCACCGAAGTACTCGAAACCGGTGACTTCCCCCGGTCGCCCGGAAAGTTCTTCGTGGTCCGCGACGGGGCGTTCATCGCCTGGGTCACCCCGGAGGCCGCAGGCCCGGCCACTGGTTTCTCGATCCTCGGCACCCACACCGATTCGCCGTCCTTCAAACTCAAGCCCCGTCCCACCACCGGCCGGCTCGGCTGGCTCCAGGCCGGAGTGGAGGTGTACGGCGGACCGCTGCTGAACTCGTGGCTGGACCGGGAGCTGCAGCTGGCCGGGCGGATGGTCACCCTGGACGGCGAAGAACACCTCGTGGAAACCGGTCCCCTGATGCGGTTCCCGCAGCTGGCCATCCACCTCGACCGGGCCGTGAATGAGGGCCTGAAGCTGGACAAGCAGCAGCATATGAACCCGGTCTGGGGACTGGGCGATCCCTCCACTTCGGACCTGATGGAACTGCTGGCCGCGAAGGCGGGCCTGGCACCGGAGGAAATCGGCGGGTACGACATCGTTGCCGCCGACACCCAGGCACCCCAGGTCTTCGGCGCCGAGGGTGAGTTCTTTGCCTCCGGCCGGCTGGATAATCTCTCCTCCGTCCACGCCGGCGTCGTCGCGCTCATCGCGGCCGACGTTGCGCCGGCGGCACCGGTTGCCGTCCTCGCCGCGTTCGACCACGAAGAGGTGGGCAGCGGCAGCCGGTCCGGAGCGGCCGGACCGTTCCTTGAGGATGTCCTGCTGCGGATCGGCGACGGCCTCGGTGCGACGACGGCGGACCGTGCCCGGGCACTGGCCGCCTCCTTCTGTATTTCCGCCGACGTCGGCCATGCCGTCCACCCCAACTACGCGGAACGCCACGACCCCGCCAACCACCCGGTGCTCAACGGCGGCCCGCTGCTGAAGATCAATGCCAACCAGCGGTACACCACCGATGCGCCCGGCATGGCCCGGTGGGCGCGTCTCTGCGCCGCTGCCGGGGTGCCGTACCAGGAGTTCGTCTCCCACAATTCGGTTCCCTGCGGCTCCACCATCGGCCCCCTGACGGCCACCCGGCTGGGCATCCGGACAGTGGATGTCGGGATACCCGTGCTGTCCATGCACTCGGCCCGGGAAATGGCGGGTGTGCAGGATCCCCAGCGCCTGGCCGCCGTGGCCGAGCTGTTCTTCGCGGGCGGAGGGGCCTGACCGGGGGCCGGTTCCTGCGGATCCCGGCGTGTCAATCCCGGTCCGGGAAATCGGATAGGATAAGAAAGTCTGTGCTGTCGGCTTAGGTCGGCAGATTCCTCCCGCTGCGGATCAGCCGCACGCCGAGGAGGAGACAACGCAAAAGAACCTCCTGTTACGGAAATGCCGTGACCGTATAGCCCAAAGGAGGTGGGTTCACAAATGCGTGCTTATGAACTGATGGTAATCATCGACCCCGAGGTCGAAGAGCGTACCGTCGAGCCTTCGCTCGACAAGTTCCTCAATGTTGTCCGCAACGATGGTGGAACCATCGACAAGGTAGACATCTGGGGCCGTCGTCGACTGGCCTACGAAATCCAGAAAAAGACTGAAGGCATCTACGCGGTGGTTAACTTCACCGGTACGCCTGCAGCAGCAGCCGAGCTTGATCGCCAGCTGAGCCTGAACGAGACCATCATGCGCACCAAGATCATCCGCCCGGAAGAGCAGAAGATCTCCAAGAAGGATGCCAAGAAGGCCGCTAAGGCTGAAGCTGCAAAGGTTTCCGCAGAGTAATTTCTGCAAACCAAACCGATATCAGGAGGCAACATGGCAGGCGAGACAACTATTACCGTCGTCGGCAACCTAACGAATGATCCGGAACTCCGGTTCACTCCGTCCGGTTCGGCAGTGGCTAACTTCACCATTGCCTCGACTCCGCGGACCTTCGACCGCACGTCAAATGACTGGAAAGACGGCGAAACGCTGTTCCTCCGGGCATCTGTCTGGCGCGAAGCCGCTGAAAACGTGGCCGAATCCCTGACCAAGGGGACGCGTGTTGTTTGCCAGGGCCGCCTGAAGTCGCGTTCGTACGAAACCAAAGAGGGCGAAAAGCGCACCGTAATGGAGCTGGAGGTCGACGAAATCGGCCCCTCGCTGCGTTATGCCTCTGCCAAGGTCACCCGCACCCAGCGCTCCGGCGGTGGCGGCGGCGGCTTCGGCGGCAACAACGGCGGCAGCGGTGGCGGCGGCGGCTTCGGCGGCAACTCCAACCCCGGTTGGGGTGGCGGCCAGCAGCAGACGCAGTCCGCACCGGCTGACGATCCCTGGGGCGCCCCTGCGGGCGGCAACTCCGGTGGATGGGGCAGCGGTCCGGATTCGAACGATCCGCCCTTCTAAACCTCTTCATCCGAAGAGCGGCGACCCCCTTTGAGGGAGAAGCGGCCCTTCACCCGGCGCCCTCGGGTGCCATCCTCAGACGGCAACCGCCGTCGAGCCCATCCCGTGGAAAATGTATCCACGGGCTCCACTAGACATAAGGAGCTCCACGATGGCTAAGGCTGAACTTCGCAAGCCCAAACCAAAGTCCAATCCCTTGAAGGCCGCTGACATCACTGTCATCGACTACAAGGACGTAGCATTGCTGCGCAAGTTCATTTCCGACCGCGGAAAGATCCGCGCTCGTCGCGTAACTGGCGTGTCCGTGCAGGAACAGCGCAAGATCGCGCAGGCAATCAAGAATGCCCGCGAAGTTGCTCTCCTGCCTTACTCCGGCGCTGGCCGCGGCTAAAGGAAAGGAACCTAATTCATGGCAAAGCTCATTCTGACCCACGAAGTAACCGGTCTCGGCGCTGCCGGCGACGTCATCGAGGTTAAGGACGGTTACGCACGTAACTACCTTCTGCCCCGCGGCTTCGCTCTGACCTGGACCAAGGGTGGCGAGAAGCAGGTTGAGTCCATCAAGGCTGCCCGCGCTGCCCGCGAGCACGCTTCCCTGGAAGATGCTCAGAAGCAGGCTGCTGCTCTCTCCGCCAAGCCGGTCAAGCTGACCGTCAAGGCCGGCGAGTCCGGACGCCTCTTCGGTACCGTCAAGCCCGGCGACGTTGCTGCCGCTGTCGAAGCTGCCGGTCTCGGCACCATCGACAAGCGCAAGGTTGAACTGCCGACTCACATCAAGTCGGTTGGTTCCTTCCAGGCCAACGTCCGCCTGCACAACGATGTTGCAGCAGTCATCGACCTCGACGTCGTTGCCGGCTAGCGTCTAACGCAGACGAACGCAGAACACCCTCCAGCCTTCGGGCCGGGGGGTGTTTTTGCGTTCCGGGGCAGTTGACGGGGCGTGCAGGGCTGCTGTCGCGGCAGGCTGGGGAAGGAAATCCGCGACCAGTCCTGCACTGTTGTGGATATCTGAACCGATGCGTGTGGATTTCGGCACACCTAGGCCTCTTTTTCACTGCTGTCAACCTCAGGTCCGCCGCCCGGCGCGGCGGAAAAATAGTCTGTTTGCACAGGTGTGGACAAGCGTTTGCCCTAGTCAGAGCCATGTTTCTCGAAAAAATGAATATTTATCCACATGCTTATACCCAACCTGTGCACAAGACACGCCGCGTTATGCACAGACTATCCACAGGACCTGTGGATAACTCGTTTGTCGGCAGGGCGCCGGGGGCATACGGTTGCGGTGAATCCCTTCTTCAGACGCATGTCCGCCGGGCCGATCCGCCAGCACCGCCGCCGTCCTTCCGGCCGGAAGTCAGTGCGGGCTGATAGAGATAAGCCATCCCTCCGGCAGGGCAGGGATCGAACGTCTTCGCCTCCATGGAAAGGGTCACAGTGTCGCTCACGCATACGGACTCCCCGGCATCAACATCAAGTCCGGACTTCGCGAGGACACCGCCCCAGGACCTTGTGGCCGAACAGTCGGTACTCGGCGGCATGATGCTTTCCAAAGACGCCATCGCGGACTGCGTCGAGGTCCTGCGCGGCCTGGACTTCTACCGTCCGGCACATGAGGCCATCTACGAGGCCATCATCGATCTCTATGGCCGCGGCGAGCCCGCCGACGCCGTCACCGTCTCCGATGAACTGACCAAGCGCGGCGAAATCGGCCGCATCGGCGGCCCCGCTTACCTGCACACCCTGATCCAGTCCGTTCCGACTGCCGCCAACGCCGGTTTTTACGCCGAGATCGTGCGCGAGCGGGCCGTGCTGCGCCGCCTCGTGGGTGCAGGCACCAAGATTGTCCAGTTGGGTTATTCCAACGAGGGCATGGAAGTGGACGACATCGTCAACGCCGCCCAGGCGGAGATCTACGCCGTCGCAGAGCGCCGCACCGCGGAGGACTACGTTCCGCTGAAGGACATCATCGAGGGAACGGTGGACGAGATCGAGTCTGCCGGGCACCGGGGTGAGGGTATGACGGGCGTGCCCACCGGCTTCTACGAGCTGGACGAGCTGACCCAGGGCCTGCATCCAGGCCAGATGATTGTCATCGCCGCGCGTCCCGCCGTCGGTAAGTCCACCTTCGCGTTGGACTTTGCCCGTTCCGCAGCCATCAAGAACAACATGACCACCGTTTTCTTCTCCTTGGAAATGGGCCGCAACGAAATCGCCATGCGCCTGCTTTCCGCGGAGGCGACCATCGGCCTCCAGGACCTGCGCAAGGGCACCATCAAGGATGAGCAGTGGGGCAAGATCGCCACCACGATGGGCCGGATGAATGACGCGCCGCTGTTCATCGACGACAGCCCGAACATGTCCCTGATGGAAATCCGCGCCAAGTGCCGGCGCCTGAAGCAGCGCCACGACCTCAAGCTGGTGGTCCTTGACTACCTGCAGCTGATGTCGTCCGGCAAAAAGGTGGAGTCCCGCCAGCAGGAAGTATCCGAGTTCTCCCGTGCCCTGAAGCTGCTCGCCAAGGAACTCGAAGTGCCGGTTATCGCCCTGTCACAGCTGAACCGTGGTTCCGAACAGCGCACCGACAAGAAGCCGATGGTCTCCGACCTTCGTGAATCCGGATCCATCGAGCAGGATGCGGACATGGTGATCCTGCTGCACCGTGAGGACATCTACGACAAGGAATCACCGCGTGCCGGTGAGGCCGACGTCATTGTGGCCAAGCACCGTAACGGTCCGACCAAAACCATAGTGGTCGGGTTCCAGGGCCACTACTCACGCTTCTCGAACATGGCAGTTGAGGGCGGCAGCGGCTTCTAGCCCGCCCCCGCACCCCCACCGCCTCCACCCGTTTCCCCCACAGCCGCAGGAGATCCCGCCGTGCCCAAGTCAAAGCCCCGTAAGAAGGCCGTCTCCAAGAAGAAGCAGGCCCGCCGCGCCGAGCATGAGGTCAATGCGCTGCTGCGCGGCGAAACCGCCTATTTCAGCGACGACGCAGAGGCACTGCTCACGGCCCGCGGCTGGATCAGCGAGCGGGACCAGCCGGGCGGACCGGACCAGGGCGACGCCTGGTACTGGATGCCCTCCCAGCTTCCCGCCTACCTGGAGGAAGGCGAACCGGTACCCACGTCCATTTACCCGTCCTCCGAGGACACCTTCGTCAGCCAGCTGGCGACGCCGGACGGCTCCGTGCCGCCGGTCGCACAGACGGAATACGCCTCCCTGGCGGAGCTCGAAGCGGACCTGGACCGGCTGCAGGCCTACCGGGTGCCGGAGGGTGACTGGACGGTCCTGGGCGGGGGACCCTCAGCCGAGGAGACTCCCGGTGATCTCATCGATTCCATCACCGAGGAATGGGAGCTCATCGCCGAGCTCATCCACTTCCCGTACAGCGGTGACGACGGTCCGCGTTCCTTCGCGGCAGTCGAGCAGGCAGTCCAGGACGGCCGGCTCACCGAGTACGCCTACCGGTCCGTGCTGGCCGGGCGCAAAGACGCCCTGCAGTAGCAGCATCGTGGCAGTTCAGTAGCGCAGGAGCAGCGCCGTAGCCCCGGGGCAGCGCGGCGTGCCTAGCCCCGGTTGTTCGCCCCGGGTCCGCCGGCTGGCTGGCCGTGGGCGTCGTGGCTGGAGGCAAGCTGCCAGGGCACGCTGGCGACCATGATGGACGGCTCAAAGTGCAGCCGGGCCTTGATGCGCAGGGCGGTCTGGTTATGCACCAGCTGTTCCCACCAGCGGCCCACCACGTACTCGGGGATGTAGACCACGAACAGTTCCCGCGGCGCATTGCGGCGGGCATCGCGGAGGTAGGACAGCACGGGGGAAATGGTCTCGCGGTAGGGCGAGGAAAGCACCGTGAGGGGCACCGGAATCTGCAGCCGCTCCCAATCATCCAGGGTGCGCTGGGTGTCTTCCGGATCCAGGTCCACGATGATGGCGTTCAGGCTTGAGGGGCGGGACGCGCGTGCATAGGCAATAGCCCGCAGTGCGGGCTTGTGGACCTGCGAAATCAGGATCACGGCATTGACGCGGGACGGCAGCGCGAGCCCGTGCTCGCCGTCGTCGAGCGCCAGTTCACGGGCGACCGTGTCGTAGTGGGCCCGGATGCTGTACATAATCACGTACAGCACGGCCATGGCCAGCAGGGCGATCCACGCGCCGTGGGTGAACTTGGTGACAATCACGATGAGCAGCACCAACGCGGTCATACCGAAACCGATGGCATTAATGGCCCTTGAGCGCTGCATCCGGTGCCGTGCATCCTTGTCCCGCTCGGTGCGCAGCTTGCCGGTCCAGTGCCGGAGCATACCCAGCTGGCTGGCGGTGAAGGAGACGAACACTCCCACAATGTAGAGCTGGATCAGCTGGGTGACGTCCGCATCGAAGGCCACGATGAGCACCAGCGCGCCCAGGCCGAGGGCGATGATGCCGTTGCTGAAGGCCAGCCGGTCCCCGCGCGTGCGCATCTGCCGGGGCAGGAACCCGTCCTTGGCCAGGATCGAGGCAAGCACCGGGAAACCGTTGAAAGCGGTGTTGGAGGCGAACACCAGGATGAGCCCCGTGGAAGCGACCACCAGGTAGAACGCGATGCTGCCGCCGCCGAAGATGGTTTCAGCCAGCTGGCTGATGACCGGATGCTGCACGTACTGCTCACCGACCGGGGAACCGTTGGCCGTGAGCTGCGTGGCCGGGTCCTGTGCCACATGGACCTTGGTGAGGTTGGCCATGGCGATGATTCCGCTGATCATGGCAGCGGAAATCACGCCCAGGAGCAGCAGGGTGGTGGCGGCATTGGCGCTCTTGGGTTTGCGGAAAGTCGGTACGCCGTTGCTGATCGCCTCGACGCCGGTGAGTGCGGCTGCGCCTGAGGAGAAGGCGCGCAGCAGCAGCAGGGCGCCGGCCAGGCCGACGAGCCCTTCGTCGTAAGCGGATTCCCGCACCAGTTCGAAGGAGGCAGAAGGGGCCCGCTGGAGGTCTCCGCTGAGGAACTGGACGAAGCCGGTGAGGCACATGCCCAGTACGGAAGCCATGAAGATGTAGGTGGGTACGGCAAACAAGGCACCGGCTTCCCGGATGCCGCGCAGGTTCACCAGGACCAGGACGGCCACCCCGATGACGGCGATGGTGGCCTGGGTGCCGTGCAGTGCCGGGATGGCCGTCACCAGGTAGGACGCCGCCGAGGACATCGACACCGCCACAGTGAGCACATAATCCACCAGCAGTGCGGAGGCAACGGTCAGGCCGGCGGGCTTGCCCAGGTTGGTGCTGGCAATTTCGTAGTCGCCGCCGCCGGAGGGATAGGCACGTACATTCTGCCGGTAGGATGCCACCACCGTGAGCAGCACAACAATGACGGCCAGACCCACCCAGGGGGAGAGGGTCACCGCAGCGACGCCGGCCAGTGCCAGGGTAAGCAGGATTTCGTCGGGTGCGTAGGCAGCCGACGACAGGGCGTCCGAGGCAAAAACAGGGAGCGCAATCCGCTTGGGGAGAAGGGTGTGCGAGAGCCGTTCGTTGCCGTAAGGACGCCCGACCAGAATGCGCCTGAGCGCATTGAAGAATGTGAGCACGAGGACCAACGTTAGACCTGTGCCGCATCCACTGTCCAGAAGCGGAGACCGCGGACCTCACCCGGCTGCGGCGGATGTCGGGAACCCTGCCGTGGAGTACGGTTCTGATTATGGTTTCTGAGGGAAGTACCGGCTCCGTAAGCCATCGGCGTGCCCCCAATATCCGCGACGTTGCGGCCGCGGCAGGGGTTTCCCACCAGACCGTGTCACGCGTGATCAATGGGCACTCCAATCTGCGCGAGAGCACCCGCCAGCGGGTGCTTGACGCCATGGAGGAGCTGCAGTTCCGCCCCAACCGTGCGGCCAGGGCTTTGGTCACCAAGGAATCCCGGATTATCGGCGCCCTGGTTGCCTCGGGAGTGGAGTACGGTCCGACGGCGAGCCTGCAGGCAGTGCAGACGGCTGCCAACGCGGCGGGTTACGTAGTGGACCCCGCCTACATCGACAAAGCGGACCACCGGTCCATCGAAGCGGCGCTGGACCGGCTGATGAGCCATGCCGTGGAGGGCCTTGTGGTGCTGGCTCCCCAGGCCCGCACGCTGGAGGTCATCGAGAAGCTGTCCATCCGCATCCCGTTTGTCACCGTGCATTCCCTGCACGGCGAGGACCACCGCATGTCCGTGGATCAGCTGGCCGGCGCACGGCTGGCGACACGCCACCTCCTGGAACTAGGCCACCGGCGGGTGGTGCACGTGCCCGGGCCGGGGGAATGGGTGGAAACCGAGGCCCGGCGGCAGGGCTACCTGGAGGAGATGGCGGAATGGGGACTGGAGCCGGCAATCCTCTCCGCGGGGGAGTGGACGGCGGATTCCGGCTACCGGGTGGGGCTCGAGCTGAGGCAGCAGCGCACGTTCAGCGCCGTCGTCTGCGGTAACGACCACATTGCCCTCGGCATCGTGCATGCCTATGCGGACGCCGGACTGGGGGTTCCCGAGGACCTCAGCGTGGTGGGATTCGACGATGTCCCTGAAGCCGCGCATTTTCTGCCGCCCCTGACCACCATCCGCCAGGATTTCCCGGAGCTGGGCCGCCGCTGCATTGCCGTGCTGCTGGCCGAGCTGCGTGGGGAAGGCCCGGTCACCCTCGGGGACGTGGCCCCGCGTTTCATCCGCCGCGGGTCCACGGCGGCTCCCGCTGCGGAGCACGACCGGATCTGACCGGCGCACCCGTAACCAAAACGTGACCTCTAGGTGTGGCCTGCGCCACATTTGGTTGGTAGCCTGACTGGAAATATCAATGTGACCGTTCACATACGCCCGGATGGCGGTGGCGGTCCAGATGACAACCAGATGACAATGAGGTCACCGTGAGCCAGCCCGGCAGTGCGCCCACCTACGTGGTGGGCATCGATTACGGCACTCTTTCCGGCCGTGCAGTCGTTGTGCGGGTGCACGACGGCGCCGAAATGGGTTCCGCGGTCCATGCCTACCGGCACGGGGTCATGGATACGGTCCTGGCAGCCACCGGGGAACCGCTGCCGCCCGAGTGGGCCCTGCAGGTTCCGGCCGACTACAGGGAGGTCCTGCAGCAGGCCGTGCCCGCCGCGGTCCGGGCCGCCGGCGCCGCACCGGAGTCCATCATCGGAGTGGGAACAGATTTCACGGCCTGCACCATGGTCCCCACCACAGCGGACGGAACACCGCTGAACGAACTGCCCGGGCTCGAAGACCGGCCGCATGCGTATGTAAAGCTTTGGCGCCACCATGCCGCCCAGGCGCAGGCGGACCGGATCAACCGCCTGGCGGAAGACCGCGGGGAAGCCTGGCTGCCGCGGTACGGCGGATTGATTTCGAGTGAATGGGAATTCGCCAAGGGCCTGGAGCTGCTCGAAGACGATCCCGAGCTGTACGGCCTGATGGAGCATTGGGTGGAGGCCGCCGACTGGATTGTCTGGCAGCTCACCGGCAGCTACGTACGCAACGCCTGTTCGGCCGGCTATAAGGGAATCCTGCAGGACGGGGTCTACCCCGACCGCGGTTTCCTGGCCGCACTGAACCCCGGTTTTGCCGGCTTTGTCGAGGAAAAGCTGGAACACCCGATCGGAAGCCTCGGCTCGGCGGCGGGAACCCTGAGCGCCGAGGCCGCAGCCTGGACCGGGCTGCCGGAAGGCATCCCAGTTGCCGTGGGCAACGTGGACGCCCATGTCTGCGCCCCGGCCGCCGGAGCAGCGTCTCCGGGACAGATGGTGGCGATCATGGGGACCTCCACCTGCCACGTCATGAGCGCGGACGTCCTGCGGGAGGTCCCGGGGATGTGCGGCGTGGTCGACGGCGGAATTGTGGACGGCCTCTATGGGTACGAAGCCGGCCAGTCGGGTGTGGGTGACATCTTCGGCTGGTTCACCAAACACTTCGTTCCGCCGGAGGTGACGGAAGAAGCCGCCGCACGCGGACTCAGCGTCCATGAACTGCTGACGGAGCAGGCGGGCCGGGAAGAGGTGGGCGCCCATGGGCTCCTGGCCCTGGACTGGCAGTCGGGCAACCGGTCGGTGCTCGTGGACCACGAACTTTCCGGGCTGCTGGTAGGGCTTACCCTCGCCACCCGCCCGCATGAGGTCTACCGGGCGCTGTTCGAAGCCACCGCCTTCGGCACCCGCACCATCATTGAAACCTTTGCCGCCTCCGGCGTCCCGGTCACGGAGTTCATCGCGGCCGGCGGGCTGGTCAAGAACCGGTTCCTGATGCAGGTCTATGCCGATGTCCTGGACATGCCGATCTCCGTGATCGGCAGCGACCAGGGTCCGGCGCTGGGCTCCGCGATCCACGCGGCGGTCGCGGCCGGCGCCTACCCCAACGTCCGTGCGGCCGCTGCGGCCATGGGCCGGGTGGAGCACAATGCCTACCTTCCGGATCCCGCACGTGCCCAGACCTACAGCCGGTTGTACGCGGAATACGTAACCCTGCACGACTACTTCGGGCGCGGCGGCAACGACGTCATGCACCGGCTGAAAGCCCTGCGGCGTTCGGCCCGCAAGGTCCGCGAGGTGTCCGCATGAGCGTGACGGCTTCCGTCGAGGAACGGATACAGCAGATCCGGACCGAAGTCGCCGGCCTGCACGCCGAACTGGTCCGGTATGGCCTGGTTGCCTGGACTGCCGGAAACATTTCCGGGCGGGTCCCGGGCACCGAGTTCTTCGTCATCAAGCCCAGCGGAGTGGGCTACGACGACCTCACCGCCGGGAACATGATCCTGTGCACCCTGGACGGCAGCCCCGTTCCCGGCACCCCCGGTGCCGGGCTGGCACCTTCCAGCGACACCGCCGCGCACGCCTACGTCTACCGGCACATGCCCGACGTCGGGGGAGTGGTCCACACGCACTCGCCCTACGCCACGGCCTGGGCCGCCCGGGGAGAATCCGTGCCCTGCGTCCTGACGGCCATGGCCGACGAATTCGGCGGCGAGATCCCCGTGGGTCCCTTCGCCGTCATCGGGGACGACTCCATCGGACGGGGCATTGTGTCCACCCTGGCGGGCCACCGGTCCCGTGCCGTCCTTATGCGCAACCACGGCCCGTTCACCGTGGGCCGGGATGCCCGCGACGCGGTCAAGGCCGCGGTCATGCTCGAGGACGTCGCGCGCACGGTCCACCTCTCCCGGCAGCTCGGTGAGCCGGTGCCCCTGGACCCCGCCGACATCGACTCCCTTTTCCACCGGTACCAGAACGTGTACGGCCAGCCGGCGGGCCCTGCACCTGCTTCGCCGGCCGCCCCGCCACAACCCGCCGCTTCAACACCGGCCCCAACAACCTCCAGGAGCGCATAACCGTGAGCCCGCTAGACACGTCCCTCGAGCCCTACGAGGTCTGGTTCCTTACCGGCAGCCAAAACCTCTACGGCGAAGACACGCTCCGCCAGGTCGCCGAGCAGTCCCAGGCCATTGTCGGCATGCTGGAATCCGCCGGCCTGCCCGTCCGGATCATCTGGAAGCCAACCCTGACCGACGCCGCGTCCATCCGCTCCGCCGCGCTCGCAGCCAACGCCGAACCCCGCACCATCGGCGTCATCGCCTGGATGCACACCTTCAGCCCCGCCAAGATGTGGATCAGCGGCCTGGACGCACTGCGCAAGCCGCTGCTGCACCTGCACACCCAGATCAACGTTGCTCTGCCGTGGAGCGACATTGATTTCGACTTCATGAACCTGAACCAGGCCGCCCATGGCGACCGGGAGTTCGGCTACATCGCCACCCGGCTCGACGTTCCGCGCAAAACAGTCGTCGGGCATGTCTCGGCACCGGCGGTCATCGGGCAGATCGCCTCCTGGCAGCGGGCCTGCGCGGGACGGACGGCCATCCAGGACCTGCGGATCGCCCGCTTTGGCGACAACATGCGCAATGTCGCGGTTACCGAAGGGGACAAGACCGAGGCGGAACTGCAGTTCGGCGTCTCAGTCAACAGCTGGGGGGTCAACGACCTCGTAGCCGTGGTGGACGCCCAGGCCGACGACGCCGTGGACAAGCTCGTCGCCGAATATGAGGAACTTTACGACGTCGTGCCTGAACTGCGGCGCGGCGGTGAACGGCATGAATCGCTCCGGTACGGCGCCCGCCAGGAGCTTGGCCTCCTGCAGTTCATGGAAGAAGGCGGCTTTGGTGCCTTCACCACGAACTTCGAGGATCTAGGCGGGCTTCGGCAGCTTCCCGGCCTCGCGGTGCAGCGGTTGATGTCGCACGGCTACGGCTTCGGCGCCGAAGGTGACTGGAAAACGGCCATGCTGGTCCGTGCCGCGAAGGTCATGGGGGCAGGGCTTCCCGGCGGCGCTTCCCTGATGGAGGACTACACCTACCACTTGGTTCCCGGCGAGGAGAAAATCCTCGGTGCGCACATGCTGGAAATCTGCCCCACCCTCACCACGCAGAAGCCGGCACTCGAAATCCACCCGCTGGGTATCGGGGACCGGGAAGACCCCGTCCGGCTGGTCTTCGACACGGACCCGGGCCCCGGCGTCGTCGTCGCCATGTCCGACATGCGCGACCGGTTCCGGCTCACCGCCAACACTGTGGAGGTGGTGCCGCCGGACGCACCCCTGCCGAACCTGCCGGTCGCCCGCGCCGTCTGGCGTCCGGACCCGGACCTCCCGACGTCGGCCGCGGCCTGGCTCACGGCCGGCGCCGCCCACCACACGGTCCTCAGCACGGCGATCGGCGCGGACGTCGTCACGGACTTCGCCGGGATGACCGGCGTCGAACTGCTGCTCATCGACGCCGACACCAAACTGCGGGAGTTCCAGCGGGAAGTGCGCTGGAACTCCGCCTATTACCGGCTGGCCTCCAAGCTTTGACCCCAACTACCCACTCCACCAGACCAGGCACCACGAAAGGCAGAACCATGGCACTGACCCTGAAACAAACCCTCATCGGGGGAGTATCCCTGACGCTCGCGCTGAGCCTCAGCGCCTGCGCAGGCAACCGCGGCGGGGGTGAATCCGGCGAAGGCTCCAACGAGGGAGCCAAGATCGGCGTCGCCATGCCGACGCAGCAGTCCGAACGCTGGATCGCCGACGGCGAGAACGTCAAGTCTCAGCTCGAGGAACTCGGCTACGAGGTGGACCTGCAGTACGCCAACGACGACATTCCCACCCAGGTTTCGCAGATCGAAAACATGATCAACGGCGGGGCCGAGGCACTCGTGATCGCTTCCATCGACGGCACGACGCTGACCGGCGTGCTGGAGACGGCGGAATCCCAGGACATTCCCGTCATTGCCTACGACCGGCTCATCAACGAGTCCGACACCGTGGACTACTACACGACCTTCGACAACTACGAGGTTGGCGTACAGCAGGGCACCTCACTGCTCACCGGCCTGGGAATCCTGGACGAAAACGGCGAGGAAACCGGCGAGAAGGGCCCGTTCAACGTGGAACTGTTCGCCGGCAGCCCCGATGACAACAACGCCACCTTCTTCTGGGAAGGCGCGATGGACACCCTGCAGCCCTACCTGGACAACCAGACCCTGAAGGTCCCCAGCGGCCAGACCGGGTTTGAGCAGGCCGCCATCCTGCGCTGGCTGCCGGACACCGCGCAGGACCGCATGGAGGACCTATTGACGGTGGGCGGCGGCCAGCAGATCGACGGCGTGCTGTCGCCCTACGACGGACTGTCCATCGGCATCATCTCCGCGCTCCGCTCCGGCGGTTACAGCGGGGAGAACCTGCCCGTCATCACCGGACAGGACGCCGAAGTCGGGTCCGTGCAGTCCATCATGGCCGACGAGCAGTACTCCACGATCTTCAAGGACGTGCGCGAACTTGGCGAACGTGCCGTCCTGATGGTCGACGCGCTGATGAAGGGTGAGGAACCGGAGGTCAACGATGAGGAGACCTACGACAACGGAGTGAAGGTTGTTCCCTCCTACCTGCTCGAATCGGAGATCGTCACCAAGGACAACTACGAAGAGGTCCTTGTCGAGAGCGGTTACTACGAGGCCTCGGAACTCGAATAACGGTCCCGGGCGGGCGGGCGGCACACCGCCGCCCGCCCGGGTAAACCAGCATCCAGTCCAGGCACAGAGAGGTCCGAGTGAGCGACTACATTCTCCAGATGATGGGGATCACTAAATCCTTCCCCGGGGTCAAGGCGTTGCAGGACGTCACCCTTGCCGTTGCCCGCGGGGAGGTCCATGCGGTCTGCGGCGAGAACGGGGCCGGCAAGTCCACCCTCATGAAAGTCCTCTCGGGCGTCTACCCGCACGGGACCTACGAAGGGGAGATCCTGCTGGACGGCGAGGCCGTTTCCTTCCGGGACATCAAGGACAGCGAACGCAGCGGGATCGTGATCATCCATCAGGAACTGGCACTCTCGCCCTACCTCTCGGTGGCCGAGAACATTTTCCTGGGCAATGAGCGCTCGGCCCGGGGATTCATCAACTGGAACGAAACCAACGTCCGTGCCGCCGAACTGCTCCGGCGGGTGGGGCTGGACATCAATCCGGTGACCCCGGCGGGGGACATCGGCGTGGGAAAGCAGCAGCTGGTGGAGATCGCCAAGGCGCTGTCCAAGGACGTCAAGCTGCTGATCCTGGATGAACCGACCGCCGCGTTGAACGATGAAGACTCCGCGCATCTGCTGGGCCTGGTCCGCGGCCTCCGCGAGGACGGCATCACCTGCATCATCATCAGCCACAAGCTCAACGAGATCCGGGCGATTGCCGACTCCGTCACCATCCTCCGGGACGGGCAGACCATCGAAACCCTCAGCCTGCACGGCGACGCCGTCACTGAGGAGCGGATCATCAAGGGCATGGTGGGCCGCGAGCTCACGAACCGCTATCCCGACCGCACGCCGGAGATCGGCGAGGAGGTGCTTCGCGTGGAGGACTGGACTGTCCACCACCCCCGCGAGCATGCACGGACGGTGATCCACAATGCGCAGCTTTCCGTCCGCGCCGGCGAAATCGTGGGAATCGCAGGACTGATGGGCGCCGGGCGCACCGAACTGGCCATGAGCATTTTCGGCCGGAGCTACGGATCCAACATCAGCGGGAAGCTGTACAAGAACGGCACGGAAATCACCGCCCGCACGGTGCCGGAAGCCATCCGGCATGGCATCGCCTACGCCACGGAGGACCGCAAACGGTACGGGCTGAACCTCATCGAGGACATCAAACGGAACATCTCGGCATCCGCCCTGACCAAGCTGGCCACCAGGGGATGGGTCGACGGCGGCCGCGAAACCGTCGTGGCGCAGGACTACAAGCGCAGCATGAACATCAAGGCACCCTCAGTGGCAGCGGTGGCCGGCAAGCTGTCCGGCGGAAACCAGCAGAAGGTGGTGCTGTCCAAATGGATGTTCGCCGACCCGGATGTCCTGATCCTCGACGAACCCACCCGCGGCATCGATGTGGGAGCCAAATACGAGATCTACACGATCATCAACCGGCTGGCCGCAGAGGGCAAAGCCGTGGTGGTCATCTCCTCGGAACTCCCGGAACTGCTGGGGATCTGTGACCGGATCTACACCCTGGCACAGGGCCGGATCACAGCGGAGGTCCCCATCGCCGAAGCCACCCCTGAACGACTTATGCAGTACATGACCCAGGAAAAGGAATAACAATGGTTTCCACTCTCGCCGGCGAGGATCCGGCTCTCGGCACCAGGAGCCCCAAGACATCCCCGTTGGGGGACGCCGGACGGTTCCTGGCCGGCAGGCTGCGCCAGATCGGCATTTTCCTGGCACTGCTGGTCATCGTGACCCTGTTCCAGGTGCTGACCGGCGGCGCGCTGCTCCAGCCGGACAACGTGTCCAATATCATCGTGCAGAACAGCTACATCCTGCTGCTGGCCATCGGCATGGTCATGATCATCGTTGCCGGGCACATCGACCTGTCGGTCGGATCCGTGGCGGCTTTTGTCGGCGCCATGTCCGGGATCATGATCCGCGACTGGGGCATGCCCTGGTGGGCGGCCCTGGTGGCCTCCCTGGCGGTGGGTGCCCTGGTGGGTGCCTGGCAGGGATTCTGGGTTGCCTACGTCGGCATCCCGGCCTTCATCGTCACGCTGGCCGGCATGCTCGTTTTCCGAGGATTGACGCAGATCATCCTGGGTAACCAGCGGATCACCGGATTCCCGGAGGAATACCGCCAGCTTGGCGGCGGATCCCTGTTCCCCGGCCTGTTTCCGCCGGAAACCAACCTCCTGGACTGGACCACCGTCGGGCTGGGCGTGCTGGCCACCGCACTGCTGGTGATCAGCCAGCTGCGCGGCCGGGCTGCCCGGACCAAGCTGAACCTCGATGACGAGCCCCGGGCCTGGTTCTTCACCCGGTTGGCCTTCAGCGCCGCCATTTTGCTCGGACTCACCTATCTGCTGGCCAGTTCACGGGGCGGCACGCCGATAGTCCTGGTGGTGCTGGGCATCCTGGTGATTGCCTACAGCGCCGTGATGAACCGTTCCGTTTTTGGCCGCCATGTCTACGCCAGGGGCGGCAACCTCCAGGCGGCGCACCTGTCCGGCGTGAACACCAAACGGGTGGACTTCCTACTTTTCGTCAACATGGGCGTGCTGGCTGCCCTGGCCGGGCTGATCTTCACCGGCCGCCTGAACTCGGCCGGCCCCGGGGCAGGAAACCTGTTCGAACTCGATGCCATAGCCGCCGCATTCATTGGCGGCGCAGCCGTTACTGGTGGTGTCGGCACCATTGTGGGGGCGATCACCGGCGGCTTGATCATGGGCGTCCTGAACAACGGAATGTCGCTGTTGGGTGTGGGAATCGACTATCAGCAGTTCATCAAGGGATTGGTCCTGCTGCTGGCCGTCGGCTTTGACGTCTTCAACAAGCGGAAGGCATCCAACGCGTTGAAATAGCCTCCTCCAGAAGCCATCGGCGGCGGACGTCCCTTACGGGGCGTCCGCCGCTTCTTTTGTGGCTTTCCCCACGTCCAGAAAATGATGCCCGCCACATAAAAAGCCGCCAAAGCACCCCAAAACGCCTTGTGACGAAGTCTACAAAATGAGGGTTGAATTGTAAGGGATCGGCTTATTTGCGCGGATCTGCAGAACGTAACGATTTGAGCAGCGTTGATATCGATTTGATCTCGGTAAAAGCCTCCCCTACGTTGGTTAAGGCCCTGATCGAGGGCTGGACCGCCTGACTGGATCGAAGTCGGCGGCGGCCGCAACCAATCCTGGTGCGGCCTCAAACCAGTAAGCCTGATGCCGCGCGTCCACTGTGCGTCGCCGCTGCGCGGCATCGACGAAGACCTCTATCACAATGGGGAAGGCGACGGCGTGAGGAAGCCCGGGGACGGGACGAGCGCAGGTGGAACCCGTGGGAGCAAAAGACTTATGAAGAACCAGAAGATCCGTCGTATCGTACGCCGCGGCCTGGCCACCGCCGCCATCACTGGTGCTGGCGCTGCCGGCCTTGTCGGCATGGCCGCTCCGGCCAACGCAGCCTCCATGGACTGGGACGCCCTTGCACAGTGCGAAAGCAGCGGAAACTGGGGGATCAACAACGGTAACGGCTTCTCCGGCGGGCTGCAGTTCACGCCGAGCACCTGGGCCGGCTTCGGCGGCACCGAGTACGCCGCCAATGCTGCCGATGCGACCCGGGAGCAGCAGATTGCCGTAGCCGAGCGGGTCCTGGCCGAACAGGGCCCCGGCGCCTGGCCTGCCTGCACCGCCAAGCTGGGCATGACCGGCGCTACTGCGAACCCGCAGGCTGCCCAGCCTGCTCCGGCCGCAGCGCCGGCCCCGGTAGTTGAGCAGGCCCCGGTTGCCGAGCCTGCTCCGGTTGAGCCGGCCCCGGTTGTCGAGGCTGCTCCGGTGGAGACCTACACCGAGCCCGCTCCGGTCCAGACCTACGTCGAGCCGGCCCCGGTTGCTCCGGCACCGGCCAGCGTCCCGGTTGAGGCCGTGGCTCCGGTTCAGACCCCGGCTCCGGCACTGTCCGGTGAGACCTACGTGATCCAGGAAGGCGACACCCTCTCCGAGATCGCCGAGAAGCTTGGCATCGAGGGCGGCTGGCAGGCCCTGTACAACGCCAACCTGGATACCGTTATCCACCAGGACCTGATCTTCACCGGTCAGACCCTGCAGCTGCCTGCCTAATCTCAGGCACTGCAATCCGCTTCCGGGCGGGTAGCTAAACAGAACGGGCACTTCCGCGATTGCGGAAGTGCCCGTTCCGCTTTAACCGTGGTGGTCCAGGCGCCGGCTCACCCGCCGGCGATCGACTGCAGCACCAGCAGTTCGGCACGGTCCGGCAGCACCGTGGACGCACCATCCAGGTCCCGGATATCTTCGCCGTCCAGGTACAGGTTCACATAGCGGCGCACTCGGCCGGTCTCGTCGCAGATGCGGCGGTACACCCCCGGAAAATCCACCTGCAGCAGCGTCAGGACATCCGCGACCATGACGTCCCCCGCCGTCCCATGTCCGCTTCCGGGACGAAGGGCCAACAGCCGCTGTCCGTCCGCGGCGTCGGCCAGTGCCGCTGGCAGCACCAGCCCGACGGCGGCCGTACGGCCGGGTGCGTCAAAGCGCGACGGCGCGGACACAGAGCACATCCGGAAGGTTGGCCGCCACCAGGGAAAAGGTTTCACCCTCGTCGGAGCTGGCGTAGACCTCGCCGCCACGGGTGCCGAAATAGATGCCGGCGGGATCGGCGTCGTCCACATCGGCGGCGTCGCGGAGCACCGCGTTGAAGTCATACTCCGGCAGGCCGGCGTCGAACCGTTCCCAGCTGCCGCCGGCGTCGATGCTGCGGTACACGGCAGGGCGGCCCTGCGGTGGATTGCGTTCTCCCGCCGAGCCCATCGGAATGGTCCAGATGGTGTCCGGGCGGGTGGGATGGGCGAGCATCACGAAGCCGAAGTCCGCAGGCAGGCCGTCCGCGATGGAAATCCACTCGCCGCCGGCGTCGTCGCTGCGGTACACCCCGCCATGGTTCTGGGCGTACAACCGCTGCGGGTTCCCGGCGTCGCGGGCCACCTTGTGTACGCACTGCCCGAATTCCGGATACTTCTCCGGCATGAAGTCCGCAATGATGCCGGAGTTGAAGGCGTCCCAGGTGTCCCCGCGGTCGTCGGACCGGTACACGCCGCCGCTGCTGATCGCCACGTGCACGGACTCGTCGCTCGGGCTTGGCAGGACGGTATGGGCGGCCGGCCCGCCGTAGCCGGCACCCCACTGGGTGCGGTGCGGGTGGTCCCACAGCCCACGCACCAGCTCGAAGTGCTTGCCCCCGTCGTCGGACCGGAACACGGAAATCGGCTCACAGCCGGCCCAGATGACGCCGGGCCGGTCCGCGCTGTCCGGTGCCAGCTGCCAGATGCGTTCCAGTGAGGCGCCGGTGTCCTCCGGGAAGGCAATGGCCGCCTGCTCGGGTTCCTGCCAGGTTTTGCCCAGATCATCAGAGATGGCGACGTTCGTCCCCCACCACTCGGAGCGCACCCCGGCCAGCAGGCGCGGCGTCCCGCTGCGGGTGTCGAATGCCAGGGATGGGACCTCTGTCATGGCGAATTCCGGTCCGCGCACCTCCCAGTTCCGGCGGTCGGAGCTCGTCGCCAGCCACAGTCCCTTGCGGGTTCCGATAGCGACGACGGCCGGGACGCTGGGGCCGGTGGGCACGGTGGAGGGCACAGCGGTGGGCATCGCGTGGGGTACGGCATCCATGCGGTTATTTCAGCACCGAGGGACCGCCGGGACAAGCGTTTTTCAGGATCTGACCCCGGGGGTGCGCAACGGACGCGGCGGCTGCATGGAAATTCCGGCCCCGGGTGCGATAGACATGAAAGATGCTGTTGTTGCGGCCGGAAGCCCGGCATCCATGATCTACATCGATCCGCCGATGTGGCCGGCGCACAACACCCTCTTTTCCCACCTGGTGTCCGATGTCAGCCTGGCTGAGCTGCACGCCTTCACCCGGGCTGCCGATGTGACCGTCAGGGCCTTCGACGGTGACCATTACGACGTGCCCCGCGAACGTTATGACGATCTCGTATCCCGCGGTGCGGAGCCGGTCAGCGGCGGGCAGCTGGTCCGCATCCTTATTGCCAGCGGGCTGCGAATCCCGGCACGGGAACGCCCGTCCGCCCTCGCCGCACCGCTGCGCCACCGGTGGAAACGGCTGCTCCCCGGCATGCCGGAGCTGGGCGAACGCCTGCTGGAGTGCTGGAACGAACCGCACCGCCGCTACCACGACCGCAGGCATCTGCTGCAGGTCCTCGAATCCCTCGACCTGCTCACCGGAGGCGATGTTCCCCGCCCGGTTGCCCTGGCGGCCTGGTTCCACGACGCGGTCTACACCGGCCGTCCGGGGGCCGACGAGGAAGCGTCTGCCCGGCTGGCGGAGCAGCTGCTGGTGCCTGCGGGTGTGGGCGCCGCAGAGGTGACGGAGTGCGCGCGGCTGGTCCGCCTCACCGCCACCCATGACCCTGATCCCGCGGACCGCAACGGGGCGCTGCTCACGGACGCGGACCTGGCGGTGCTGGCCCGGGAACCGGCCCGCTACGGCTCCTACCTGCAGGCGGTCCGGGCCGAATACGGGCACCTGTCGGAGGCGGACTTTGCGGCCGGGCGACGGCGGGTGGTCCAGCAGCTGGCCGCGGCCGATCCGCTCTACCGCACGCCGGCCGGACGCGGGCTCTGGGAAGCGCAGGCCCGCCGCAACCTCGATGCCGAACTGTGCGGTGCGCTGAGCAGCGGACCCATATCCGCTGCACCCCTCGGCGCGGACCAGCCGTGAGCCGGCAGGACAAAGCCGCCGGAACCGACGGACCCTCCACGGGGCAGTTTGCAGGGCACCGGCCCGGCAGCAGCGGCTACCGCGGCGTCCTGGTGGGACTCGCCGCCGCCGGTGTGGCTACCTTCGCCCAGTTGTACTCCCTGCAGGGGGTCCTGCCGGAACTGGCGGCGAACCTGCACATCTCCGCCTCGACGGCCGCCCTCACTGTGTCCGCCGCGACCCTCGGACTCGCCGTCGCAGTGATTCCCTGGTCCGCCGCAGCGGACCGTTTTGGGCGGCTGCCCGTTATGCGGATGGCAATTCTGGCCGCGGTGCTGCTGGGCCTGGCCGTTCCCCTGAGTCCCAGCCTGCCGGTGCTGCTGGGGCTCCGCTTCCTGGAGGGTGCGGCGCTGGGCGGAATCCCGGCGGTGGCCCTGGCCTACCTCAGCGAGGAAGTCAGCCGGCTCCATGCCGCCGTCGCCGCCGGAACCTATGTCTCCGGCACCACTGTCGGCGGCCTCGCCGGCAGGATCCTGGCCGCGCCGCTGGCGGAACTGGTGAACTGGCGGGTGGGCGTGGCCGCCGTGAGTCTCCTGGCCGCCGGCGCCGCAGCCGTGTTTATGGTTACCGCTCCCCGCCAGCACGGCTTTGTCCCCATGCGCCGCTCCGACCCCGGCCACGGCCTGGCTGCGCGGCTGGTGGCCAATCTGCGCAGCCCCCGGCTGCTGGCCCTGTACCTGCAGGGCTTCCTGCTGATGGGCGGCTTCGTCGCGGTCTACAACTACCTCGGCTTCCGGCTGGTCGAGCCGCCCTTCGGACTGCCCTCGGGCCTGGCCAGCTCCCTGTTCCTGGCCTACCTCGCCGGCACCTGGTCCTCCCGGGCCGCCGGAACCCTGGCCGTCCGGCTCCGCGGCCGGCGGAAGCCGGTGCTGCTGCTGTCCATCGCGGCAATGGCGGCAGGCCTGGCCCTGACGCTGGCCGAGAATCTTCCGGCCGTTGTGTCCGGTCTGCTGGTGTTCACGGCCGGTTTCTTCGCCGCGCATTCCATTGCCTCCGGCTGGACTCCGCAGCTTGCCTATGAGGGGCGGGCGCAGGCCTCCTCGCTGTACAACCTCTTCTATTACACGGGGTCCAGCCTGCTGGGCTGGGTGGGCGGCTACTACTTCCAGCAGGGTGGCTGGCCGTCACTGGTGCTTTTTGTGGGAGTGCTGCTGCTGGCGGCGGCAGTGGTGGCCGTCGTCGTCCTACGCAGGAACGACGACGGCGGGGAGCGGACGCCGTCGTCGTCGAAAGTGCAGTAGTTACCGTTTGGGGCATCGAAAGTGCAGTACTTACCGGTTTCCAGCGGAAAACCAGTAAGTACTGCACTTTCGATTCCGGAGGTGCCCGAAACGTAGGCTGGAAGGCGTGAAGACCGAAGCCGACCTTTCCTCCCGGCGGCTCAGCCGCCGGATCCTTGCCCTGGCCCTGCCGGCGCTGGGTGCACTGATTGCCGAACCTTTGTTCCTGCTGGCCGACTCCGCCATTGTCGGCCACCTCGGGGTGGCCCAGCTGGCCGGCGTCGGCCTGGCCTCCACGGTGCTGCAGACCGCCGTCGGGCTGATGGTTTTCCTGGCCTATTCCACCACCGGCACGGTGGCGCGCTACCTCGGCGGCAACCGGCAGGCCGAGGCGCTCGCCGCCGGACGGGACGGCATTGCCCTGGCAGTCGTGCTGGGCGTGGTGCTTTCCACGGCCGGGTTCCTGCTCGCTCCGCAGCTGTGCAGCGCCATGGGGGCCACCGGCGATGTGCACCGCTACGCCGTGGACTACCTGCGCTTCTCGATGCCGGGCCTGACCGCCATGCTGGTGGTCCTGGCCGCCACGGGAGTGCTGCGCGGGCTGCAGGACACCCGCACCCCGCTGGTGGTGGCCACGGTGGGCTTCGCCGTCAACATTGGGCTGAACTACCTGCTGGTTTACGGGTTCTCCCTTTCCGTGGCGGGATCCGCGCTGGGCACCAGCATTGCCCAGTGCGGCATGGCGGTGTTCTACCTCGCCGCGGTGGCGCGGATGGCCCGCTCGCAGGGGGTTTCTCTGCTGCCCGCCGCGTCCGGGATCCGGGCCACCGCCCACGTGGGGTCGTGGCTGATGCTGCGCACGCTGAGCCTGCGCGCCGCGGTGCTCGCCACCGTCCTGGTCGCCACCGCGCAGGGGCCGGAATCCCTCGCCGCCCACCAGCTGGTGATGACCGTGTTTACCTTCCTTGCCTTCGCGCTGGATGCCCTGGCGATCGCGGCCCAGGCCATGATCGGCAAGGAGCTGGGCGCCGGGGATACGGTGCTGGCCCGCGCCCTGACGCGCCGGATGATCGTGTGGGGGGTGGGGTTCGGCGTCATCACGGGGGCGCTGCTGGCCTTGGTGGCACCGGTGGCAGGAGTGCTCTTTACTAACGACGCCGGGGTGCAGCAGGCCATGACCGCCGGGCTTTGGGTCCTCGCGCTTTCCCAGCCGATCTGCGGGCTGGTGTTCGTGCTGGACGGCGTGCTGATCGGCGCGGGTGACGCCAGATACCTGGCCCTCACCGGGCTGCTGAACCTGGCGGCCTATCTCCCGCTGCTGATCTGGGTGCACTCGGCAGGCCTGTCCGGCACCGGCGGGATTGCCTGGCTGTGGGCGGCCTTCGCACTTGGCTACATGAGCGCCCGCGCCGTGACGCTGTCGTGGCGTTCCCGGCGGGATGCCTGGATGGTCACCGGTGCCGCGGCCGCAGGCGCGAGCGACTAAGCTTGACGGTGGCCAACCGGCCATCACAACGGCGAAGTGAAAGCGGAGGCTCTGCAGTGGGCGCATCCAATCCCGGGGCAGCTTGGGGACCCATGCTGGTCCGTGCGGTGGTGGCCGCCGTTTACGGCGTGCTGACCGTCTTCTGGCAGGATCCCACCGAGCCGGTCCTGGCATACGCGGGGGGAGCCTTCCTGCTGCTCACCGGCGCCGCACTCTGGCCGATGCTTGGCGCAGCCCGCGGACACGGCAAGGTACGGGCTTTCCTGCTGGTTGAGGCAGTGGTTTATGTCCTGGCCGGTGCGGCCACGCTGGTACTTGCCTCCGCCGAAGCGTTCCGGGTGACGGCAGCTGCCGCCCTCATCCTTGGTGGATCCCTGGAAATTATCCTGTGGGTGCGGAACCGGCGGGACTTCCTCCCGGCACGCGACTGGCTGATCACCGGTGCGGCTGCGCTCGTGGCAGGTGTCCTGGTGCCGGCGTTCTACGACCTTGGCGTCCGCGCCCTGCTCGGAGTGACCGGTGGCGCGGCGATTGTCACCGCCGTGATCGTGGCCATTTCCGCACTGGGTGCCCGGCACGATTCCCGCACCGCCGCAGTGGAGCAGGCGTAGGCCGTAAACTAGGTAACGCGCGTGGTGCATTTACGCACCGATCCGCGCCACCCCAACACAGCAGGAGGCAATGATAGTGGCGAACAGCTCAACCGGCGGGCCGCAGAAGCGGAACTCCGTAAAGGCACCGCTGATCTTCTCTGCCGTGCTGGCCGTGATTGCCGGTGTTGCCACCATGATCTTCGCCACCGGGGGAGCGGAAAAGGAACTGCGGTTCGACCTCGGCCTCATCGCCGTCGGCATCGCGTTTATCGCCTCGCTGCTGGTGTCCTCGCTGCTGCTTATGACGGAGAAGCCGAATCCCGAGCACCTCAGCCAGGGTTCGGGCATCAACCGCAGCTCCGCAAAGATTCCCGGCGGTGCCGGAAACGTGGGCAGGCCGGCAGCCCCGGCCCCGGTGGATAATCCGGAAGCTCCCCGTCCCACGGATCCCACTGCCTGAGCAGCCCAGCTAGCCGAAATCGCCCTGCCGATGTCCGTCGGCGCGTCATACTGGCGTTCCGGCAGGTTCTTTAGCGCCTCCAGGACCGTTCCTCCGGCCCCGGCACCTTCGGCCTTCTTGACGATGTCCTCCTTCGACGCGGGATAGTCCAGACCACCGAGGGTCTTCTGGACATCGATCGGGCTGGGCTTGTCAGCCATGGTTCCTCCTTCGTGGTGGGTTACTTTCAGGTCTGTGGAGATCGTCGGTGCCGGCACCCAGCAGGAGCTCGGCGGCGTCGGCGGACCGGTCGGTGACCGTGGTCGGCGACTCCAGGTGCACCGCCCCGGAGGGAACCATCCCCGCGCCGCCGAACCTCTCCATCACCCGCCACTGCGCCGCCACGTCCTCCCCGGCATGCCCGGAGGGCAGTTGGTCCCAGAACCCGAACCCGCCGCAGGCGAGCAGCGCTTCCCGGTCATAGAGGACGCAGGCCCCCACCCAGGCGATCCGGTACAGCTGCCATTCGCCGGACGGGATACCCAGTCCGGAAGCAATGTGCGCCAGATTGGCGGCGTTGTGCAGTGTCCAGCGGGAGAAACCCGGCTCGCCGCGGCGGATCCGTTCGGGCTGCACCTGGTTGTCTTCCCATATCTGGAACGGCTGCTGTTCCTCGGGCCGCCGGTCGGACAAATACGACAATCCCTGCACGGCCGCCCCCACGAAGCCGGCGCCGGAGGCCGCCAGCGCGGCCGTCAACCGGACGAGCATCTCCGGTTCCAGCCAGACATCGTCGTCCAGGAAGAGGACCAGCGGTGCGCTGGCTTCCCCCAGCAGGAAATGCCGCTGTTCGGCCAGCCCGCGGGCGGGCAGGTGCCGCAGCAGCCGGACGGAGCGTCCCTGGGCCTGGAGGACACGGACCATGGCCTCCGCGGCGGGGTGGTTCCAGGATGGGACATCGGTGCTTTGGTCGCTGATGACGACGTCGAAGCGGAGGCCGTCCTGGGCGGCCAGCCCGGCGAGGGTGACCGCAAGTTCGGCCGGCCGGTTACGGGTGGGAATCAACACGTCCACGTCCGCCGGGTTGCCGGAACCCGGCGGGAGTGCCCAGTCGCCGGACCAGCGCCGGGTCACGGGGGATCCCCGGAGGTGCCGTTGTCGGTGCCGTGGGTGCCCGCGGGATCGCCGGTCCCGTACCCGGCGTCGCCTCCCTGCCGCCGCTCCGCGGGAGGAGGAGGGGTGCCACCCGCCCGGATCCGGGAGACCAGGGCAGTGGTGGAGTGGTCGGAGACGTAGTCCAGAATCCGCACGCGTCCGCCGCATTCCTCCACCACGGGGGTTTCGGCGAGCATCTGGGCGGAGTAGTCCCCGCCCTTGGCGTAAATATCCGGCCGCAGTTCGCGGATCAGCGGAATCGGAGTGTCGGTGTCGAAAATGGTCACGTAATCCACGCAGCTGAGCGCTGCAATGATCCCGGCCCGGTCGTGCACCGGGTTAATCGGACGGCCGGGTCCTTTCAACCGGCGGGCGGACGCGTCGCTGTTCAGGGCCACCACCAGGATGTCCCCGAGCTGCTTGGCCTGGTTCAGGTACCGGGTATGCCCGCGGTGCAGCACGTCGAAGCAGCCGTTGGTCAGGACAATCCGGCGCCCGGCAGACCGTTCGGCGGCCGTCCGGGCCAGGAGCTCGCTTTGGCTAAGCGCCGTGTCGGCAAAGCTGTCCAGGTGTTTTTCCAGGTCGGCGGTGCTGCACACGGAGGTTCCGGGCCGCTGGACCACTATGTCGGCGGCGTTCTGCGCCAGATCGGCGGCGGTGGACAGCGGCAGGCCTGCGGCCCGGGCCAGGGTCAGGCAGGCTACAAAGGTATCGCCGGCGCCCGATGCCTGCTTTTCCGCGGCGGGACGGGCCCAGGTGCGGTGGAATCCGCCGCCGGCGCTGATCAGGGCCGCTCCGTCCCGGTCCAGGGTGACTGCGGCTGCGGCGGTACCGGCAGCGGCCAGCAGGGCCGGAGCCGCGGCACGCACTCCTGCGGCACGGTCCGGCCCCAGGTCCCTGCCCAGCAGCAGGGCGGCTTCGGCGGCATTTGGTGTGACCAGGTCCGGTCCCAGACCGGACCAGGCAGCGGCGTCGTGCGCATCCACCACGGTCAGGCGGCCGCCCCGCAGCGCTATCAGGGCGTCACGGACACGCCCGTGCAACAGGCCGGTGCCGTAGTCGCAGACCACCAGCGCGTCGGCGCCCTCCACCAGCGCGGGGACCGAAGCGGCGAGCAGTTCTTCGGCCGCCGCCGGAAACCGGCCGCCGTCGTCGAGCCGGAACAGCACCTGCTCACCGGCGACTATCCGGTACTTGGTGGCAGTTTCGGCACCGGAATGCTGCACCAGCCCGGCCAGGTCCACCCCCGCTCCGGAAAGGATCGTACGCAGCTGCGCGCCGGCCGCGTCACTGCCGGTCAACCCGCCGAGCCGCACCCGCGCGCCGAGGCACTGCAGGTTCATGGCGGTGTTTCCCGCACCGCCCGCTGCGTAGTTCCGACGCTGGATATCAACCACGGGTGCCGGAGCTTCGCGGCAGAACCGCTCGGTGACCCCGGACCACCAGCCGTCCAGCATGACATCGCCGATGACTGCCACGCGCAGCGAGGCTGCCGCGATCCGGCCCGGCAGCCCCGGCGTCAGGCCGCGCACTTCTCCGGGCTGCGGGAAGTCCGTCATGCCGGGCTTGCCGGCGAAGCGGGGCCGGGGGAGGCCATATGGACCACCTTCACCAGGGAAAACTCGTCCAGGAGTTCCGGGCCGTAACCGAAGCCGCGGCCGCTCCGGCGCCGTGGCTGCGCCGACCCGCCGGGAGCTCCGCCGAAGACGGCGTTGATCTTAACGGTGCCAACCTCCAGGCCCGCGACCGCACGCTGCGCGTGGGCGATGCTGCCCGTCAGCACCGTGGCGGCCAGCCCGTAATCGCCCTGCGCGGCGAGGCCAAGTCCCTCCTCGAAACTGTCCACCACCTGCACGGCAGCCACCGGGCCGAACGTTTCAGCATCGAAGACGTCCATCCCGGCCGAACAGTTCAGCAGGACGGTTGCCGGGTAGTGGGCGCCGGGTCCTTCCGGCACTACTCCGCCTTCGGCAACCGTGGCGCCGCGTGCCAGCGCCTGGGCTACCTGCCGGTGCACAGCATCGCGGAGCCGGGTATCCACCAGCGGAGCCACGGCCCGGTCCACGTTGCGTTGCCTCGCCTCGGCGGTGAGTCCGGCGCAGAACGCGTCCGCGATGCTGCGGTGGACGTAGATACGCTCCACCGACGTACAGATCTGGCCGCTGTTGCTGAAGGCCCCGACGGCGGCCTGTCCGGCCCCCCACTGCGGATCCACGTCCCCGTCCACCAGCAGCGGGTCGTTGCCGCCGTTTTCCAGGATGACGTGGGCTCCCGTCAGGGCCGCCGCCCGGGCAATCCGTTCCCCTGTCTCGCTGGAACCGACGTGTGCCAGGACATCGACTTCGGTATCCATACTCAGATGGGCACCTACGTCTGCCCCGCCGGTGACGGTGGCAAGTACCCCGGCTGGGAAGACCGGGGCCAGGATCTCACCGAGCAGCTTCCCGGTGTGGGGCGACCGCTCGCTGGGCTTGGCGACCACAGTGTTGCCCGCGGCCAGCGCCGCACCGATCAGCCCGGCGGCCACTGCCACCGGATCATTCCACGGGGTAAGCACCACGGCGACACCGCGCGGCCCGGCCACTGTGTAATCGGCGGCCAGGACGCCCCCGCGGAGGCTGTGTCCCCGGTGCACCGGCCCGAGTTCGGCATACTGCTCCAGGGCCGCCACACCGGCGTGCACGCCGGCGAGGGCTTCGGCTTCCGGCCGTCCCGTCTCGCGGGTGTTCACCCCGGCAAGTTCGGCGGCACGCAGTCCCAGGGCGGCAGCGGCGGCACGCAGCAGCCGGCCCCGCTCCGCGGGAGCGGTGCCGGCCCAGCCCGGCAGCGCGTCCCGGGCTGCCGCTACGGCGGCCCGGATCCCGGCGCGGCTGGTCGGTTCCAGGCTGCCGACGACGGTGCCGTCCCGCGGGTCGAGGATGGTGATCAGGTCCGGCGAAACCGCTGTGCCCGGCGCAGCGGAGGCCTTTGGGCGGATGGTGGTGGACATGTGCGCTCCTTGTCGCGTCGTACCGATCCTGTACCCGGATCCCCTGCCTTTCAGACACCCGGAGGAGCACACCGCGACTTGGAAGCGTTTACGGAACGGCGAGTGAGGAGAGCGACGTGAGCGGAACCGCCTTGGGCCGCTCTGCGGTGCTTTGCACCGGAACCGAAACTCCCTCTGCTGCTGACCGCAGCAGCGATTCCATGACATCGAGGACGTGATAGGCGAGCTGGCCGTTGGCGCGGTGTTGTTCACCGGCCGGAGTGAGGGCCATGTCGGCCAGGCCATAACCGCGGCCCGCACCAAGGTAGCCTGCGCTGGCGGGGAGAGTGCTCCACCCGCCGTCACTGCCGGCAAGCGTGTAGATGGAGACGTCGCCGTCGAAGTAGTTGGGATCAGGGACGGTCAGACTGGCCGCCTCGCCATGTACCTCGATGTTGGAAGCACGGGTATTCACCGCATCGAAGCTCATGATCAGCGTGGACAACGCGCCGGAGTCATGGACCAGCACCCCGGTGACATGGGTATCCACGGAGACAGGTACTGATTCGCCGATGCGCGGACCCGACCCGATGATGCGGTGGGCCCGGGTGTGGCTGGCTGCACCGATCACCGAACTGACAGGGCCGAGCAGGGTGACCAGGGCCGTGACGTAGTACGGGCCCATGTCCAGGAGCGGGCCCCCACCCGGAACGTAATAGAAGTCCGGGTTGGGATGCCACCGTTCGTGGCCGGGGGTGACCATTGTTGCGACGGCAGAGATAGGGCGGCCGATCAGGCCGTCGTCGACGGCTTTGCGGGCGGTTTGGATCCCCGTGCCGAGCACCGTGTCGGGAGCACATCCCACCCGGACGCCGGCGTGCTGCGCCAGGTCGAGGACGTGCCGGGCCGAGGCCGTATCCGCGGCCAGGGGTTTTTCGCCGTAGACATGCTTTCCCGCAGCGATGGCCTGCGCCGCGACCTCGGCATGGGCGGCAGGGATCGTGAGATTAAGGACCGTGTCTATGTCCGGATCGGCCAGCAGTTCATCGACGGTCATCGCGCGGATGTTTTCGGTGGACTCTGCGACGGCGACTGCGCGGCGGTGGTCCAGGTCGGCGACCGCCTGGAGGCGGATGGACGGCAGGGAGGGAATCGTTGCGAGGTACTGCGACGCAATCGCTCCGCACCCAATCATTCCGACATTCAACGGCTCGCCCACAGCAAACCCCTTTCGATGATTTGACGCACGTTGGCGTCGTCGAGGATCTCGACGCGGTGTCCCGGCGTGGACACGAAGATCCGGCCTTTGCCCCATTGCCTGGTCCAGATGGCGGGGGAGGTTACGGGACGGTTCCACGGGTCCCATTCGCGGACCGCCTGCGTCGTGGTTGCCAGGACGTCGATGTAGTCGTCCGTGAGCACCCAGTACTGCTCAGTGACGAGGTCGAAGTCCCCTATTCCGGCCGTGATGGGGTGGTTTGCGGCGGCCGGCAGCATATTCACCCGGTACGGCACGTAGTTGTCGGACTGTTCCCCCGTCCGCTCGTCCGGATGCTTGCCGGGGTGGCACGCGAACTGTCCGCCGATCAGGTGGAGGTAGTCGGCTTCGTTGCGGTAGGAATCAGCGATGCCACCGTGCCAGCCGGCCATCCCGGTGCCGGCTTCTATGGCCGTCCGGAGCCCGTGGAACTCGTCTTTTTCGATGGTGTTCATCGTGTTGCACTGCACGATGAGGTCTACCCGGCCCATGTAGCCGGCGTCCGCATAGACCTTGGGCGATTCCTCAATCCGGATATCGAACCCCTGGTCCTCGAGGAACGGTAGAAACCTCTCCGTGGCTTCCACGGGTTGGTGGCCGTCCCAGCCGCCGCGGACGATGAGGGCCTGTCTGTTTTTCATGGAGTCTCTTTCATGTGGATTGGATCGGCCGCTCAAAGGTGCTGCCACAGCGATTCGGCCCCGGCGCTCTGTTCTACGGCGTGCAGGATTGTCTGGACCTGCAGGGCTTCCGCAAAGGACGGCGACGGCGTGCGGCCGGCGGAGACGGCGTTTACGAGGTCCACGACCTGATGGGTGAACCCGTGCTCGTAGCCCAGGCCGTGGCCGGAGGGCCACCAGTTTCCGGTATAGGGGTGCTCCGGTTCGGTCACGTTGATCGTCCTGAACCCGGCCGTTTCCGGCGGTTCCGTGCCGTCGTAGAACTCCAGGGAGTTCATGTTCTCGAAGTCGAAGGCTAGGGATCCCAGGCTTCCGTTGAGCTCCAGGCGCATTGAGTTTTTCCTGCCCAGCGCGAAACGGGTTGCCTCGAAAACACCGAGCGCACCCCCCTCGAACCTGGTGGTGAAAACAGCGGCGTCGTCGACGGTCACCGGCCCTTTCCCGGCGTCGCTGGCCCCCGCGCCGCCAAGGCCCACGAGGGTGCCTCCGATGGGCCGTTCGTGGACAAAGGTCTGGAGGTGCCCCGAAACGCTGACGATCCGCTGTCCGGAGACATACTGGGCCGCGTCGATGCTGTGGGCGCCGATATCGCCTAGGGAACCGGATCCGGATCTGCTTTTGTCCAGCCGCCAGGTCAGCGGGGCATTCTCATTCGACAGCCAATCCTGCAGGTACTGGGCACGGATGTGCCGTATGGTGCCGATCCTCCCCTGCTCCACCAGCCTCCGGGCAAGCGTGAGGGCGGGGGTCCGGCGGTACGAAAACCCGCACATGGCGAATACCCCGGAGGTTTCGGCGGCCTCCGCGGCGGCTGCCATCCGGTGGGCTTCCTCCACCGTGTTGGCCAGTGGTTTTTCGCAGAGTACGTGTTTGCCTGCCGCCAGGGCGGCGATGGCTATTTCGGCATGGGTGTCACCGGGAGTGCAGATGTCGATGAGGTCGACGTCGTCGCGCTCCACCAGTGCCCGCCAGTCCGTTTCGGTGTCCCGCCACCCCATTTTCTCTGCGGCGGCCTCGACGGCTGTCTTGTTCCGGCCCGCGAGTACGGCGAGTTCCGGGCGCATCGGCAGATCGAAGAAGCGCGGGGCGGTGCGCCAGGCATGTGAGTGCATGGCACCCATGAAGGCGTACCCCACCATGCCTACCCGAAGGGAGGGCTTTGACGCTGCAGCCACCGCCCCGGTGTTCTCCCCGCTCACTTGTTGAACCCGGCAGTCAAGCCGCTGACGAGCTGGCGGCGGGCAAAGGCGTACAGGACCACCAGCGGAAGCGTGGACAGCACCACCGCGGCGAGGACCGCCGGTACATTGACGGTGAATTCGTCCTGGAAAGTCCAGAGGGACAGCGGCAATACCCGCATTTCCGGGCTTTGGGTGAGGATGAGCGGGAACAGGAAGCCATTCCACACATTCAAGGCGTTATAGATGGCGATCGTGACTACCGCGGGACGGACCAACGGGAGCGCGAGGCGCCACATCATGGTGAATTCGGAACAGCCGTCCAGCCGCATTGATTCGAACAGTTCCCTCGGCACGTCCCGCAGGAAATTCGACAGGATCAGGACCGAGATTGGAATGGCGAATGCTATCGAGGGAAGGATCAGCGCCAGCAGGGAGTCATAAAGCTGGGCCCTGGTGATCATGAAATAGATCGGGACGATGGTTGCCTGCAGCGGAATGGCCAGCCCGAGGAGGAACAGTTTGTGGGCTGAGGCAATGATGCGGCCGTTTCCCCGGACCACCGCATAGGAGGCCATAAAGGACACGGCGACTGCCGGAACCACGCTGCCCAGCGTCACGATCACACTGTTGGTGAAGTACCGGACGAAGTTCGCCTCCAGGACAGTCCGGTAGTTCGCCAGTGTTGGGTCGGTGGGCGGCGCCAACGGGTTACTCCCGAAAAACCCTGCCTGGTTCTTCAGGCTGGTAATGACCACGTAATAGATGGGGAGGACGATCAATGCCAGCCAAACCCAGCCGCCAAGCCCTCCGAGGAAATTGGGGGTGACTTTGCCGCCCAGGTGTCGCCTGGAGGGCTGCGGAACGGGTTCGTGCGTCTTCGCTGACTCGGTGACCAGTGCCATTAGGATCCTTCCAGTTGGCTGGCGCTGCGGTTCCTGCCGCCGAGCCGTTGCAGGATGAGGGCAAGCCCCAATCCGATAACGACGAGGATGACCCCGAGGGCGCTGGCTGCCCCCATGTCATTGGCCCGGAAGCCCGTGAGGTACATGTGCAGGGGCAGGAGCCGTGTGGAGTATCCCGGGCCGCCGGCTGTGAGGACAAAAATCAGGTCGAAGTACGCCAGCGATCCGAGGACCATGAGGGTCGAGGAAGTGATGATGGTGTACTTCAGCTGGGGCAGCGTGATGTGGAAGAACTGCTGCATGCGCCCCGCCCCGTCGATCTGGGCGGCTTCGTAGAAGGACGCCGGAATCTGGCGTACCCCTCCCTGATAGATCAGCGTGTGCAGGGGAACAAACTGCCACGCAATAACAAAAACGACGACGAACAGCACCAGATCGGAGCTGCCCAGCCAGTCCTGGGCGAGGACCGGAATGCCCAGTCCCGGCCCGACACCGAAATTGGGGTCAAGCAGGGCCCGGAAAGCGATGGCCACTGCCGCCGACGAGAGCAGGAGGGGGACAAAGTACAGGATGGCCAGCAGGGCCCTGTAACGGTGGTTCCCCGCCGTGAAGACCCCCAGCAGGAGACTGACGGGAACCTGCACGAGCAGGGAATAGACCAGGATCTTCAGGGTGACGATGAGGGCGTTCAGGGTCACGGAATCGGTAAGCGCAGTCCGCCAGCTCTCCAGGCCGCCAAAGGTGATCTCGCCCAACCCGTTCCACCGGGTGAAGCTGAGGAAGACGACGCCGAGGAGGGGAATCACGGCAAACGTCAGGAAGAAGACCAGGGCCGGAACGACCATCCACGCCGAGGGACCCTCGGCCCGGGCACCCCGCACGGGGATGCCCGGCTTGGGCTTCAGCAGGGTACTCATTTGCCCAGGGTTGCGTTCATGTTCTTGGCAAACTGTTCGGGGGTAATCTCGCCGAGGAAGATCTGGTCGAGGTTTGCGAGCATGGCGTCACCCTGGGCGGGGCTCAGCGCCTGGTCCCAGGAGAGCTGGAAACTCGGGGCGTCCTGCGCCAGACCGTAGACAAACTGGACAAAATCCTTGTCCTCCGAGGCTTCCAGCTGTTCTTCAATGCCGTTGACCGCGGGAACGGCCCCCGAATCGATCATGGCCTGGGTGTATTCCTCGCTGAACAGCCCGCCCTTCAGGTACTCGAGTGCCGACTCTTTCTGCCCGTCGGAAGCCTTCGAGGAGATGGACCACATATTTGCCGGGTTGCCGACGATGTTCGCCGGATCGCCCGCGCCACCTTCAACGGCGGGGAAGGGCACGAAACCGACGTCGCCCGATTCGACGAATTCGGGGGCGTCGTTCTTCAGGTTCTGGTAGACCCAGCCGCCGTGCAGCATCATTGCCGCCTTGTCGGTGTAGAGCAGGGCGCTGTCGGCTCCGGCGTCGGCAGCGATGGAGGAGAAGCCGTTAATGAACCCCCCGGCGTCGGTCAGTTCCTGGATTTTCGTGAGTGCTTCGATGACGGCGGGATCGGACCATGCGTTCTCCTTGCCGTCGAGGATCGCCTGGAACACCTCGGGACCGCCGATGCGGTCCACCAGGTAGGACAGCCACATGAGGTTGGGCCACTTGGACTGGCCGGCCAGCGCGAAGGGTGCAATCCCCGCTTCGTTGAACGTCGGCACCAGTGCCATGAGTTCTTCCCAGGTCTCGGGGGGTTCCACTCCGACCTTCTCGAAGACTTCCTTGTTGTAGTACAGGACCACCGGCTGCATGTTGTTGTTCGGCAGGGCGTATGTCTTGCCGTCGATCACGCCGTTTTCCAGCACCGAGGGAATGTAGCGGTCCTTGACCTCCGGGTTGTCCGCCAGGAACTGGTCCAGGTCGGTCACCTGGCCGGCGTCGATATAGGACTTCAGTACGCCGCCGCCCCATCCGTAGATAAAGGTCGGTCCTTCGCCCGCGCCTATTGCAGTGCGGACCTTGGTTTTGTAGGCATCATTTGCGAAGAATTCCTGGTTGATGGTGTTATCCGGGTTGTCTTCGTTCCAGGTCTCGATCGAGGAGCGGAAGATGTCTTCACTGCTCCCCGTGAGTGCCCACATGGTCGGGGCATCGGAGTCCGCGGCGGGATCACTGGGTCCGCTCGATCCACAGGCCGAGAGGCCGACTGCCAAGGTGAGTGCGGAGGCCGTTGCGAGAAGAGAAGTACGTGTTTGCATGTTTATCAGTTCTTCCGTAAGTCGACTCGGCCAGCGGCACTGCCGGCAGAGATGGGCGGTCAACTCCGCGGGTACACGGCCGTTGACCGCCACACTGCGGAAGAGATATCGAAATATTTTCGATAAAAACAACTAACAGGCGTAAAGTTAGCTACATCACATACCGGCGTCAAGGGTTTCTCTTTTCTTTGTTCCTTCAGGGCCCTGCGCCGCTGCTGGAACGCCGGGCCCAGGATGATTCCGCAGAGGGTGGGCTGCCGGGCGGCGGTCGAAGCGAAAGGTTTTCGGATTTTGTCGAATGCAGATACACAGACGAAAGTGACGCTGGCGTCCGTGGCGGAGCTCGCGGGGGTCTCGGTGCCCACCGTGTCGAAGGTGGTCAACAACCGCGGTGATGTGGCACCTGCCACCCGCAGGCGGATCCTGGCTGCCCTGGAGAACGCCGGCTACCAGCCTCCCGGCCAGCGCCGCCCGCTGACGCCCTTTGTTCCCCGGACGATTGATGTGGTGGTGGACAGCGTGACCAGCGCTTACTACGCAGAGGTGATGGATGGGATCCTCGAAAGCGCGGAGGGTGAGGGGACCGAGGTGGTGCTCTCCAAGACCTGGCCGACGGGCTATCCACCCGAGGGGCGGGCCGAGCGGATGCGGGGGATGGGCCGGCACGGACTCCTGCTCGTGACCTCCCGGTGGTCGTCCCGGGAAATCAGGGCGGTCCAGGACCAGGGAATTGCCGTTGTGGTGATTGACCCGATTAATCCCCTGGGGCCGGAGGTATCCAGCGTCGGTGCCACGAACTGGTCGGGAGGTAAGGCTGCCACGGAGCACCTGCTGGACCTGGGCCACACACGGATCGGCTTCATTGGGGGCCCTGCCAGTGCGGAATGCAGCCAGGACCGCGAGCACGGCTACATGGCGGCTCTCCTCGAACGGGGTCTTCCCATCTATGAGGACTATGTCCTGGCCGGAGACTTCGACGCCGGCACCGGCAGCCAGGCGCTGGCCCGGCTGCTTGCACTCGAAACCCCGCCCCAGGCCGTGTTTGCCGCTTCCGACAGTATTGCCCTTGGTGTCCTCGCGCATGCGCGCTCGCAGGGAATTTCCGTTCCCCGGGATTTGAGCGTGGTCGGATTCGACGGAACCTATATCGGCGAGCAGGCGGTTCCGAGCCTGACCACCGTGGCCCAGCCCCTCAAGGAGATGGGGCGGACTGCCGTCCGGGCGCTGCTGCGCCAGATGGGAGGGGAGAAGCCCGACTCCACCCGGGTGGAGCTGGCCACGCAGCTGATCGTCCGTTCGTCGACGGCACCGGCTACGTCCCTGACGCAGAGTACGTCCTGACGCAGGCCGGGTCCGCCCGCCGGCCCGGCGGTCAGTGGCCCTCGTAGCCGGTGATGGCGTCCACCTTCGCTGCGGAAGAGCTGGAAGGATCGAACGCATAGCCGAGCCATTCCTTGGCCAGGCGCCGGGCGAGCTCGATGCCGACCACCCGCTGGCCCATGCACAGCACCTGCGCGTTGTTGCTCAACACAGAGCGCTCCACCGAATACGAGTCATGGGCCGTCACGGCCCGGACGCCGGGAACCTTGTTGGCCGAGATGGCGACACCCAGGCCCGTGCCGCAGATCAGCAGCGCACGGTCCGCCTCGCCGCTGGCCACCTTCCGCGCCGCATCCACGGCGACATGGGGATAATCCACGTTCTCGCTGTGGGAGACCCCGACATCCACGACGCTCTCCACCCGTTCGTCTGCCTCGAGGTCCCTGCGCAGCACCTCCTTGTAGTCGAATCCGGCGTCGTCGCCGCCTATGACAATCCGCAGTTTCCTGTTTCCGTCCATCACGGTTTCCCTCTGCTTCCCGTAGCTCTTTCTTTCCGACTCCGGGCCCGTGGTGCCCGGCCCGGCTCCATACCGCTCCGCGATGCCCAGCAGGCCCAGATATCCCTCCACCTGCCACGCCGCACGGCCGACGAACAAGCCATCGACATGCTCTTCCTCCAGTAACGGCCCGGCGTTGTCCAGGTTGACCGAGCCTCCGTAGAGCAGGCCGGAGACCCGGCCGCCGTACCGTTGCGAAAGGGCGGCAAACGCTTCCCGCAGTTCCGCAGCCTGGGGTGGGCGCCCCTTGGCCCCAATGGCCCAGATGGGCTCATAAGCGATCAGGACCCGGGCGAGCCGGTGATCATCCAGGCCGTCCAATGCGCTGCGGGCCTGGTCCAGGATGAAGGCAGCGGAACCTCCGGCAGCTTTGACGGATGCAGGTTCCCCGATGCACAGCAGCGGGATCAGCCCATGGTCCAGGACTGCGCCCACCTTCAGGCGCACGGTATCCGCGGTCTCGCCGAAGTGCTCCCGCCGCTCGGAGTGGCCGATTTCGACCAGCCGCGCCCCGGCGTCGGCGATCTGGGGCACCGACACTTCACCGGTCCACGCCCCGCCGTCCTCCCAGTGGGCGTTCTGCGCCCCGAGCAGGACCCGGCCGTCGTCACCGAGGATTTCCGCCACCGCCGCCAGCGCCTGGACCGGGGGGATGATGAACGGCTGGATGCCGTCGAGGCTGAGCCCGGACAGGCCGGTGAGCAGGCCCCTCGTGTAGTCGCGGGCCTCCGCCAGGGACTTGTTCATTTTCCAGCTGGTGCCCATCCAGAGGGTCACGGCAGTGCCTTGGAAGCAACCGTGCCGGAACGGAAAAAGTCACCCAACGCGTCCATGAGCAGGGAGAAGGACACGGCTCCCGGATCCGGAGTGCCGAGGCTTTTTTCGCCCAGGACGCGGGCCCGCCCGAGGCGGGCAGTCATCTGCGCGGTGGACTCGGCGGCCTCCCGTGCGGCGGCGGCGGCCTTCTTCGTGGCTCCGGCCAGATCTGAAGACCTGCCGAACTCCGCAACCAGCACGTCCCGGAAGGGAAGGGCGGAGTCCACCATCGTTTTGTCGCCCGGTACCGCGCCGCCGATGCGGACTATTGCTTCGATTCCCTCGACGATGGCTTGCACCACCTCCGCCGGTTCGGTGCCGCGGGTGTCGTCGAAGACCCCGCCGGCGGCAGTCAGGGCAGCACCCCAGAGCGCACCGGAGGTACCACCGGCCTCCTCGGCCCAGGCTTCCCCGGCATGGATCAGCACGGTCCGGGCGCCGGCGCCCCGTTCCGCAGCGGCACTTCCGGATGTGGCTGCGCCCCGTGAGCCGTAAGCCATGCCCTGGCCGTGGTCGCCGTCGCCGGCGACGGCATCCAGCCGCCCGAAGTATTCCTCGTTCTCGGCGGCGGCGGATTGGATCAGCTCCAGGGCCTCCGCAATCCGTTCCGCCAGCTCCCGGGATTCGGCGGTGGACTCCGGGATGGGTTCCTCGCCGGGAACGTGCACACCGGTACGTTCGGGCCGTGCGGCCAGGTCGGGTGCTTCCCTGCGGAAGGCCGGGGTATCGGCCGGCGCCAGCCAGTACTTCTCGAGTTCGTCGTCGAGGAAGAGGAGGGTCAGGGACAGTCCCGCCATATCCAGGCTGGTGACATGCTCGCCGACTTCGGGGGCCACCACGGTGAGGCCCCGTGCGGCCAGGCGCTCGGCCACCCGCCCATAGACAACAAAAAGCTCCTCGTACTTGACCGTGCCCAGGCCGTTCAGCAGGACGGCCACCCGTCCCCGGTAGCCGTCCCCGGTGTGTTCAGGTTCCTCGGCCAGGACGCCGTCGAGCAGGAGGTCCGCGATCTCCACGGCGGTGCCCATCGGTACCTCCCGGATGCCCGGTTCCCCGTGGATACCCAGTCCGATCCCCATTTCGCCCACCGGCACGTGGAACAGCGCCCCTGCGGCGCCGGGCAGGGTGCACCCTTTGAACGCCACCCCAAAGGAGCGGGTGGCGTCGTTGGTCTTCCAGGCCAGCCGCTCGGCTTCGTCGAGGTCGGCTCCGGCCTCTATGGCGGCGCCGGCGATCTTGAACACCACCAGATCTCCGGCGATGCCCCGGCGGTCACGATGGTCCCCGGCGGCTGCCGAGGCGACGTCGTCGGACACGCGGATGATCCGCACGTCCACGCCTTCGGCCCGCAGCTTCTCGGCGGCCTGCCCGAAGTGCAGGACGTCGCCGGCGTAATTGCCGAAGCCGAGGATGACGCCGCCTCCGTTTTCAGCCGACCGTGCCACGGAATACACCTGGGAGGCCGAGGGGGAGGAGAAGATGTTGCCGCAGGGCGCGCCGTGGCCCATGCCGGGCCCGATCCATCCGGCGAAGGCAGGGTAGTGGCCGGACCCTCCGCCGATGACCAGGGCAGGCTGGCCCTTCGGGGTTTCGGTCGAGCGCACCACGCCCCCGTGTGCCATGGCCACATGCCGGGGATGGGCGGCAACGTAGCCGCGCAGGGCATCGGCTGCGAAGTCCGCGGGATCGTTCACAAGATAAGTCATGTTCCACCTCTGTCCGGGACCGCCGGCCGACGCAGCGCCTCACGGTGCCGCCCTTTCGGCGGAGCATGGAGTTGTACTGCGGGTTCAGCGGGTGTTCGGGGCAGTGCCGTCCTTGACTACCGCATCGACAGGGCTCGGGCCGAGCACGTTAAGCAGCCCGGCCATGGCCACATAGGCCTTGTTGCGGTAGGCAACAAGGTTGTCCGTCTGCTCAGCCGGGATCTGCAGGAAGCCACCGCCTGACTTGGTTCCGAGTTTCCCTGCATCAACGAGATCCTGCAGGGCCTTAGGGGTGGCGAACCGTTCGGGAAACTCGGTCTGCAGTGAGGCGTAGCAGAACGAGTAGACATCCAGTCCGGCCATGTCCGCGATGGCGAACGGGCCAAAGAACGGCAGGCGGAAGCCGAAGGTGGTGCGCACGAGGGTATCGACGTCCTCCGCCGTGGCGATGCCTTCCTCGACCAGCTGCGCGGCCTCGTGGAACAGTGCGTACTGCAGGCGGTTGAGCACGAATCCGGTGACGTCCTTGACGACGGCGGACCGTTTGCCGGTGAGCGTGACGATTTCCTGCGCCGTCTCCACCGTTTCCGGGCTTGTGCCGGCATGGGGGATAACCTCGACGCCGGGGATAAACGGTGCCGGGTTCGAGAAGTGGACGCCGAGAAAACGGCCGGGGTGGTCGACCGCCTCCGCGAGCCTGGCGATGAGGATGGTCGAGGTATTGGACCCGATGACGGCGTCCGGCCGCGCCGCCGCACTGATTCGGCGCAGGGTGCTGTGCTTGATCTCGATGATCTCCGGGACTGCCTCCGCAATGTAGGAGGCATCCGCGACGGCTTCTTCAATGCCCGGAGCGGCCCACAGGTTCTCCTGCAGGCGCTGCACCGCGTCCGCCGGGAACAATCCGTCCGCAACGAACTGTTCAGCTTCAGTGAGCAGGCGCCCGAGGTTCTTTTCCGCGACCTCCTGCGAAACGTCCGCCAGGGCGACGCGCGCACCCCCGAGGGCCAGCATCTGCGCGATGCCCCCACCCATGTATCCCGAACCCACAACTGCTACTGAGCGCTGAGTCACGATCGCCATCTCCTCTGATGTGCATGCGTCTAGGGACACGGCGCCACCGGAGGTGCGGTTGTGGGACAGGAAAACGGTAGAAGCTACACCGGGATGCCCGTCGTGTTTCCTATAGGATCCACACGCGTCCCGGTGGTGTCAACCATGGTGCGGGAGAGTATAGGTGGGCTCCGCAGGTTAAGCGGGCTTGCTTCCGCCGCTTTCGCCGGGGGTACCGTTTTCCCGGGCGGCACGTTCGCGGACGCCGCGGAGATGGCCGGCCATCGCGGTCCGGGCCGCCCCAGCGTCCCCGCGGCGCATGGCATCCAGAATCCGGGTATGTTCCTCGATTGCACTGCCGGCATCATCGACACCGGTTCCGCTGAACAGTCGGAACCGGTGCACGTGTCCGCCAAGAGAGGTGTAGGCACCGACCAGGAATTTGTTATCCGTCTGCTCGGCGATCATGCGGTGGAAACGCTCGTCGGCCTCCCAATAGGAACGGTAGTCGGCGAAGTGCGGCCCGTTCGGTGCCTGCCGGAGGTCCTCGATGGTGTGCTCCAAAGCAGCGAGGAAGGCGTCGTCCGCGCGGATGCAGGCGACTTCCGCGTTGTGCGGCTCGAGCAGCAGCCGGGCGTCCATCAAGTCGAGGAGTTCCTCCCGGTTGAGCCGCGGCGCAGCCCGGTAGCCCCTCAGTGCGGCACGGGTCACCAGGCCCGTGGACTCGAGCCGGGCCAAGGCCTCCCGCACCGGCGTCGGCGACACCCCAAGCTCACGCGCCGTTCCGTCGATGCTGATGGAAGCGCCGGATTCCAGCTTCCCGTCCATGAGGCGCGCGAGGATTTCCTTGTGTACCTGGTCGGTCAGGATGCTGCGTTCGATCCATGCCCCGCCAGCAACGTTCTTCTCCATGCCGCTCCCTTATCCACGCCCGCCGCTTCCGGGTGGACAGCCTGCCAATATCCTATAGGGTGTTGGCCAGCACCCTCCCGCCAGTTCCCGCTTTTGCCGACTTCCAAGGAGAGCAACATGGATTACAGTGCCGGAAACTGGCCGATAGGTGCGGCCCTCCTGAACTTCGCCGGCATCACCACGGACGGTCAGGACCGAACCACGGCCGGTCCTGCAGGGTGGAAACAAACCCTCCGTGAGGTCCGTGACGCGGGATTCGACTACGTTGATCTCACCGATTCCTGGGTGCGTCCGGGCGATCTGGACTCCGTGGGCAGGAAGCAGCTGCTGGAGACGGCCCGTTCCTACGGCCTGGCGTTCAGTGACATCGCCGTGACGCGCAAGAGCGTCATCACCCCCGACGGGGAGCAGGCGCAGCGCAACCTCGCCTACACGAAGCGGACCATCGATGCTGCGGCGGACCTCGAGGTGTCCATGGTGTGCCTGGGCCTGCATGATCCGCTGACCCAGGCACAGAAGGACGCGACCTGGTTCTGGCTGGCTCCGGGGGCCGAGGACGAGGACACCCCGGAAAACCAGGAGCGGGCGGCGTCGCGGTTCCGCGAGCTCGGCGAGTACGCCGCCGAACGGGGCGTGAGCCTTTCCCTGGAAATGTATGAGGGGACCTTCCTCGGCACGGCCGACAGTTCCGTCCAGCTGGTCACCGCCGTGGACCTGCCCAACGTGGGGCTGTGTCCGGATATCGGCAACATCGTCCGCCTGCACCGCGGGGTCGAGGACTGGCGCGGAATGCTGGCCAAGATGCTGCCCCACGCCAACTACTGGCAGTTGAAGAACTACTTCCGGGACTACGACCCCGCCACAGGTTCCTACGCCTCCGCGCCGGCGCCCCTGGCCCTCGGGTTCATCAACTACCGGGAGGCGATCGGCATGGCTCTCGACTCCGGCTTCGACGGTCCCATGTGCGTGGAGCACTACGGCGGTGACGGCCTCACCGTTTCGGCCATGAACCGCGACTACATCCGCGGCATCCTGGCGGCCAAGCTGCCGGAGGACTGACCTTCGCGGCGCGGCACGGCACCAAACGGCTGGCTGTGCGGAACCATGACCACCCTTGGACCCGGCGGCTGCGCCCCCTAGGGTGGCGAGCTACAGGACCGGCGGCAGCGACCGGAGGACAGCAATGACCCAGGCACCCCCCTCAGGACGGCCGTGGCCCGCGCCGGGACAGCGGGATGGATTGGCCCGCGGCGTAGGCCCGCTGGCCCCTCGCTTTGCCGGGGTGGAAAAGATCGCCGTACTCCGCGGCGGCGGCCTCGGTGACCTGATGTTTGCGCTCCCCGCCATCGAGGCACTTGCCGCCGCGTATCCCGCCGCCTCCATCACACTCTTGGGAACGGCCCTGCACGCTGCCCTTTTGATTGACCGGCCAGGACCGGTGCACCGGGTGGAGGTGTTGCCCGCGGCCCCCGGAATCGCCGCCGGACCGGAGGACCCGCGGGTGGTGGAGGAGTTCCTGGCCAGGATGCGGCAGGAGCGCTTTGACCTGGCCGTGCAGGTGCACGGCGGCGGGCGGAATTCGAATCCCTTCCTGCTTGGCCTGGGTGCCCGGCACACCGTGGGGACCCGCACCCCCGACGCCGCGGCGTTGGACCGGAGCATCCCCTACATCTACTACCAGCATGAGGTGTTCCGCGCGCTGGAGGTGGCCGGGCTTGCCGGTGCCGCCCCCGTCAGCCTGGACGCGCAGCTGCCGGTCCTCCCCGCAGAAGCGGCTTTCGTTTCCGCACTGCTGAAGCCGGACGGGAAACTGCTGACCCTGCACCCCGGGGCCACCGATCCGCGGCGGCGGTGGCCGGCGTCGTCCTTCGCCGAGCTGGCGGCACTCGCCGTCGCGCAGGGCTGCCAGGTCGTGGTGGTGGGGAACGACGCCGACCGGGACCTGGCGCAGGAGGTCGCGGACCTGGCACTCGCCGCCGCCGGACCCGGGGCACCCGTCCGCTCGCTGGCCGGTGAACTGGGCATTGGCACGCTCGCGGCCCTGCTGCAGGCCAGCACCGTGATGGTGGGTAATGACAGCGGTCCGCGGCACCTGGCGCAGGCCGTCGGGACGGCAACGGTGGGGATTTACTGGTTCGGCAACGTGGTGAATGCCGGGGCGATTGGCCGCGCCACGCACCGGGTGCACATGGCCTGGGTGTCCGACTGCCCCGTCTGCAAGGCGGACGTCACGCAGGTGGGCTGGACGGCCGAGCGGTGCGAACACGATGACTCTTTCGTCGCCGGAGTGCCGGTGGACGACGTGTGGACCGACGTCGAGGAGCTGCTGGCGGTGCAAAGCGGGGGTTGGCGGGGGAAATGCAGCATGACGCCTTGAGCGGTGGCGTCCCGCGGCGTGAAACTGAGGGGAACGGGTGTATCCGCCCGGGTCCGCCGACTAGAGGACAGGACGGACACCATGGAGCTGGTGCCGAATAATTCACTTACATGTGCGACTCCGGAGGAAGGACGCCAGCTGGCCATTAACCTGGCGCTCCAGACGGCCTTCGCGATCCAGCCGGACGGGCAGGTGGAGCACATTATCCGTGATGCCTATGCCAACAATCCGGACAGTATTATCGCGGCCTCGCACGTCGTGGCCGTGGAGTTCGCGACCGTCGCCGCCGCGAACAATTACTGGCGCTAACGGGCCCGGATCAATATATACGCCGCCAAGCATATCTCTGGGTAGGGGCCGCACCGGCGCCCGCACCGGCGGCCGCGCATCCTGCTTGCCTCCGGCGGTTTCCAAGAATCCTCCAAGATTCCTGCTCGACTATGGAACTGTCAGCGAACCACTTTTTCGGAGGTGAAACACCACTATGGGAATGCGGAGCGGAACCAGGAAAGCCGTCGTCTGGGGCGGTAGTGCCCTTGCCGGTATTGGGCTTCTGGTTGCCAGTTTCTTCGCGGGTACTGCTGTAGCGGATAACGATGATCTTGAGCAGGCCGGCACCACAACGCAGGAGCAGGATGCCGGGCAGGATGCCGGGCAGGGTGAGGGCCGGGTCGACGGCCAGGACCAGGACCAGGACCAGAAAGACCAGGACCAGAAGGATCAGAAGGACCAGGACGAAAAGGACCAGGACCAGGACGCCCAGGGACCCAATGACGGGGACCAGGGTGCCGAGGGAAATGCAGAGGACGGACCCGACGGCCGCCACGATCACGGCGGACCCGACGACGACCGCCACCACGACGGCGGCCACCATGACGATCACGACGGCGGGCCGGATGAGGACCGGGAATCCGCCGACGGAACCGCGGATGGTTCAGACCAGGCGTAGTTGATTAAGGGCCGGGTGCAGAGGCACCCGGCCCTTGGTAAGGGGCCAAAAATGATCAGGAATCGAGAAGCGCCTTCCCCCGGCCGTCGGTAGCGTAGGTGGAACACCAGACAGGACAGCAGCAGGGAAGCATTCGATGAGTGGCGCAGCTTCAGCATCAGTGACTGCGGACAGGGACCAAGGATCCAGCCGGTCGGTGGACACCTCCCGCCGGTTGGCGGAGCTCGCCCGGCTGCGCCGGGTGCGGGACCGGATGGACCGCGAGTTTAACAAGCCGCTGGACGTGGAAGCCCTCGCCCGCGGGGTCCATCTTTCCGCCGGGCATCTCAGCCGCCAGTTTCGGCTGGCATACGGGGAATCGCCGTACTCCTATCTCATGACCCGGCGCATTGAACGTGCCATGACCCTGCTGCGCTGCAGCACCCTCAGTGTCACTGAGGTGTGCTTCGCGGTGGGGTGCTCGTCGCTGGGCACCTTCAGTACCCGTTTTACCGAGCTCGTGGGCGTACCGCCGGGGACTTACCGGCGGCGGGCCGCACAGCAGGAGCTCGACCTGCCTGGGTGTGTGACCCGCAAAGTGCAACGACCAATCAGGAACGGGCGGTTGCCGCCGCCCCAAAGAGGGTGAGTTCGATGAATATTTCCATCAATGCAGCTTTTCTTCCCCACTCGGACCCCGACGCCTCGCTGGCGTTTTACCGGGATGTGCTCGGCTTCGAGGTCCGCAACGACGTCGGCTACCAGGACATGCGCTGGATTACCGTGGGACCGCCGGACCAGCCCGGGACGTCCATTGTCCTCCAGCCGCCTGCGGCTGACCCGGGCATCACCGACGCCGAGCGCCGGACCATCGGGGAAATGATGGCCAAGGGCACCTACGCCGGGCTGCTGCTGGCAACCGCAGATCTGGACGGGACCTTCGAGCGTGCCGTCGCCGGGGGAGCGGACGTCATCCAGGAACCCATGGAGCAGGACTGGGGAGCCCGCGACTGCGCTTTGCGGGACCCGGCCGGAAACCAGCTGCGCATCCAGGAACTGCGGTAGGTTCCGCCTACTCCCGGCGCGGTTCGGGCACCAGGTCCAGGAGGTGGGTCTCCACATAATCCAGGGCCAGGCGGACGGCGCCGGTGGGGACGAGCATGGTGCCCAGGTTCGAGACGGCAACGCGGGGCGGCTTCGCCACATACCGGTCCAGTTCCTGCGTCATGGCGGGCAGGAGGGCCGTGGCCGACGCCGCCACCGCACCGCCGATCACGATAAGCCGGGGATCAAAGAACGAGGACACCAGGGCCAGTACCCTGGCCATCCGCCGGGCGATCCGGCCCAGGATTTCCTCGGCCACCGGATCCCCGGCCTCGGCAGCCTCGAACACCAGCCGTGCCGAGGCGCGGTTGGTGTCCGGCCCCACGAGTTCGCGGATCCTGCCGCTGTGCCCCTCCTTCAACGCGGCGCTGCCCCAGAGGCGCGCGAGCTTCGCGATGCCGTCCTCGTTGCCGACCCCGGCAACCAGATCCAGGACGCCCATGGCCCCGGTGCCGCCGGATGCGCCGTGCAGCAGCCGGCCGGACTCGATGATGCCGCTGCCCAGGCGTTCGCCGGCCAGGATCACCGCCAGATTGTCCTCACCGGCACCAACGCCGCGCCAGCGTTCGGCGAGGGCTGCCAGTTTGGCGTCATTTTCCACCAGCAGCGGCCAGCCCCGGGCCTCGCTGAAGGTGGAACTCAACCCGAGATCAAACATGGGCGCCACCTCCTGCCCCGGGGCCATAACGCCTGCCCCGGTGACCTGGGCGGCAATGCCCATCCCGGCGCACAGTACCGCCGAAGAGGAAATCCCGGCGTCCGCCAGCGCGGCGTCAACGGCCTCGGTGACTACCCGGCGTCGCTGCTCCGGCTCCCCGCCGTGACGCGGGAACCGCGCCTCTGATTCGCCCACGACGACGCCCGCCAGGTCCGCGGCCAGCACACGGACGGTGGCGATGCCGACGTCGAGCCCCAGGACGTAACCGGCACTTTCGTTGAACTCGAACCGGCGGGCGGGCCGGCCTTTCTGCCGGTCGAGGCGCGGGGAGTCGGTTTCGCGGGCCCAGCCGCGGGCAATCAGGTCGTCGCAGACCGCAATCACCGTGGCCCGGGTCAGGCCGGTGGCGTTGATCAGGTCGGTGCCCGTGACGGACGGGGCGGCACGGAGCACCTCCAGCACGGCGCGCAGGTTGGTGCGGCGCAGCAGCTGCGGGGTGTTGGCGGAGGCGTCCATGGAAGTGGCCTTTTGACGTGTGGCGGTAATAACAGCATAATTATAGGAGAGAATAAATTTAGTTCCTAAATTTACTTGTTTGCATCAAGGAGGCACTCATGACGGTACGCGTCGGAATCAACGGTTTTGGTCGGATCGGCCGCAACTACCTGCGGGCAGCCCTGCAGCACGGTGAAGGCTTTGAGGTTGTTGCGGTCAACGACCTCGGCGATCCCGCCCAGCTGGCCCACCTGCTCAAGTACGACTCGGTAGCCGGACGCCTGGCCGAGAAGGTCACCGTCGAAGAGGGCAACCTGGTTGTCGGCGGCTCCACCATCAAGGTCTTCGCTGAGCGCGATCCGGCCAACCTGCCCTGGGCCGAGCTCGATGTGGACATCGTCATCGAATCCACCGGCTTCTTCACCAACGCCGACGATGCGCGCAAGCACATCACCGCCGGCGCCAAGAAGGTCCTGGTCTCCGCTCCGGCCAAGGGTGACGCGTTCACCGTGGTTATGGGCGTGAACGACGGCGACTACGACGCCGAGAACCACGACGTCATCTCGAACGCCTCCTGCACCACCAACTGCCTGGGCCCGCTGGCCAAGGTCCTCAACGACGCCTTCGGCATCGAAAAGGGCCTCATGACCACCGTGCACGCCTACACGGCGGACCAGAACCTGCAGGACGGCCCGCACAGCGACCTGCGCCGCGCCCGTGCCGCTGCCCTGAACATGGTGCCGACCTCCACCGGTGCCGCAAAGGCCATCGGCCTGGTCCTGCCGGAGCTGAAGGGCAAGCTGGACGGCTTCGCCATCCGCGTTCCCGTCCCCACCGGCTCGGTCACTGACCTGACCGTCACGCTGGAAAAGGAAGCCACGGTCGAAGAGATCAACGCCGCCTACGCCAAGGCCGCACAGGATCCGCGCTGGGCCGGCATCCTCACGTACACCGAGGATCCGATTGTTTCCTCCGACATCGTGGGCGATCCGTCCTCCTGCATCTTCGACTCCGGCCTGACCCGCGTTATGGGCAACCAGGTCAAGATCGTCGGCTGGTACGACAACGAGTGGGGCTACTCCAACCGCCTGGTCGACCTGACCGGACTGGTTGCTTCCAAGCTCTAGTCTCAAGAAGCACGCCCGACGGCGCCGCGCCGGACTCCCTGCGAGTCCGGGCGGCGCCGTCGTCGTTTAATGTGCATGTTGCCCAGAGGGGCAGCCGTCGAAAAGAAATCCGGGGGATCCGTGAACCATTGCCGGTGATCGGGCATTACAAGGTGTGAAGACAGACAAAGAGATTGTGGAGCGGTCGCGCAGCGGCCCTGCCATATTCGGGGAACTCTATGACCGGCACGCACCGGACATCTACCGGTACGCGGCCCGGCGTGCCGGTGACTTTGCCGCCGAAGACGTGATGGCGGAAACCTTCCTGATCGCCTTTGAACGCAGGGCAGGCTTCGAAGGACCGTCCGAGGCCGTACGGCCCTGGCTCTTCGGCATCGCCACGAATCTGCTGCGCCGGCATCACCGCGCCGAAGCCCGCATGCTGCGGGCGTTGGCCCGGAACGGCGGCCGCGGACATGCCGCCGACGGGCTGGAAGACGTGGACGCGGCGGTCGACGCCGACGGCGACCGGTCCCGGATCGGTGCGGCACTGCACGCGCTGACCCCGATCGACCGAGAAGCGATCCTGCTCTATGCCTGGGCGGACCTGACCTATGACGGCATCGCCACCGCAACGGGCGTGCCCATCGGCACCGTCCGCTCCCGCATCAACCGCGCCCGGCGCAGGCTCCGGGCCGACCTCGGCTTTGCCCTTTTCGACGAAATGGACAGTGATCATGGACGAACTGCACCTGCTCCGCGCAACGCGTAACACCACCGGAACCGTAACCCCGGCCGTCCTGGCCTCCGGGCGGGAGAAGCTGATGCAAAGGGCGGCGGATGAATCCGCACATCAAACCCCGGCACCGGTGCTGCACCCCGTGCGGCCCTGGCGCCGCACTCTGTTTGCCTCCGCCGCGGCTGTGGCACTCGTCGCGACGCTGGTGGCGGTCGACGTCATGGGTTCGGGTGAACGCCCGGGGGCGACGGCGGAGGCGGACCGGGTGCTCGACGCTGCCGCGACAGCCGCGGTCAACACGTCTGATCCCGTAGTCCAGCCAGGCCAGTACCTGAAGATCAATACCACCGGCGTGATAATGATGTTCGAGCCCAGGCAGACGGGAGAGGCCACTTACCGCTGGCTAGCCAGTCTGGACCGGCAGATGTATGTGCCGGCGGATAGGACCGGGGAATGGGTCTGGACCTCGGAGCCCATTGCACCGGTGCAGTTCTTCGGCGAAGGTTCGCGGCAGGCGTCGGAGAGGATGGCGGAAAGGCGGGCCTTCGGAATGCCGATGGACGGCGAAGTATTGCGTGCACCCGGCGGGCAATGGGGCGGCTTCGACTGGCAGGTCCTCAACGATATTTCGCTGAACGAGATGATTAAAAGCGCACCCCTCAACCCGGACGAATTGTTGAACATGATTTATGAACAAACAAAGGGCAGAGGATGGAACACGGATGCCGAAGCCTTCACGGCTGCCTCAAACATCCTGCGAACAGGTGTGATTCCGGCTAACCTGCGTGCCGCGCTCTACGAAGCTATTGCCCTGATCCCAGGGGTGACCGTGGTGGACCGCGAGGCCACGTTGGACGGGCGGACCGGAGTCTCCCTGGGAATGAAAAGCAGCAATTACCGGACCAGGATGGAAATCATCATCGACCCGGAGTCCGGCCAAATGATCGGCGAGCGGGAGGTGCAGCTCAGGGAGGACAAAGGGGTCCCGGCGGGCACCGTGACTAGGTGGACGGCAATCACAACCTCCGTAGTGGATTCGGCGCCCTAGGCTCGGGGGACCCTTGCGGAATCTCTCGATAATCGATAAGTATTGATTGACCTTCAATAGCCGCAGTGCTTCCGCAGGGAGACCATGATGGGAAAAGCAACAATCCTGGTGTTACGGAGCGTCCTCGCGCTGGTGCTGCTGGGCACCCTGTTTGTGCAGGCCGTGATGGTGCCGCTGTTCGGTATTGACCTCGCCGAAGCCGGCGCGGAAGCCGTCCGCATACCCGTCCTGTCCATCGTGGTGCTCGGCATCCTGGCGTTCCAGGTCTGCCTGGTCTGCGTCTGGCGGCTGCTGACCATGGTGCGGCGGGGGACCGTCTTCTCCTCCGCGGCCTTCCGCTACGTGGATGTCATCATCGGCGCGCTCTCGGCCGCGGCCCTGCTGCTGTTCGCGCTGGGCACGGTGCTGGCCCCCGGCGAGGAAGTGGCACCGGGCATCGTCCTGCTGATCAGCGGCATGGGCATTACCATTGCGGCGGGCGCCCTGCTCGTTCTGGTGATGCGGGCACTGCTGGCCTCCGCCGTCGCGACAGCCGCAGAGGCGGCCCGGCTGCGCACCGAGCTCGGCGGGGTGATCTGATGCCCATCATCGTGGACATCGACGTGATGCTCGCTCGGCGGAAAATGCCCGTGGGAACCCTGGCCGAACGGATCGGGATCACCCCGGCGAACCTGGCGGTCCTGAAGAACGGACGAGCCAAGGCCGTCCGCTTCACCACCCTGGCCGCCCTTTGCGAGGTGCTCGACTGCCAGCCGGGGGACCTCCTCCGGTGGGAGCCGGAGAACGCCGATACCGGCGCGGGCGCGGGCGCAGGCGCCGGCGCAGCGGCGAACGGCGTGCCGGAGTCCGAGCCGGGGCCTTCGGCGGGTTCGCGGGCCGCACAGTAGCGGTCAGTCCTGCCGGTGCTGCTCCAGCGTCTGCCCGATGATGCGGGCACCCTCGGCGAACGACCCGGGGTTGGGGCCGGAATAGTTCAGCCGGAGGTAGGCGCCGGTCTGCTCCGCCGGAAACCATTCGGTGCCAGGGGCCACCCGGACTCCGGCGTTTTCACACTCGCGGGCAAAGCGGGTCACATCGGTGGCATCCGGCAGCCGCACCCAGAGGTTCAGGCCGCCCCGGGGCACTGCGTCCAGCTGGACGAGCGGCGCATGCTCCTGCAGCGCGTCCACCAGCAGGTCCCTCCGGGTGCCCAGCTGCCCGCGGAGGGAACGCAGGTGCGTCTGCCACGCCGGTTGGGTGACGACGTCGAGCGCTGCGGCCTGCAGGACGCCGCTGACATACACCGACGAGGCCTGGAAATCCGCCAGCAGGCGCTCCCTGGCCGGGCCGCGGGCAATGATGCCCGCCACCCGCACCGAGGGGGAGACACTCTTCGTGAGGGAGCGCAGGTACACCACGTGTCCGCTGTCATCCCGGGCGGCCAGGGGTTCCGGGGTGCCGGCGATGCCGAACTCATGGGCCCAGTCATCCTCGATCAGGAAGGCTCCGTACCGTCGCACCGTCTCCAGGATCTGGTCCGCCCGTGTACGGGACCACTGGGCCCCGGTCGGGTTGGCGAAGGTGGGCTGGGCATAGAAGGCCCGGGCACCGGTTGATTCGAAGGCGCGGGCCACCTCAGCGGGGTCCGGGCCGAGGCTGCCGCTGGGCACGGGGATGACCTGCACCCCGGCCTGCGCGGCGGCGAGGATGGCGCCCCAGTAGGTGGGCGATTCCATCAGCAGGGGCTGGCCGGGGCCAACGAGGGCGCGGAACGCCGTACTGAGGCCGCTCTGGCTGCCCGGCAGGATGACGACGTCGGCGGGTGCCGGCGGCGCGACGCCGAACGGTGCGGCTTCACCCAGTTCCGCGGCGAACCAGGCCCGAAGGTCGGGCAGCCCCGCGGCGGGGGAGCGGGAAAGGGCGGCTTCGCTGCGCGCGGCACGGGCGAATGCGGCCCGCACCAGCCGGGAGGGGAGCAGGTCCCGGTCCGGATACCCCGCGTGCAGCGCGATCCTGTCGTCGGGGACGGCCCGCAGGGCAGCGGACATCGGCGGGATGCTCCGCGGGGCGCCCAGCGCGGCAGTCTGCCAGGCATAGTCGTGCGGGCGGGCGGCGCTGCGGGCCCGCACAAAGGTTCCGGCGCCGGGGCGGCTCTCCACCAGGCCCAGCGAACCCAAGGTGCGCAGCGCCTTTTGCACCGTGACCGGACTGGCGCCGTACTGCGCCACCAGGGTCCGCGTCGACGGCAGTTGCGCCCCCGGGGCGGCGGTCGAGATCCAGGTCCGCAGCCCTGCCGCGATCCGTTGTGCACTGCTACTATCGGCCATGAAGCCAGATAATAGCGCTACTCTCGATCCTGCGCCGCTGCTATCCCTAAACCGAGCCGGACTCGGCTGGGGGCTGCTGGGTGTGGCGGCCTTCTCGTTCACTGTCCCCTTCACCCGCATTGCGGTGCAGGACGGCGGGATGTCGCCGCTGTTCATCGGTGCGGGCCGGGCAGTCATCGCCGCCCTCCTCGCCGCAGCCGCGCTCGCGGCCACCCGGCAGTGCCTGCCACGGGGTGCGCAGTGGGGACGCCTGGCATTGGTGGCCGGCGGCGTCGTCGCCGGGTTCCCCCTTTTTACCTCCTTTGCCCTGACCACTGCCCCGGCCGGCCACAGCGCGGTGGTCATTGCCGTCCTTCCGGCGGCAACGGCTGTCATCGCTGTCCTGCGGACGCAGGAACGTCCACCCCGGATGTTCTGGCTGATGGCCGGGCTCGGAACCGCTGCGGCCGTTGGGTTTGCCGCGCTGCAGGGCGGGGGGCTTGGCGGCCTGCACTTCTCCGATGTCCTCCTGCTTGCCGCCGTTGGTGCGGGGGCGGTCGGCTACGCCGAAGGCGGCCTGCTGGCCCGGGAACTCGGGGCCTGGCAGACCATCTCGTGGGCGCTGGTCCTTGCGTCTCCGCTGATGCTGGCCCTGACCCTGGCGGCGGTGGCCGGCCGGCCACCCACGGGAAGCCTCACCGAGTGGAGCGCCTTCGGCTATCTGGCCGTGGTGAGCATGTTCCTGGGCTTTTTCGCCTGGTACCGCGGGCTGGGATCGGTCCCATGGCGCAGGTCAGCCAGGTGCAGCTGGTCCAGCCGGTGCTGACCATCTGCTGGGCGGCCCTGATCCTGCGCGAGCAGCTCACCTATGCCACGGCGCTCGGCGGAGTGGCCGTGATCCTGTGTGCCGCCGTCGCGGTCCGGTCCCGGAGCCGGCAGGTGCGCGGCTAGGCCGGCGCCGGACTGCGCACCCTGGCCGTAATTGCCCGGCTTACGGCCAGGAGTCTTCCTCCTCGTGGCAGATGACCATTTCCCGGACCTCGCACCCCCTCGGCTGGCCCAGCACAAAGAGGATCGCCGCGGCCACGTTCTCCGGATCGTTCAGCCGCGAATCGTCCTGCGGACGGTACTGCTCGGTGCGGTCGTCGAAGAACCGGGTCTTCATCCCGGCGGGAATCATGGTGGTGACGCCCAGCTGGCCACGGGTCTCGGCCGCCAGGGCACGGCTGAACCCGATCACCCCGAACTTCGAGGCGCAGTACGCCGTGGCATCGGACACCGCCTTGATGCCGAGCGAGGAGGCGACCGTGACCACCCGGCCGTGGCTCTTCCGCAGATGAGGCAGCGCCGCCCGGACCACGGAGACGGTGCCCATCAGGTTCACCCCGATGACCTTCTCCCATTCCTCCGCCGCCACGTCCTCCAGCCGCCCGCAGCGGTCAATGCCGGCGGCGGTCACCACGGCATCCAGTCCGCCCAGGATCTGCGCCGCCTCTTGGACGGCCGCTTCAACGGCGGCCCGGTCCGCCACGTCCACCTGTATGGCCTTCGCCTCCGTGACGGCGCTGATATCGCGGTCCAGCACCACCACGCTGCCGCCCGCCTCGGTCACCGCCTGGACGACGGCGGCACCCAGCCCGGAGGCGCCGCCGGTGACCAGCACCCGGCCGGTGAACACCGCGGGAAGGGGGAGTATTTGGATGAGGGGGTCCGGGACCGGGACAGGACCGGGCACTGGATCCGGAAGGGAGGCCGGCGCGGGGGCCGCTGGGGACAGGCTCATGGGAATTCCTTTCGGCGGAACGGCGTGGCGGTGGAAACCGGGGATGGTGCCGGTCACCCGACCTTCGCCAGTGCGGCGGCCAGGGCCGTGGTGGACCGGGCCGGATGGAACGGGACGGTGACGGTTTCCCCGCCCCAGGAACGGATTAACGCGGCTTCGGGGAGCTGGTCTTCGCGGTAGTCGCCGCCCTTTACCCAGATGTCCGGCCGCAGCCGGTCCAGCACCGCGGTGGGAGTGTCCTCCTCGAAGACCAGCACCCCGTCCACGCATTCCAGGGACTGCAGCAGTTCGGCCCGGTCCCCGGCACCGATGATCGGACGGTGCTCACCCTTGAGCCGCCGGACCGAATCATCCGAGTTCAGGCAGACGATCAGGCAGTCGCCCAGTCCTCTGGCGGCAAGCAGCGTGCGGGCATGTCCGGCGTGCAGCAGGTCGAAGCAGCCGCCGGTGGCCACCACGGTTCCCCCGCGTTCCCGGACCCGCGCCGCCGTTTCCATGGCGTCCGGCGCTCCGGAACCCGGCATCTGCAGCGGTGCCTCCGTTTCGAGGCTGGCCACGCCCCCTGCGGCCAGGAAGGACGCCGCGGCCTGCACCGCGCCTTCGGCGGCAGCCTCCAGCCCGGCGCCGTCGAGCAGCCGGGCGGTGAGGGAAGCGGCGAACCTGTCCCCGGCACCGCAGGTGTCGTCCACGGAAACCTTCGGGGCCGGAAGAACCTGCGCCAGGCCCGCCGCGGGCAGTGCCAGCGCACCCTGTGCCCCCATGGTGAGCACTACGGATTGGCTCTGCCAGCGGGCCAGCAGCCGTTCCGCCGCGTGCAGGGCGGCCGGAACCCCGCCCGGCGCCAGTCCCGCGGCGTGCAGGGCCTCGGCGAGGTTCGGCGTCACGGCAGCGACGCCGGGCACCGGATCCGTACCCGCAGGATGCGGGTCCCAGACCACCGGAATGCGTGCGGCCAGGACCGCCAGCAGCTCCCGGAGCAGCGGGTTGGCGGTCAGGCCCCGTCCGTAGTCGGCCACCACCACCGCATCGGCTCCGGCGACGGCGGCGAGCATCTGTGGAGTAACCCCGGGAACCGGGGCGGGGGAGCAGCCGGAATCGAAGCGGACCACGGCATGGGTGCCGGCCCGGATCCGGGTCTTCACCGGGGTGGGGGCGTTTGACGGACCCTCGACCAGGGGGATGCCGGCCAGCGCTGTGCGCAGCAGCCCGGACGCGTCGTCGTCGGACAACACCGTCACCAGCTGGACCTGCCGCCCGTCCCGTTCCAGCATGCGCGCCACCAGACCGGCTCCTCCCGCCCGGCGTCCCACGTCGTCCACCTCCACCACGGGCACCGGAGCGTCCGGAGACAGGCGCTGCGCCGAGCCGGAAATGTCCGTGTCCAGCAGGACATCACCCACCACAACTATCGACTTCACGGAGTTCCTCCTGCCTCTGTGCACCGCGCGATCTCGGCGTCGAAGGACCGGCAGAGGGCATGCAGGGCAACCAGATGGGCCTCCTGCGCGTTCGCCGCCGGCGCGTCGATGGCAATGAAGTCCTGGCACGCCGCCGCGAGCGGATTCGGGGCCCGCCCGGTCAGCGCCCACGTGCGCAGCCCCGCATCGTGCGCGGCCCTCACCGCGGCCAGCAGGTTGGGGCTGGCACCGCTGGTGGAGAAGAGGATCAGGACGTCACCCGGCCTGCCGTGGCCCTGCACCTGCCGGGCGTAGAGCTGCTCGAATCCGTAGTCATTGGCGATCGCGGTGACCGCGGAGGTTTCCGCATGCAGGGCAAGGGCGGAAAACGGGCGCCGCTCCCCGTCGAACCGGCCCACCAGTTCCGCACTTAGATGCTGCGCTTCCGCGGCGGAACCGCCGTTTCCAGCGCACAGCAGCCGGTGCCCTGCCAGCAGGCGGGCCGCCAGCTCAATGCCCCACTCCGTAAGGTGCCGTGCCTGCCGCTGGACGGAGAGCAGCGCGGGCTGCGCGGCGGCCAGATGGTCCAGCACCGCCTGCTCCGCACCCGCACCCGCGAAGGATGCCGGCGCCGGGGTGATCGGCGATTCGATGCTCACAGTGCCTTCCCTCCCAGCGGCTGCAGCCGGACCGGCCGGGCCGCCGTGCCCAGGGCAAGCTGATACGCCTTCTCCGTATCCAGCGCCACCCGGTCCCAGGAATAGCGGGCGGCGGCGCGCTGCCGGCCCGCCGCACCCAGCCGCCGGGCGTAGCGCGGATTCTGCAGCAGCTCAGAGAGTGCCGCGGCCAGGGCCGCCGGGTCCCGGGGCGGCACATGCAGGCCGGTCTTGCCGTGGACCACGGTATCGATCAGTCCGCCCACCGCGGAGGCCACCACGGGCACCGCGCACGCCATCGCCTCCAGCGGCACGATGCCGAAGGGCTCATACCAAGGCGCGCACACCACGGCATCCGCACTGCGCAGCACCGCCGGCATTTGTTCACGCGGCACCTGTCCGCGCAGCAGCACCCGGTCCTCGACCCCCAGGGACCGGGCAAGATCCAGCAACCGCCGCGCCTCCGGATCCGATTCCAGCCCGGCGCAGTCGCTGGAGCCACCCACAATCAGCAGTTCGACGTCGTCGAGGCCCTCATCCCGCAGCAGGGCCAGGGCCTGGATGGCCAGGTCCACACCCTTGCGCGGCACCAGGCGCCCGACGGCGGCAATCCGGTGCCGCCGCCGGCGCGGCTCCGCGGGTCCCTCGGACGCGAAAAGGGACAGGTCCACACCGCAGGGGGCAACGGAAATCCGGTTGCCCGGCACCCCGATCGCCTTGAGCTCGAAGACTTCGTCCGAACAGGTGGCCAGCACCCGGTCCGCGCGGCGGCCCACGGAGGGCTCCAGCCAGGTCCGCTCCGGCGGGGAGGTGTCCTCGGCACCCTGGTGCCGTTTCTTCACGGTGCCCAGGGCGTGGAAGGTGTGGACCACCGGCACGCCGCCCTCCGCTGCATTGGCCGCCTCGAGCGCCGCAAGGCCGGACATCCAGAAATGCGAATGCACGACGTCGGGCGGTTCGGCACCCCAGTCGGCCACAACGCCGTCGGCCAGCTGCCCCATGTAGGGCAGCAGGTCATCCTTGGGCAGCGGAAGTGCCGGCCCGGCGGTGACATGGACGACTTCCAGCCCGTCCTGGACCTGCACCCGGTCCGGCAGTCCGGGATCATCCCGACGGGTGTACACCTGGACCGTGTGGCCGCGGGCGGCCAACGCCACGGAGAGTGCGGCCACGTGCACGTTCTGGCCGCCGGCGTCCACCCCGCCCAGTGCAGCCAGCGGACTTGCGTGTTCGGACACCATTGAAATTCTCACTGTTGTCCCCCTCCTGTCGATGCCGGTGTGGCTCCTGCCGCCGCGGCCAACGGCGCGGCGGAATCCGTCTCTGTGAGCAGGTCTGCGAGGAGTCCGTCCCAGTCGGCCAGGAACCGGTCCAGCCCGTACCGGGCCAGGGCAGCTGCCCGTGCGGCGCGGCCGCAGGTGCGCGCCTGCTCCGGATCCGCCAAGAACATCCGTGCGGCCTGGAGCAGCTCCTCCGGATCGTTGCTGACCACCCCGGCCCCGGGAGGGATGGCCCGGACCGCTTCGGTGGTGGCCAGGGCCAGGACGGGCAGGCCCAGGTGCATGGCCTCGAGCAGGGACAGTCCCAGCGAGGTCCACCGCATCGGGTGCAGATAGGCCCGGCAGCCGGCCAGTTCCCGGTGCAGCCGGGCAACGGGGAGGTCGCCGCGGACCAGCACCCGTCCACTCCCGAGGTGCAGGGAATCCGGCAATAGTTCTGTCCCGAGGCCGAAGACCTCCAGCGGAGCAGTCCGGGCGAAGCCGGGGAGTAAATCGGTTCCGGCCACCCGGCCGCGGCGGACCGGCTCGTTCACGGCCACCCCCAGATGCGGGCGTTCCCCGGTGTAGAGGTAGCCGGGATCGGGGATGCCGTGTTCGATCACCCGCACCGGAGCCGCTCCGTTGTCCCAGAACAGGCGGTTGAACTGCGTGACGTGCACGATCGGGATCTCCGTCTGCCCGGCCAGCGGGTGCCGGGTGGAGGGCACGTTGCCGCGCGGGGTGTTGTGCTCCAGGTAGACGGCGGGAAGGTCGCTGCCCGGCCGGCGGCCGAGCAGGCGGGTGCAGGCCTCGATTTCCGTGGGGCGCTGCAGCACTACGGCGTCGATCTGCTGTTCCCGCAGCGCCTCCGGCGCCACCTCGACGGCGGACCCGGGCCAGGGCCTGCCGCCGCGCCCCAGCCCCCAGGCGTCCCGGGCGGGGGTGGCCGGCAGCAGGTACTGGTGGGCGCCGCGGATGAATGCCTCCATCCAGCCGCCGTGGACATGCCACAGCAGGATCTTCATCGGTGCCTCATTTCACGGTGCGTCTGCAGGGATGGAACGCCGGTGACCAGCCGCTGTACCGCGTCCACCACTTGTTGAGGCGTGACGCCGGACAGGCAGGGATGTCCCGGAACCGGACAGGTCCGGGACCGGGTCCCGCCGCAGGGGGCGCCCTGGTTCCCCAGCAGTTCCAGTGGAACCCGGTAGGGCGCCCAGCGGATGGCGGGGACCACCGGGGCGAAGAGGCTGACCACCGGGGTTCCCACTGCGGCGGCGAGATGGGCGGGGCCGGTATTGCCGACCACCACCGCGTCGGCTCCCGCCAGGAGGGAGGCCAGCCCCGCCAGATCGGTACGTCCGCCCAGGTCCAGTCCGGCCACGGCGGCGACCGTGGCGGTCAGTTCCTTCTCGCCCGGTCCGCCGGTGACCACCACGCGGTATCCGGCAGCCGTGAGCAGTTCGACGGCGGCGGCATGGTGCAGCGCGGGCCAGGCACGCGCCTGCACCGCCGCACCTGGATGCACTACGACGTAGGGTGTGCCGCCCACCAGATGGGAAACGTCCGGCAGCGGACCCAGCCGCAGCCTGCCGTCGTCGCCGGCCGGAAGCCGGAAACCCGCGGCGGCTGCGATCCGCAGTGCCCGTTCCGCCTCCGGCTGGTCTTCCGGGAAGTCCTCCTCGGGTTTCAGCCGGCAGGTCAGCAGCGCCCCGGCGTAATCCGTGGACGCCCCAGTGATGGTGGAGACCCCCGCCTCCCGGAGCAGCAGCGCCAGGGGCAGCGGCGACTGGTGGTAGGACGTAAGGATGACCGCTTCGTCGGCCCGGGCAGCGCGGACCGCCTCCCGAAGCGCCTGCAGCAGGTCCCGGGATGGTTCCGGTGAGGGGTTCAGGATCCAGGGACAGGACCACTCCAGCACCCGGGACACCCCGGGCAGCAGCCGGCCGGCGGCCGCGCCCTGCGGCCCGCACAGCAGTATTACCTCGACGTCGGGCGCCGCAGCCACGGCCCGGACGGCGGGCCCGGCCAGGAGGACGTCGCCGGCGCCGTCGAGCCGTGCCACCAGCACGCGCCGGGTCATCTGCTGCCCCACAACAGCTCCACCGCGCCGGCCAGGTCACTGGCCACGAGCGGCGCGGCGGCGGTTTCCTCGGCACGGGTCACCGATGTGGGAACCAGCACACCGCGCGAACCGGCGGCTGCGGCGGCCCGCATGTCGGCGCCGATGTCTCCGATCACTGCGACCTCGACCGGATCGAGCCCGAGGCGCCTGGCGGCCCGCAGCACCATGCCGGGACGGGGCTTGCGGCAGATACACCCGTATCCGGGGGCGTGCGGGCAGAGTTCCCAGACATCGAAGGGACCCAGCAGGTTCTCGACTGCGGCGTTGACCCTCTCCACCTGGGCAGCGGTCAGCATTCCCCGGCCAATGCCGGACTGGTTGGTGACCACTCCAACGCGGACGCCCTGCCGCCGCAGCCGGTCCAGCACTTCGGCGGCGCCGGGCAAGGGCTGCACCAGGGCCGGGTCAGCGTTGTAGGGCACGTCAACAACCAGCGTGCCGTCCCGGTCGAACAGGACGGCACGCGGCGGTGACGGCAAAAATCCCATACCGCATCTGTTCCCCTCCGGAAGGGGAGCTAAACATCCCGCGGGCCACTTCTTGGACAGGTGCACTGCCGCACCACCCGTATCCGGCGGCCGGTTGTTCTGGGAGGATGTGCACCCGACCGGAAGGAAGCCGCACCCATGCCCGAACTGGTCCGCCGTCCCGAGCTGCTGGTGCTGCGTGCCCTGAAACTGGGGGATTTGCTGGTGGCGGTTCCGGCCCTGAAGGCCCTCCGCCGGGAATTCCCGGGGCACCGCATCCGCTATGCCGCCCAGGAGTGGCTGCGGCCCGTGCTGCCGCTTACCGGCGCCGTGGATGACCTGCTTCCCCTGCACGGACTCGATGTACCCATTCCGCTCGAACCAGGACAGATAGACATTGCCGTCAACCTGCACGGCAGCGGGCCGGAGAGCTGCAGCCGGCTGGAGGCGGTGCAGCCCGCCCGCCGGATCGGGCACGCCGGGCCCGGCTGGGACGGGCCGCCGTGGAAGGACGGGGTCCACGAACGCGACCGGTGGGCGGACCTGCTGTCCTGGCACGGCATCCCCGCCGATCCGCTGGACTACCGGCTGGACCCGCCGCCGGCCGCCGCCGGGGTACCCGAAGCGGTGGTCATCCACGTGGGTGCCGCGTACGGCAGCCGGCTGTGGCCTGCGGACCGGTTTGCCGACGTCGCCCGGGAACTCTCCGCTGCCGGTGCGCCAGTGCTGTTCACGGGCAGTGCGGGCGAACGCCGGCGGGCGCTCGCCGTCGCCTCCGCCGCCGGATTGCCGACGGAAAGCGTGGTGGCGGGGAAACTGCGCCTGGAGGAGTTCGCCGCAGTGATTGCCCGGTCCCGGCTGGTACTTTCCGCCGATACCGGTGCAGCGCATCTGGCCTCCGCTTACGCCCGGCCGTCGGTGGTCCTCTTCGGCCCGGCGCCGGTCAGCGAATGGGGGCCGCCCCCGGGCCCGCACATCGCCCTGACCGACGAGAGCCGGCGCCGTGGGGACACGTTTGCCGGGGATCCCGATCCGGCGCTGCTGGCGGTCACAGTGGAGGACGTCCTGTCCGCGGTGGAGAAACTCGAAGCGCTGTAGGACGCGGTGCCGGTGGAGCCGGAGGTCAGGCGGTGGCGGCGTCGGAAGCGGGTGCCGCCGCGGGTGCGCCCAGTAGTTCGTGCTGCAGGCGCACCAGGATCCGGGCCAAACCGCGGGACACCTGCATCTGCGTCATGCCCAGGCGCTCGCCGATGGCCTGCTGGGACTCCTCGTGGAAGTAGCGTCGGAACAACAGTTCCTTATCCTGGTCGGTCAGTTTCCGCACGGCGCGGCGAAGCATGGCGAGGTTCTCGGCGCGTTCCAGCCGTCCGTCCGCCACGGCCCACTGCTCGGCGCCGGCGGTATCGGCCAAGGCCTCGAGGGACTCCGGGCGGAGACTGCTCTGGCAGTTCCACGCCTCCGAGACGGTTGTGGTGCTGACTCCCAGTGCCTCGGACAGTTCCCGGAGTGAGGGCTCACGCCCGAGCGACTGCAGCAGCTCCGGCTGCAGCCTGGCAATGGCCGTCCGCAGGTCCTGAAGCTGCCGTGGTGGGCGTACCACCCAGGAATGATCCCGGAGATACCGCTTGAGTTCCCCATGGATGGTCGGGACTGCGAAGGCAGGGAAATGCGGGCCGACTGCAGGATCAAAGCGCCGGACCGCCTTGATCAGTCCCATGTAGGCAACCTGCCGAAGATCAGCCAGCTCGCGCCCCCTGCCGGCATAGGCGGCGGCCGCGGTTTCGGCGATGTCACGGTATTTGAGGACCAGCTCATTGTGCAGTGCCTGCTGCAGGTCGCCCCGCGCCTGGCGGGCCTGTTCAAACGGGAGGGACGGCGAAAAGGGGGAGTGAGGGCTCATCTGCGGGCAGGGTTTTCAGCAGCAGGTCCGGCCCGCTGCTGGACCGCCCGATCAGAACACCAGAGCACTCACCCGTTATCAAGAGTCCGGACCACTTGTTTTGTCACTGCTCCTTGAACTGGCCACGGAGCAGAAGGTATAAGTCCCGCGGACCGTTCGGCTCCGCCGGCTGCTGTGGGCCGGGATCCGTTGGAGCAGGCGGCTGGGGTTTTCCTGCGGCGGGTGCCCTGCGGTGCAGGACCAGCGCGGCGACGGCGGCTGCGGCCACCAGCGTGCTGGCCAGGGCCACCATAAGGCTGGCGTACATCCACAGGAACATGAGGGTTGGCGGGGTACCCAGCGGTGCTTCCAAAAGACCGGCAATCAGCACCACCCAGAAGGCGGTGCAGCCGGCGAGGACGAGCCAGGCGGTGCGGCGGCTGACGAAGGTGAGCATGGAAACCATGGAAAGATCCCTGGCAGGAGGAGGCGCCGTCTTCTTGACCTATCAACCCTAGGCCCGGGGGAAGGCCCGCCGCCGTTTCTGCTGTCCTTGTACTCCAATAAGGGGACGTGGGGTTGCCTTGGGACGGATTGTTGAAACGCCACCCCGCCCCGGGTAGCGTCGCCGTCGTAAAACCCGGGCGCGGTGTCCCGGACAACGCCTACCCAGGGGGATCCATGGCACGTGCCCGGGCCACACCCGGCCGCCTGCGTCCCGGAGCAGCCGGAATTCTTGTAGCGCTTGCATCGTCGTCTGTGTTCGGGCTCTCCGGTTCCTTCGCGAAGTCGCTGCTGGAGACCGGCTGGACCTCCACCGGCGCCGTTGCTGTCCGGATGCTCGGGGCCGCCCTGGTGCTGGCCATTCCGGCCGCAGTTGCCCTGCATGGACGCTGGAGCCAGGTGTGGACCAACTGGCGCACCATCGTGGTCTTCGGCTTCATTGGGGTGGCGGGATGCCAGTTCTTCTATTTCAACGCGGTGGAGCGCCTGTCCGTCGGTGTGGCCCTGCTGCTTGAGTTCCTGGCTCCGGTGCTTATGGTGCTCTGGCTGTGGGCGGTGACGCGCCGCCGGCCCGGCCTCCGCACGGTCCTCGGCGCGGTGGCCGCCGTGGCAGGACTCGTGCTGGTCCTGGATCTGGGCGGCAGCATCCGCGTCGACCCGGTGGGCGTGCTGTGGGGTCTCGCGGCAGCCGTCTGCCTGGCGGGCTATTTCTTCATCACCGCCAAACAGAACGACTCCCTTCCGCCCCTGGTGCTTGCCACGGGAGGCATGTTTGTCGGTGGGGCCACCATGGCCGTACTGGGCCTCACCGGCGTCCTTCCGATGGCTGTGAGCACCGCGGATGTGGAGCTTGGCGGCTGGCAGACGGCCTGGTGGGTTCCGGTGGCCGGCCTGGTGCTTTTCTCCACGGTGCTGGCCTATGTCACCGGCATCATCGCGGCCCGTTCGCTGGGCTCACGCGTGGCCTCGTTCGTGTCCCTGACCGAGGTGCTGTTTGCCGTCCTGTGGGCGTGGCTGCTGCTGGCCGAACTGCCCCGGCCCGTGCAGCTGGCGGGCGGCGTCCTGATCGTCGCCGGCGTCGTGCTGGTCCGCTCCGACGAAACGGCGGGCCTTCCAGGCGAAGCAACGGCCGACGTCGAGCCCTACGCCTAGCCGCCGCTTAACCCTTCAATTCCCGCAATGCCCGCAGGCCGCAAACACACGGGACTGGGCACCGGCACCTGCTGGCCTCTTCCGCGGGCACTGGAGGGGCCTGGAGGAAGGCGGCTTTAATATTCTCGCGAGCTCTGCGAGCGGAGAATTTCGTTGCCGCCGTTCCAGGCCCCGTAGGGGCCCAAAGGCCCAAAGCCCGCGCGCCTAGACCCCAGGCGCTTCAGCCACCAGGGGCGCGGAGACCTTGATTTCGCGCTTCAGGATCTTGCCCGTGGGGCCCTTGGGCAGCGCGTCGGTGAGCTCGATTCGGCGCGGATACTTGTAGGCGGCCAACCGGTCCTTGGTGAACTGCTGGATATCTGCGATCAGGGCCTCCCGCGCCGCGTCGTCAGCAGGCACGGCCTCTTCCCGGAGCCCCACCACGGCCGCGATTTCCTCGCCGTGCAGCGGGTCGGGGATGCCGATGACAGCTGCTTCGGCCACCGCCGGATGTTCGTAGAGCACCTCTTCGATCTCCCGCGGATAGACGTTGTAGCCGCCGCGCAGGATCATGTCCTTCTTGCGGTCCACGATGTAGATGTTGCCCTCTTCGTCGAAGCGGGCGAGGTCCCCGGTCCGGAACCAGCCGTCCGGGATGGCAGCGGCGGTGGCGTCGTCGTTCTTCCAGTACCCCTTCATCACGCCGTCGCCGCGGACGGAGAGCTCCCCGATGTCGCCCGTCGGCACGTCGTTGCCGTCCGGGTCGAGCATCCGGACTTCCGTTCCGGCCACGGTCTTGCCGATCGAGCCGGGCCGCCGGTTCCCGCCGGGGACGTTGAAGGACACGATCGGCGAGGTTTCCGAGAGGCCGTAACCCTCCAGGAGTTCGATGCCGAAAACCTCCTCGAACTCGTGCAGGATTTCCAGCGGCATGGCGGACCCGCCGGTAATGGCTCCGCGCAGGGAGGAGAGGTTGGTGGTTTTCACTGACGGGTGGCGCAGCATGCCCACGTACATGGTGGGAACGCCTTCGAAGATGGTCACGCCGTCGCGTTCGATGATCTCCAGGGCTTTGCCGGCGTCGAAACGGGGCAGCAGGCTGATGGAGGCTCCGGAAAGGACCGAGGAGTTCAGGGCGGCGGTCTGGCCGAATACGTGGAAGAAGGGCAGTCCGCCGAAGTGGACATCCGTCTCCACGGTGTTCAGCAGGGACTGGGCCACGCGGGCGTTGCTGAGCAGGTTCCGGTGCGTGAGCGCGGCACCCTTGGGCCGTCCCGTGGTTCCGGACGTGTAGAGGATCACCGCCGTGTCCTGGTCATCCACTTCGGCGACTTCCGTGCTGCTGTCCGCACCGGCCAGCAGTTGCAGGAACGCCCCGGAGTCCACGGACACCACGTCCACGCCGCCGGCTTCCTCAGCCCCGGCGGAGACTTCCGCAGCCACGCCCTCCCAGGCGAAGACGATCCGGGCACCGGAGTCCTGCAGGTGGTAGGCCACCTCGCGGGCCTTCAGCAGCGGATTCATGGGGACGACGACGGCGCCGTGGCGCAGCGCGCCGAAGTAAACGAAAGCCATCTGGGGAATGTTCGGCATCACCAGCGCAACACGGTCTCCGGGCACCACTCCCTTGCTGGCAAGGAGGCCGGCTACCTTGGCGCTCATGGCGTCCAGGGCCGCATAGGACACGACGGTGTCATCCAGTTTCAGGGCTGTCCGCTCCGGAAAGCGTGCCGCCGTTTCGGTCAGGATGCTGGCGAGATTATGCATGGGGGGAGATCTCCTTTGATCTGTGACGTAGGGGAAGTCTAGCCACTGCCGCTGGACGGGGAAGAACTTTCGGCCGCGGGGGCTCACAAACCGGCGGTGGAAAACGTCTACCGTATGTGGAAGTGAAACCCTTTGAGCAGATTGTCCGCGAGCACGGTCCGGCCGTGCTGCGGGTCTGCCGTGCCGTCCTGGGCCCGGATGAGGCCGAGGACGCCTGGTCGGAGACGTTCCTCGCCGCGCTCGGCGCCTACCCGGACCTGCCCGACGGCGCCAATGTCCAGGCCTGGCTCGTCACCATCGCCAAGCGGAAGGCCGTGGACCAGCACCGCTCAGCCGCCCGGAACCCGCTGCCCGTGGACATCATCCCGGAACGGGCGGCGGCCAATCCGCCGGACACCGACGGGCTGTGGGGGGCGTTGAAAACCCTGCCGGTCCGCCAGCGGGAGGCCCTGGCCTATCACCACCTCGCGGGTCTTCCCTACGCCGAAGTGGCCCGGCTGCTCGGCGGCAGCGAGGCCGCCTGCCGGCGGTCCGCCGCAGACGGCATCAAGAAACTACGCACCCTGTACAAGGAGGACCGCAATGGCATCCTTTGAGCCCTCCGGGGGCGGTCTCTCCGCCGCCGGCCTGCTGGACCCCGATCCGCACGAGGACGCGGTCCTGGCCGCGCTGCATGCGCGCCTTGCCGCCGAGGCGGAGCCGGCCGGGCTGCTGGACGTTGCCTACACCGTCATCGACAGTCCCGTGGGCCGGCTCGTCCTCGCGGCAACCGACGCCGGCCTGGTCCGGGTCGCGTTCGAATGTGAAGGGGTGGATACGGTGCTGCAGGACCTGAGTACCCGGATCAGTCCGCGGATCCTGGAAGCCCCCGGACGGCTGGCCCGTCCCGCCGCCCAGCTCCGCGAGTATTTCGACGGCACCCGCTACAGTTTTGACCTGGACCTGGACCTGCGGCTGACCGCCGGTTACCGGCGGACCGTGGTGGAGGCGTTACAGGGCATTGGCTACGGGCACACCGCCACTTACGCCGGTATTGCCGCGCTGACCGGAAATCCGGGGGCGGTCCGGGCCGTGGGGACCGCCTGCGGACGTAATCCGCTGCCCCTGGTGATTCCGTGCCACCGGGTGCTGCGCTCGGACGGAACCACCGGCGGCTACCGCGGCGGTCCCGCTGCGAAGAAAATCCTCCTCGACCTGGAAGCTGCCGCATGAGTAACTCCCTGTTCCCGCGTGAACGTTCCGAACCCGCCGTCGGCGCGGTACATGTGCCCGGTTGGCTGCCGCCGGAGAAACAGCAGCACATCGTAGCGGCCTGCCGGCAGTGGGCCATCGGGCCGGTTCCCATGCGCGCGGCCGTCCTGCCGGGCGGGCACCCCATGTCCGTGCAGACCGTGTGCCTGGGCTGGCACTGGCAGCCCTACAAATACACGAGGACAGCCGACGACGTCGGCGGCGGACGCGTCGCGGAACTGCCCGACTGGCTGGTGGAACTGGGCCGCGACGCCCTCCGTGAGGCCTACCGGCAACCCGACGGCAATTACGCCAGGGAGGACTTCCGGCCGGAAAACTACACTCCCGACACCGCGCTGATCAACTACTACGCGGAGGGCGCCCACATGGGCATGCACCAGGACAAGGACGAGAAATCCAGCGCCCCCGTGGTGTCCATCAGCATCGGGGACACCTGTGTTTTCCGGTTCGGCAACACCGAAACCCGGAACCGTCCCTACACCGACCTGGAATTGGAATCCGGAGACCTTTTCGTGTTCGGCGGCCCCTCCCGCTTCGCCTATCATGGCGTCCCGCGGACCTTGGCGGGCACCGCAGACCCGGCGTCGGGGCTGGCCTCGGGCCGGATCAACATCACCCTGCGCATGACCGGACTGGAGTGAGCGAAGACGCCGCCGGCCGGCGGCGTTATGTACTGCAGCACCGCACCCCGTTCGCCTGGGAGCCCCTGGCGAACGCGCTGCAGGCGCACGCCGTACCCGGTTTGGAGAGGGTCACCCGGACCGACGGCGGCGCCACCGTGGAACGGCTGCTTGCGGCGGGTTCCGCTCCGGTCGCGGCGGCGGTGCACTTCGGGGATGCCGGGGTGGTCCTCGACCTGCCCGGACTGCCGGAACCGGAGGAAGCGGCCCTGACCGCGATGGTCCGGGCGTGGCTGGACCTGGACGCGGACCCAGCCGTCGTGGATCCGTTCCTCGCCGGGTTCGAACTGCTGGAGCCCCTGGTGCGGCGGCACCCGGGGCTGCGGGTGCCAGGCTCCACGGATGGCTTCGAGACCGGGGTCCAGACTGTCCTGGGGCAACAGGTATCCCTTGCCGCTGCCCGGACATTCGGATCACGGCTGGTCGCGGCCTTCGGGGAGCCGGGGCCCGCCGGACTGTCCGCCTTTCCCTCGGCAGAGCGGCTGGCTGCCGTTCCGGCTGCGGACATCCAGTCCGCAGTGCGGATCACGCATGCCCGGGCCCGGACCGTCTCTGCCCTGGCAGGGGCAGTGGCCGGAGGACTGCCGCTGCACGCCGGTGCGGAACCCGGAGCCGTACGGACCGGGTTGCTGGCCCTGCCTGGAATCGGACCGTGGACGGCCGACTATCTGGCCGTGCGGGTACTGGGGGACCGCGACGCGTATCCGGCTGACGACCTGGTGCTCAAGCGGGCGCTGGGAGTGGGGTCCGGACGCGAGGCTGCCCGGCTTTCGCAGCCGTGGCGTCCGTGGCGCTCCTACGCCTTGTTCCATCTCTGGACCTCGGCCGCCTATGCTCCCGCGGTGCCCGCCGGCGCTGCCGGGTAACGTTCCGCCGGCGGTGGCACCGGTTCAGGTGCCCAGCAGCGAAAAGACAAGGGAGAACGCCGCCGGACCGCCCTGGACCAGGGACAGTTTCCCCATCCTCCGGTCGCTGAGCACCAGGACCACAGAGGCGAGCAGCATGCAGGCCGTGGTGAACGTCATCAGGGTCAGCCCGGCCACGGCGTTGCCGGCGAAGAGCAGGACCACTCCCAGCCCGGCACCCACCGCCAGGAAGAGGTTGTAGAACCCCAGGTTGTAGGCCAGCTGGGCCGTGGCGGCAGCATTGGACCCCCGCAGCTGAAAGACCGCGGCGGTTTCGGGTTCCGCCCAGCGCAGCGACTCGAGCATAAAGAAGTAGAAAGCCACCGCGGCGGCCACGACGGCAAAGATGGCTGCGGCTATCAGCACGGGTACTCCTCGAACGTTGCGGCCGCGGAGCCGCCCGGCGCTGACGCGCCGAAACGGATTAAATCCGCAGTGCCGTCAATCGTGACAGCCGGCAATGCCGGCGCTCAAGGGTGAAGGGGGCTTTCGGTTGGCGGAGGGAGCCAAAATCCGGCTAGCCTTGAATGAGCGGAAGAACCAGCCGCTGCCTCCTGCGGCGTTGGACGCCGAAGCCCCCTTGTGGAAGGACACCCCTTGCGCCCAATCCGCCCCGCCCGTTCCCTGGCCACGGTGGTGCTGGCATCGCTTGCCCTTACCTCATGCGGATCCGACTATCCCCTTGGCGATGCCCAGCGGGAGGCGGCCGAGAACAGTACTTCCAACCTCAGCGGAGTGCTCTCCGGTGCCGGATCGAGCGCGCAGGGGCCGGCAATGGATTCCTGGATCGCCGGTTTCGGCACGCTGCACCCCAAGGTCCAGCTCCAGTACTCCCCGGACGGCTCAGGTGCCGGACGCAGCGCCCTGCTGGCCGGTGCGGTGAACTTCGCCGGTTCGGATGCCTATCTGCAGGACGAAGAGCTGGAAGATGCCAAAACGGTGTGCGGACCCGACGGTGCCCTGGACATTCCGGCCTACATTTCCCCGATTGCCGTAGCGTTCAACCTCCCCGGCATCGAATCGCTGAACCTGGATGCCGACACCATTGCCCGGATTTTCCGCGGTGGGATTGAGGCCTGGAACGATCCGGCCATCGCGGCCCTGAACCCGGACGTGCAGCTGCCCTCCACACGGATCACCCCGGTCAGCCGTGCCGATGATTCGGGCACCACGGAGAACTTCACTGAATACCTGCACGAGGTAGTGCCGGAGGCCTGGCCGGACGCCCCGTCCGGAACCTGGCCGGGCGGGCTGCAGGGGGAGAACGCGCAGGGAAGCTCCGGCGTCGTCAGTACCGTGACGCGTACCGAGGGAGCCGTGACCTATGCCGATGACTCGGTGATTGACGATTCCATGGGCACCGCCAACCTGCTGGTCGGCAGCGAATTCGTGCCGATCAGTGCCGAGGCGGCGAGCACCGCCGTCGAGCAATCCACGCGGGTCCCCGGACGGGGAAAGAATGACATTGCGCTCCAGCTGGACCGGCGGACCACCGCGCCCGGCGCCTATCCGCTGGTACTGGTTTCCTACCAGATCTACTGCAGCTCGTACGCCGACGAGGCCCTCGTGGAACGCGTGCGGACCTTCGGCCAGTATGTGGTCAGCAGGGAGGGCCAGCAGACCTCTGCGGACGCGGCAAAGAGCGCACCCATCCCCGAATCCCTGGCCCAAGAGGCCCATGCCGCCTTGGAATCCATCACCGTCCGCGACTAGGTCTGGACCGCTCCGGTACTACCTGCCGGTAGCACTGGAGCTTCGGCTGCCCCTCTTTCGGTGCCCTCTTGCGCCCCCTCGGTGCCGGTGTCACCGTGGATTTACGCAACGCTGAAGGGGGCTGCAGTGGAACCTATCCGAATCGAGCGCTGGTGGCCGTACCTGGACAGCTCCGCCAAGGATTGGCTGAGGAACAACCTCCGCCAGGACGGCCTGCCGCCCAAGGTCCAGGACCGGATCGCCGAGGCCGGCGGACCGGTGATGGACCCCATCCTGGCTGAGCCGGACTGGGCCTTTATCGAACTGGATACCCAGGCCGTCGAGTGACGAAGTACGTGGTTAAAAGGCCGTCCGAGGCCGGGTGCCGGGAGAAGGGGTCTGGTAGATTGACGCCCATCCTTTTGCCTAAGGCGGCTCATCATGACCAAACTCAGCGAAGAGTTCCTTTCCGACCTGCCGGCGTCCCTGCCGCGGCCCGAATATGACCGTTCCCGTCTGACCACCGGCATTGTGCACTTCGGTGTTGGGGGATTCCACCGGGCACACGAGGCGATGTACCTGGACCGGTTGATGAACCAGGGCAAGGCTCTGGACTGGGCCATCTGCGGCGTGGGGGTGCTGCCCTCCGACGCCGCGATGAAGACCGTTATGGACAGCCAGGACTGCCTGTACACCCTGGTCCTGAAGCATCCGGACGGCGTCCGGGAAGCGCGGGTGATCGGGTCCATTGCCCAGTACCTGTACGCACCCGAGGACCCCGAGGCGGTCATTGAAAAAATGGCTGCTCCGGCCACCCGAATCGTCTCCCTGACCATTACCGAGGGCGGCTACAACATCAGCGACACGACGGGCGAGTTCGACGCCGGAGCCCCGGAAATCGCGGCGGATCTGCTGCCCGGCGCTGTTCCCGCTACGGTTTTCGGCCTCGTCACCGAGGCTCTCCGGCGCCGCCGCAGCCGCGGACTTGAACCGTTCACGGTCATGTCCTGCGACAACCTACCGGGCAACGGCGAAGTGGCCAGGAAGGCATTCGGCGAATTTGCACGGTTACTGGACCCGGAACTGGGGGAGTGGGTGCAGGAGTCCGTACCGTTCCCCTCCTCGATGGTGGACCGGATCACTCCCGCAACAACCGATGCGGACCGTACCTCGATTGCCGCGGAATTCGGCGTGGAAGATGCCTGGCCGGTCGTCGCCGAAGACTTTGCCCAGTGGGCACTGGAGGATGATTTTCCGCAGGGCCGCCCCCCGTGGGAGGACGCCGGCGTGAGCATGGCGGCCGATGTGGAGCCGTATGAGCGGATGAAACTGCGCCTGCTGAACTGCGGCCACCAGGGGTTGGCCTATCTGGGCTACCTGGCCGGCTACCGGTACGTGCATGAAGCAGTCCGGGACCCGCAGTTGGCGCAGTTCCTGCTGGAGTACATGGACCGCGAAGCCACCCCCACGCTGCTTCCCGTACCGGGCGTGGACCTGGACGCCTACAAGCTGCGCCTGCTGCAGCGCTTCGGCAACGAACATGTCCGGGATACCCTCGCCCGCCTGTGCGCCGAAAGTTCGGACCGGATTCCGAAGTGGCTGGTGCCGGTAGTCCGGGACAACATTGCGGCCGGCGGCGAGGTTTCCCGTTCCGCCACCATCATTGCCGCCTGGGCGCGGTACGCCGAGGGAGTGGATGAGGCCGGTGTTCCTATCCGCGTGGTGGACAACCACCGCGACGAAGTGATGGCTGTGGCCGCCCGGAACCGGGAAGACCCGCTGGCCTTTGTCTCACAGCAGCATTTCTTCGCAAACCTGGCCCGGGAGCCGCGCTTCACAGACCCATACCTTGCCGCACTGGATACCCTGCACAGGAGCGGGGCCAAGGCAGCCATCGCGGAACGGGTGGATTAACCGGTACACCGCCCTGCAGCCTGATGACACCTAGTCGACGAAGTGCGTTGTCACTGTCTGGGAGGTTACGGACTGCACTACGCGCTCAGCGAGCTCCCGGAGTTTCACGTTTCGGTTGCCGGAGGCACGGCTCAGGATCTCGAAGGCTTCGTCCTGGCCGCACTTGTTCTGGGCCATCACGATTCCAACGGCGAGGTCGATGGTGGTCCGGGCCTGCATGGCCGTCCGGAGGTGGTTGGCGGTGCTCCTGTGCCGGGCGATCTGAACGGCTATCCGCAGGGTCACCGCAGCCTCTGCGGCAAATGCATCTGCTGTCCGGATGACCTCCGGAGTGAAGTACCCCGGCTCCCGGGCGTAGAGGTTCAACCCGGCGCCCCCGTCGCTGCCGAGGAGAAGCGGGACGCCGAGGATGGAATAGAACCCGCGGTCACGGATGGCGTCGGTATAGTCCGGCCACCGCGAGTCGGTGCGGACATCTTCGACCAGCACGGTTTTTCCCGTTCGCGAGGCCCGCATGCACGGACCGTCCCCGAAGCCGTACTGGACTTCGTCCAGTGCACGGGCGGCCTCACTGCTGCTGGCTACGGTGGCACCCTGCTTATTCCGCAGCAGGGTCACGCCGGCCAGGACTTCGACGTCGCTGCTGAAAAGCTCCGCGGCATGGGAGACAAAGCCTTCGAGGAAGAACTCCACCGATTCGGTCTGCAGTAGAAGCTGCTGCAGTTCAGCGGCAACGGAGTGCTGCTCGGAGGATAAGTTCATGGGTCGACTCTATCGCCGCCCGTGAGCGTCCCGCCAATGCCGTTCCCTGCGCCGGCATCACGTGGTGTCCGTCAGACCGGCCTCCTTCTCCCTGCTCCAGTTCCTCGCGTAGACCCCGATGAGTGCCTCCTGGCGAAGCGTGAATCCGAGCCGGTTGAGCAGGCCGTGCGCCTGGTAGACCGTAAGGTGCTGCGCGCTGCGGCTGGCTCCGGCCTTGTCTGCCCGGTACAGGTATGTGTCGATGGTCCGCAGCCAGCGGCGGCGCCAGTTCATCACGGCGGATTCGGATGCCGTGGCCATCATCAGCCGGTGCACGGGCATCAGCTGTGCCTGCGCCTGCGCACCCGTTGCCTTCTGGACTCCGGCGGCCCGGGGATCCGAGGCTGTGCAGCTGTGGAGGTGGCTGTCCCAGTAGTACTCCCAGGAGACCCGACGGCGGTCCGGCCAGGTGGACGCCCGCGGCCCCTTCATCATGGCGTACGCGGAATCAAAGAGCAGCAGCGAAGCCAGTGCGGAGCGGTTCTGTGCCTTCCCGAACCGTGCGGTGGCCCAGAGGCAGAGATCCGAAGAAAGCTCGAAGACCTCCTCTGCGAGGGCCAGCCCTTCCACTCCGCCGTAGCGGGCCAGGTCAGCCTCCGCCGAAGGCAGCAGGGCGTCCGTCCCCACTGTCCGGTCCAGGACCGGTTCGTTAAACTCGTGCACTGCCGCTAGGCTGCGGACCGGATCCCCGGACTGTTCCTGCAGGGCTCCCAACAGGGACTTCAACCGGTCCAGGGTTTCCGAGGGGGCCAGTATCCGCAGCCGGAGCTGCGCATTCGACGGCTGCATTCTCCGGGTGTAGAACCACCGCTTGGTTCCCCACAGCCTCGCCTGCGCAACCAGGGGGGTGACAAGGTCACTAATGATCCGGTCGGCCAGATCGAAGGTGCCGGCATCAACGGTCAGGTTCCACCAGAGGAGGTGGGTAGAAGGGGGAGAAGCCGGGCGAAGTGTGGCTGGCTGGCTCATGGCCATCCTTTCGGTACTGTTCGTGCAGGGCCACCCCACCCGGAACGCCTTTTGGAGCGACTCCCGGGATGGAAGTCTTTCCCACTTGGATGGCCATGTCCACCAGCCGGAAATCCTCTCCGCGAAGACGGTCGGAACCCATGCCGAAGTGCCCGATTCGTAGTAGTATCTCCTGCCGTCCGCACACCCCCCCCCGTGGAGGTGAGGCGGTACCGGCCGCCGCCGCTGGCGGAGCACACGGAACCACCCGGGCGCCATGCCGTGTCACATTCCCGCCTTTTGCAAGTTGGCTGATAAATTCATTTGCCGGGCACAATGCGCAATCGTATTAATAACTGCGGGTCCCGGGAAAAGTCCCTGCATAACTTGTTCTTTCTAAAGGTCGGCATGCCCCCTCATTCCCGCCGTTTTCCGCGCATCCCCTGGCAGCGGACGTCCATTCCCGACTTGTCGACCCTTTTCCACCTTGCCCCGTCCGGGCACGTTCTTATATCTCCCCAAGGCGTCATTCTCGAAACAAACTCCACATTTGCCGCGTGGGCTGGAAGGGACCGGCGGGCGTTGGAGGGAACCCTTTTCGTCGACCTTCTGTCACCCGAGGACCTGCTGGAATACCAGCGCTGGAGTGCAGCATTGACTTCCGGACCTGCGGTGAACCTCAGTGTCGACTTCCAGGGACCCGGCAACACCAGGCTGCCGGCCTATATTTCGGCGGCCCGGATCCCCTCCCGCACCGGCACCCTTGATTTGGTCACCGTATTCCCCGTGCCCGGGCGGCGCCGGTATGAACGCGACCTGGTGGAGGCACTCCAGCAGGCGGAGGCCGCCGAAGCCGCCAGGGGTGCTGCCGAACAGCGGGCACTGCAGCGGGAATCCCTGCTGCAGACCATCCTGGACACGGTGGATGTGGGGGTGCTCGTGGTTGATGACGAGGGCAGGGAAATCCTCGCCAACGCCATGATGGAAAACGCCCGGTCATTAATCCCGTCGGATGGGTCCCCCACCTTCGGAGGCGGCACGTGGCCCATCTATGGGCGGGACCGGAAAACCCTGATACCGGACGAGCAGCGTCCCATCAGCCGGGCGATTGCCGGGGAGTCCTTCTCGGAGCAGATCGTCTGGATCGGCACCGGGCAGGGCCAGATGGCCGTCAGCGTAAGTGCGCGGACGGTCCGGGACGGCAGCGGCTTCAGGGGATCGGTCCTGGCCTTCAGCGACGTCACCCAGCTGGTGCGTGCACTGGCGGCCCAGGCCGAATTTGTCGGGAACGTTTCCCATGAACTCCGGACGCCGCTCACCTCCATTCTCGGCTACCTCGACATGGCCCTGGAGGCGGAGGTGCAGCTGCCAAACACCGTCGAATCGGCCCTGCAGACGGCAGTCCGGAACGCCGAACGGCTGCTGCAGCTGGTCACGGACCTGCTTTCAGTAGCGTCCGGCAGCGCTGCGCTGGACCTGCAGGAAACCGGACTCGCCCCCCTGGTCCACGCCGCCGTCGATTCCTTCGGCGCCCGGGCCAGCGTCAACGGGGTGGAATTCAGTGTTGAGGTCCCCGCAGACCTGCGGGCGGTGGTGGACAGCGGCCGGATCAGGGAGGTGCTGGAAAACCTCGTTTCCAACGCGGTCAAGTATTCGCCCGACGGCGGCACGGTGCGGGTGCGCGCCCGGCGGCAGGACGACTCCGTCGTCATCGAGGTGGCCGACCCGGGCATCGGCATGACAGTGGAGGAGCAGGAGCAGGTCTTTACCCGGTTCTTCCGGTCCGGCGGGGCACTGACTGCCGCCATCCCCGGGGCTGGACTCGGGCTGGTGATTACCCGACGGATTGTGGAAGAACACGGGGGAAGCATCGGCTTCAGCAGTGAAGCCGGCCAGGGAACCGTGTTCACCGTGGAGCTTCCGGCCGATGGGCCCGAACGGGGCTTGCAAACTTACTAAGTCTGCTTATTGTTAAGGGGCCAGATCCGGCTTCTGACGAGGAGACGCCCAGTGCGAGCAATGGTGTACCGAGGACCATACAAGGTGAGGGTCGAAGAGAAGGACATCCCGCCGATAGAACATCCCAACGATGCGATCGTGCGGGTCACCCGGGCGGCAATCTGCGGCTCCGACCTGCACCTTTACCACGGCCTGATGCCCGACACCCGGGTCGGGCACACCTTTGGGCACGAGTTCATCGGTGTGGTCGAAGAGGTTGGGCCGTCGGTGCGGAACCTCAAGGCCGGCGACCGCGTGATGGTTCCCGCCAACATCTACTGCGGGTCCTGCTACTTCTGCGCGCGGGGACTGTATTCGAACTGCCACAACGTAAACCCGAACGCCACCGCCGTCGGCAGCCTGTACGGATATTCGCACACCACCGGAGGGTACGACGGCGGCCAGGCGGAATTCGTGCGGGTCCCGTTCGCCGACGTCGGACCCTCCATCATTCCTGACTGGATGGACGAAGAAGACGCACTCATGTGCACTGACGCACTGGCCACCGGCTACTTCGGCGCCCAGCTGGGCGACATTGTCGAGGGCGACACGGTGACTGTCTTCGGCGCCGGACCGGTGGGACTGTACGCCGCGAAGTCCGCCTGGCTGATGGGGGCCGGCCGGGTCATTGTCATTGACCACCTGGACTACCGGCTGGAAAAGGCCAGGACCTTCGCCCATGCCGAGACCTACAACTTCACCGAGTATGACGACATTGTGGTGCAGATGAAGAAAATCACCGATCACCTCGGTGCCGATGTCGCGATCGATGCGGTGGGGGCGGAGGCGGACGGCAATTTCCTGCAGCACGTCACCGCTACCAAGCTCAAACTGCAGGGCGGCTCGCCCGTGGCGCTCAATTGGGCCATCGATTCGGTGCGCAAAGCCGGCACCATTTCCGTTATGGGTGCCTACGGGCCGATGTTCAGTGCGGTGAAGTTCGGCGACGCCATGAACAAGGGCCTGACACTGAACATGAACCAGACTCCGATGAAGCGGCAGTGGCCGCGCCTGTTCGAGCACATCCAGGCCGGCTACCTCAAGCCCAGCGAGATCATCACGCACCGGATTCCGCTGGAACACATTGCCGAGGGCTATCACATGTTCTCAGCCAAGCTGGATAACTGCATTAAGCCCGTCATCATCCCCGGATCCTGAAAGGAAGGACGCCGCCATGCCGTACACGCCGCAAAAGCCCGCCCTGACCCCCACCAGCGAGGAACTGCGCGCCCGGATCCCGGGGTGGGGCGCGGATCTTGATCCCAAGGACCGCCCCGCCGTCCCCAAACTGCAGTTCGACCCGACCCTCAGCGGTGCGCACTGGGAATTCCCGGTGCGGCAGGAGGAAAAGTATCCCCGGGAACGGTCGATCGAGCACAAGTTCCTCACTCCCGTGTTCGGGACTTCCTGCCCGCCCAAGGGGCTCTCCGGGGTGATGCGCCGGTACGCCTACCGCCGGTTCAGTGAGGCCCGTGCGGCGCACTGGTTGATCCTGCTGGCAGCTGACCGGGTGGACGCGGTGGAAAGCCACCTGGCGTCCTTCGCCACCCTGCACCCGGACAACCCGGTCACGGAGACCGGCATCCTCAGCGAGTTCTCCCGCCACGGCTACTCCTCCCGGGTTGGCCGGAAGCGGGCGGACGTAAACCACCAGTGGATTGATCCGATCCTCGTCGGCGGTCCGTGGCTGCTGGCCGGTGCCGGGGCGGCCACCGCCGTCGGTGCAGTGGTGCGGCGGCTGCGGAAGTGACTCCGTTCAGAAGTGACTCCGTTCAACAGTGGACCGGGTTCCAGCCCGGAGGAATACTGGAAAGGTCCGGACCGGTTGAAACACTAAACAGGTGAATCGATGGTGACGGGAGATCATGGACGGCAGGGGTGCGGAGCAGTACCGGCGCAGGATGGAGCGGGCCGCGCGGATGAGGGCGGCAGCTGCCGGCGGCGGGCTCGACGAAGCGGACGTTGAGCAGGCGGCCGCTGAGGACGAGCTGCAGCACAAACGCCGGAAGGTCGACGACGCCGCGAAGGCGGATTACCTGGTCCGCGACGCCATGGCGCGGGGCGACTTCGACAACCTCAAATATGCAGGCAAGCCCATTCCGAACCTCGGTGACGGCCACGACCCGGACTGGTGGATCAAGGGGCTGATGCAGCGGGAGAACGTGACCGGGCTGGGACCTCAGGCCATCCTGCTCCGCACCGAAGACGCCGAACTGGACGCCCGGCTGGACACGCGGTGGACCGAAAGGCAGGTCCGGGAAATCGTCGAGGATTTCAATGCGCGGGTCATCGACGCCCGCCGCCAGCTCGAAGGCGGGCCGCCCGTCATCACCCAGCCCCGCGACGTCGAACGGGAAGTGCAGCGCTGGCGGGACCGGAAGGCGGCGGCCGCCGAAACTGAATCCGCCGCCGCTCCGGAACCGGAGCAGCGGCGGCCGTGGTGGAAACGCAGGCGCTAGGCGTTAGACCGTGGTGGCGTCGTGCACTTCGCCCACCAGCTCTTCAATGATGTCCTCGAGGAAGAGCACGCCGGTGGTGGTGCCCTTGGCATCGAAGACCCTCGCCACATGCGCGCCGGTACGGCGCATGGTGGCCAGGGCATCTTCCAGCTCGCTGCCCCGGTAAGCCGAGGCCAGCCGGCGGATCCGCTTGGCCGGCACCGGTGCGGCGAATTCGTCCGGCGTGGTGAGGTCCATAACGTCCTTCAGGTGAAGGTAGCCGTCGGGGTCGCCGTCGTCGTTGGTGAGGATGTAGCGCGAGTACCCGTGGACGTCCACGGCCTGCTGCAGGTCCGCCGGGGTGGCGGTCTCGGGCAGCAGCACCATTTGGCTGATCGGAACCTCGACGTCGGCCACGGTTTTTTCCGTGAACTCGAACGCCGCGGTCAGGGTGCCGCTGCGGTCCGAGAGGACCCCGTCGCGGGTGGACTGCTCCACGATGTTCGCAACCTCGTCCAGGGTGTAGGCGCTGGTTGCTTCATCCTTGGGCTCTACCTTGAACAGGCGCAGGACCCCGTTGGCAATGCCGTTCAGGGTCCAGATGACCGGACGGACAATGCGGGACACCATCACCAGGGGCGGAGCGAGCAGGAGTGCGGCGCGGGTGGGGACGGAGAACGAGATGTTCTTCGGCACCATTTCGCCCACCACCACGTGCAGGAACGTCACCACGAGCAGCGCCACCACAAAGGCAATGATGCCGATGGCGTCCGCGGACAGCGGCGTCAGGCCCAGCGGGATCTCCAGCAGGTGGTGGATGGCCGGTTCCGAGACGTTCAGGATGACCAGGGAGCAGACGGTGATGCCTAGCTGGCTGGTGGCCAGCATCAGGGTGGCGTGTTCCATCGCCCACAGCGTGGTTTTCGCGGCCTTGCTTCCAGCTTCGGCCTTGGGCTCAATCTGCGACCGGCGGGCCGAGATGACCGCGAATTCAGCGCCCACGAAGAAGGCGTTGACCACCAGCAGCACTACGAGCCAGATGATTCCGGGCAGGTATTCACTCATGGGTCAGTTCCTTGGTCAGCGAGTCGACAATGCGGTCATGCGCACTCACCGGAGTTTCCAGTGAGCCGGACGGTGTGAAGCGCAGGCGTTCGATGTGGTTTCGGACCACCCGCTCCACGCGGAGGGTGCCACCCTCGATCTCCACCTCGTCGCCCAGTTCCGGCAGACGGTCCAGTTCGTCCGTGACAAACCCGGCGATGGTGTCGTATTCCTCGCCGTCGGGAACCTCGACGCCGGTGCGGTCCAGGAGTTCGTCGGGCCGCAGTGAGGCGTCGAACGTGATGGCGCGGCCCGTGCGGACGACGCCGATTCGTGCCCGGTCGTGTTCGTCCTCGAGTTCGCCGACGATTTCCTCCACGAGGTCTTCGAGGGTGGCAATGCCGGCGGTACCGCCGTGCTCGTCGGAAACGATCGCTACCTGCAGGCCTTGGGCCCGCAGCAGTCCCAGCAGGGTATCGACGCCCATGGACTCGGGTACATGCAGCGGTTCCACCATGAGCTCTGCAGCGGTGACCGACGTCCGTGCAGCCAGCGGAACCGCGAAGGCCTGCTTGAGGTGGAGGACGCCGAGGACATCATCCGAGTCCCGTCCGATCACGGGGAAGCGGGAATAGCCGGTTGCCGTAGCAACGGCGACAATCTGCTCGGCAGTATCGGACTCGTGTACGGTCCGCATGCGGACCCGGGGGGTCATAACGTCCGCAGCGGAGTGGTCCGCAAAGCGCAGCGTCCGGTTCAGGAGCACGGCGTGGTCCAGGTCCAGCACGCCTTCCAGGGCGGAGCGGCGGACCAGGGAGCTGAGTTCTTCGGCGCTTCGGGCGCCCGACAGTTCTTCCTTGGGTTCGATGCCGAAGGACCGGATGATCGCGTTCGCGGTGTTGTTGAACAGCAGGATCACTGGCTTGAATACCGTGGTGAAGACGGTCTGGAACGGCACCACCAGCTTCGCGGTGGCCAGGGGCAGGGTCATGGCAAAGTTCTTGGGAACCAGCTCACCGATAATCATCGAGAAGATGGTGGCGAGGAAAATGCCGGCGACGGCGCCGATTCCCGGCACCATCCCCTCGGGGAGGCCCAGGGTGGTGAGCGGGGAGCGCAGCAGGGAACTGATTGCCGGCTCAAAGGTGTACCCGGTCAGCAGTGTGGTCAGCGTAATGCCGAGCTGGGCGCTGGAAAGATGGGTGGAGGTGATCTTCAGCGCGTTGATGGTGGGATTAAGGCGCTTCTCGCCCTGGTCGCGGCGGGCTTCAAGCTCTGCGCGGTCCAGGTTGACGAGGGAAAACTCGGAGGCGACAAACAGTCCGGTACCGACGGTGAGGAGCAAACCCACGCCGACCATGAGCCATTCATACATGGGGCTGCCCCTCTCTCGCGATAGCCGGTGCAGCCGGGGTGAACACAGTCTGCAACACGGTCAGGACGGGGAGGGGCATGGGTTTATGTGAGGGAGGGTCATCCATAGTCCAAGAAATAATACAGGACGGACCTGCGACCCATTCCAAGGTGCGTCCCTGGAAGCAGCCGGTATCCGCGACGAACCGGCTACCAGCTGCCCTGGTCGTGCCTGTACGTCGGTTCATGGTTGGTGGAGGCCGCCACCCGGTGCTGGCGCACCAGACAAAACGGGTCATAGATTTCAATTCCCAGGCGGCCGGTGCCGGGCACGGGCCGGTAAAAACACGTACAGGGAAAATTCACGGGCGCCTTTCCGGGCCCACGGCATCAAGGCCCTCGAAGTTCTCTTAATCCGCAGCGGACGGCCTGCCGGGAGGCGGAAGCCGTCCTACTTTCCTTGATACAACGCCACCCCACCCGGATTCAAAACGGGCCTGCGGGTGCGCCCCCGACCTCCCGGCAGGCACTGCGCCGGGCGGGCGGGGCGGGGGAGAGGACTAGCTGGTGGCCAGCTCCGGCTCCGGCTCCGAGACGGTTTCCAGCAGGACGGAATCGAGCAGGTCGCCGGCTTCCTCACCGGACGAGGAGCGGGCCAGGGCAAGTTCGGAGACGAGCAGTTGGCGGGCCTTGAGCAGCATCCGCTTCTCCCCGGTGGACAGCGGGTGGGTACGCTCGCGGCACCACAGGTCGCGGACAACTTCAGCGATCAGGTGAAGCTCACCGGTGGACATCTTGCCTTCATTGGCTTTGAAGCGGCGGGACCAGTTATCCGGTTCCATCCCCACCGGACCGCGCAGCACTGCAAACACGGCCTCCACGCCGTCTTCGTCGATGACACGGCGGACGCCCACGTCTTCGGCGTTGTCCGCCGGAAGCTTGATGGTCAGTTCGGTGGCATGCACGCGGAAGGTCAGCGTTTCACGCTCGACTCCCTTGACGGTCATGGGCGAAATGTCGGTAACGGTAACGGCGCCGTGGTGCGGGTACACCAGGGTCTGCCCGACGGTGAAATTCAAAATGACGTTCCTCTGTTGGTTCCGGAATTGCTTCGGAAGCGGCTCCCAAGACCGCTTGGACCTGTCCAGGCCGGTCACGGGTGAGGTGGCGGCTGGACGGGCGGGCAATAGAGAAGGAGTCAATTTCCAGGCGAGGGGTGCGGATACTGCTCGGATGATTGACGGATTAAGTCATTAACTGTCCGCCCGCGGTGCCCACGCTGTTCAGCTAGCTTATCCTCCCTGCGCAAGTGCCTTTTTCGAGGCGTAAAAACAATGAAGCATTCCACCGGTGGTCAGCGCCGCGGGAGGAGTCTTCCAGGCGCGGTACTGCCCAGGGGGCGGGGCGCAGTTGCTAGGATGGCGCGGTGTCTAACAGGGTCAACATGATGTGCGCGCGGACCGCCGCAGCGGAAGGGCAGGTGGGCCGTGCGGCCTGCACCGCGGCCTTTGCTGCCTCCGCCCTTACGCGCCCGGAACGGTGCGCTCCTTCCTGCTGACGAAAGCCTTGAAAGACATCATGGAACCCCTGACTGAATCAACCATCCGCAAATCCTTCGTTAACGCCAGCCGCTCGGAGGTGGCCGCGATGAACCTCCCCGCCGGTTTCGCCGACCTGGAGTGGGAACACCTGGACCAGCTGGGCTGGCGGGACCACAAAATGCCCCAGCGCGCCTATCTGGTCCTGCCGGTGGACGGGAAAGCTGTCGGTGTGCTGCTGCGCGCTCCGGAGTTGAGTGCGCCCAAGAACCGCCGGGTCATGTGCGCCCTCTGCCAGGACGTCTATTCCGAAGAGCCGGTCTTCCTCTATGTAGCCCGCCGGGCGGGGCAGCGCGGCCGCGACGGCAACACGGTGGGAACACTCATCCACGCGGACTTCACCTGCTCCGCAAACGTCCGTGCGGCGGTTCTGCCTAATCCCATCCATCCCGATCCGGAACTGGTGATTGCCGAGCGGATCTCGGGCCTGCGTGAGCGCAGCGGGCAGTTTATGCGAAACGTCATGGCCCGGTAAGGCGCCTGCCCGGGGAGCTCAGGCGTCGCTGCGGGCGGCGTCGGGGTCCCCGGGCGCCTCCCTGCGTCTCTGCGCCACCAGCTCCTTGGTCCGCACCAGCCGCAGTGCCGTGACCAGCACCAGCCCGCCGAGCATGTTGAAGAGCAGGGTGTAGCCGAACCAGCCGAGCCATTCCAGATACGTGATTTCGGCGCCGGAGACGATGGCGCCGAAGATCAGCAGTGAATCCAGGATTGAGTGGAAGAGCTGGAGGCCGGCCAGCAGGAAACCGCCGATTACCGTTGCCACGATCTTGGCCGGATCCGAGGAGGTGCCCTGCTGCATCCGGCTCATGAGGGTGATGGTGCTGCCGCCCAGGACCGCCAGCGCGACGGTCTGGAGCGAAAAGGGAGCCTCCGTGAAGTGGAGTGCCGACGTTGCCACTGTCGGAGACCACTGGGGGAAGGCCTGCATCACAATCCACATGAAGATCCAGCCGCCGGCCAGGTTGGCCAGCAGGGTTCCACCCCAGAGCTTCGCCAGGGCTTTGATGCTGCCTTCCTTGGCCGCGACGGCGGCGACCGGCATCAGGAAGTTCTCGGTAAACAGCTCGCTGTGTGCCAGGAAGAGGGCAATCAGGCCGACGCTGAACGCCAGGCCCGCCAGCAGGTGGTCGCCGGTCTCATGCATAACGGCCAGATACGCCATCACGCCCAGGCCAACCTCCATGCCGCCGAATACTCCGGTCACCAGGATCGTCCGGAGGGTACGGTGCAGCCGTTCGGCACCTTCCGTCACGGTGTTATCAAATGACTGCTTGAGTTCGTCCTCCACCGGTGCCGAGGATTCTCCGATTTCCCTGCGGCGTTCCTCGCTCATGACGTCCTTTCAGTGCGGAAATGCTGTGCGCCTACCTATGCAACCATAAGCCTGCTGATGATGCCGCAGGGTCCGCTGCGGCCCCGGCTTCACCCCCTGACTCCCGCCGGCCGAAAATACCGGAGGCAAAACCGCCCTTTGCGCTTACGCTTGTGCCAGCCACGAGAGCCACCAGAGCCAAAGGACGTACCCATGGCAGACGTACTGTCCCGGTTCCCCGCCGGAGCTCTTCCGCGCCTGGCGCACCCGGACGGCAGTCCCATCCGGGCGTTGGTGGTGGACGACGAGGCGGCCCTCGCCGAGCTGGTGGGCATAGGTCTGCGGACGTTGGGCTGGAACGTCATTACCGCCGGTGATGGACCGGGTGCGGTTGCTGCGGCGCGGGAGTTCTGCCCCGACGTCGTTGTGTTGGACGTGACGATGCCGGGCGCTGACGGTCTGGAGGCCCTGCAGAAGATCCGGTCGTTTTCTCCGCAGGTTCCCGCTTTGTTCCTGACCGCCAAGGACGCGGTGGAGGACCGCATCCTGGGTCTGGCCGCCGGAGGGGATGACTACGTAACCAAGCCGTTCAGCATGGAAGAGCTGCGGCTCCGGCTGCACCGGCTGGTGCAGCGTTCCGGCGTTACGGCGTCAAACTCCGCGGAACTGGTGGTTGATGACCTGGTGATGAACCTGGAAAGCCATGAAGTCACCAGAGGCGGGGAGGAGATTGCCCTCTCCAACACTCAGTGGGAGCTGCTTCGGTACCTCATGGAAAACCCCCGGCGGGTGCTGAGCAAGGCCCAGATCCTGAGCCACGTCTGGAACTACGATTTCGGCGGCCAGGCGAACATCGTGGAACTGTACATTTCCTACCTGCGCAAGAAGATCGACGCCGGACGCCCGCCCATGATCCACACGGTCCGGGGTGTCGGTTACGTACTCAAACCGGTGGCCCCATGAGCGGGAAGGCACGGCACGCAGCTGGGGGGACAGCCGAACTGCGCAGCCATCCCCTGCGTACCAAGCTGATCCTCGCCACTTTGGCCCTCCTGACGGCCACCTGCGCGGCACTGGGGCTGTTCAGCCATGTCGCCATGAGCCGGTATCTCACCGGAGTGCTCGACGACAGCCTGGAACGTGCCGCGGGGAGGGCAGGGTTCAGCCCGGGCCAGGCCGGTGAACAGAACCAGGCCTCCGGGACGGGTAGGGCACAGGACCCAGCCGGTGCGGACAACGGAACGGGAGCAAAGGGAAACGGGACCCAGTACGGACGGCGCCCGGGTTCGTTCAGTGTCGTTGTTGAGGACGGATTGCCTCGTCGATCCAGTCTGGTGCTTGAGGACGGAAGCGCGGAGTCCCTGACTGCGGCAGACCTGGAATTGCTGGCTGCCGCCGACCCCGGCAGCAGCCCCGGCAATATCGACCTGTCCAGCGGGCGTTACCGGGTGGATGCCTTCGCGTCGCCTCCCGGCACGGCGGAGGGGATGTTCGTCACCGGACTCTCGACTGGGCCGCGGGACCGCACCCTTGCGTCGCTGGATATCACCATGGTTGTCCTGTCCCTCGCGGGACTGCTTGTCACCGGGTTCACGGGCACGGTGATCATCCGCCGGTCGCTGCGGCCGCTGGACAAACTTGCTGCCGTCGCAACGTCGGTGTCGAAGCTCCCGCTGGCTTCCGGGGAGGTGGAAATTCCCGTCCGGGTCCCCGAAGCGGCCGCCCGGCCGGGGTCGGAAGTGGGAACCGTGGGGTCAGCCCTGAACGGAATGATCGACCACGTCACCAATGCGCTGCGTGCCCGGCAGGCGAGCGAAACAAAGGTGCGGCAGTTCGTGGCGGATGCCAGCCACGAACTGCGTACTCCGCTGACCGCCATCCGCGGCTATACGGAGTTGGTCCTGCTCAGCGAACACGTCAGTCCGCCGGGCCGTGCTGCGCTGGAACGGGTGGACAGTGAATCAAGGCGGATGTCCGCCCTGGTCGAAGACCTGCTGCTGCTTGCCCGCCTGGACGAGGGCCAGCGCGGTGAGCCGGCAGAGGTTGACCTCACCGAGCTGATTATTGAGTCGGTGAGCGATGCGCAGGTCTCCGCCCCGGAGGATCAATGGACACTGACTCTGCCCGAGGAGCCGGTGACTGTGTCCGCCGTTGACTCGGAACTCCGGCAAATCCTGATTAACCTGCTGTCCAACGCCCACCGTCACACACCCCCGGGTACCCGGGTGGACGTCGGACTTCAGTCGGGGTCCGCGTGGGTGACGCTGACGGTGACGGATGACGGCCCGGGCATCGACCCGGACTTCATCGATTCACTATTCTCCCGGTTCAGCAAGGCCGACTTCGCCCGAACACGCGGTTCGGGCAGCAGCACGGGACTTGGCCTCGCCATTGTCTCCGCCCTCGTCACAGCCAACAGGGGGACGGTCGACGTCGAAAGTAAACCCGGCCGAACTTGTTTCACGGTGGTGCTGCCGCTGGCGGGGACCCGCTGAATCACTGCCCGGTCGGGTCGATCCAGTACCGGCGGGCTCCTTTCCGGCTGTCCTCGTAGACTCCGCCGTTTTTCTCGATCACTGCCCGCGAACCGGCGTTATCCTCAGCGCAGGTGACCAGTACCCGTGCAATGCCCAGCTCGCGGGCAATCGGCAGTGCGTCCTGCAGCGCACGCGCGGCATGCCCCTGCCGGCGTGCGGAAGGCCGGATGCTGTAACCAATGTGGCCGCCCTGCTCGAACAGGAAATCATTCAGGGTGTGCCTGATGGCAAGCGAGCCGAGGAACTCGTCACCGTCGACCAGCCATAGATGCGTGCAGTGCACATAGCCCTCCGGCAGCGGTGTATCCGGAAGCCGGTACGCCACCAGGCCGTCGACGAAACCGGGGAAGTGCCCGGCAATTTCCGTGCGAATGCGCTTTAGCGAGGTGTCCCCGTACACGCCGGAACCGTCCATCCGTTCGCCGTCGAATTCTTCGGCCGCGGCCAGCCAACTGTTCCGGAAACGGGCATCGGGGGTAATCAGGGTTGCCATTGGGGAATTCTATGGCTATTTGTTTCGGTCGGTTCACGGGAAATCAGCCAAATGGTCAGGATTCCCAGCCCCAGGGATGAAAGAATGCCATTTCATCCGAAAGTCGTTGGGGGCGGGATAGCTTCGGTGCCATGAACAAAGTCTTGAAATATACAAAAACCTGGGGTGCTCCAACCGCCGCGGCCGTCTTCCTGGCGCTTTGGCTCCTGGGGCAGGGGCACCGCATGTACGGTACCGGTTTCCTGGCCTGGCCCCCGGCCCTTCCGTTGCTCGCTTTGACGTTGGCCATCGGCGTGTCCGCCAGGCATGCCTACGCCGCCCTGCTGGTGCTTTTTGCCCTGCTTGGCGCGCAGATCCTCCGTATAGTCCCCGCTCCCGATTCCCATACCTGGCCTATCTACATCGGTGCGGCCGTCGTCCTGTTCTTTGCTGCGCTCACAGGGGACAGATGGAAGCAGGCGGCCGCGGTAGCCGCTGCCCCCTTCTTTTCCGCTGCCATGGCTTTCCTCATGCTTTCGCGCAGCCACTCCTCCGGTCTCGGGTGGCTTCCGATCGATAATGTCTCACGGGTGACTATGCGGGATTACTGGTTCCTCTACTCATCTTTCCTGCTGGTCATCTTGGCCGTCGGATGGCTGGCCGGTTTTGCACTGCGCAGCTGGGAAGACCGCCGGACGTTGTCCGACCAGCGCACAGTTGCCGTCGAAGATCTGCGGGCAGCCGAAGTGGATTTGATCGTGGAACAGGAACGCACCCGCATCTCCCGGGACCTGCACGATGTCCTGGCCCACTCGCTGGCCGTGATTGCAGCCCAGGCGGACGGGTCCCGGTATCTGGGCAAGGACCAGCCACAGCCGGTGCTCGACGCGCTGGAGAACATCGCTTCGGCTGCCCGGCGCGCCCTGACGGACGCCCAGCGGGTGATCGAGGGGGTGGGCGACGACGGCTCCTCCCTCCCGCAGCCGCGGCTGGAGGATATCGGGGAACTTGTGGAGCAGCAGGGCAACAGCCTGCAGGTGGAACGCACGGAATCCGGGGTACCCGTGGACCTGCCGGAGGGTCAGCAAATGGCCGTCTTCCGGATTGTGCAGGAATCCCTGACCAATGCCCTGCGCCACGGCGGAACAGGGACCCGGGTCACCGTCCACCTGGACTGGAGCGGTCCCGGGCTTTCGCTGCAGATAGCGTCCTACGCGGCCCGAAGAGAACTGGTTGCCGAAGCAGCCACCACGGCCCGCACCGGCCGCGGCATCCCCGGGATGCGCGAGCGGGCCCACCTTGCCGGCGGATGGCTCACGGCGGGTCCGGACGGGGACAGCTTCCGGGTCACCGCATTCCTGCCCTACGGCCTGATGTTGAACGCCCCGGGTGCGGAGATCTATGCCGCGGAGCTGGTTGGCGCAGATGAGTGACCCGGCGGCCGACGCCGCACCGATCACCGTGGCCCTGGTGGATGACCAGCCGCTGTTCCGGACCGGTATCCAGATGCTCATCCGTTCGCAGCAGGACCTGGCTTACTGCGGCAGCGCAGGCAATGGACTGGAGGCCGTGGAGCTGGCGGACGCCGCGTCCCCGGACGTGATGCTGATGGACCTGCGCATGCCCGTGGTGGACGGCATCACGGCCACCCGCCGGATCATGGCGGCAGCGGACGAAGCCGGCCGGGAGCGCCCCAAGGTGATAGCCCTGACCACCTTCAACCGGGACCAGGCGGTGGTGGAAGCCATCCGTGCCGGAGCCAGCGGCTACCTGCTCAAGAGCGCCGAACCCGAGTTCCTGCTTTCCGCCATCCGGACCGTCTATGCCGGCTATTCCGTGGTGGCCCCCGGCTCGGCCCACGATCTCTTTGCGCACCTGACCCGCAGCGCCGATCCACCGGAACCGGATACTGCGGCCATTGCCGAGCTGACCGCACGGGAAAAGGACGTGTTTCTCCTGGTGGCCAAGGGCCTGAGCAACGCGGAGATCGCAGGCAGCGTGTTCCTTTCAGAGGCCACGGTCAAGACCCACATCCGCAGGATCCAGGATCGGCTGGGGCTGGCCACCCGGATAGCCATGGTGGCCTTCGCCTACGAACACCGGCTGCTGGGCTGAAGGGTTCCCGTAGGAAGGAACGCGCCCGTATCCTCCAAGCATGGACCCGGTCCGCGTCTGCTTGGAGATCTTTGCCGGCACCTGCGCCGGCACCTGGCTGCTGTCATTGCTCACGCGGGAGTACTCCTGGACGGACCGCATCTGGTCCGTAGTTCCGTTGGCCTACCTGTGGGTTTTCGCCGCAGCGTCCGACGGCGACCCGCGGGTAACGCTGATGGCGGTGCTGGTGACGTTGTGGGGTGCCCGGCTGACCTTTAACTTTGCCCGCAAGGGCGGGTACGCACCCGGCGGCGAGGACTACCGCTGGGGCATCCTGCGTCGACGCCTGAAGCCGTGGCAGTTCCAGGTCTTCAACCTGCTGTTCATCAGCATCTACCAGAACATCGTCATCTGGGTGATGACGCTTCCGGTCCTGACGGTTTACCGGCACCCCGGCCCGCTTACGGGCTGGGACTGGCTGCTGGCCACCTTGTTTGTGCTTGCGCTGGCGGGGGAGACGCTGGCAGACCAGCAGCAGTGGAACTTCCAGCAGTGGAAAAAGACCCTGCGCACCGCGGGGCGGAGCCCGGCCACCGGCTTCCTGCAGACTGGGTTGTTCCGCTACTCGCGCCATCCGAACTTCTTCTTCGAACAGGCCCAGTGGTGGCTCTTCTACGGTTTTGCCGTTGCCGCGACGGGCGCCGTGCTGCACTGGACCCTGGCCGGGCCCATCCTGGTGACGCTGCTCTTCGCCGGCTCCACCGTCTTCACCGAGAGCATTTCCCTCACCCGCTACCCCGACTACGCGGACTACCGCAGGCGGACGTCCCGGATCATCCCGCTTCCCCCGCGGCTGCGTCCGCAGCACGCCGGGTGAGGCCACCGCCGTCCTGTCTCCTCCGTCACATTCGGCGGGTTTCGGGAATGGAAGGTTCTTCTACAGGTGTTGAATAGGGCAGGATAGTAAGTAACCTGAAGCCGGCGGCGAGACCGCGGGCCTGGCCAACCACTAGGCACCAACTAAAAGCTTGCGGCGTCCCCCAGCGCCGCGGCACGGAAGGGCTTCGCTTCGGCGGGGCCCTTCCGTGTATCTGAGAAGATAAGACCCATGCCCGGACTGCACCTTCCCAAGCCGCCACGGCGCGCACCATCGGCCGAACCGCGGACGGCCCGCACCCGGGAAGCGCTCGAGGCCGGCCTGTGGGAGCTGCTGCGGGACCACGAGCTGGCGGAGATCAGCGTGGCCGCACTCTGCCGCCAGGCCGGAGTTCACCGCACCACCTTCTACGGACACCACCGCAACATTTTCGACTTTGCCGGATCCGTGTATGCCGGGGTTGTGGACCGTCTGGGCACGGTGGAACTGGACCAGCGCGGAACGGGAAGAACGATCGCGGAGATCGGGGACCTGTATGTCGAGTCCATCCGGCAGATCCTGCAGCACACCAAGGCCGAGCAGCGGGTGTACCGGGCGCTGTTCCACACCGAGACCTTCCTGGGGATCCTGGCCGACCAGTTGACCGTGCGCATCCTCCTGGCCCTGCACGTCTGGCGGGCGCACGAAGTGCACCCCGTCCCGGATCTGGATGCGACAGCCGCCTTCCTCGGCGGTGCCTACGCCTCCTGGTTCGAACAGTGGGTGGTCAGCGACTATGACGACGTCGAGGCGCGGCTGGCGTCGCTGCGCTACCTGTTGCCTGCGTGGTGGCCGCGGGACGGCTTCCCGGAGGCCTGACCTCGGGGCAGCCCTGTCTGCCCTGCGCTGTCGCGGGCGGAGCTAGAGCCGGTGCAGGCTGCCCCGGAGCGACTCCAGGTCCGGATATCCGTTAACGGCCATGGTCAGGTCAGCCTCCGCCAGCAGGCTGCGCATCACGTGGGTGATCCCCGCCTGCCCGCCCACGGCCAGTCCGTATACATAGGGCCGGCCGATGCCCACCGCCGTCGCGCCCAGTGCCAGCGCGCGCAGGGCGTCCACACCCGACCGCACGCCGGAGTCAAAGAGCACCGGTGCGCCGTTGGCGGCTTCCACCACGCCGGGCAGGCAATCAATCGCGGGGATTCCTCCGTTGGCCTGCCGCCCGCCGTGGTTCGAGCAGTAAATCCCGTCCATGCCGCCGTCGAGCGCCCGCCGCGTGTCCTCCGGAGAACAGATGCCCTTGAGCACAATCGGCAGGGACGTCAGGGAACGGAACCAGGCCAGGTCCTCCCAGGTCATGGTGGGGTTGCCGAACAGGGAGGCCCAGAGCATCACGACGGCGGCGGGGTCGGTGGACCCCTGCTCGGCCAGGAGCTTGCGGAACCGGTCATCGGAAAGGTAGTTAGCCAGGCACTGACCGGACAGCATCGGCAGATAGGCGGCACTGAGGTCCCGGGGGCGCCAGCCGTTTACCCAGGTGTCCAGGGTGATGACGATGCCGGAGTAACCTGCGGCTTCGGCGCGGTGCACCAGGGACTCCGCCAGTTCCCGGTCCGCCGGCGGGTAGAGCTGGAAGAAGCCCGGCGTTTCGCCTGCTGCGGTCCGCACCTGTTCCAGCGGTGCAGCGGAAAGGGTGGAGGCCACCATGGGAATGCCCAGTTCCGCGGAGGAGGCGGCGGTGGCCAGGTCGCCGTCGTCGGCCACGGCGCCCAATACCCCCACCGGCGCGAAGAACAGCGGCGAAGGCAGCTGGTGGCCCAGCAAATCGATGCCCATGCTGCGCTGTGCCGCACCCACCAGCATGCGCGGCATAATGCCGAGCCGCTCAAAGGCGACTACGTTGGCGCGTTGGGTGTGCTCGTTTCCGGCACCTCCGGCCACGTAGCCGAGGATCCGCGGGTCCATCCGGCTCTCCGCCAGTGCCTCCATGGAAGCGAAGTCCATAGGCAGTTCGGGTTGGACGCCGCCGGCACCGTTCAGATAAATGCCCAGCTGATAATCGCCGTAGTTCGTGCTCATTGAGGCTCCACCTTCTCTTTCCGGCCGCTTTGCCGGGTTTCTGCTGTGTCCCGGATGCTACTCCCGCAGGGGCGGTACACCATGCCGACCCGCTGCCAACCGGTCCAGCCGCCGTTCCAGTCCGGCCCGGACGGCGGGCCATTCCCGGGACAGGATTGAGTACACCGCAGTGTCCCGCCAACTGCCGTCTGCGCGGAGCTTGTCCCGGCGGCGGATCCCCTCGAATACCGCACCGATTCCACTGATCGCCGCGCGGGAACGGTCGTTTCGGGAGTCCGCCTGGAGGGTGATCCTTCCAAAGCCGGCCGCGAAGGCGTAGCCAAGCAGGAGCAGCTTTGTTTCTGCATTCACTGCTGAGCCCCAAACGGCGGGAGCGTACGCGGTCCAGCCCAGCTGGGCCGCTTCCCCGGGCAGGTCCAGATCGGCCAGGCTGCTGGTTCCCACTACAGGGCCGGCACCGTTCCCGTTCAGCAGGCGCACCGCGAACGGCAGCTCATCCCATCGGTAGTAGGCCTGCGCCCACGCCGTGAAGCCCTCAAGATCAGGGTGCAGCCCGGCCGGACCGCCGCCGTATCCGCCGGCGAAGACCTCGGGCACCGCGATGGCCCGGTGCAGGTCCGGCAGCAGTCCGGGGGTCAGCGGCTCGAGCCGGACATACCGGCCGGAAAGAACCGTGGGAAGGGGCCGTAGGGCGCTCATGCCCGCCAGTCTGGCATACCTGCCCGGGCAGCAAAAAAAGATCCCGATCCGGTTTTCCGGATCGGGATCTTTTACTTGGTTGCGGGGGCAAGATTTGAACTTGCGACCTCTGGGTTATGAGCCCAGCGAGCTACCGAACTGCTCCACCCCGCGGCGTGGTTACGACTTTACCGCAGATCGGGCGTGCGGCGTAATCCAGTGGCCCCGCTCACACTGCAGACTGCGGGCTTCGGTACGCTGGGCCGGGTGAGCCTGCCGAAAACTGATACCGCCGTCACTTATCCAGCCGGAGTCCTCACCGGAACCGGAACCGTTCTCCATATCGAAACCCGGCCCGACGGACGGCTGGCCGTCCTGCTGGATTCCACCCCCGTACACCCTGTCGATGCGGCCTGGCCCGACCAGGGGCCGGACCGGGCAACCCTGACGACGCCGGCCGGCACCGAGGTGCCCCTGCTTGACTGCGTCGTGGGCGCCACGGACGGGTCCATCCTGTTCCTGGGCCGGGACATCCCGGTCCGGAAGGGCACCGAGGGCTGGGTCTTCGTGGTGGTTCATGTGGTGCCGGGGGACACCGGCATTACCCAAGGAGATCGTGTAGGGCTTCGGGTGGACGGCGAATACCGCGCCGGGCTTTCGGCCGGGCACACTGCCTGCCACCTGGCGTCGTTGGCCCTGAACCGGCAGCTGGCCGGGGCCTGGAAAAAAGAGGTGCAGGCAGACGCAGCGGGGAACCCGAACTTCGACGCCCTGGCGGTTGAGGCAACAACGATTCTGCCCGGCGGATCCCGGGACGTGTACCGGTTGGGGAAGTCTCTGCGGCGCAAGGGCTTCCTGCCGGATGCGCTGCTGACGGATCTGGCAGCCGTGGAAAAAGGCGTGAATGCAACGTTGGCTGAGTGGGTGGCATCCGACGCGGAGGTCCGCATCGAACGCGAATCGGACCTCCTCACCGGTATGCGCCGCTGGGTCTGCGACCTGCCGGGCGGCCCGGTCAGTATTCCCTGCGGCGGCACCCATCTGACCTCGCTGGCCTCGGTTTCGGAAATTGAAGTGCGGTTGAGCTGCGAACCCGGCGAGGCAGCCGCGGAAGTGGTCATGGATACCATTTGCACCCGCGCCGCGGAGGCTTAATCTGCAAATGATTGCAGGTCCGCAGCGCGGGCATTGGCATTTCCCTATTCCGGAGCATTCGCCTCCCACCCTGCCCGAGGAGTGCTTTTACGCCAATTGATCCAGTACCCGGGGACAGCCCTTGTCCACTGGAATGGATGAACGTAGTGTTCCGCGCACGTGAACGAAACCGCTGTCTCAAATGAGCAAAGGTGACCAGATGAGATTTCGACACAGCAGGGGGAATCACTGCAACCGTCATTCCCGGCTTCGAACGGGGCTGGCGTCGGCCGCAGCCGCCGCCTTGGCGCTGACCGGCTGCAGCGGGTCCGAGGCGGAGGGCAGGGACGAGATTGTCGTAGCCATTGTCTCCAATCCGCAGATGCAGGATGCAATCTCGCTTCAGGATGAATTCAAGGCACAGTATCCGGATATTGACGTCAGCTTTGTTTCCCTCCCCGAAAACGAGGCACGGGCGAAGATCACTGCCTCTGTTGCCACGCAGGGCGGGGAATTCGACGTCGTGATGATCTCCAATTACGAAACGCCGATGTGGGCGGAAAACGGATGGATCACTAATCTGCAGGATTACGCCGATTCGACCGAAGGGTACGACCCCGACGATTTCGTTCCTACTATCCGGGACGCATTGAGTTACGAGGGGGATCTCTACTCCGTTCCGTTCTACGGCGAATCCTCCTTCCTTGTCTACCGTCAGGACCTGTTTGATCAAGCCGGCCTGACTATGCCGGAAGCCCCCACCTGGGAGGACATCCGCGGCTTCGCCGAAGCGCTCAACGATCCGGAAAACAACATGTCCGGAGTCTGCCTGCGGGGCCTGGCAGGCTGGGGTGAGGTCATGGCACCGCTGGGCACCATGATCAATACCTACGGCGGCCGCTGGTTCGATGAGGACTGGAACGCCCGCCTGGACGAGCCGGTAGTCGAAGAAGCCGTCACCGATTATGTGGACCTGGTGCAGAGCTACGGGCAGGCCGGTGCCGCCACCAGCGGATACGGGGACTGCCTGACCCTCTACAGCCAGGGCAACACGGCCATGTGGTACGACGCCACGGCCATGGTTTCCGCCATTGAGGACCCGGCATCGTCCCTCGTAGTCGGCAAAAGCGGGTATGCGCCGGCCCCGGTCAAGGAGACGGAGTCCTCCGGCTGGCTCTACAGCTGGTCCCTGGCCATCCCCTCCACCAGCGACTCCAAGGACGCCGCCTGGGACTTCGTCTCGTGGATGACCAACAAGGAATACATCCAACTGGTCGGCGAAGAGATCGGCTGGGAACGGGTGCCGCCGGGCAGCCGGCTCTCCACATATGAGATCCCTGACTACGCCGAGGTGGCCGAGGCCTATGCCGAGCCCACTCTGGAAGCCATGGCCGGGGCGTCCCAGGAAAGCAGCATGGTCCGCGGTGTGCCCTACACCGGACTCCAATTTGTGGGTATCCCGGAGTTCCAGGACCTGGGCACGCGCGTGGCGCAGCAGATTTCGGCGGCCATCGCCGGACAGCAGACAGTCCAAGAAGCGCTGGAGCAATCCCAGGGCTACGCCGAAACGGTGGCGGAAAGCTACCAGGACGGAGCGGGTTAATGTCCACCTTGGTTGAGCGGCAACAGGTCCGCGCCAGGAAGGCCGCGACGGAAAGGGAGGGCGGGGGAATGTCCTCCGCTGAGGGATGGCGGCGGCGCCTGCCGCTGCTGCCGGCCCTCATTTTCACCCTGATCGTGACGCAGGTGCCCTTCCTCTTCACTATCTGGTACTCCCTGCAGAACTGGAACCTGCTGCGGACGGAGGGAAACCAGTTTGTGGGGCTGGAGAACTACATCGACATCTTCTCCGACTCCACGTTCCGCGGGGCGGCGCTGAACAGTGTCCTCTTCACCGTGGCCTGTGTGTTCATTGCGATGCTGCTGGGGATCATCTTCGCCCTCTTGCTGGACCGAAGCTTCGCGGGGCGGGGAGTGGTGCGGACCCTGCTGATCACACCATTCCTGATCATGCCGGTGGCCAGCTCCCTGCTGTGGTCCATTTCCATCCTGAATCCCAGCTATGGCCTGCTTAACTGGGTCATCGGCCTGGTGGGGATCCCCCCGGTGGACTGGACGTCGCAGCATCCCATCGTCTCCATCGTGATGGCCCTGGTGTGGCAGTGGACCCCGTTCATGATGCTGCTGGTCCTGTCCGGACTGCAGGCCCAGTCCAAGGACGTGCTGGAGGCGGCCCAGGTGGACGGCGCCGGCTGGTGGCGGACCTTCATCTCGGTCACGCTTCCGCAGCTGCGCCGTTACATCGAACTCGGCATCCTGCTCGGCGCGATCTACGTGGTCAACACCTTCGACCAGATTTACCTCATGACCGCCGGCGGACCTGGGACGGCCAGCGCGAACCTGCCGTTCTACATCTACCAGCGGGCTTTCCTGGGCTTCGATATCGGCCAGGCCGCCGCCATGGGCGTAGTGGTCGTCATCGCGACCATCATTGTGGCCACCCTGGCCCTTCGCCTGATCTTCAAGAGCTTCGACGTAAAGGAATAACGACGTGGCTACCCAAACCGCTGCACCTACTCCTCCCGCTGGGAAGGAGACCCGCGCCGGCGCAGACCCGGTCCGGAAACCTGCCCGCCGGTTCAACGCCGGTCCTCTCCTCACCACAGTCACCTGGGTGCTCGCACTGGTTTTCTTCTCGCCGGTGCTCTGGATGGTGCTCACGTCCTTCAAGCAGGAATCCGCTGCGGCATCCGATCCGCCGGTGTTCTTTTTCGCCCCCACGCTGGATCAATACCGGGCGGTGCTGGACAGCGGTGCCGGAAGCTACTTCGCCAACTCCGCGATTGCCACGGGCGTCTCCACCATCCTCGTGATCCTCCTGGCCGTTCCGGCGTCCTATGCCCTGAGCATCCGCCCGGTGAAGAAAACCTCCGATGTGCTGTTCTTCTTTATCTCCACCCGCATGCTGCCCGTGGTCGCGGTGATCATGCCGATCTACGTGATTGCCGGGCAGCTGAAGGTCCTGGACAACGTGTGGACCCTGGTGGTGTTGTACACCTCCATGAACCTGCCCATCGCGGTGTGGATGATGCGCTCGTTTTTCCTGGAGGTGCCCGGCGAGGTGCTGGAGGCGGCGCAGATGGACGGAGCCGGATTGATGAAGACCCTCTGGCGGGTCCTGATGCCCATGGTGGCACCCGGGCTGGCCGCGACTGCTCTGATCTGCGTAATTTTTGCCTGGAACGAGTTTTTCTTCGCCCTGATCCTCACGGCCGGGCAATCGGCCACGGTGCCGGTTTTCCTCGTCGCGCAGATGACCAGCGAAGGCCTGTTCCTGGCGCAGCTCTCAGCGGCGTCCGTACTGGCCTCGCTGCCGGTGGTGATCGCCGGCTGGGTGGCGCAGAAGCAACTCGTCCGCGGACTGTCCATGGGGGCGGTCAAGTAAACGGCACGCTGTGACCGGGCCGCGCCGGCCCGGTCACAGCGCGGAGTTCTGCTCCTGCACTGTGGCGTTGGAGGAGACTTCGAAGGTCCGCTCGGGCGGCTCGACGTTGGCGGGATCCATCCACATAAACTCCCAGACATGTCCGTCCGGGTCGGTGGCCGAACCGCTGTACATCCCCGGCATCCTTTCCTCGGCCGGTGCATAGACTGCGCCTCCTCCCGCCGTGCAGGCGGCCAGGAAACGGTCGACTTCGTCCCTGCTGTCGCAGCTGATGCCGTTCAGGACTTCCTTGCCCGCTGATGCGAGATGCGGGGTGTCCCCTTCGGGCAGGAACTCCTGGTAATAGTCCTGCTGCAGCAGCATCACCACAATGCTGTCCGAGACGACAATGGCGGTGGTGCGTTCGTCGCTGAACTGCGGGTTCTTGGTGAAGCCGAGGCCGAGGTAGAAGTTCTCAGCTGCCGGCAGGTCCGCAACCGGGAGATTGGGGAAAATCATGCGTTCCATGACTGCTCCTTCCAGGAGGCCCATGGGTGCGCTTCATGGCGGAGAACCCATGGAGGATACGGGTAACGCGCTGTGCCTTCACGTTGCCACCGCTCGCCCCTGCTGGCAACGGGTCGCCGTCATGATGCCCTCTCCATGCCCGGCCGCGCAGCAATAACTGCTAATCTTCCAGCTGCGAAGGCGGGCCGGTATCACCGGCTATCTACCTGGCATCACCAAACCTAGGGAGAAGCCAATGAGCACCAATCCGGACGACATTTACCTGGCCCAGGCCATCGCCCTGGCCACCGGGAACGTGGCCAACGGCGGCGGCCCGTTCGGCGCCGTCATCGTCACGGCAGAAGGCGCCGCGTTTGAAGGCGTCAACCGTGTAACCGCAAACAATGACCCCACCGCGCACGCCGAGGTCACGGCCATCCGCAACGCGTGCGCCACCCTGGGCACCTTCGACCTCACCGGTGCGGTGCTCTACACCAGCTGCGAACCGTGCCCCATGTGCCTGGCGTCTTCGCTGTGGGCGAGGGTGGACCGCGTGGTCTTCGCTGCTGACCGGCACGACGCCGCCAGCGCGGGGTTCGACGACGCGGCCTTCTACGAGTACTTCGAAACGCCGCGGGAGCAACGGTCCATGCAGGTCTCGCAGCTGGCCGTGGACGGCGCACCCGCCATGGCTCCGTTTAATGCCTGGACTGCGGCTGCGGAGCGGGTCGACTACTAGGGGCGGTGGGCTCCCTGACCGGTTCCTAGAACCGGCGTTCCAAAGCGGCGCCGATGGTCTTGGAATAGCAGGTGGACCCGTCGGACATGATGTACGGGCCGAAGTTCGGCACCACCCGGTAGCCGCCGTTCTCATAAAAGCGTTGTCCATCGGGTTGGGCGGACCCGGCCTCCGCCGTGAGAACGGCGAATCCCATCTGCTTGGCCCGTGCCTCGAGCGCCCCGAGGATTGCCGTCGCCACCCCGGAACCGCGTGCGTACGGCAGGACATACACCCGCTTGATTTCCGCCGTCGTCGTATCCAGCCGCCGCAGCCCGCCGCAACCCAGCGGTTGGCCGGTGCTGCGCTCGTAGGCGATGAGGAAGACGGCCGCGTCGGCGGCCCGGGGTGGACTGGGATCGTGCTCCACGGTGCCGTAGCGGGCGTCGAGTTCGGCCTGCTGGGCTTCACGGAGGTCGGCACCTACGGGATTGCTCCACGGCACTTCGCGGATCCGCAGGTGCGGTGTTGAGTAGGGACGGAATCCGGAAAAGGGTCTCAAATCCGACATGCTGCCTCCAGCGGCCAGGGGTATGCCTTCCACGCTAGGAGGCCGGGGTTTCGGCTGTGTTTCGACTGTGTGCCCACCTGGCAAAAGGAATGTTCCGGACATGCGAACCGTGCGAGAATAGTGGCGATGTCAACTGTCGATTCTTCCCCCGCCAAGAACCCCGCCAAAAAGTCCGAGCTGCGCCGTGTCCGCTCGGTTCCCACCGCCACCGGGCCCCAGGTCCGCCCCGCCACGGAGGGCTGGGAACAGGCCAAGGAGCCCGACGGCCGCCCGCTGCTGCAGTTCAAGTCGCCCCGCGTGTCCCAGCCGCCGGCCCATCTGGCCGATATGACGCTGGCCGAACGCCAGGAGAAAGTGAAGTCGCTGGGCCTTCCCGCGTTCCGCGCGAAGCAGCTCTCCGTGCACTATTTCCAGCACTACACCACTGATCCGGAAGCCATGAGCGACCTCCCCAAGGAGCGCCGCGGGGAGCTGGTGGGCGAGATGTTCCCCACGCTGCTCACCGAGATCAAGCGCCTGACCACGGACAACGGCGACACCATCAAATTCCTGTGGCGCCTCTTCGACGGCTCCCTCGTGGAGTCCGTGCTGATGCGCTACCCCGGCCGGATCACCCTGTGTGTCTCCAGCCAGTGTGGCTGCGGCATGAACTGCCCGTTCTGCGCCACCGGCCAGGCCGGCCTGACCCGCAACATGTCCACCGCGGAAATCCTGGACCAGATTGTCCAGGCCAACCGGGTGATCAAGGAAGGCGGGCTCGGCGGCAAACGGAGCGACGGCGGCCACGACGCCGAGCGCGTCACCAACATTGTCTTTATGGGCATGGGCGAGCCGCTGGCCAACTACAAGCGCGTGATGAACGCCGTCCACCGGATGGCCGCCGAGGTTCCCGAGGGCCTGGGCATGAGCGCCCGTAACATCACTGTCTCCACCGTCGGCCTGGTGCCGGCCATCAAGAAGCTTGCCGAGGAGAACATCCCGGTGACCTTCGCGCTGAGCCTGCATGCCCCGGACGACGAGCTGCGCGACGAACTGATCCCGGTCAACAGCCGCTGGAAGGTGGACGAGGCCCTGGACGCCGCGTACAACTACTACCGCGTCACCGGCCGCCGCGTCTCCATCGAGTACGCGCTGATCAAGGACATGAACGACCACGCCTGGCGCGCGGATCTGCTGGCCAAGAAGCTCAATGCCCGCGGCCGGGGCTGGGTGCACGTGAACCCGATCCCGTTGAACCCGACCCCGGGGTCCATCTGGACGTCGCCGGAGCCGGAGGTTATGCAGGAGTTCATTAACCACCTGATCGACGCCGGCATCCCCACCACCATCCGCGACACCCGCGGCAAGGAAATCGACGGCGCCTGCGGCCAGCTCGCTGCGGCGGACTAACCGTTTTGTGCCCGCCCCTGCGGCGGACAGCACCGAAGCGTTAACCACGACGGCGGGAGGCCGGGCTGCGTGCCCGGCTCCCGCCGTCGTCGTCGTTTAAGGTCTTCCTACTTCAGGTGGTCCACCAGGGTGTCCGCGATGCCCGTGTACCGGGCAGGGGTCAGCGCCTGCAGGCGCGCTTCCGCATCCGCGGGGAGACCGAGGCCGGCAATGAATTCCTTCATCCGGTCCGCGTCCACGCGGTGGCCGCGGGTAAGGTCCTTGAGCCGTTCGTACGGGTTCTCCATGCCTTCCGTGCCGGCAACAGCTTCGGCCCGCATGACCATCTGGATGGCTTCGCCAAGCACCTCCCAGTTGGAGTCCAGGTCCTGCGCGAGGACCTTCTCGGCGACGTGCAGGCGCTCGAGGCCCTTGGCCACGTTGGAGATGGCCAGGATGGAGTGCCCGAAAGCGACGCCGATGTTCCGCTGCGAGGAGGAATCGGTGAGGTCGCGCTGCCAGCGGGAGGTCACCAGGGTGGAGGCCAGGGTGTCCAGCAGTCCGTTGGAAATCTCCAGGTTGGCTTCGGCGTTCTCGAAGCGGATGGGGTTGACCTTGTGCGGCATGGTGGAGGAGCCGGTGGCACCTTCCACCGGAACCTGGGCGAAGTAGCCGATGGAGATGTAGCTCCACACATCCGTGCAGAAGTTGTGCAGGATGCGGTTGAAGCGGGCAATGTCGGCGTACAGCTCGGCCTGCCAGTCATGGGATTCGATCTGCGTGGTCAGCGGGTTCCAGGTCAGGCCGAGGCCCTCCACGAAGCTGCGTGCCACCTGCTGCCAGTCGGCCTGCGGGGCTGCGGCGTAGTGGGCGGCGTAGGTGCCGGTGGCGCCGTTGATCTTGCCCAGGAATTCCGTGTTGCGGATGCGGCGCAGCTGGCGGCCGAGGCGATGGACGGTGACGGCCAGTTCCTTGCCCAGGGTGGTCGGGGTGGCCGGCTGGCCGTGTGTCCGGGAGAGCATCGGGACCGCGCGGGTGTCCTCGGCCATGGCGGCGATCTGCTGCACCAGGTCCTGTGCCGCCGGAAGCCAGACGTTTTCCACTGCGCCCTTGATGCCGAGCGCGTAGGACAGGTTGTTGATGTCCTCGGAAGTGCAGCCGAAATGCACGAGGCTGGTCAGGTTTTCAACGCCGATGGCCGGCAGCCGGTCGGCAATGTAGTACTCGACGGCCTTCACATCGTGCACGGTGCGCTTTTCGATCTCGCCCAGCTCGGCCACGGCGTTGCCGTCGAAGCCCGTGACGATTTCCCGCAGCTGGTTCTGCTGGGTTTCGCTGAGCGGGGCGGTGCCGGGCAGGACCGCGTTGGAGGTCAGGTGGATCAGCCATTCCACCTCGACGTGGGTCCGGTCCCGGTTCAGGGCCGCTTCGGAAAGGTAATCCACCAACGGGGCGGTGGCGCTGCGGTAGCGGCCGTCCAGCGGGCCCAAGGCAATAGCGGGGGTCACGGAGGCAAGGGAGACACGGGGTTCGGATTCGGCCATGCGGCAATTCTTTCATGCCTGCGGGTGGCAACCGGTGAGTGACTTCCCCTCCACAGGGGGTTACGTCAGGGAAGGGCAGGATTGTTTCTCCTGATGGGCTCCGGCGGCGCTCGATTGGGGACGGTTGTCCGGCTAGTTTGAGCGGGCCGGCGGGACCGGGGCCGCGGGAGCGGGGCCGGGACGGCGGGGGCGGGGCCGGGACGGCGGGGGCGGGGCCGGGGCATACGTCGCGGAAGGAGGAATCGATGGACCAAGTGGCTTCGGCCGCATTGGCGGCGGAGATGGAACGGCTGCTTCTGGAGTTTTCGGTGGAAATCGATGAATTGGAGTACGAGGTTGCCGAGTCCGCCAACGTCCGGTGGGAGTCGCAGGCTGCAGACGCTTTCCGGCATGGCTTGGCGGGAACAGTGCGGCCCCTGCCCGGGATAGCTCACCAGTTGCGTGCTGCCGCCGGGGAACTGCGGCAGGACCCGCTCGCCTTGGCCGCAGGGAGCTGATCGAAAGTGGCAGCCATAGGTGGATTCGACCGCGGTACGGACCGGCAGCCGTACGGTGTCAGGGGAGGATCTGCAGGACTGTTGGTTCAGTACGAGGACTTGGCCCGGGCAGCGGACCGGCTGGCCGGGACCACCGCCCGCCTGCGGAACCTTGAGCAGCGGGTCGCTGACCTTTGGCTGGCGGCCAGTGCGTGGGGCGGCGGTTCTCCGACCGCTGACCGGGTCAGACTGACGCTGCAGGAAGCAGCCCATGTACTGAGGAACTGTGCGGCGGGAGTGGATAAAGTCGCGGACGGCGTGCGGGAAAGCGCACGTGCCTACGCCGAAGCCGAGGGGCGGATCCAGGCGCGGCTGCCTTCTGGGGGTCTCTTTCCCCTGATTCCCTGGATCACATCAGGGTTGTTGCCCCGGGCTGAAGGATTTCCCACCCTTGCCCAGGTGGAACAGGGTCTGGCCATCACTCCGGCTATTGAGCTGGTGGCGCGGGGAGGCCTGTTTCTTCTGGGAGGTCCAACGCAGGGGGTGCTGCGGCCAATCGTTGTCACGCCTCTTCCCGGGGAGCCGGAGGAGGTCCCACTCGATGGAACTGCTGCCGGTATTTTGAAACGTTCGGAGGTCCTGAAGCGGGAGAACGATCCAGGCGTGATTGAGGTGCTCGCGCTGGATGGGGGTGCCAACGGGACGTTTGTCGTCACCCTTCCCGGTACGCAGGGAACCGGTATGGGAGGCCGGAATCCGTTCGATTCTGCGGGCAATCTGGAAGGGCGGGTCGAGGAGAGCAGATTCATCTCCGCTGCTGTGGCGGAGGCGCTGCGGCGTGCAGGAGCGGAAGCAGGAGCTTCGGTGATCTTGTCCGGTTACAGCCAGGGCGGGGAACACGCTGCGCATGTTGCTGCCAATCTGACAGAGGAGGGGGAGTACGAACCCGCGTTCGTACTGACGGCGGGCAGCGCCACAGGCTCGGCCGACTTGCCGCCCGGACTGCCGGCACTGCATCTGGAGCATGTGCAGGACTGGGTGCCAGGAATCGATGCTTCTGCGAACCCCGATACTCCGGACCGGGTCACCATGACGCTGACCAATCCGGTGGCCACGCCCGAGGGGGAGGATGCAGGGCTGGGTCCCGCGCACCGGTTGGACAATTATCTTGCTGGTGCTGCGCTCGCGGATGTCAGCGATGACGCTTCGCTGGAGAGTTCGCTGGGATCGCTGGCTGCTGCTGTTGGTGCTGGAAGTGTGGCGACCAGATTCTTGTACCGTTTGGAGCGGGAGCAGTCGCCGGTGGGTTCAGTTCGAACGTCTTCGCCGACGTCTTCGCGGGCCGTTTCGAGGGCGCCAGTGCGGGTGCCTGTACCGACACTGCCACCTGCGCCTGTACCGACAGTGCAACCTGCGCCTGTACCGACAGTGCCGCCGGCACCTCCGCGGGGCGGGTCGTAAGGTCCGGTGCCGGTGCCGGTGCCCCGCCCGAACAGTGCCGGGCCCGCTCGGGTGGGCCGGGCCGCAAGGGTGGAAAACCCGACGATGCGGGCCGCAAGGGTAGCGAAGCCGGACGATGCGGGTCGCAAAGGTGGCAATACCGGACCATGCGGGTTCAGCAGCTGCTTCCTTGCGTTGCCAGTATCGGAGCTTGTCTGTGCTCCTGACGTCCGCCCAAGGGCTTAGAGAGAATGAGAATTCCTCCACAACACACCCCGCTGGTATGTCTCCCTGACGTTTTACACACAGCCGCGGACCACCGGTTTGGGGCGTCGTGCAGGCTGCTGGAATGAGCCCATGGAACAGGCCACCACTACCCGTACAGCCCACCAAGCAGTTCCCGGAAACACTGATCGAGCAGTTACCGGAAACACTGACCGAGCAGCTACGGGAAACACTGAGAGCCCTAATCAGCCGTCCGGCGCACGGACAGCGGAGCCGAATCCGGACACGCCTTTGGTGTTGCAGGGTGTGTTCTGTGTTGCGGCCAGCGACGCCCCGGCTGCCGGTACCGTTCTGCCGGCCGGGCTTATGGGCATGCTCTCCCTCCAGGCGCCCGAGGAGTTGGATCAGGAAGCGGTCCTGCAGACCCTGGAACGTCTTCACGCACTGGTCTGCTGGGCGCAGGCGCAGCAGGCCCTCACGCTGTTCCGGCTGCAGGAACTTACCGCCGGGAACCTAAGCCGGTGTCCGCATCCGGATCTCGCGGCACAGAGCACGGCTGCGGCAGACGCGGACGCCCCGGCCACCGACCGGAACTGGAACCAGGATGGGAACTGGGTGCTCCGCACCACTGCCGCCGAGGTCGGGGCGCTGTTGAGCATGACGGGTCTTGCCGCTCAGCGGCTGGTTTCGGATGCCGATCTGCTTTGCAGCAGGTGCCCAGACACGCTCGCGGAGCTGGAACACGGTGTTCTTGATTACCGTAGGGCTCGGACGGTTGTGGAGCAGACCGCCGGGCTGCGGCTTGAGGACTCGAAGCGGCTGGAAGCGGTGCTGCTGCCGTTGGCGCCCGGGAAGACCGGGCCGCAGTTCGACCGGGCGGCCCGCAGGATGCGTGAGCGTATGTTCCCGGCAACCATTCCCGAACGTCACCGCGCTGCTGAGGGGGAGCGCCGGGTTTGGCTGGAGGACCTGCCGGACGGGATCAGTGTCCTTTCCGGGTTCCTTCCTGCCGCTGCCGCGCACGGGATTTTCAACGGATTGACCGCCTTCTGTGCCCGCGGGGAACAGAAGGCGGGGGATCCACGGACCCTGGATCAACTGCGTGCGGACGTCTTCGTCTCGGCCCTGACCGGTCAGCCAACCCGCTCCATGGCGGAAACGGATACTGAACCGGGCGGGAGTCCGGGCCGCTTGGGCAACTCGCCGCAGGATCCGCCGACGGGGCGAGGGGTGCGGGCGGAGGTGATGGTGCTGGTGTCGGCCGAATCCTTACTGGGCCTTTCGGACACACCGGCGGAGTTGAACGGTTACGGTCCGGTCAGTGCCGATGCAGCCCGTGAGCTGCTGCTGAACACAGGTCGCTGGACGGGATTGTTGCAGGATGCGGACGGAGAAATCCTGTCTGTCGGACGGCAGCGTCGGATTCCGCCGGATCTCAAGCGCTGGCTGCAGGCACGCGACGGAACCTGCCGGTTTCCGGGATGCAGCGTAGCGGCAGGGAACTGCGAAATCGACCATACCCGGGCATGGGGTGATGGTGGACGGACCGACCACGGGAACCTGGCTCACCTGTGCAAGAAGCATCACCGGTTCAAGACAGTCGGGCTGTGGAAAGCCCGGCAGCCGGTGCCCGGCGTGGTCGAGTGGACCTCCCCGATGGGACGGGTCTACCGCACCCACGCACTGCTGCACGGCCGCGACTTCACTGGAACAGACCCCACGACTTATGCCGTGGCCAGGTCTGGTCAACCAGGAAGTAACCAACCGGGAATAAGCGAGCCAGGAAGTAACCAGCCGGGAATAAGCGAGCCACGAAGTAGCCAGCCAGGAAGTGGCCAGCCGGGGACTATGGGAGTGTCTGCGGAACCAACGGAGGCCTTACCGCCGTTTTGACGCTGTGCCGTCTGGTTCGGCAGATGCCCCGCGAGACACTGACTGCAGGCCTTTGCTCCTTAGTTTTGACGCTGTGCCGTCTGCGTCGGCACATCCCCCGCCAGACCCTTACCGCAGGCCTTTGCTCCGCCGACGACTTCCGGTCACGGTCTCCAGCACGAGGGAAATGAGGCTGATGACAACAGCGCCCAGAATGGCAGTCCAGAAGAAGGAATCGACCTCGAAACGGATGGGGGTGTAGCTGCTGAGCCACGAGGTGAGTTCGAGCATGGCGGCATTGATGACAATGCGGAACAACCCCAGCGTCAGGATGGCCAAAGGAAGGGTGATGCCCTGGGCAATCGGCCGGACCAGCGCATTCACTGCACCGAAAATCAGGCCGATGAAGAGATAGGCGAGCCCAGTATCGATCATCGGATCTCCGCTGAGGCTCCCCGTGGGTGCACTCACCGTGAGCCCGGGCAAAAGCCAACTGGCAACCCAGAGGGCCACAGCATTCAGGACTATCCGCAGCAGGAGGAAAATCATGCCCTCATGCTGACAGAAAAGCGGCCGTTACTGTTAACGCCATGACCACTACCGAGAATGACACCGACGCAGCTGAAGTTCCCGCATCCGGCATTGTCCCCAGGCCCGTCATTGGGAAGCTGCCCAAGTACACGGCAGGCAAGCCGCCGGTGGTTGTAGAAGGACTTCAAAGTTACAAGCTCTCCTCCAACGAGAACCCGTTCCCTCCGCTGCCGGCCGTGCTGGAAGCGATAAACGAGCACGCAACGGTCAACCGGTACCCGGACCCGCTTTCCACGGCCCTCCGCAACGAGCTCTCCATGTTCCTGGACGTGCCCGCTGAAGACATCGTGACGGGCGGCGGCAGCCTAGGTGCGTTGAACCAGCTGCTCAGCACCTTTGCCGGCCAGAACCCGGACGGAACCGCCGACGAGGTCATCTACCCCTGGCGGTCCTTTGAGGCGTACCCCATCAGTGTGGGCCTCGCGGGTGCCGAGAGTGTCCAGGTGCCGCTTAAGTCGGACGGCACCCACGACCTGGACGCCATGGCCGCGGCCATCACCGAGCGGACCAAAGTAATTCTGCTGTGCACCCCGAACAACCCGACCGGTCCGGTGCTCACCACCCTGCAGGTGGAAAACTTCCTCCGGCAGGTCCCGGAAAACGTCATCGTGGTAATCGATGAGGCATATGAGGACTTCGTCCGGGACGACGACGCCGTCAACGGCATCGACATGTACCGCAGCCACGCCAACGTCGTGGTGCTGCGGACCTTCTCCAAGGGCGCCGGCCTGGCCGGACTGCGCGTCGGCTATTCGGTCTCGCACGCTCCCATTACCCAGCACCTCCGCGTGTCAGCAGTCCCCTTCGCGGTCTCGACCATCGCCGAACAGGCGGCGGTTGCGTCGCTGCGCCACCACGACCAACTTGTGGAGAGAATACAAGGACTCGTGGCGGAACGGACCCGGGTGGTCGACGGCCTGAAGGCGCTGGGATGGTCCATTCCCGCGGCGCAGGGCAACTTCGTATGGCTCGCGCTTGGAGAGAATACCCGCGAGTTTGCGGCCTTGGCGGAGGAACAGGCCCTGGCGGTACGGGCCTTCGGAAACGAGGGTGTGAGAGTGACCATTGGCGAGGAGGAAGCAAACACCCGGTTCCTGGCTCTATGTGCGACTTATACAAAAGGCCCACGGGTTTCCTAGCGTGTCTTAGGTAGGGCCGAAAGCCGTGCCATCGTTAGGCTGTGGGAAGTAACTTCCACATATATGCAAACCCGGGAATGTATTCCTGATGAGGCATATTTCTAGCGCGGTGCGGCTTTCGGCTGTCCAGGCGAGGAGTAGGCATGGACGTAGGAAACCTGCCGGCCAGCGAGTTCGACGCGGCCGGACTGGAGCACTCCCTCATGGGTGCTCCCGAAGACAACCCTGTCCCGGACATGGTCCAGCTGCTCACCATCGACGGTGAGCTTCTGCAGGATGACGAGTACAGCAGCTACGTCAAGGACCTGAGCCCCGAGGAACTCCGCGGATTCTACCGGGACATGTTCCTGGTCCGCCGGTTCGATGAAGAAGCCACCGCCCTTCAGCGCCAGGGCGAACTCGTGATGTGGGTTCCCCTCACCGGCCAGGAAGGCGCCCAGATCGGCTCGGGCCGGGCCCTGCTCCCACAGGACTACGTTTTCCCCACCTACCGCGAGCACGGGGTCGCCTATACCCGCGGCCTGGAACTTGCCCAGCTGCTGCGCCGCTTCCGCGGCATCTCACACGGCGGCTGGGATCCCCGCGAGGTGAATTTCCATCTCTACACCCTGGTACTGGCCGCGCAGGTGCCGCACGCCGTCGGCTATGCCATGGGCATGGCCCGCGACCGGCTGGTGGATCCCAAGCTTCCCGAAGCCGCCACGGTTGCCTACTTCGGCGACGGTGCAAGCTCTGAAGGCGACGTCCATGAAGGCATGGTATTCGCTGCGTCCTATAACGCTCCGGTGGTGTTCTTCTGCCAGAACAACCACTGGGCCATCTCCGTCCCCACCGAAGTGCAGTCCCGGATCCCGCTGGCCAACCGCGCCCAGGGCTACGGCTTCCCCGGCGTCCGCGTGGACGGCAATGACGTCCTCGCTGTCCATGCCGTGACGCGCTGGGCGCTCGAACACGCCCGTTCGGGCGGCGGCCCCGTGCTGATCGAGGCATTCACCTACCGGATGAGCGCGCATACGACGGCGGACGACCCCACCAAATACCGGCTGAGCGCTGACGAGGAAGCCTGGCTGGACCGGGATCCGCTGCTCCGGATGGAAAAATACCTGCGTGGCCAGGGACTGGCGGATGATGCGTTCTTTGAGGAGCTCCGCGAGGAAGGCCGCACCATGGCCGTCCGGCTCCGGGACAACGTGCAGCAGATGGAGGCGCCGGGCTTCGAGGACGCCTTTGCCGATGTGTACGCCGAAGCGCACCCGCTGATCCGCGAGGAACTGGACGCCCACCGCCGGTACGAAGCCGGTTTCGCCGACGCCGACGCCGACGCGAACGCCGACGCTGTAGCTCCGCACGACACCGCCACCTCCTCGACCCCTTCCCGGGAGCACACCGCATGAGCACCACCATGACCATGGCCAAGGCCATTAACGCTGGCCTGCGCGCGGCCCTGGAATCCCACCCGAATTCCCTCCTGATGGGCGAGGACATCGGCTCCCTCGGCGGCGTCTACCGGGTCACGGAAGGCTTGAAGGCCGACTTCGGCGCGGACCGCGTTATGGACACGCCGTTGGCGGAATCCGGGATTATCGGCACTGCCATCGGCCTGGCCCTGCGGGGCTACCTGCCCGTCTGCGAGATCCAGTTCGACGGCTTCGTCTTCCCGGGCTTCAATCAGATCACCACCCAGCTGGCCAAGATGCACTCCCGCAGCGACGGTGCGTTGAGCGCTCCCGTGGTTATCCGGATCCCCTACGGCGGCGGCATCGGCTCGATTGAGCACCACTCCGAATCGCCCGAGGCCCTCTTTGCCCACACCGCGGGACTGCGCATCATCACGCCGTCGAACCCTCAGGACGCCTACTGGATGATCCAGCAGGCAGTGGCGTGCAAGGATCCCGTGATTGTCTTCGAACCCAAGCGCCGCTACTGGCTCAAGGGCGACGTCGATACCACCGCACCAACGTCCGATCCGTTCTCTGCCCATGTGGTCCGCGAGGGAACCGACGCAACCATCGTGGCCTACGGGCCCCTGGTCCCGGTGGCGTTGGCAGCGGCCGCAGCTGCGGAAGAGGACGGACGGTCAGTGGAAGTGGTGGACCTGCGGTCCATTTCGCCGATCGATTTCGACACCGTCACCGACTCCGTCCGGAAAACCGGACGCCTGATCGTCACCCATGAGGCGCCCACGTTTGGCGGCATCGGCGGCGAAATTGCTGCCCGCGTGGCCGAACGTGCCTTCCTCTCCCTGGAGGCACCGGTGCTGCGTGTGGGCGGATTCCACATGCCGTATCCGGTAGCGAAGGTCGAAGAGCACTATCTGCCGGATATCGACCGGCTGCTCGAAGCCCTGGACCGCTCCTTCGCCTACTGACGCTCCTCCTCCTGAGCCTGTTCGCCCGCCCATGTATCTAAAGCGCCCCAGTACCTAAAGAAGAGAAGCCATGACTGAAAAGACATTCCGCCTGCCGGACGTGGGCGAAGGCCTGACCGAAGCCGACATTGTGCAGTGGAAGGTTCAGCCGGGCGACACGGTTGCCGTCAACGACGTGATCGTGGAAATCGAAACGGCGAAATCGCTGGTCGAGCTTCCTTCGCCGTATGCCGGCACGGTGTCTTCGCTGCTGGTTGCCGAAGGGGAAACGGTCGACGTCGGGACGGCCATCATCAGCGTGACGGTCGACGGCGGCGCCGGCGCGCCGAAGGCGGAAGAAGCCAAGGCGCCCGCCGCGGAAGCGGAAGAAGCCTCGGCGCCCGCCGCGGAAACGGAAGCTCCGGCAGCTTCGTTGACCGGTACCGGTCCCAAACCGGATGCAGTGCGCCGCCGCCTGCGCCGGCCCGCCGCGGCCGATGCCCAGGTGTCCGCGAAACCGGAACGCATCGTCAAACCGGCACCCGTCCCGGCACCTGCGGCAGAACCAGCCCCGGAACCCGTCCGGCCCACTACCCCGGAAACCGCGCCCGCCCCGGCGTCGTCCGGAACCGCCGCTGTCTCCGACCGGGTCAACCGGCTGATCCAGCGCGTGCTGGCCAAGCCCCCGGTGCGGAAGGCCGCAAAGGACCTGGGCATCAACCTCGCGGACGTCACCGCCACCGGAGCCAGCGGCGAAGTGACCAAGCAGGACCTGATCAGCTACCAGGCGCAGCGCGAGGCCGAGCGCGATTCGGCCGGGGAATTCTGGGCGCCGGGCGCCGGAGCGGAGGACTCGCGCATTGAACGCATCCCGGTCAGGGGAGTGCGCCGAGCCACGGCAAAGGCCATGGTTGAAAGCGCCTTCAGCGCACCGCACGTCAGCATCTTCGTGGACGTGGATGCTTCCCGGACCATGGAGTTCGTGAAGCGGCTGAAGACGTCGAAGGACTTTGACGGCATTAAGGTCTCCCCGCTGCTGATCCTTGCGAAGGCCGTTATCTGGGCGGCGGCACGGAACCCGTCCGTCAACGCCACCTGGGCCGGGGAGGAGATCCTGGTCAAGCACTTCATGAACCTCGGCATTGCGGCAGCCACCCCGCGCGGGTTGATGGTGCCCAACATCAAGGACGCCCACGAGCTCTCGCTGAAGGAACTGGCGATCGCCCTCAACACCCTGGCGGCAACCGCACGGGAGGGCCGGACGCCCCCGGCTGACATGCGGGGCGGCACGCTGACGGTCACGAATATCGGTTCGCTCGGCATCGACACGGGCACCCCGATCATCAATCCCGGCGAAGTGGCCATCGTCGCGTTTGGCACCATTAAGCAGAAGCCCTGGGTGGTCAACGGCGAGGTTGTGCCGCGCTGGATCACGACGCTCGGTGGTTCCTTCGACCACCGCGTGGTCGACGGCGACCTGTCGGCACGCTTCATGGCCGACGTTGCCGCCATCCTGGAAGAACCGGCGCTGCTGCTGGACTGACGCCTGCTCAGCGCACCTTGACGGCGCCGACGGCGGCACGCAGGACCGGTGCGAGCCGGCGCACGCCTTCGGAAATGTCCTCCGGGGAGACGGAGCTGAAAGCCAGGCGCAGTTTGTTTGACTGCTGCTCGCCGGGGGTGAAGGCCGCACCCGGGATGAACACCGTGCCGGCATTGATGGCTTCATACAGCAGGGGATAGGTGTCCACACCCTCGGGGAGCGTCACCCAGACGAAGAATCCGCCGTCCGGCCGGGTCCAGGTGACGCCCTCCGGCAGGTGTTCCTGCAGTGCTGCCAGCATCGCGGCGCACCGCTCGGCATAGCGGCTGCGGGAAGTGCGGATGTGGCCCCTCCAGTCGTAGTCCCGCAGATAGGCCGAAACCAGCATCTGGGTCAACGGCGAGGGGCAGAGGACAACGGCCTCGCAGGCGAGGTAGAAACGCCGGTACAGGTGGCGGGGAACCAGCGCCCAGCCCAGCCGGACACCGGGGGCGAAAATCTTGGAAAACGAGCCCAGATACAGCACGTCGTGCGGGTTTTCCGCCCGCATCGGTGCCAGCGGTTCGCCGTCGAACCGCAGCAGCCCGTAGGGATTGTCCTCGAGGACCAGGATGTTGTTCCGCCGGCAGATCCCGACAACTTCCTGGCGCCGTCCGGCGGTGAGCGTAATACCGCTTGGATTGTTGAAACTTGGAATGGTGTAGAGCAGCTTGATGGTTTTGCCTTCGGCACGCACTTCGCGGATCCGCCGCTCGAGCGCCTCCGGAACCAGGCCGCCGTCGTCCATGGGGACGGTGCGCACGTCCACCTCGTAGGCCTCGAAGGCATTCAGTGCACCCACATAGGTAGGGTCCTCGCAGAGGATGACATCGCCGGGATCGCAGAAAACTTTGGCGGCAACATCCTGCGCGGACTGCGACCCGGTGGTGATGACGATGTCCGCGGGATCGGCGTCGAGGATTCCCTCCGCAGCCATGACCTCGCATGCCTGTCTCCGCAGCTCTTCCATGCCCTGCCCGCCGCCGTACTGCAGTGCCTCCAGTCCGTGTTCCGCAATGATCTGCTGGGCCGTGCGGCCCAGTTCCGCCAGGGGGAGTGAACGCAGGTCGGGGCTGCCTCCGGCCAGGGAAATCAGGCCGGGACGGATGGAAATATCGAAGACGTCCCGCACGGCGGACTGTTTGATGTGGAAGGCGCGGTTGGAGAACAGGACTTCATGACGGTGTGAACCCGCAGCACGCTCCAGCGCGGCCATGGTGTTCACGGGTAGTTCGACGGCGAATTCCTCGGGGGTCATGGCAGCCATGCTAGCCCGCACCTTCCCCGGCAGGCACCGGCTGTCCAGTACATCTGAGGGCAGTACCGGTTCCTAGATCCACCCGGCCTTATGCGCCTTGATTCCCGCCTGGAACCGGCTCTCGGCGCCCAGTTCCTCCAGCATCCAGGCAATATGGCGGCGGCACGTCCGGACGCTGATTCCCACCCGGCGGGCAATGGCCTCGTCCGAATAGCCGGACGCCAGTGCCGTGAGGACAGAGCGCTGTGTGCTCGTGAGGCCTTCGCCGCCGGGATTGTCGGACAGGTATGGTTCCGCAAGGCCCCAGGCGAACTCGAAAAGGAGCCCGAAGATCCGGATCAGGTTCGGATCCCGGACCACCAGGCCCGCCACATCGCCGGGATACAGCTCGCGGGCAACCACTGCCACTTTTTCATCAAAAATCAGGGTCCGCAGCGGCATGTACGGAAGGGTGCGGAACTGCCCCCCGGCCGCGGTGATGGTCTCGACAGCCTTGCGGGTGGGCACGTGGTCCCGGGTGCTGGCGTGGTACAGGGTCTGCCGCCGGACGCCGCTGCGCAGGAGGTCAAGGTCCTTCTGCACGCTTTCCTCATGGATGTCGGCATTGGCGCCATGCCCCGGACGCGCGATGAGGACCCGGTCGGTGGCGCTTCGCCCGTACTCGATCAGCACCCGCTGGACCTTTTCCTGGTCCTCCACCACTTCCACCGAGGCATCGGCGGCCAGACGCTTACGTGCTTCGGTGTAGGCCGGCGTCAATGCGGCCATCTCCCTCCGGCGGGCATAGATCCTGCCCCGCAGCTCCAGGAGGGCACGTTCATCCGGATCAACCAGTTCGGCGAGGGCCACATCCGGGGACACCGCGATGTAGCTCGGGCAGTCGTCGGACTGCTTGAGCAGGAGGCAGCGCGTAGTCAATTCCCCAATTGCGGTATCGATGGCCCGGCTCGTGTACCCCAGCGCCTCGGAAGCCTCTCCGGCCGTCCACCCCGGACGGCTTACGGCAAAACGGTAAACGTCGAGCGAAACCTGAGACAGCACGGCGAATCCTTTCAAAAGCATCAGCTGAAGCACCCACCGCTACACTACCCAGCGGGTCCTGTTTCCGGTCCGCGTGTGGCAAATGTGTTTTGTGTCTGCAACACACTTTGGATTGCAGGTCATGACAGGTTAATGCCAACTTCGCCGGTAGGGCACCGCTCCCGCGCAAATCTCCTGCGCCGGGCCGATTTCACCTCGGCTCCGGCCACAGCCCGGTACCTCCGGGTCCACATCCGGACATGTCAGGAACCGGGCACCGGAGGCTATTTACAGGCCCTGCGACGGCGGGGGAAGCTTTCGGAGTCAAATCAAGGCGCCGGCTGAGCAACAGCCTGAGACCCAAGGGGGATAGCAATCATGAAGAGCTGGGATTGGTTCTAACTGAGGGCCCCCAAGGGGCCAAAGATACGTAGACAAAACAATGCAAGGCCGCCGGCGGCGGTAACCATACCCCGAGGGGAAAGACGCATATGAGCCAGCTAGCTGCAGTTCGACCAGCCTCACGGACGCAACCGGGCACTCATTGGTGGTCGCTCTCCATTCATACAGGGGGCTTCGATGTAGCGGACGGCATCGTCGGAGAACTGGTTACCCCGCTGGCAGCTCAGGCACAGGTCCTGGGGGCGCAGCGCTGGTACTACACCCGCTGCTCGGACCCCGCCCACGCACACGTGAAACTGCGGGTGCTGGCCACGACGAACACCCTGGACCGGCTGCAGTCACTGTTGGTGGCCCTGCAGGACCAGTCGAGCGGTGTCATCGGGCACCTTGAGACCAGCCAACAGATCACCGAACCCGCCACGGACCGGCTCAGCCCCGGTGGCGCGGAACCCCAGGACCCCCGGGTCGAGGCGGATCTCGCCAAGTACGGCGGGGTGGAAGGACTTTCCCTCGCTGAAGAGGTTTTTGAACTCTCCTCCGATTTGGCCACTTGGGCCACTGCACGTTTCCCCAAGGTCCAGAACCGCTGGGCGCTTGGCTCGCTCCTGCTGTTCGATGCGGCCAGGAGCATGATGAAGGGACCGCGCGCCTCGGCCTGGCCGGACCGCCGCCGACTCTCCTGGGACTACTACTGGGACAGCCACCTGCGCAGCTGCACGGCAGGGTTCGGGCCGCGGGCGGCCGGGGTGCGGCAGGCCATGACAGTCCAGGTGGGCGCCAAGGTGATGCCCACCCACCGGCTAATGGCGGCGACCGCAGCAGAATCTGCCGTGGAAAACTGGCGGCGCCGTTGGTTCCGCGGAATCGATACCTATCTGTACCGGGCCGACAAGGCGCGGCTCAGCCGAAGCGCCCAGCATTTGACGGTCTATCAGGCGCATATGCTTTTGAACCGCCTGGGTCTGAGCCTTCGCGAGGAAGCGGCCATGGGACTGTATGCACGGACCTGGAGTCCGGAACGGGAATCGGTTCTGCTCGATAAGCGCTGACGGCGCACTAATGGGAAGGGGGCCCATCCGGTGGCCGATCACGAAGAAGTAGTCGTAACCGACGCGTTGGAACTCGGCTCGGTCCTGGGCTGTTCGGAAGACGTCCTGGCCGACCTGAAAACCAGCGGCGTCCTGGCACCCTACGGCGAAGCTTGGAACGTAGGACCCGCCCGCGAGTACCTGCGGGACGCAGCCTGGGCGGACGAGGTTTGGTACTAGCGGGGAACGCAAAGGCGGGAACGCGAAGACGAGAGACGTAAAGCCACGAAACGCAAAGCCACGAAACGCAGAAGAGGGACGGACCGGTAACGGTCCGCCCCTCTTTTCTGCCGGCACTGATGCCGGCACTCCTGCCGGCGGTTGCCTAGGCTACGGAGACCGAGGCTTCCGCAAGGACGCGGACTGCTTCGCCGAGCTGGGCAACGGTATCGGGATCCTCCTGCGGGTGGATACCGGCGTAGCGCGTGACGGAACCGCCGATGGCCAAGCGGACTTCCTCAACCACGCGGGCACCGGCAATGCCGACCGACTTACGCGCATCGTCCTGCGCCCAGACGCCGCCGTACTGGCCGAAGGCGGAACCGATCACGGCGGTCGGCATCCCGGAAATGGCACCGGCGCCGAAGGGGCGGGACAGCCAGTCGATGGCGTTCTTGAGGACGGCCGGCATGGTGCCGTTGTATTCGGGGCTGATCAGCAGCAGGCCGTCTGAGGCAGCGGCCGCGTCGCGCAGTGTCTGGGCGGCCTCGGGGACCTGCCCTTCCACATCAATGTCCTCGTTGTAGAACGGAATGTCGCCCAACCCGTCAAAGACCTTCACCTCGACGCCCTCCGGAGCTCCAGCTGCGGCGGCTTCGGCGAGCTGGCGGTTAATGGAACCGGCGCGGAGGCTGCCGACGAGGGTCAGGATGGTGGTGCTCAAAATTGGAACTCCTGTCTTGGTCGTGCCGCTTGAAGGGCACGAGCACGGATTCTTCTTAGTGGCTTAAGCGGACTACAGTCCGATTTTATTCCCCGCGGGGCTAGACTTTCCGGCATGACCGGGAGAGGACCATCACAGACGGGCCTGCGGGACGACGCCGCCCGGAACCACCGCCGCCTGATGGAAGCCGCCATGGAACTCGTGGCCGCCGGTGGTGCCGATGCCCTGACGATGGATGCCCTTGCCGGCCGTGCCCGGGTGGGCAAGGGAACAGTTTTCCGCCGCTTCGGATCGCGCGCCGGGCTGATGCAGGAGCTCCTGGACCACGCGGAGCAGGATTTCCGGAAGGCCTACCTTTCCGGGCCGCCCCCGCTGGGACCGGGAGCCCCGCCTAGGGACCGGCTGCAGGCCTTCGGCATGGCCCGGCTCGCATCGCTGGAGGTAAACGGCGAACTGGCCCGGGCGGCCGACGTCGACCCCCGGAGCCGCTACCAGCACCCGTCGCACATCCTTACCCGCCAACACCTGGCCGGGCTGCTCCGCCAGCCCGGTTCCGTCCCCGATCCGGAACTCGCCGCCTACCAGCTGACGGCCTTCCTGGATGCCGGCCTGCTCCTCCACCTGCACGGAGCCGAAGGCATGAGCCTGCCGCGCTTGAGGAAGGGCTGGGAGGAACTGGTGGACGGGGTGATGCGGGTTCAGGGCACCTGAGCATGCGGAAAAGGAACTGCCCGGCCCGCTTGCGGGCGGGCCGGGCAGACGCGGCAGCTCTGTAATGGCTACAAGGTCACCAGGTCCGGCCAATCCGTGGCCAGTTCGAGTCCGTGCGCGGCTGACACGGAGGAATGGGTGACACGGCCGCCGGCAATATTGAGCCCTTGCGCCAGATCCGGGTATTTCTCAAAGGCATCGGCCACACCCAGATTGGCCAGCGCCACCGCGTAGGGCAGCGTCACATTGGTCAAGGCGTAAGTGGACGTATTGGGGACCGCCCCGGGCATGTTGGCCACGCAGTAGAACAGCGAACCGTGCACACGGAAAGTGGGATCTTCGTGCGTGGTCGGATGGCTGTCTTCAAAGCAGCCGCCCTGGTCCACCGCAATGTCCACCAGCACGCTTCCCGGTTTCATCCGCGAGACCATGTCATTGGTGACGAGCTTCGGTGCGCGGGCGCCTGGAACCAGCACCGAGCCGATCACGAGGTCCGCATCCACGATGGCCCGGTCAATCTCGAACGCGTTGGAAGCCACTGTCTTGATCCGGCCGGCGTACAGCTCGTCGAGTTCCCTCAGCCGGTCAATGTTGATGTCCATGACCGTGACGTCGGCATGGGCGCCGACGGCGGCAGCCGCCGCGTTGGTCCCGGCGACACCGGCGCCCAGCACCACCACCTTGGCAGGCCGAACGCCCGGGACGCCGCCGAGCAGTAGGCCGGGTCCGCCGGCGGGCGCCATCAGAGACTGAGCCCCCACCTGGACCGACAGCCGGCCGGCAACCTCGGACATGGGTGCCAGCAGGGGGAGGGTGCGGCCGCGCTGAACGGTTTCATAGGCAATGGCGGTGACGCCGCGTTCCAGCAGTGCTGAGGTCAGTTCCGGCTCTGCGGCCAGGTGCAGGTAAGTGAAAAGGATCAGGCCCGGACGGAAATGCCGGTATTCAGCGGCAACGGGTTCCTTCACCTTGAGGATCATGGCGGCCTGGGACCAGACGTCGTCGGCTGAGTTCAGGATCTGCGCGCCGGCCGCGGCGTATTCCGCGTCCGTGATGTTCGATCCGGTGCCGGCACCACTTTGTACCAGCACCTGATGGCCGTGGGTACGCAGTTCATGCACACCCGAAGCGGTTATTGCTACTCGGAATTCATTGTTCTTGATTTCCTTGGGGATACCGATGATCACAGTAGTGCTCCGTCAGTAGGTTCAGACGGCGGGGTTTCCGCCGACACAGCCCCAGCATAGATGCCAGCCACACCGGCTGGCAGGCCCCGTCGGAGCAACTTTCCCGGCGGGCTGGCGGGTGTCAGGCGCCCGGGGAGTCCGCGGAGTTCCCGCCGGCGTCGCCTGCCGCCTTGGCAGCCCTGGCGGCCTGCTGGGATTCAAGCCAGGACTGCACGTCTTCCATCCGGATGCGGCGGTGCGAACCCCGGTATTGAACCGGGATGATCCCGGCATCCGTCAGGTTCCGCAGGTAGGTGTGGGAGATGCCGGCGGCGGCAGCCGCCTGGGAAGTGGTCAGCAGCGGCACGGGCCCGGCGGGAAGCGGCGGGTCCATCGGCGCGGGCGCCGCCGAGGAGACCGTCACCGGGTTGCCCTCCGCGAGGCGGGAGAGCAGGTCCAGCACCGCGTCCCGGGCGCCCTCGGGCAGGCGCAGAGCCGTGCCGTCCACGAAGACGGTGACGTCACCGGCGGCCAGCGCACGCTTCAATGCAAGGGTGTCTTTGTCCGGCAGTGCCGGTACGGTCCTGGAACTCTCACTCATGCCCTCATCTTGCCAAAGTAATCGGCCATGGCGCACGGAAACGCGGGGCGGCACGGGTAAAGATGCCTGGGCCACCGCCGGAACGGTGCAGCACAGGCATGGTGGAATAGGGCTGTCGTGGAGAAAAGCCGGCCCGGACCGGAAACGGTTCGACGTTACTCGAGGGAGAGTTCATGGGTACCCACAGCACCAGGTCGATCAGAGGCGCGGTCCTGCAGACCATTGGCGCCCCGCGGCCATATGCGGATTCCCGGCCGGTGGTGGTCCAGGATCTCCAGCTGGACCCGCCGGGGCCGGGCGAAATCCTGGTGCGCATCGAGGCCGCGAGCCTGTGCCATTCTGACCTGTCGGTGGTGAACGGCAGCCGGGTCCGGCCGCTGCCCATGCTGCTTGGGCATGAGGCTGCGGGAAAGGTGGAGGAACTGGGTGAGGGCGTGGCGGACCTCGCCGTCGGCCAGCGCGTGGTGATGGCTTTCCTGCCCCGCTGCGGGGAATGTGCCGGCTGCCGCACCGGGGGCAAGATGCCCTGCATCCCCGGATCCGCTGCCAACAATGCCGGGACGCTGCTCGGGGGCGGGATACGCCTGCACGGTGCCGACGGCGAAGAAGTGCGGCACCATCTGGGGGTCTCCGGCTTCGCCACGCACGCCGTCGTCAACCGCAGATCCGTGGTGCCGGTGGATGACGACATACCCCCGCACGTGGCCGCCCTGCTGGGCTGCGCCGTGCTGACCGGAGGCGGCGCGGTGCTGAACCCTGCACGCCCCGGCAAGGATGACGACGTCGCCATTGTTGGGTTGGGCGGCGTCGGGATGGCCGCGTTGCTGACGGCCCTGTCCCTGGACGTGCGCAGCGTGATCGGCATCGATGCGCTGCCGGAGAAGCTGGCCCGTGCACGCGAACTCGGCGCCGACGCGGTCTACACCCCGCAGGAGGCGCTCGACGCCGGCATCCGGCCCGCGCTCGTGATCGAAGCGGCAGGGCATCCCCGCGCGTTCGAAACCGCCGTGCGGATTACCGCCCCGGGCGGCACCACGGTCACTGTTGGACTGCCAGCACCGGACCAGACCGCCGAAATTGCGCCGCTGACGCTCACCGCGGAGGCACGCACCATCATCGGCAGCTACCTGGGATCGGCCGTCCCTGACCGGGACATTCCCGTCTACGCCCAGTTGTGGCGGGAGGGGAAGCTGCCGGTGGAGGAATTAGTGTCCGCCACCATCGCACTGGAAGACATCAATGCGGCCATGGACACCCTGGCGGACGGCCAGGCCATCCGCCAGGTGATCCGCTTCGACAGTCCCGCTAGTCAATGAGTTCGTACGCCGGCAACGTCAGGAAATCGGTGTAGTCCTTGGAGAGGCAGATCTCCCCGATGATGCGGCTGGCCGGCTCGAAGTAGCCGGTGAACATATCCGCGGACACCTCCCCGCGCAGCCGCTCCGTTTCCTCGGCCAGGATCCGGCTGACCAGCTCTTCCGTGACGGTCTCGCCGGTGTCTTCGAGCACCACGTTGTTCCGCACCTGCTGCCAGACCTGCGACCGGGAAATCTCCGCCGTGGCGGCGTCCTCCATCAGGTTCCGGATGGCCACGGCACCGTTGCCGGAGAGCCAGATGGCCACGTAGTAGATGGCCACGTACAGGTTGGACCGCAGCCCGGCCTCCGTGATGGACCCTTCGGCAGTGCTGACATCGAGCAGGTCGGTGGCAGTGACGGAGACGTCTTCACGCTGCCGGTCCACCTGGTTCGGCTTGTCGCCCAGGACGTCGTCGAAGACCTCCCGGCAGACGGGCACCAGATCGGGGTGGGCCACCCAGGAACCGTCAAAACCGTCGCCGGCCTCACGGGTTTTGTCATCCTTCACTTTCGCCAGGGCGGCTGCCGTCACCTCGGGCTCGCGCCGGTTGGGGATGAAGGCCGCCATGCCGCCCATGGCAAAGGCCCCGCGCCGGTGGCAGGTCTTCACGAGCAGTTCGGTGTAGGCGCGCATGAAGGGTGCGGTCATGGAGACATCGGCCCGGTCCGGCAGCAGGTAGTCCTTCCCGGCGTCGCGGAAGACCTTGATCATGCTGAACAGGTAATCCCAGCGCCCGGCGTTCAGCCCCGAGGCATGGTCCCGCAGTTCGTAGAGGATTTCCTCCATTTCGAACGCGGCCGGAATGGTCTCGATCAGGACGGTGGCACGGACGGAACCCTGGGGCACACCCACGTAGTCCTCGGCGAAGGTGAAGACATCGTTCCAGAGGCGGGCTTCCAGATGGCTTTCCATCTTGGGCAGGTAGTAATACGGTCCCTGCCCGTTGTCCAGCAGTTGCCGGGCGTTGGCGAAGAAGTGCAGGCCGAAGTCCACTAGTGCGCCCACGGCAGGTTCGCCGTCGATCACCACGTGCTTTTCCGGCAGGTGCCAGCCGCGCGGACGCATCACGACGACGGCGAGCGGCGTATCCGTGCGCAGTGAGTATTCCTTGCCCTCGGGGGAGGTGAAGGACAGCTCGCTGCGTGCCGCACGGTAAAGGTTCACCTGTGAATCCACCACGTTGTGCCAGGTGGGGGTGCAGGCATCCTCAAGGTCCGCCAACCAGACCTTGGCGCCGGAGTTGAGCGCGTTGATGGCCATCTTGGCGGGCGAGGCAGGGCCGGTCATTTCCACCCGGCGGTCCTGCAGGGCGGAGGGCGCTTCGGCCACCTTCCAGTCCCCGTTGCGGATATCGGTGGTCTCGGGGAGGAAATCCAGCCGGCCGGTGGATGCGGCCTCCTGCCGGCGGATGGAACGGGCAGCAAGGCGTTCGTCCCGGACGCTCCGGAAGCGGCGGTGGAGTTCCTCGATGAATTCCAGCGCCGCCGGCGTCAGGATGTGCTCCGATCCTTCGGCGGGCGAGAGGTCTGTTACTTCAATGGCCATAATGATTCTCCCTGTGGGCAATCCGGGTGGACAGTCAAGGGTGATCCCCAAAAGTGATCCCCGAAACCTTTTCCGTATCGGAGATATTATTGTCAGCCCAGTGGAACAACAAGGGCGTTAGCGCCACTCCGTCATAGCTGCCGACAGGCGCTCGCGGGCACGGGCCAGCCGGCCCCGCACCGCCTGCGGAGTGATGCGTAGGGCGGCACCGATCTCCGCATAGCTTTGGCCATGCACTTCGCGCAGCAGCCAGCAGGCGCGCTGGTCCGCGGGGAGCAGGGCGAGGGCCCGCCGGAGGGCGTCCAGTTCCGCCGCGACCTCTGCCGTGTGGTGCGGATCCGATCCCTGGACCGGCTGCCGGTCCGGTCCGTCCGTGCCGGCGGCCGCGTCGGCCAGGGGATCGGCTCCGGGGAGGTCCTGGGGGTGGGCGGAACGGTGCCGCAGCACATCCAGGCAGCGGTTGGTGGCCGTCCGGTACACCCAGCTGCCGAAGGCGTCCTCCCGCTTCAGGTCCGGGAGCTGCCGCCATCCGGCGGTAAGCGTGTCCTGGACGACGTCCTCGGCCTCCCCGCGGTCCCGAAGCATGCGGTACGCCAGCCGGAACAGCCGCCGCTGGTACATGGCCACGAGGTACTCGAAGGCGGGCAGGTCCCCTTCCCGGGCGAGTGCAACCAGCGCAGCCTCAGGGGACTGCCTGTCTGCGGAACAGCTGCGCTGGGGATCGCTGCCGTTCGGTGCCGCCGGTGCAAGCCCTGCCATGGTGTCCCTGTCCCGTCCGGAAGCGACCGGACCTAGAGCACTCCTTCGCCGCATTTTCCTTCGGCATATTTTCCCAGAGCCGCAGACCCGGCGGAATAACCCGGCCCCGGTCCAGGGGGAAGATGCCCGAACTTATGGTTTCACCGTGACGATTCCGGGCAGCGTCCGTCTTTAAGTCTGTAAGGGACGTGCGCGGTGAAGCCGCAATGAATGCAGGAGATGATTTCCCATGGCAGATCCATCAGAGACAGCGGGGGCTACGTCCGCTACGGCCCGTTCGCAGGGCGGCCAGAGTATGCAGGGTGGCCAAAGCATGCAGGGCGGCCCGAGCAAGCAGAGCGTAGAGGGCTCGGGCCAGGGGTCGCCGTCGGCCGACACCCGGCAAAGGGGCGGGCCGCTGCAGACGCCCAGGGGCGATACCACCATTGAGGAAACCGTGGTGCAGAAGCTGGCCGGAATGGCCACCCGGGAGGTTCCGGGCGTGCACGCGATGGGCAATGCGGCCAGACGGGCGTTCAGCTCCATGACTGAACGGATTCCGGGTTCGCAGACCAATGTCAGCAACGGCGTCACGGTGGAAAAGGGTGAACGGCAGGCCGCCATCGACGTGAGCATCGTGGTGGAGTACGGCTATTCCGTGGTGGAGGTGAGCCAGGGCATCCGGCGTAACGTCATCCGGTCGGTGGAGAACGCCACCGGGCTGGAAGTGCTGGAAGTGAATGTGAATGTCACCGACGTCCATCTGCCGGATGAGAGCGATGACCAGGACGACCAGTCGGACTCCAGGCCGTCCAAGTCCCTGGAGTAAAGGCACTTCTAGAACCAAAAGGAGGACTCCATGTCCGCAACGCGGTGGTGTCTGGTAATCGGGCTGGCGCTGGGAATCGTACTGGCCTTTGGTGGGTGGCTGGCTTTCCTCATCACGGTCCTGTTCGGCCTGATCGGCCTGCTGGTGGGGCTGGTGGCGGACGGGAAGGTGGACGTTCAGGGAATGCTCGGTAAAGCGTCAAGCCGATGAGCATTTCCCCGGCACCGCTGCATCCGGCGGCCGATGTTAATGACCGAGGCGAAACGGTCCTGGCCCGCCGGGTGCTGGAGAAAACAGCAAGCCAGGTGGCCCGGGACGAAACGTTTGCGGGCGGGAGCTCGGGAGGATTCCTGGGCATCGGCACGCGGGCCGACCTCTCGGCACGCCCGGATGCCACAGTGGAACTGGCCGGCAACGCCGCAAGCCTCAAGGTCACCGTCGGCCTTCCCTATCCGATGCCGCTGCGGCAGGCCACCGAACAGCTGCGCCGGCGCATCACCGAGCGGGTGACGGCCCTGACCGGGGTGCAGGTGAAGCAGGTGGACATTACCGTGTCCTGGCTGAAGCCGCCGCAGCGGGAGAAACGCGGCCGGAGGAAGCTGCAATGACAGCGAAAACCCCGCCGCCGGTGTCCATGCGGCGCCGGCCCAGCCGGTCCGTTCCCGCGGCCATTTCCGCAGTCCTTCTGCTCGCCCTGGGTGTCGGGCTGGTGTGGGGCGCCATCGCGCGCCTGGTGCAGGGAAGCTGGCCCCCGTTCGTCACCGAACCGCTGCGTTGGCTCGGTGAGACCGGCTGGAACAGTACCCGGGGCTGGACCGGCGCCGTGGTGCTGCTGCTGATTGGGCTGGTGTTGCTGTTGTGCGCCATGATCCCGGGTGAGTTCTCCACGCTGCCGCTGCGGGCGAAGCCGGTGAATATGCCGGGGCTGCCCGGGGCAGGGGAATCCGGCGGTGTCCCGTCGGTCCGGGGCGGGGAAACCGTGGTGATGAGCCGGCGTGCGGTTGCCCGGCTGGCGGCATCCACCTGTAACCACATTGACGGGGTGGCGTCGGCCTCGGCGACGGCTTCCGCACGTAAGGTCCATCTGGAGGTGTCCACGGCCCTGCATGGCACCTCGGACCTTGAGCACTGGGTGGTGGACGGGGTGCGCTCGCGCCTCGCAGCCACCGGGCTGGATCCGGTGCCGGTAGTCACCGCCACGATCCGGATGCGGGATTGACGACGCCGGACGGCCGGCAGCGGGCGATGAACAGGAAACGGAGCGGCAATGAGGCACTATTCAGGAAGAGCCAACCGGACCTGGCTGATTATCCTCGGGCTCCTTTTCCTTGCCGCCGGGGCGCTGGCGCTGCTCATTGCCGCCGGGTGGCTGGGCCGTTTGATCAGCGGCAGCCCCGCACAGTCGGACCGGGTGTTGTCCGATTCTTCGGGCCTTTTGGCTGGGGACTACGCGCCGTGGGCGGTGCTGCTGGCGGGGGTGATCCTCGGCATCCTGGGACTCTGGTGGCTCGTGGTCCAGATCCCGTGGACCCGGGCGGCAGGAGTGTTCCGGCTGCAGGAAGACCCGGTGCACGGCATCACCGTGTGCGATCCCCAGGTGCTGGCGGCGGCCGTCAGCCATGAGACGGAAAGGCTGCCCGGAGTAGTGGGCTCATCCGTGCGGCTGCGCGGCACCGCTGACGATCCGGACCTGGCCATGAAGGTGACGGTCAATTCCGACGCCGACGTGCAGGGGGTGATTGCCCGGATCCAGCAGGATGTGGTGCCGCACCTGGTGTCCACCCTGGAGGTGCCCCTGAATACCTTCGGCCTGGAAATCGATGCCAGCAGCAAGGCAGGCGCTCCGGGTGGAGGCGCTGCGGTCAGCTCCCGGGGAACGGTTGTCTATTAACGGTTGTCTATCAGGGCAGCCGTTACGGTTGCCCTGCCGCCAGCTCGGCACGCTCGCGGGCGGTCTCGGCCCGGTACGCCGCAACCCGGGCCTGATGCAGCGGGGTGCGCCGCAGGACGGCATAGACGATGCCGAGCAGGGCGAACCAGATGGGGGTTACCAGCAGCGCCTGCAGGGTGTCCGCATTGGTGGTCAGCGTCCACAGGATGAACGCGAAGAATGCCAGAACCACGTAGGCCATAACGACGCCGCCGGGCAGCCTGAAGGTCGAAGCCTCGTGCAGCTGCGGACGGCGCTTCCGGTACACCAGGTAACTGACCAGGATGATGGACCAGACGAACATGAAGCACAGCGCGGAAATGGTGCTCACGAGGGTGAAGGCGGCGCTGACGGACTCGCCGGCGTACAACAGCACGACGCCGGCCAGCAGGAAGGTGCAGGAGAAGAACAGGGCGTTCTGTGGAACCTTCCGCCGGGAAAGGCGGCCGAACGGGCGGGGGGCATCGCCGTCGTGCGCCAGGCCGAAAACCATACGCGACGTGGAATATATCCCGGAGTTGGCCGATGAAGCGGCGGAGGTCAGCACCACGAAGTTCACGATTGCCGCGGCGGTGCCGAGCCCGGCCAGGGTGAACATGCCAACGAAGGGACTCTCATCGGCGCTGAATTCGTCCCAGGGGATAACGGCCATAAGCACCACCAGTGCGCCTACGTAGAAGAGCAGGACGCGGATGGGAATCGAGTTCACCGCCCGGGGGAGGTTCTTTTCCGGGTCCTTGGTCTCGGCTGCAGCGGTGCCCACCAGTTCAATGCCAACGAAGGCGAACACGGCAATCTGGAATCCGGCCACAAAGCCCATGGGACCGGTGGGGAAGAAGCCGCCGTGTTCCCAGAGGTTGCTGAAGCCGGCCGTGACCCCATCGCCGTGCGTGAAGCCGGTCAGGACCATCACCAGGCCCACCACGATGAGGGTCAGGATGGCGACGATCTTGATCAGGGCGAACCAGAATTCGGTTTCGCCGAAGGCCTTGACGGTGGGCAGGTTCAGCGCCAGCAGGAGCAGGATGCAGGCGAGTGCCGGTATCCAGAGGGGCGCGTTGGGCCACCAGAAGGTGACGTAGTGGGCAATCGCCACCACATCCGCAATACCCGTGACCACCCAGCAGAACCAATAGGTCCAGCCGGTGAAGAAACCGGCCCACGGGCCCAGCAGGTCCGCCGAAAAGTCGGTAAAGGACTTGTAGCTGAGGTTGGAGAGCAGCAGTTCGCCCATGGCCCGCATAACGAAGAAGAGCATAAAGCCGATGATCGCGTAGACGAAGATCACCGACGGTCCGGCCGCGGAGATGGTCTTGCCGGACCCCATGAACAGTCCGGTGCCGATGGCGCCGCCAATGGCCAGCAGCTGGATGTGCCGGCTGGAGAGGGAGCGGGCGAGGTGGGGTTCCTCCGCGGCGTTTTGCGGCGCGGGAGCAGTGCCGCCTGGTGGACGGGTTCTGCGCTCAGACATCGAATTCCTTCATATAGGCACCTGCCGGCAGCTCCGCCGCACCCGCCTATTCCGCCCCGGAAGGCAGTACCGTTGGCGCTGCCGCCGACATTTCAGTTTGGAAGCCGCCGACGGGCGCCGTCAAATTTCACCGGTGTGACGTTGCACGTCACACCCGCCACAGGGCTTTCCTTCTTCCGCCCCGAGGGAGCCCCGCGGCCGGGCGTGTCAGGGGGTTGAGGCGGTACCGGGTGCAGGCTAAAGTTGGCCCTGTCACACCAGCAGTGCCCAATTGAATATGCCTTTATCAGCCGTGGCGGGAGAGTCCCGCCGGATGCGCATCAGCATCCGCCGGGCGCCGTAGGAGCAAACCCTCCCCGGGAATCTCTCAGGCCCCCGTACCGCCACAGCGAGGCAACTCTGGAAAGCAGTGCCGGGCGGCGCCCGGAACTCACCGACGGTGCAAGCGGAAGTACACCCGCGGAAACTCTCAGGTCCAATACAGAGCGGGGAGGAGCCGTCCATTTGTGGGCGTACCCCCGTCTGCCTTTCCTGGAGCCCCTCATGCCTGTAGAACCGTCCTCCGCCGCCTCCGCCGCAGCATCCTTCGTGGACCGGCACATTGGTGCCCGCGCCAATGCCGCCGAGACCATGCTCAAGGCCGTCGGCTACGACTCCCTCGATGGACTGGTGGACATGGCCGTCCCCGCCGCCATCCGCCAGAACTTCCCGCTGGTCCTGGACCCGGCGAAGAGCGAAGAAGAAACCCTCGCCGCCCTCCGCAGGATTGCCGGAAAAAACAAGACGGCCGTGCAGATGATCGGCCAGGGCTACTACGGCACGCATACCCCGCCCGTGATCCTGCGCAATGTCGTGGAGGATCCGGCCTGGTATACCGCCTACACCCCGTACCAGCCCGAGATTTCCCAGGGCAGGCTGGAAGCGCTGCTGAACTTCCAGACCATGGTCCAGGACCTCACCGCCCTGCCCATCGCCAACGCCTCGCTGCTCGACGAAGCCACCGCGGTGGCCGAAGCGGTGCTGCTGATGCGCCGGTCTAATAAGTCCAAAGGCAATGGCGCCATTGTGCTGGACGCCGAACTGTTCCCGCAGACCATCGCCGTCGTGAAGGGCCGCGCGAAGGCGCTCGGTTTTGAGGTCATCACGGCCGACCTTGCCGGGGGTCTCCCGGACGGCGAGCTGGCCGGCGTCGTCCTGCAGCAGCCCGGCGCCTCCGGTGTGGTCCGCGACCAGACGCAGCTCATTGCCGACGCCAAGGAACGCGGCGCGCTGGTCACCGTGGCTGCCGATCTGCTGGCCCTCACGCTCATCACCCCTCCGGGCGAGCAGGGCGCGGACATCGCCGTTGGCTCCGTGCAGCGCTTCGGGGTTCCGCTGTTCTACGGCGGCCCGCATGCCGCGTACATGGCGGTCCGCAAGGGCCTGGAACGGTCGCTGCCCGGTCGCCTCGTGGGCGTCTCCAAGGATTCGGCCGGCACCCCTGCGTACCGCCTGGCCCTACAGACCCGCGAGCAGCACATCCGCCGGGAAAAGGCGACCTCCAACATCTGCACCGCCCAGGCGCTGCTGGCCATCGTGGCCTCTATGTACGCCGTCTACCACGGCCCCGAAGGCCTGACGGCGATTGCCCGCCGCGCCCACGACTCCGCCCGGACGCTGGCCACCGCGCTGCGGGGCGCCGGCGTCGACCTGCTGCACGACGCCTTCTTCGACACCGTGACCGCCCGCGTGCCCGGCCGCGCCGCGGAGGTCATTGCCGCCGCGGAGGCGAAGGGCATCAACCTGCGCCGGATCGACGCCGACACCGTGGGGATCTCCGCCGATGAAACAACGACGCCGGCAGTGATCGCCGACGTCGCCGCCGCGTTCGGTGCCGCCCCGGCGGAAGCTGCGGATGGATTCGACCTGCCGGCCGGTTTGCTGCGCACCTCGGAGTTCATGACGCACCCCGTGTTCTCCTCCTACCGCTCCGAAACCCAGATGCTGCGTTACCTGCGCCGCCTCTCCGACCGCGACCTGGCCCTGGACCGCACCATGATCCCGCTGGGCTCCTGCACCATGAAGCTCAACGCGACCGCCGAAATGCAGGCCATGACCTGGCCCGAGTTCGCCTCCATCCACCCCTTCGCCCCGGATTCCCAGACCGAGGGCTGGCGGGAACTGATCGCGGACCTGGAAGAGAAGCTGGCGGTCATCACCGGCTACGACACCGTGTCCATCCAGCCCAACGCCGGCTCCCAGGGCGAACTGGCCGGCCTGCTGGCGATCCGCGGCTACCACCACTCCCGCGGGGATGAGCAGCGCACCGTCTGCCTGATCCCGGCGTCGGCGCACGGCACCAACGCTGCCTCCGCTGTCCTGGCCGGCATGAAGGTGGTGGTCGTGGCCACCGCCGACGACGGCGCCATCGACCACGCGGACCTGCGCGCCAAGATCGACGCGCACCGCGACAACCTCGCCGCGATCATGATCACCTACCCCTCCACCCACGGCGTGTTCGACGACGACGTCCGCGACGTCTGCGACGCCATCCACGAGGCCGGCGGCCAGGTCTACATTGACGGCGCCAACCTCAACGCCCTGGTCGGACTGGCCCAGCCGGGCGAATTCGGCGGCGACGTGTCCCACCTGAACCTGCACAAGACCTTCTGCATCCCGCACGGCGGCGGCGGTCCCGGCGTTGGCCCCGTGGCGGCCAAGGCACACCTGGCACCGTTTATGCCCGGCGACGCCGCCACCTGGACCGACGGCGAGGACATTCCGGTCTCCGCGTCCCGCTTCGGTTCCGCCGGCGTGCTGCCCATCTCCTGGGCCTATGTCAGCCTGATGGGCGGCGAGGGGATGACCAGCGCCACCAAGCACGCCCTGCTGGCCGCGAACTACGTGGCTGCCCGCCTGAACGAATACTTCCCGGTGCTGTACACGGGCAAGGGCGGACTGGTGGCTCACGAGTGCATCCTGGACCTGCGCGGGCTCACCGCGAAGACCGGCGTCACCGCCGAGGACGTGGCCAAGCGCCTGGTGGATTACGGCTTCCACGCGCCCACGCTGTCCTTCCCGGTGGCCGGCACCCTGATGGTGGAACCCACTGAGTCCGAGGACCTGGGCGAGATCGACCGGTTCATTGATGCGATGATCGCCATCCGCGCAGAAATCGACCAGGTTGCGGCCGGGGACTTTTCCCTCGAGGGCAGCCCGCTGCGCAACGCCCCGCACACCGCCGTCGTCGTGGCCGCCAACGAGTGGGACCGCGCCTACCCCCGTGAACAGGCCGCGTTCCCGCTGCGCAGCCTGCGCCAGGACAAGTACTTCCCGCCGGTCGGCCGCATTGACGGTGCAGCCGGCGACCGGAACCTGATTTGCTCCTGCCCGCCCATCGAAGACTTCGAAAACTAGAGGGACCATTCCTATGACTGAGAAGTACACCGCCCTCTACGAGGCACATAAACAGCTGGGCGCCTCCTTCACCGACTTCGGCGGCTGGCAGATGCCCCTCAAATACAGCTCCGAACTGGCCGAGCATAAGGCCGTCCGCAGTGCCGCCGGACTGTTCGACCTCTCCCACATGGGCGAAGTGGAGGTCGCCGGACCCCACGCCGCAGCGTTCCTGGACTACGCCCTGGTCGGGAAGCTCTCCGCAGTGAAGGAGGGACGTGCGAAGTATTCGCTGATCACCAACAACGACGGCGGGATCATCGATGACCTGATCAGCTACCGCCTCGCCGACGATGCCTACCTGGTGGTGCCCAACGCGGGCAACGCGGATACTGTGGCGGCCGAACTGGCGGCCCGCGCCGAGGGTTTTGACGTCACGGTTAACAACATTTCAGCGGAAACCTCGCTGGTGGCCGTGCAGGGACCTGTGGCCGAAGCGATTCTCCTGGATCTGGTCGCCGCCGGCCAGCAGGAGGTGGTCACGGGCATGAAGTACTACGCGGCCGCCACCGTTGGCGTCCGGGCGGGGGAGCGGACGCTGGACCTGCTCGTGGCCCGCACCGGGTACACCGGCGAGGACGGTTTCGAGATCTACGTTCCCAACGACGGTGCAGCGGCCCTCTGGACCGCGCTGCTCGCTGCGGGGGAGGGCCGGGGGTTGATTCCCGCTGGTCTGGCCTGCCGTGATTCGCTCCGCCTGGAAGCGGGCATGCCCCTGTACGGCAACGAACTCACCTTGGATACGGACCCGTACGCCGCAGGTCTGGGACCCGTCGTCGCGCTTTCCAAGGAGGGCAACTTTGTGGGCCGTTCCGCTCTCGAAGCCCTTAAGGAAGCCGGTCCGGCCCGGAAGCTGGTGGGCCTGAAGGGTTCCGGCCGCCGTTCCGCCCGCTCCCACTACCCGGTGCTCAGCGACAGCGAAACAGTCATCGGCGAAGTCACCTCCGGCGCTCCCAGCCCCACCCTCGGCTATCCCATCGCCCTCGCCTACGTAGATACGGGATTCGCGGCCCCCGGCACGGAACTCTCTGTCGACCTCCGCGGCAAGCAGGAGCAGTTCACGGTTGTGGAACTTCCGTTCTATCGGCGCAGTAAGCAGTAAGTAGTAAACGAAAGACCAAAGATTCTTGTGACGGCGGCGCGGGGTGACGCCGTGGCCGGGCGCAGAGAGCGGCTCACGTGTGTAGGTGAGCACCTTTCTGAGGCCGCGAACGGTGCGTGCGGCGCGGCGTTCGTGTAGCCCCGCATCGCCGAGCGAGGAACGAGCGAGGTGTCTAAGGGGCGGCGAATGCCGCCCCGCGGGCACTCGGAACCTAGACTTTGAATTAGTGAACGAACCCGACGAACAGCTTCCGAGAGGCCCAAGATGAGCAAAGTAAACGCAGGACTCCGTTATTCCGCCGAACACGAGTGGGTAGACTCTTCGAGCCCCGTCCGCGTCGGCATTTCCGCCGTCGCAGCGGACGCTCTTGGCGACGTCGTCTACGTTGACCTGCCCGCCGTCGGCGACACGATCACGGCAGGCGAAACCTGCGGCGAGGTCGAGTCCACGAAGTCGGTCTCGGATCTCTACGCTCCGGTGTCGGGGGAAATCGTGGAAATCAACCAGGAGGCCATCGACAACCCGGCCCTGCTGAACGAGGACCCGTACGGCGCCGGCTGGCTCTTCACCGTCAACGCCACGGCCGAAGGCGAACTCCTCAGCGCCGAGGAATACGCCGAAAAGAACGGCGGCGACTTGTGAGCGATTACCTCAACGATCCCCTGGCGGTAGTTGACCCGGAGGTCGCGGAGCAGATCGACAACGAGCTCCGCCGGCAGCAGCAGGGCCTGGAGATGATCGCCTCGGAGAACCACACTGCGGTTTCCGTCATGGAAGCCCAGGGGTCGGTACTGACCAACAAGTACGCCGAAGGCTACCCGGGACGCCGCTACTACGGCGGCTGCGAATTCGTGGATGTGATTGAGCAGCTGGCGATTGACCGGGCCAAGTCCCTCTTCGGCGCGAATTTCGCCAACGTACAGCCGCACTCCGGCGCGCAGGCCAACGCCTCCGTCATGCATGCCCTGATCCGGCCCGGAGACACCATCCTCGGACTGTCCCTGGCACACGGCGGACACCTGACCCACGGCATGAAGATCAACTTCTCCGGCCGGCTCTACAACGTGGTGCCCTACAGCGTGTCCGAAGCGGACCACCGCGTGGACATGGCCGAAGTGGAAGCCCTGGCCAAGGAGCACCAGCCGAAACTGATCGTGGCCGGCTGGTCCGCCTACGCCCGGCAGCTGGACTTCGCTGAATTCCGCCGCATCGCCGATGAAGTGGGTGCCTACCTGATGGTCGACATGGCCCACTTCGCCGGCCTGGTGGCCGCCGGGCTGCACCCCAGCCCGGTCCCGCACGCCCACGTGGTCACCACCACCACGCACAAGACCCTCGCGGGTCCGCGCGGCGGCATCATCCTCTCCAACGACGCCGACATTGCCAAGAAGATCAACTCGGCAGTGTTCCCGGGCCAGCAGGGCGGTCCGCTGGAACACGTGATCGCCGGCAAGGCGACCGCGTTCAAGATCGCTGCCACCCCCGAGTTCCGGGAGCGCCAGGAACGGACGCTTGCGGGCGCGCGGATCCTCGCCGAACGCCTGCTGGCCGACGACGTCGCCGCGGCCGGTATCTCGGTGGTCTCCGGCGGCACCGACGTGCACCTGGTGCTCGTTGACCTGCGCAATGCGGCCCTCAACGGCCAGGAAGCCGAAGACCGGCTGGCGAAGATCGACATCACGGTGAACCGCAATGCGGTCCCGTTCGATCCCCGTCCGCCCATGGTGACGTCTGGCCTGCGGATCGGCACCCCGGCCCTGGCCACGCGTGGCTTCGGCGAAGCCGCGTTCCGGGAAGTCGCAGACATCATTGCCCAGGCACTCATCGCCGATGAGGACTCCGACCTGGCACCCCTGCGCGGGCGCGTCACCGCCCTCGCGCAGGCCCATCCGCTGTACCCGGAGGTGGCGGACCTCTCCGCTGCCCCCGCTGCGGCACACCGTTAGGAAGCACTACCTTGGCTGTCGGCGTTTTTGACCTCTTTACCGTGGGCATCGGCCCTTCGAGCTCCCATACGGTGGGCCCGATGCGTGCCGCTGCGGTCTTCGCGGCTGAATTGGTCGACGCCGGCAGCCTGCCCGACGTCGCAGGCCTCCGGGTTGACCTGTACGGTTCCCTCGCGGCAACGGGCCGCGGCCACGGCACCATGACCGCGGTGCTGCTGGGCCTGGAGGGGTTCGCGCCCGAGCTGATCCTGCCCGAACAGGTGGAGCAGCGGCTGGCCGACATTGAGGCTTCGCGGAAACTGCAGCTGTGCGCCGAGGTGCCGGGCGCCGTGGCCTGCCCGCTGGAATACGGCGAGGCGGACATCGTGCTGCACCCGCTCACCGTGCTGCCGCGGCACACCAACGGCATGAAGTTCGCCGCGATGTCCGCCGATGGTTCCGTGCTGCACGAAGCGACCTTCTTCTCCGTAGGCGGCGGCTTCATTGTCCGAGACGGTGAAGAACGGGCGGATGCCCTGGAACTGGAGGCCAGCAAGTCCGACCTGCCGTATCCCTTCCGCACCGCCGTCGAGCTGCTGCAGCACTGCACCCGCAGCGGACTGAGCATCAGCGAAGTGATGCTGGCTAACGAGCTGGTATCCCGGTCAGAGGCGGACATCCGCTCCGGCCTGCTGCACATCCGCGACGTTATGGAGGAATGCAAGAATTCCGCCATCCGCCGCACTGGCCTGCTGCCCGGCGGGCTGAAGGTCCGCCGCCGGGCACCGGCCTGGCACACCCGGCTGCGTGCCGAGGATCCGGACCGGGACCCGAAATTCTGGCAGGAATGGGTGAACCTGGTGGCCCTGGCTGTCAACGAGGAAAACGCTTCCGGCGGACGCGTGGTCACCGCGCCCACCAACGGCGCGGCGGGCATCATTCCCGCCGTGATGTTCTACGCCACGCATTACGGCCCCGGGATGGAGAACGCCACCCCCGAACAGCGCGACGACGTCGTGGTCCGTTTCCTGCTTGCCGCCGGCGCCGTGGGCGTGCTCTACAAGGAGCAGGCCTCCATTTCCGGCGCGGAGGTGGGCTGCCAGGGCGAGGTGGGATCGGCGTCGTCCATGGCCGCCGCCGGACTGGCGGAAATCCTGGGCGGCACCCCGGAGCAGGTGGAAAACGCCGCCGAGATCGCTATGGAACACAACTTGGGGCTGACCTGCGATCCGATCGGCGGGCTGGTGCAGGTGCCCTGCATCGAGCGCAACGCCATCGGCGCCGCGAAGGCAGTGAACGCAGCCAAGATGGCGCTCTGGGGCGACGGCGAGCACCGGGTTTCACTGGATGAAGTGATTGTGACAATGCGGGAAACCGGACGCGATATGAGTTCCAAGTACAAGGAAACCGCACTCGGCGGCCTGGCCGTCAATGTGGTGGAGTGCTGACGATCCGTCTCACGTACGGCATGTGATTTGTGCAATACCCCTGTTTTGGGTAAAGCTTTGTTGTCGCTTTTGACAGCAGCCTTATCGAAAACAGGGGTTAGAAACAATGAACGCAGCACGGGCAGTTTCCATGGCACCGGCATCGGAGGACGGTGGGTTGCTGGGCACCATTGACTCCGCGGTCAACTCCTTTTTCGAACCGATTACCACCGTGTTCTCCGGAATCGTGTTCTTTCCGGTCACCATCGGCGACTTCAGTTTCCCGATCGTCGTCGCCTGGCTGATTCTCGCCGGCATTGTTTTTACGTTCTACTTCGGCTTCATCCAGCTGCGCGGGCTCAAGGTCGCCGTGCAGGTGGTCCGCGGCAAATTCTCCTCCAAGGATGATCCGGGTGAAGTGCCGCACTTCCAAGCGCTCACCTCCGCCCTGTCCGGCACCGTCGGCCTGGGCAACATTGCCGGCGTCGGTGCGGCCATGGCCCTCGGCGGCCCCGGTGCGACCTTCTGGATGATCCTGGCCGGGCTGCTCGGTATGGCCTCGAAGTTCGCCGAATGCACGCTCGGCGTGAAGTACCGCGAAGTTCATGAAGATGGTTCCATCAGCGGCGGTCCGTTCAAGTACCTGCCGGTCGCCTTCGCCCGCTTCGGCACCTGGCCGGCCAAAATCCTCACGGGCATCTTCGCCGTGGCGATCCTGATCTTCGGCATTGCCGGCGGCAGCATGTTCCAGGCCAACCAGACCTTCGCGCAGATCCAGAATGTCACCGGCGGCGACGACGGCCTTCTCGGCAGCGCCGGCGCGGCCCTGATCTTCGGCCTGGTCCTGGCTGCCCTGGTGGCCGTGGTGATCCTGGGCGGCATCAAGTCGATCGGTGCCACCACCTCCAAGCTGGTGCCCGCCATGGCCGGCATCTACGTCGTGGCCTGCCTGTTCGTCATCATCGTCAACTTCCAGAACGTACCGGCAGCCTTCGGCGCCATCATCGAGGGCGCCTTCCGCCCCGAGGGCTTCGCCGGCGGCATCATCGGTGTCATGATCGTCGGTTTCCAGCGTGCGTCCTTCTCGAACGAGGCAGGCGTCGGCTCCGCGGCCATCGCCCACTCGGCCGTCAAGACCCGCCGGCCGGTCAGCGAAGGCTTCGTGGCGCTCTTCGAACCGCTCGTGGACACCGTGCTTATCTGCACCATGACCGCCCTGGCCATCATCATGGCGTCCACCCCCAGCCTGCAGGCCGGTATCGACCAGGTCCAGGGCGGCGGAGCCGCGCCCGACGGCGTCATCCTCACCTCCGACGCCTTCGCCACCGTGCTCCCGTGGTTCCCGATCGTGCTCGCCATCGCCGTGGCACTCTTCGCCTACTCCACCCTGATCACCTGGTCCTACTACGGCCTGAAGTCCTGGGAATACCTCTTCGGCCGTGGCAAGCGCCGGGAGATCGTCTACAAGGTCATCTTCCTGGTCTTCACCGTGGCCGGCTGTGTCCTGTCCTTCAGCCAGGTCATCAGCTTCGCTGACGCGGCACTGTTCGTCTGCGCGTTCGTGAACCTGCTCGGCGTGTACATGCTGCTGCCCGTCATCAAGAAGGAAATGAAGGAGTACCTGGCGGACCGCAAGAGCGGCAAGCTGGAAATGCTCGGCATTGACAACGACGACATCAAGGAAGCCGCCGCCACGGCGTAACACCCCGGAACGCCCTCAGCCGCGGCCGCCGAAGGGCATGCCGGATGCCGTGACCACGAGCGAGCGGACGTTCGCCGAAGCCGGGGCCTGAGCCATAAACAGCACGGCGGCCGCGGCCTCCTCCACCGGGAACACGGGTTCCACGGCCCGGGTGCCGTTCGCCTGCAGGGCGCCCTGGCCGCCCCCGATCCCGCTGAGCAGTTCGGTGCCGGCATTGCCGATGTCGATCTGGCCGCACGTGATGCCGAACGGCCGGCCGTCCAGGTCAATGGCCTTGGACAGGCCGGTCACGGCGTGCTTGGTGGCCGTATACGCGGCCGACAGCGGCCGCGGCGTGTGCGCCGAGACGGAACCGTTGTTGATGATCCTCCCGCCCTGCGGGGATTGAGCCTTCATGTGCCGTACGGCCGCCGCGGAACACAGCATGGTGCCGGTGATGTTGACCGCCAGCGTCCTGTCCCAGTCCTCGAGGCTCAGCTCGTCGACGCTGCCGGTGGGGCCGAGGGTGCCGGCATTGTTGAACAAAACATCCACCCGCCCAAACGAGCCCGCGGTGGCTGCGAAGAGCCGCTCGACGTCGTCGGGCACCGTGACATCCGAAGGCAGTACGAGCGCCTCTTCTCCGGCTCCGGCGGCGGTGTCCCGCAGTTCCGCCTCCCGCCGTCCGGCCAGGACCACCCGGAAGCCGGCGGCCAGGAACGCCCGCGCCGTCGCCCGGCCGATCCCCGAGCCGGCTCCGGTGATGACTGCGACGCGGGGCGCAAATGGGTCGGCCGATTGGGTGTGGGTATCCATGACCCGATTCTGCCTTGCCGCCTGCACCTGTGGCACGGGTTTCCCGAACAGGTCCGCCTACGCGGATTCCGCGCCATCGCCAGGCCCCGCCCGCGGATTGTCCGAGACCTCTGGCGGGCCGTCCGCCGCCGCCCTACGATACCAAGCACAGGTCGTTCTGGCAGGGCAGTACCCTTCGGCGGATCGGGATAGTTCCATGTCGACAATGAAATACACCGCGGAACCGGACGGAACCTTCGTCGCACCCCGGGTCGTCCCCGTATCCAGGGGACGCATCGTCGTCAACTGGCTCACGTCCACGGACCACAAAACCATCGGGTACATGTACCTGATTGCATCCTTTGTCTTTTTCTCCCTGGCTGGCGTGATGGCACTGCTCATCCGTGCCGAACTGTTTGAGCCCGGCATGCAGATCCTGCAGACCCGGGAGCAGTACAACCAGCTCTTCACCATGCACGGCACGGCCATGCTGCTGATGTTCGCCACCCCGCTCTTCGCCGGCTTCGCGAACGTGATTATGCCGCTGCAGATCGGGGCGCCCGACGTCGCATTCCCGCGCCTGAATGCCCTCGCGTTCTGGTTCTTCCTGTTCGGCTCGCTGATAGCACTGTCCGGGTTCATCACCCCGCAGGGCACCGCGTCCTTTGGCTGGACCGCCTACACACCGTTGTCCAACGTTGCATTCAGCCCCGGCCTGGGCGGTGATCTGTGGGTCTTCGGACTGGCACTGTCCGGTTTCGGCACCATTCTGGGGTCGGTCAACTTCATCACCACCATCATTTGCCTGCGGGCTCCGGGCATGACCATGTGGCGGATGCCGATCTTCACCTGGAACACCCTGGTGACGGCGATTCTGGTCTTGATGGCCTTCCCGCCCCTGGCGGCAGCACTCTTCGCCCTGGGCGCGGACCGCCGCTTCGGGGCCGACATCTACAACCCCGAACGCGGCGGCTCCATCCTCTGGCAGCACCTGTTCTGGTTCTTCGGTCATCCCGAGGTCTACATCATTGCCCTGCCGTTCTTCGGCATCGTGTCCGAAATCTTCCCCGTCTTCAGCCGGAAGTCGATCTTTGGCTACAAGGGCCTGGTCTTCGCCACGATTTCCATTGCCGCGCTCTCCGTCACGGTCTGGGCACACCACATGTACGTAACCGGCGCCGTGATGCTGCCGTTCTTCTCCTTCATGACCATGCTGATTGCAGTGCCCACCGGGGTGAAGTTCTTCAACTGGATCGGCACCCTGTGGCGGGGATCCATCACGTTTGAAACCCCCATGCTGTGGAGCATCGGCTTCCTGATCACGTTCCTCTTCGGCGGCCTGACCGGGATCATCCTCTCCTCCCCGCCGCTGGACTTCCACGTCTCTGACACGTACTTCGTGGTGGCACATTTCCACTACGTGGTGTTCGGCACCGTCGTATTCGCAATGTTTGCCGGCTTTTATTTCTGGTGGCCCAAATTCACGGGAAAAATGCTCAACGAACGACTCGGTAAAATTCACTTCTGGCTGCTGTTCCTGGGTTTCCACACGACGTTCCTGATCCAGCATTGGCTGGGCGTGCTGGGTATGCCCCGGCGGTATGCGGACTACCTGGTGGAGGATAATTTCACCGGGATGAACCAGCTCTCCACCATTGGCTCGGCAATTCTGGCGCTGTCCATGATTCCCTTCATCTGGAATGTCTACGCCACCTGGCGGCACGGAAAGAAGGTGGAGGTGGATGATCCGTGGGGCTTCGGGGGCTCCCTGGAATGGGCAACATCCTGCCCGCCGCCGCGGCACAACTTCACCTCGCTGCCGAAGATCCGCTCGGAGCGTCCGGCATTGGACCTGCACCATCCGGAACTAATGGCGCGGGCAAATTCCGACACCGATTCACCTGCCGAAAAACTCTTTGGCGCCGCGGATATGGGCAGCGAGGAACCCCGCAATCCCGATCCCCGGCAATAACTCTTATGCCATCCCGAGCAATTAGGACATTGAGCTAAGTATGCTTAGTATGTTTCTAAGTAGTCCCCTAGGAATTCACTCAGGGGTTAGAAACTAAAGTTAGGTACTGGCAATGTCGAACCATGGCAATACTGTCGCAGCCTCCGGGCGCACCAATGTCCAGAAGGCCGCGCTGGCCTTCGGCGTCGTCTTCCTGCTGGTCGGCGTCCTGGGCTTCATTCCGGGCGTAACCACCAACTACAGCGAACTCACCTTCGCTGGCCACCACTCCGAAGCGAAGCTGCTGGGCATCTTCCAGGTTTCCGCTCTGCATAACATCGTCCACCTCCTGTTCGGCATCGCCGGCCTGATGTTCTCCCGCACGATAACGGGCGCCCGCAATTACCTCATCGGCGGCGGCGCGGTCTACGCACTGCTGCTGGTTTACGGCCTGTTCATCGGCCATGACTCCGCGGCCAACTTCGTTCCGCTGAACACCGCGGACAACTGGCTGCACGGCTTCCTCGCGGTTGCCATGATTGGTTCGGGCTTTGCCCTGACCCGCGATCGCCGGGACGCCCCGGCCGCCCGCGTCTAATTGAACGCACCGGGTAGGCAGATATCGTCTGCCTGCCCGCCCCATACCCCCACCCAGCCGCCGCCGCGGTTCCTGGCCTCACCGCCGGGAACACGGCGGCGGCTGTGTTTAACCGGTTGTTTATCCGGGGCAAATAGAAGACCGGATGCAGGACGGGTCTCGGCGCAGCAGCGGACTGGCGGGCAGGCGGGCGGTGCTTCCGCGCAGACCGTTGACCCTGCAGTAGGGCGGGCCTAGGGTCGAACGCATCATCACGTGGATGTGGAAACAAAAACAAAGGAGTTTTTGTGACGACTGCTGCATTCCAACAACCGCTCGACCCGATTGCCGGTTCCCTTGCCCTGTCCGCAATCCTTGCGGCGCTGCCGCTGCTGATCCTGTTCATCCTGCTGGGCGTGTTCCGGATGAAGGCCTATCAGGCGGCCCTGATCAGCCTGGGGCTTTCCATCATCCTGGCCATCGTGGGTTGGCAGATGCCGGTGGGCCAGGTCGCCTCGGCCACGGGCCTCGGTGCCTTTTATGCCATCTTTCCCATCCTCTGGATTCTGATCAATGCCCTGTGGATCTACAAGCTGACCGTGGCAACGCCGTGGTTCGAGGTCCTGGGGCGCACCATCCGGTCCATCTCCGACGATCTGCGCATCCTGTCCATCCTCATCGCCTTCTGTTTCGGCGCACTGCTGGAATCCCTGGCCGGCTTCGGCGCACCGGTGGCCATTGCGGCCGCCATGCTGATGGCAGCAGGCATGCAGCCCCTGAAGTCCGCCGTCGTTGCCCTGCTGGCCAATACGGCACCGGTGGCCTTCGGCGCCATGGCAGCACCGATTATTGCGCTGAACGGCGTCACGGGCATTCCGCTGCAGGAACTGTCCTCCATGACCGGACGGCAGACGCCGTTCATTGCCTTGGTGGTTCCGCTGATCCTGGTCTTCCTTGTCGACGGAAAGCGCGGGCTGCGGCAGACCTGGCCGGTTGCCTTGGTGGCCGGAGCGGCCTTCGGGCTGGCGCAGTTTGTGGCTTCGAACTTCTTCATCGTGGAACTGACCGACGTCGTTGCCGCCGTGGTGACGGTGGTGGCCGTGCTGTTGATGCTCCGGGTCTGGCAGCCGGCCGAGATTATCGGCATGACCGGGGAAACCCGGGAGGCCGAGAACGCGGGCGAAGCCGAGTCCCTAGATGAAACTGCCGGAACCGACACCCTCACCGGCTCCGGCCGGGGCGCGGGTCCCGGGGCCGGAGCCGGGGGAACCGCCGGGGGAGCCACCGGGGGAGCCACCGCCGTGGGTGCCGGCGCCGGCACCGGGGCTGACGGTGTTAAGTCCGGGAGTGGTGGGGATGGAGGCGGCGCCGCCAGCGGCGCCACCTCGCACACCGGCCGGCCTTCGGGCCACGACGTGTGGATGGCCATCGCTCCGTATCTGATCATCATCGTGGTGTTCTCCCTCGCCCAGATCCCAGCGGTCAAGACCTGGCTGACCAGTATCGGCAGCACCACCTTCCTGTGGCCGGGCCTGGATGTCACCGGCTCCAACGGCAAGCCTGTGGCCGCGCAGACCCTGCGTTTCGACCATATCCGTGCCACCGGCACCCTGCTGCTGTTCTCCGGCATCATCACCATGGTGCTGTACCGGATTGCACCGTCCCGCGGGGTACGCGTCTACGGGGAAACCCTGAAGCAGCTGCGCTGGACCATCCTGACGGTCTGTTCCGTATTGGCCCTGTCCTTCGTGATGAACCTGTCCGGCCAAACCACCACCCTCGGGGTTGCCCTGGCATCCGCGGGTGGGTTCTTCGCCCTGCTCTCCCCGCTGCTGGGCTGGATCGGGGTGGCCCTCACCGGATCCGACACCTCCTCGAACTCCCTCTTCGGGGCCCTCCAGGTGGCCGCTGCCAATGAGACCGGGCTGTCACCGACGTTGATGGCCGCGGCGAATTCCTCCGCCGGGGTCATGGGCAAGATGCTCTCGCTGCAGAACCTCGCCATCGCCTCGGCCGCCGTCGGGCTGGAAGGGGCGGAGGGAACACTGCTGCGCAAGCTCATCGGCTGGAGCCTCGGCCTGCTGGCGTTCATCACCCTGCTGATCTGGCTGCAGTCGACGTCGATTCTTGGCTGGATGGTCCCTTGAGCCCAAATAAACCCCCCAGAAATCCGACGTCCTGCGTTCCGGCATCCTGACCGGCACCCCGCGCCGAACTCCAAAGGAGAAACCCGTGACCACGCATTCACTTGACCCGGTTTCCGGCAGTACCGTCCTAAGCGGCTTCCCGTCCGTCTCCTTCCTTGAAGCGGACCGGCAACGGGTGAGCACCGACCGCTCCGGCTTTGTCCCCGAATCCCTGCCGGACGGGGTGGTCTTCGCCCGCTCCGCCGACGACGTCGTCGCCACCCTCCAGCGAGCCACCAAACACCGCGTTCCGGTGGTCCCCCGGGGCGCCGGCACCGGGCTCGCGGCAGCGTCGTCCTCACGGGCGGGTGAGCTGGTACTCGATGTTTCGGGCATGAACAGGATCCTGCGCATCGACCCCCAGGAGCAGCTGGCGGTGGTGGAGCCCGGTGTCCTGAACGCCGACCTGAATGCCGCCGCGGCGGAATACGGCCTGTTCTACGCTCCGGACCCGGCGAGCACCGCCATCTGCAGCATCGGCGGAAACATTGCCACCAACGCCGGCGGCATGCGCTGCGCCAAGTACGGCGTGACCAGGGAGTCGGTGCTGGCCCTGCGCGTGATCCTCTCGGACGGACGGGAACTGCGCACCGGCCGCGAGACGATCAAAGGCGTCAGCGGGTATGACCTCAATGCCCTGATGATCGGTTCGGAGGGAACCCTCGGGGTGGTGGTCGAAGCCACGCTGCGGCTGCGTCCGCTGCCGGTGCACACCGCCACGGTGGCCGCCTTCTTCCCGGATGTCACCACCGCGGCCCAGGCGGCGTCCGCCGTCGTCGCCGCCCGGATCCAGCCCTCGGTGATGGAGCTGATGGACGGACCCACGCTTGAAGCGGTGGACATGGCCATGGGCACCGATTACCGGTCCAAGGGCGGCGCGTTCCTGCTGGTACAGACAGACGGGTACGGGGCGTTCCTGGAGCAGGATGTGGTGATGGACGTCCTCACGACGTTGGGCAGCTGTGAGCGGGCGGTCGACGACGAACACGCCGCCGCGCTGATCACCGCCCGCCGGGAGGCCATTCCCTCACTGGAACAGCTGGGCAGGGTGTCCATCGGCGATATCGGTGTCCCCCGGGGACGGCTGGCCGAAGTGGTGAGCGGGCTTGAAGAGATCTCCGCCCGCACCGGGGTCCGGATCTTCACCATTGCGCATGCCTCCGACGGCAACCTGCATCCCATGATCGTGCTGGATCCGGAGGACTCGGTGACCACGGGACCGGCCAAGGCGGCCCTGGGGGAGATGTTCTACCTCGCGCACCGGCTGGGCGGCACACTGACCGGGGAGCACGGGATCGGACTGCTCAAGCGGGACTGGCTGGAGGAGGAACTGGGCGGGGTCTCCCTGGAGGTTATGCACACGATCCGCACCGCCCTGGATCCGCTGGGCATCCTCAATCCGGGCAAGGCGCTTTAGGCCGGGGTGGTTCCCGGTCGCATGGGCCTGCGCAACTGTGCCGGGCGCGGCACGCTGCCGCGGCTTCGGTGGCGCCCGCCCCGCCCCGCCCTTACCCTGTGCAGTCCACCAGGTGTTTACCCCGTGAGGAGAAGCCATGCGCCGACTGCCCTTAGTTACTGTTGCCGACAAGCTGGAAAACGCGGGGTGGCTGGACCCGGCCGCCGGATGGGTGGCGAGGACCGCGAAGTCGGTACTGCCGTGGCCTGCCGTGCGGGACGTCCTGCACGGTGTTCCCCTCGGGCATCCCCTGCACCCGCTGATGATCGTGGTGCCGCTGGGAGCCTGGGTATCCGCCGCGGTGCTGGACGTGCTGCCCGGCAATGAGCGGGCCGCCCGGACACTGGTTGGCGTGGGAGTAGTGGCGGCCGCTCCCACCGCGCTCGCGGGCGTTACGGACTTCTCGCAGCTGAATACCGAGCAGCAACGCACCGGGATTGTGCACCAGGGTTCCAACGCGATCGCCGTCGGCCTCTATTCCGTGTCCTGGCTGGTACGCGGGAAGGGCCGGACGGGGCTGGGCCGCGTCCTCGCCTTCGCCGGCCTGGCGGTCACCGGCGTAAGCGGGTTCCTGGGCGGGCACCTGTCCTACCGGCAGGGTGCCGGAGTAAACCGCAATGAGGACTTCCCGGCGAAGGTGCCGGAAGGCTGGCACTCACTGGGGCCGGTGGATGCGTTCGCATCCGGCGTTCCGCAGCCGGCGAGGCTCGGACCGGTGAGTCTGATGGTGCTCAAGCGGACCGACGGCGCCGCGGACGGTGCGGTGGCCGTCCTCGCGGACACCTGCAGCCACCTCGGCGGTCCGCTGCACGAGGGGGAACTGCGGGAAGTGAAAAACGAGCTGTGCATTGTCTGTCCCTGGCACGGCAGCACCTTCTCCGTGCAGTCGGGGAACGTGGTGCACGGGCCGGCGACTGCTCCGCAGCCGTCCTTTTCCACCCGGATCCGGGACGGTTTGCTGGAGGTGAGCGTTAAACCCTGAACCTGCCCGCCAATCAAGGAGGCTGCTGTGCGCACGACAAATCTGGGAACCAATGGACCGGAGGTCGGAGTTATCGGCCTGGGCTGCATGGGGATGAGCTACGCCTATGACATGGACGCGGAACGCGACGATGAAACGTCCATCTCGGTGATACGCGGAGGTGTCGAGCTCGGGGTCACCCTGGTCGACACCGCTGATGTGTACGGACCCTATACCAATGAGGAACTGGTGGGCCGGGCATTGAGGGACGGCTACCGGGAGCGGGTAGTGCTCTCCACGAAAGTGGGGCTGGAGGTCAGCAACGAGGCCCCGGCCGCCGGGACCATGCCCGGGCTGAAGAAGGACGGCCGGCCCGAGCACATCCGGGAGTCCATCGACGGCAGCCTGCGCCGGCTCGGCACCGACCACGTTGACCTGTACATCCTGCACCGGGTGGATCCGCAGGTGCCGCTGGAGGAATCCTGGGGCGCCATGGCGCAGGCCGTCACGGATGGCAAGGCCCGGGCGATCGGCCTGTCGGAAGCCAGCGTGGAACAGATCCAGCTGGCGCAGACGGTGCATCCGGTGGCTGCCGTGCAGTCCGAACTCTCGCTCTGGACCCGGGACCGGCTCGCCGACGTCGTCCCCTACTGCGAGGAACAGGGTCTGGCGTTCCTGGCCTTTTCGCCGCTGGGCCGCGGCTTCCTCACCGGCCGGTTCACGTCATTCGATGACCTTCCGCCCGACGACATGCGCCGGAGGCTCCCGCGGTTCCAGCAGGAGAACCTGCGGGCAAACCTGGCGATTGTGCAGCGGGTGCACGACGTCGCGGAACGGGTGGGTGCGACGCCGGCGCAGGTGGCACTCGCATGGGTGGTGGCCCAGGGCCGCCGGGTCATTCCGATCCCGGGCACCAAAACACCGAAATATCTGCGGGAAAACGTAGCCGCCGGGGACTTGGTCCTCAGCGGCGAGGATCTGGTAATGCTCAACAACGCACCGCAGCCGGAGGGTGCCCGGTACTGACCCTCACTAGTGCCGGGAACGCTTTGCACCGAGTGCAAAGATGCACGTAGTGTAGAAACGTGTTATCCACCCTCCCGGTCGAAGACCGCCGCAAGGCGCTCAAAAGCCGCCATCGCCAGGCCATTGTGGCTGCCGCGGCGGCGCTTATCGACGAGCGCCAGGCCACGGATTTCAGCGTGGACGAGCTGGCCCGGCGCGCCGATGTTTCGCGGCGGACGGTCTTTAATCACTTCGCCTCCATCCACGACATCGTCTCCGAGGTGTGCAGCGACGTACTCAGTTCCGCCGTCGCGAGCCTGACCGCTGTTCCGGCGTCCGACGCCGTGGGCATGGGGATGCTCGATGAGATTGCCGAGGCATTCCGCAAGGCGGACCTAGTGGCGCCCATGGCCTACCTGAACCGCGTACTCGGCGACGGGGGACCGGCAGTGGCCGCGCATCCCATGGCGCTTCGTGCGTTTACCGAGCTCAGCGAGCGGCTTTCAGCCGTGATGCTCCGGCGCCACCCGGAGGCGGACAAGCTCAGTGTGGATCTGCTCGTGGGCGCACTCACCAGCGGGTTGGGGGTGCTGTACCACCACTGGCACTGCGCCACCGGCGCTGTTGACACCCCCGCGTCCAGGGTCAGCTGGGAGCGGATGCTGAACCAGCTCCTCGAGACCGTCCGGGCCGGCCACGCTGCCGGGCCGGCCGGCCAGGCCCGCCCTAGTTCCCCCAATCCGTAGTTTCCCTCCAACCATCCCTCTAAAGGACAGACTCTCAATGGCTGAATTCCTCTACCGCCTCGGATCGGCGGCCGCACGCCGTGCGCGTTCCGTGCTGGCGGCGTGGTTCGCAGTGCTCGTGGTGGCCGGTGTTGCCTACACGCTCTTCGGCGGCACCCTCACCACCGCGTTCTCCATTCCCGACACGCCCACCACCAAGGTCACAGAGCGCCTGCAGGAGAAGCTCCCGCAGGCGTCGGGCGGATCCGGGTCAGTGATGATCCAGACTGAGGACGGATCCAGCTTCACCGGTGAGCAGCAGCAGGAAATCACCGAGCTGGTCGGCAAGGCCTCCGACATCGACGGTGTGGAAAACGTCATCGACCCGTTCGCCACCGAGGCCGACCGGGAGGCCCAGGCACAGGAGCTGCAGGCGGGCCTGGCGCAGGTTGAGTCAGGCCGCGCCCAGATTGAGGACGGCCGCGCGCAGCTGGAGGCAGGTCAGAGCCAGCTCGACGCCGCACGGCAGCAGGCAGAAGCGGCGGGTGCACCCGCTGAAATGATGGCCCAGCTGGATGCTCAGCAGACCGAGCTGGATGCCAAGCGGGCGGAGCTGGACGCAGGCAGTGAAGAGCTGGAAGCCGGCGCCGTGCAGGCCGAGCAGGGCGCAGCCCTGCTGGATATGGCCGAGGAAATCCGCACTGTTTCCGAGGATCGAAGCGCCGCCATCCTGAACGTGACCTTCAGTGAGTCGCAGATGGAGATCACGCAGGAAACCAAGGATGCAGTGGTGGCCCTCTTTGAGGACGAGCCCGTCGACGGGGTCAAGGTGGATTACTCCGCTGAAATTTCGGCCGCTGCTCCGGCGCTCTTCGGCATCGGCGAGGTGGTTGGCCTCGTCATCGCCGGTGTGGTCCTGTTCGTTATGCTGGGCACCCTGATCGCTGCCGGGCTGCCGCTTCTGACCGCGCTGATCGGCGTCGGCATCGGTGCCCTGGGTGGGCTGGCGTTCTCCGGCGTCGTCGAGATGGCGTCGGTAACCCCGGTGCTCGGCCTGATGCTCGGCCTCGCCGTGGGCATCGATTACGCACTGTTCATCGTGAACCGGCACCGCCGCCAGCTCAAGACCGGCCTTCCCCTGCAGGAATCCATCGCGCTGGCCAACGGCACCTCGGGCAACGCCGTGGTGTTTGCCGGTGCAACCGTGTTCATTGCCCTGCTCGCCCTGAACGTCACGGGAATTCCGTTCCTGGGCCTGATGGGTACCGTGGGCGCAGCCTGTGTCGCCATCGCCGTGCTGGTTGCGGTCACCCTGACGCCGGCACTGCTGAAGCTTGTCGGTATGCGCATCCTCAGCCGCAAGGAACGGGCCGCAATTCACCCGTCCGAAAGCGCTGCCGCCAAGGAGGGCCGCCCGCAGCTCGCTGAAGCCAAGCCCATGTCCTCCATCCGCGCCGTGGTGACGGTGGTGGCCTCCATTGCCGCACTGCTGCTGCTGGCGGTGCCGTCAATGGACCTGCGGCTGAACCTGCCCGACGGATCCGCCGAAGCGCACGACACCACCCAGTACCGGGCCTATGCCGCCGTCTCCGAGAAGTTCGGCGAAGGGCAGAACGGCCCGCTGCTGCTGGTGGCGGAACTGCCGGGCGAGCCCAGCGAAGAGGAAGCGCTGGTAGCCCAGAACGAGATTGCCACCGCGATCTTCGACCAGGACGATGTGGCGGCAGTTGCCCCCATCGGCACCTCCGAAGACCGGAGCGTGGCTGCCTTCCAGGTCATTCCGGAAGAAGGCCCCACGAGCGAATCCACCGAGAACCTCGTGAACTCGCTGCGTGGCATGTCCCCGGTTGAGGGCGAAAACGGCGACTATGAGATCGGTGTGGCCGGCTCCGCCAGCGGCAACATCGACATTTCCGAGAAGCTGGGCGAGGCCCTGCCGCTCTACCTCGGTGTGGTCGTGGGACTGTCCCTGCTGATCCTGATCCTGGTGTTCCGGTCGATCTTCGTGCCGATCATCGCGACCCTCGGCTTCATCCTGTCCTACTTCGCCGCCCTCGGCGGCGTGGTGGCCATCTACCAGTGGGGCTGGCTGTCCGGCATCTTCGGGGTGGAGACCCCCGGCCCGATCCTGAGCTTCCTGCCAACCATCCTGGCGGGCATCCTCTTCGGCCTGGCCATGGACTACATGCTCTTCCTGGGCTCGGGCATGCGTGAGGCCTTCGTCCACGGCGCGCCGGCACGCCTCGCCGTCGCCCAGGGCTTCCGGGCCGGGCGTTCGGTGGTCGCCGCTGCGGCAATCATCATGGCGTCCGTGTTCGGCGGCTTCATCTTCTCGCACAGCACGATGATCCGGCCCATCGGCTTCGCCCTGGCCTTCGGTGTCCTGGTGGATGCGTTCGTGGTGCGGATGCTGCTGATCCCCGCCCTGATGCACCTGGCAGGCGACAAGGCCTGGTGGCTGCCGAAGTGGGTGGACAAGATCCTGCCGGACGTCGACGTCGAGGGTGCCTCCCTGGAACGCCGCCATCCGCATGTGGATGAGTCGCACTCCGAGGTGGAGGAACCGGCCCGGAGCTAGCTCCCGCCGGTCTTGACCACACAAAAACGTGCCGTCCTTCCTTCGGGAAGGGCGGCACGTTTTTTTGTTGCCGGGACAATCATCCCGGGGAGCATCCGGTGCTTCTAGACGGCAGCTGACTCGGCCGGTGCCTCCACGGACGTGCTCCTGCGCGTGAGCAGCAGGAAGGACGCGGCGGCGAGGACCAGGAAGCCAAGCATGGCCACGGCCATCGGCACGCCGGTTTCTTCGCCCCAGAGGCCAACCAGCGGGGACACCAGGGCAGCCAGCAGGAACTGCAGGGAGCCCAGGAACGCGGACCCGGTGCCGGCGTGGTGCCCGGCTTCTTCAAGGGCCAACGCCGTGGCATTGCCGAAGATCAGGCCCAGGGACCCCTGGAAGACGGCGAACAGCACCAGGGTGGGGACCATCGGAGTGCCGTTGGACATCGCGATGAGCATGCCGGCAGCTGCCAGCACGGCTACCGCCAGGCCGATGGCAATCATCAGGCGGTACGGTGCCTTGCCGGCCAGGGCGGCGGCCACGGCGCTGACAATGGTGATGGCCACGGCGTTCATGGCAAACACCAGCGAGAACCGGGTCTCGGACATGCCGAGGATGTTCTGGATCACGAACGGGGACGCGGCGATGTACGCGAAGAGACCCGCGAAGGAGAAGCAGAAGGTCAGCAGGTAGCCGGTGTAGTTGCGGTTGCGCAGCACTTCGCCGGCCACCCGGAAGGTGGTCTTGAGTCCGCCGCGGTTGCGGTCGGCCTCGGCCAGGGTTTCCTTCACGCCGAACAGGGCGCCCAGGAACATCAGCAGGACAAGGGTCGCGAGGACCCAGAACACCATGCGCCAGCCGCCGGCGGCAATGATGGCACCGCCGGCCAGCGGGCCGACCACGGGGGCAATGACGCTGATCATGGTCAGTACGCCCAGCAGCTTGGCAGCAGCCGCACCGCGGGACGTGTCGGAGACGATGGCGCGGGCCAGCACAATGCCGGCGGCGCCGCCGAGGCCCTGCAGGAAGCGGGCGGTGGTCAGGATTTCGACGTTCGGTGCCACGGCGCACAGCAGGGTGGCCAGCAGGGCCACGAAGGAGCCGATCAGCAGCGGCTTACGCCGGCCGATGCCGTCCGAGAGCGGGCCGATGACCAGCTGGCCGATGGCGAGGCCCACCAGGAACGCCGTCATGGTCAGCTGGATGCCGGTGGCGCTGGTGTTCAGGTCCTCCGCCATGTGGGGGAAAGCCGGCAGGTACATGTCGATGGACAGCGGGGCCGCTGCGGTGAGCAGGGCCAGGATGCCGGTCAGCATGCCGGCCTTGGGCCGCCGGGCAGGCGGTGCTGGGAGCGGGGTGCTCGTCATGGAAAAAACCTTCTTCTCAAACCGTATAAGTGCCGAGCGAGCATAGCATATGTGGACATATATATTCTAAGATATGCGCTAGGATCGTTGGCATGACCAACGACGGCGTGCCCGCGGCACCGCGCGAAATTGCGGACCTGCTGCGCGATCTTTCCTGGAACATCCATCGGAAGCCGCCGGAGATCACCGGGATCGAACCGCTGCCCAGCACCGAGTTGGCTGTGCTCAAGCATGTGCTGGACACTCCGGGCCTGACGGTCACCGAGCTGGCCCGGCTGATGGGGCTCAAGCAGAGCAATGCCAGCGCGGCCGTCCGTACGCTGACCGAGCGTGGGCTGGTGGCCCGGGCAAGCAGCCCCACGGACCGGCGGGTCAGCCTCCTGGAGCCCACCGAGGAGGCCCGGGCGCAGAATGAGGTTATTGCCCATGCCTGGGCGGGGCCTATCCGCGCCGGAATCGCCCGCCTGGATGATGAGCAGCGGGAGGCGCTGGAGGCGGCAGCGGAGGCGCTAGTTGCCCTGAACCGGGCCCTGCAGGCGCGCGGCTAGGAACGTCTACTGCCACTTTGCGTTTCTACTGCCGGTTTAAACCGGCAGCAGAAACGCCACGGCGCGAAAAAGTTTCCATGCGGACAGTGGTTGTCCGCAATTGGTCCTAGGCTTCCTCCCATGGCTATCGCACGCGCTCCCATCACTGTTATCGACTGCCCGGATCCCGTGGCACTCGCCACCTTCTACGGCACCCTCCTGGATTGGAAGGTGGACTTGAACGGGTACGACGGCGACTGGACCGAAATCTCCGACGTCACCGGTCAGCGCTACTCCTTCCAGAAGGTGGAGAACTACGCGCCACCGGCCTGGCCAGGCCAGGACATGCCCCAGCAGATGCATATCGACGTGGATGTTGACGACCTGGACGAGGCCGAGGCTGCTGTCCTCGCGCTGGGGGCAACCAAACACGAGCACCAGCTGGGGAGGACCTTCCGCGTGTTCCTGGATCCGGCAGGCCACCCCTTCTGCCTCTGTGTTGGCTGGAAGGACGACTGAATCCCGGCGCCCTGGCTTCCGGCTAGCGGGAGAGGTTGTCCTCCAGCGTGGCTGTGTGCGCGGCAAGCCGGGCAAACGCACCGTCGGCTGCCCGGAGTTCGGCCGGTGACCCCGTCTCGATGACCCGGCCGGCGTCGAGCACCACCACCTGGTCCGCGTTCTCCACGGTTGAGAGCCGGTGGGCGATGGTCAGCGTGGTGCGCCCGGCGGAGAGGTGCTCCAGGGCCAGCTGCACCTGCGCCTCGGTGGTGTTGTCCAGCGCCGAGGTGGCCTCGTCCAGGACCAGGACCGGCGGATTGCGCAGGATGGTGCGGGCAATGGCCAGGCGCTGCTGCTCGCCGCCGGAGAAACGGTGGCCGCGCGCCCCCACCAGGGTGTCCATGCCCTCGGGCAGGGCGCCGACGGTGTCGGCCATCTGCGCCGCGGCCAGGGCGGACCATAGCTGGTCGTCGCTGGCGTCCGGATCGGCGAGCAGCAGGTTCTCGCGGATGGAAGCGTGGATCAGATAGGTCTCCTGGGAGACGACACCGACAATCCGGGCCAGATCCTCGGGGGCCAGATCGCGCACGTCCACGCCATCGATGCTGACGCGGCCCGAGCTGGTGTCGTTCAGCCGCGGCAGCAGGGACGCCAGGGTGCTCTTGCCGGAGCCGGTGGATCCAACGACTGCGGTGGTGGTCCCGGCGGGCAGTGTCAGGTCGATGCCGTGCAGGACTTCTGTGCCGTCGTCGTAGGTGAAATGCACGTCCTGGAACCGCACGTCACCGTGGACCGCGGCCGGATCCAGCCGGACGGGAGCGGCGGCTGGGCGGATCTGTGGCTCAAGATCCAGGTATTCGAAGATCCGGCTGAAGAACGCCAGGGCGGTTACCCACTGCACGCCGATGTTCAGCAGGCCCATCACCGGCCGGAAGATGCCCGCTTGCAGCCCGGTGAACGCCACCAGGGTGCCGATGGTCATTCCGCCGTTGGTGGCAGGGAAACCCGCGGCGAGGTAGATGACGGCCGGAATGGCCGCGAAGACAATCTGCATGGTCGCCATCCGCCAGCGCCCGGCGAGCTGGCTGCGCAGCTCCAGGCCCACGAGGGTCTCCGAGCGCGCGCGGAACCGGTCGGCGTCGCGCGGTACGGTGCCCAGGGTTTTGGCCAGCCGCACGCCCGAGACCGAGAGGCCCTCCTCCACCTGGGTGTGCAGGGCGGCGAGTTCGCGCTGGCGTTCATCGGTGACGTCGCGGCGGATCATTGCTACGCGCCGGGAGAGCCAGATCGCGGGCGGCAGCACCACGAGCGAGATCAGGCTCAGCCCGGGGGAGAGGGCCACCATCGCGACGGCGGTCGCAACCGCGGTCGTGAGGTTGGAGGCTACGCCTGTGGCGGTTGTGGTGACGACCGACTGCATGCCGGAAATATCGTGCGTGAGCCGGGACTGCACCTCCCCGCCGCGGGTGCGGGTGAAGAAGCCGAGCGACTGGGCCTGCAGGTGGGTAAAGAGCTTCACGCGCAGGGTATGCATCACGCGCTGGCCCATGCTCGTGGCCAGCCAGGTCTGCACCACGCCGATCGCGGCGGTCAGTGCCGCCACGCCCACCATGGATGCGGTGAGGAACAGCAGCAGGCGGGTGTTGCCGTGCGGGAGTGCGTCATCGATTACAGCCCGGACCAGGAACGGCTGGGCGAGTCCGACCACCGAGGAGGCGGTGATCAGCAGTACGACGACGGCGATGGTCCCCTTGTGCGGGGCGAAGAGTGCGGCGATGCGCCGCAGGGAAACCGGATGCCGGTTCAGCTGTTTTTGATCGGCGGGATTCAGTTTCGCGGGGCCGGGCCCGCCACCTGATCCTCTACCGCTTCCGGGGGCCGCAGGGGCCGCTTCGGGAATAGCCATGATTCCTCCTGTGCTGCCGTGAGGTGCGAGGCGGCAGCTAATGCAGAGGTTACCTCATTATGTGGTTACCGGCAAATGTGGGTAGACTCGTCTTCATGGATAACACGGACCCGGCCGCTCTGGGAGAACTGATGCACGCGGCGTTCCGCAGGCTGCGGAAGCGGTGGATGCACCAGCTCGCACCGTATGAGCTGACCCCGCATCAGTTCCGGGCGATGAATGCGGTGGCCCGGGCGGCTGAGCCGGAGGGGGGTGGGCCCGCCGATGCGCCCGTCGGCGCACACGAAGCCGGTGAGCCGGGGCTGCGGTTGAAGGAACTGGCGGAGCGGCTGCGTATTGCCCCGCGGTCAGCCACCGAGGTGGTGGATCAATTGACCGCGAAGGGGCTCATGGAGCGCCGGGCGCACCCGACCGACCGTCGGGCTACTCTGCTGAGGCTGACCGACGCGGGGGAAAAGCTGCGTGGCACGGTGCTGGCGGACCGGAAGCGTGAGGCAGATGAGTTCTTTTCCGTCCTGGAACCGGGCGACCGGGTAGAGCTCGCACGGATCCTCGGGGAGCTCAGCGGGAGCGGGGACGGCTTGAAAGGCTAACGCTGAGTCTTCGATTTAGAAGCTCACATCGACGCAGTTCCGCATCGAGACTTATGAGGGCTTCGTTTGGATGTCCATTCCGGCGAAACTAAGCCACCTGATTTTCTCCTGTGGTGGTCGTTCTGTTAGGTTTCGAAGAGGAATCCAGCGCTTTTCGCGCCTTCCGCTCCGGCGAACTCGCCGGTGATTGAAACAGTCTCGTTATAAGGTTTCCATTTCATGCGCAATACGACCGGTAAGTCCTTTGCTCCGTGTGCCGCTCCGGCCACAGCAGGGCCCGCAGTCAGTTCCCCTTCACCCGCTGAAAAACCTGCCCGCCCCTTGTAGGGCAGGGGCCGGAACCCGGCAGCGTGTCGGCCAAATGGCCGGATGACAATGTTGGTTCTCCGGCTTTCCTGCCGCTGAAAACCAGTTGGGCGGACGTTGATTCTTCCCCTTTGACAGGCCAGAGGCCCGTCCACCAGCCTGCTCCGCACCGGATTCCCGGTGCACAGCCAATTGCGCTGCCAGCGAGGCGTGAACAAGACCAACGAAAGGTACAGGATGAATGCGGACGCAGTGATCCACCGCAACAATGTCCGGGTCCTCGGACGTACGGACGGTCCCGCGCTGCTTTTGGCGCAGGGTTTTGGCTGTGACCAAGTCATCTGGGACCGGATTCTGCCGTTCTTTACGGACACCTACAAAGTGGTGTTGTTCGACCATGTTGGAACCGGAGGTGCTGATCCGGATGCCTACGGCGACGCTAAATATGCTGCCTTCGAGGGTTACCTGGCAGACCTGATCGAAATCATTGATGTGCTGGAGCTGGACGACGCTACGGTCGTCGGGCACAGCATCGCCGGCACGATGGCACTGGCGGCGGCGACGCGGAGCCCGAGGATCGCGCGTCTTGTCCTACTCTGCGCCTCGCCCTGCTATGTGAACGACGAGGGGTACTCCGGTGGGCTTCAGCCGGAGGACATCGAGGCTGTCCTGCAGATGGTGGAAGTCAACTACCCCCTGTGGGCACGGGCGATGGCGCCGGAAATAGCAGGCGCGGAACCCGGCTCCGAGGTGAGCGGCGAACTGGCGGAGAACATGTGCCGGTTGCGTCCGGAGTATGTGCGTGACTTCCTGGAGATGTCTTTCGCCGCGGACGTCCGGCAACTACTGCCCCAGGTGTCTGTCCCGGCCCTGATCCTGCAGTCCCCGGGCGACCCGCTGACCCCGGAACCGGCGTCGTTGTTCCTGCACAGCCATCTTTCCCAAAGCACGCGTGTGGACCTGTTAGCACGCGGGAACATGCCGCACCTTAGTTCTCCCCGGGAAACTGCAGGGGCCATTCTGGAGTACCTGGAGGCGAGCACCCGTGCCTAGCATTGACGGCCACCCCCGGCACAAGAACCCTGAAAACACCGACCCGGGCATGGATTACGAGAAACACTTCCATGCTGCGGCCTCCGGATATCTCGTCCTCACCACCGACGGTACGATCCTGGATGTCAACCAGACACTGGCCTCCTGGACCGGGCGCTCCAGGGACGGACTGCTCGGCGGCAACATCCTTGACCTGATGCCGCGGGCGGACCAAGTGCTCTTCTCCTCCTATGCCGTGCCGCAGCTCGCAGTATCCGGGTGCTTCAATGAAATGGCGGCGGACCTGGTGTCTGCGGACGGGGAGTGTGTCCCGGTCCTCCTCTCAGGTGTGCGCTCCGAAGACGGTGGGAACGGTGCCGAGATTGACCGGATTGCCGTTTTTAACGCCTCCGAACGCCGGCTCTACGAGCAGGATCTCGTGGCGGCCCTGCGGAAAGCAGAGGCGGCGGAAGCGGCCCGGGCCGCAGCAGAGGAGGAAATCCGACAAAAGCAGAAGGCCCTGGAGGAAAAGGACCGCATCCTGCAGGCGAACCTGTTGGAAAGCCGGGAACGCGAGGCCCTGCTGGAATCGGTTCTGGACGCCGCCGACGTCGGCCTGCTGGTGGTGGATCCGAAGGGCAACACGCTGCTTACCAACACCCACCTGCTCTCCAGCTGGCGCCGGGTCATGGGGGATATTCCCATCACCGCGAAGGAACAAACGATGTTCGGTCCGGACCGGGTGACGCCCATCGGCGATGCCGATAACCCCGCTAGGCGGGCCGCCGCCGGAGAGGCCTTCTCCGACCAATTGGTATGGTTCGGTGCCGGCGAGCATGAGATGGCCCTTAACGTTTCGGCCCGGCCCATTAAAGGCGAGGGATCCTTCTCCGGATCCGTGATTGCCTTCAGCGACGTCAGCCGGCTGGTCCGTGCCGTGGCGGCGCAGGAGGAGTTCGTAGCCAGCGTGTCGCACGAGTTGCGGACTCCGCTGACCTCCATCATGGGCTACCTGGACCTCGCCCTGGACGAGGAGGGGCTGTCTCCGCAGGTGAAATCAGCCATCGAGATTGCGCTGCGCAACTCGGAACGCTTGCTGGCACTGGTCTCCGATCTGCTGTCCGTGGCGTCGGGCGCCACGAAAATGGACCGCCGCCCGATGAACCTTGCCGAAATTGTGCGGGCGGGTGTGGTGTCGGCAGCCCCGAAGGCCGCTGCGAGCCGGGTTGCGCTGGTAACCGACATTCCGGAATCGCTGATTGCGGACGTGGATCCGCAGCGCCTGGCCCAGGTGGTCGATAATCTGCTGTCCAATGCGGTGAAGTACTCACCCGGCGGTGGGACGGTGACGGTGCGGCTGTGGCAGGACGCGGAGGCGGTCCGGCTTTGCGTGGCGGACACCGGGATCGGGATGAGCGAAGCCGAACAGGAAAAGGTCTTCACAAAATTCTTCCGCGCCCGCCGCGCCATTGCCTCTGCCATTCCCGGCGTCGGCCTGGGACTGGTGATCACCAGGAACATCGTGGCGGCCCATGGCGGCGAGCTGAGCTTCGTCAGCAGCCCGGGGGAGGGAAGCGAGTTCACGGTATCCCTGCCCGGTGTGGAGACTGCGGGCGGGATCAGTCCCGCTCGTTGAGCTTGTTCAGCAGCTTGGAAAGGTTTCTGAGCTCGGCGGGAGTCCAGCTTCCCAGCTGCTCCCGCAGCCGGGACCGCTTCGCACTGTGTACACCTTCGAAGCGGACCCGGCCCTCAGGCGTCAGGTCGAGCAGCTGGGCCCGTCCGTCGGAGGGGTCCGCCCGCCGGGCCGCAAGGCCCAGGGTTTCCAGCTGGGTAACTGTCCGGCTCAGCAGGGCCTTGTCCACCTGAAGTGCTTCGGCCACGGCGCCCTGCTGGCACTCCCCGGTGCGGTACAGGGTCATCAGCACCGAGAACCCCAAGGGCTGCAGGGCCGGATGGACGGCTGTGGCGCAATCCTTGAAGATCCGGCGGGCTGCCGCAAGTGTCACCGAGAACTCGCGTTCCACCTCCAGCACAGAGGACTCGAAGGTCCCATCGCCAGCGTCCCCCGCTACCGGCGCCGTCACGGCTAGTTCTTACCCTTTCCGGATGACTTTCCCTTTCCCGATGACGAACCCTTTCCTGCGGGTGCGCCCTTTCCGGAGGGTGCACCCTTTGCAGTCGGCGCACCCTTTGCAGCCGGCGCGCCCTTTCCTGCGGGCGCGCGCTTCGCGGCTGCGTTCTTTACGGCGGGCGAGCCCTTTCCGGATGACGCATCCTTTGCCGGCGCGCCCTTTGCGGGCGACTCCGGGGTATGGCCGGCGGCACCTTCGGACACGGCCGCTACGGTCTCAGAGGTCGTAGCGGAAGTTGTCGCGGACGCTTTGCCGGACGCCGCGGCAGATTCTTCGGCCTGCATCTTCTCGTGCCGGGTCATGCTGCCCAGCGGCAGGTTCGGCAGGAACAGCACGGCCAGCAGCGTCAGGAGCCCCAGCGGTGCAGCGATCATGAAGATGTGCGCCACGGAGGAGCCATAGACGGATTCGACAATGAAACGCACGGATTCGGGCAGGGCGTTCACATCCGGGATGCTGCCGGAGGCCAGTGATGCGGCGACTTCCTTGCCCTCTTCACCGAGCGCAGTGATGGCGGACATCAGCTCGCCCTGCTTCTGCGCCAGCCGGTCGGTGACCTGGGTGGCCAGCACCGCGCCGAGCGCGGACACGCCCACGGTGCCGCCGATCGTGCGGAAGAAGTTGATGCTGGAACTGGCGACGCCGAGGTCCCGGGTGGAAACGTCGTTCTGCACCACGAGCACCAGGTTCTGCATCACCATGCCCACGCCGGCACCGAGCAGGAACATGTACAGCGAGACCAGCCAGAAATTGGTGTCGTATTCAATGGTGCCCATCAGGACCAGGCCTGCGGTGAGCAGCACCGATCCGACCACCACGTAGGCCTTCCACTTGCCGGTTTTGGTGATCATCCGGCCCACGAGCGTGGAGATGATCAGCAGTCCTGCCATCATCGGGATGGTCATCAGCCCTGACATGGTCGCGGAGGCGCCGCGGGCCAGCTGCATGTACTGGGACAGGAACACCGTAGTGCCGAACATGGCGACGCCGACGGCGAGGGATCCGATCACCGAGAAGGTGAAGGTCCGGTTGCGGAACAGGCTCAGCGGGATCAGCGGTTCCGACGCCTTCAGCTCCACGGCAACAAACGCGGCCAGGCCCAGCAGCGAACCGCCCACCATCCACGCGGTGGCGGCACTGGCCCAGCCGAAGTCGGTGCCCACCAGGGACACCCAGATGAGCAGGCACGACACGGAGGCCGAGAGCAGGATGATGCCGGCGTAGTCGATCTGCACCTTCCGCTTCTTCAGCGGCGGCAGGTGCAGGGTCTTCTGGATTATCACCAGCGCGACGACGGCGAGCGGCACCGCCACGTAGAAGTTCCACCGCCAGTTGACGGTATCCGTGATGACGCCGCCGATCAGCGGTCCGCCGACGGTGGACAGGGCCATGACGGCACCGAACAGGCCCATGTAGCGGCCGCGTTCCCGCGGGGAAACGATGTCCGCCATAACAATCTGGGTCAGCGCACCGAGGCCGCCGGCGCCGATGCCCTGGATCACGCGCATGGCGATCAGCCAGTCGGTGTTGTGGGCGAAACCTGCGGCCGCACTGGCGACGATGAAGATGATCAAGGCCAGCTGGACCAGGACCTTGCGGTTGAGCAGATCCGCAAGCTTGCCCCAGACCGGGGTGGAGACCGCCGTGGCCAGCAGGGTGGCGGTGACCACCCAGGTGAAGGCGGCCTGGTCGCCGTCGAGGTCCGAAATGATGACCGGCAGCGAGGTGCTCACCACGGTGTTGGCCAGCATCGAGACGAACATGCCCAGCAGCAGGCCGGTCAGGGCCTGCAGGATGGCGCGGTGCTTGCGCTTTGCTTCTGCCCTGGCCTCGGCGCGGGTGGTGGGGGCAGCGCCCTGCGGGGCAGGGGAAATGGACATGCGCACTCCAAAAAGCTGACGAAGGTCAAAGGTTGATTTAAATCAACGGTACGTCCGGGTTTTCCCCTGCCCTGCCGATATGTGCCTGTCCGTGAGCGATCTCATGGGGGTACGTGACGGCGTCGTCACTCCGCACCGATTTTGGGCCGCACAAGGGAGAACCGGGCACAATGAAAGTGGCCGAGATTCCACCTTCCAAGGGGCGCCGTTGAGCAACACCACGCATGGTCCGTCCACCTTCCCGCCGCGCCACCCGGGTCCGGAGCCACGGTTCCACCTATCACGGGACGCGCTGCGGACGTCCCTCTGGTTCTGGCCCACCTGCGCTTCCCTCGCCGCGGTGCTGCTGACCCTCGTGCTGCTGCAGGTCCGCCCGGAAGCCGACGCCGCCTGGGCTCGCTGGATCTGGCCCACCGGCGTCGATACGGCAAGCAGCCTGCTGCAGACGGTGGCCACCAGCGTGATGACCGCCGCCACCGTGACCTTCTCGCTGACCGTGGTGGCCCTGCAGCTGGCCTCGCAGCAGTTTTCGCCCCGGCTGCTGCGCGAGTTCGCCCGCGATGCCCGCACGCAGACGATCCTGGGCGTGCTGATGGGCACCTTCATGGTCTCCATTACCGGCCTGCACGGCATGGATGCTGACCGGCCCGTCCCCGTGCTGGTGGTGGGGCTCGTCTACATCCTCGGGATCGCCTGCGGTGTGGTGCTGCTGCTGTTTATCGGGCACATCACCCGGTCCCTGCGCGTGGACACCATGATGCTCAATGCGCACCAGGGCTGCCTGGCCGTGCTGCGTGAAACCTATCCGGAGTCCGGGAGCGGCGAGGTGCAGGACTTCCCGGAGCCCGACGGCGGCACTCCCGTCCCGGTACGCCGCAGCGGCATCATCCAGGCGGTGCAGGCGAAACCGCTGGTGCAGATGCTGCACGAGTACGGGCTGACCATGCGGATCGAGGTGCAGCCCGGGGACCATGTCACCGTTGGGACACCTGTGGCCCGGGCGTGGAGCGACGACGGCGGACCGGTTCCGGAGGAGGCGGTGCGCGAGGCTCTGGCTGCTGCCCTGGAGATCGGTTACGAGCGGACGCCGGAGCAGGACGCGGCGCTGGGCCTGCGCCAGTTGACCGACATCACGGTCAAGGCCCTGTCACCGAGCATCAATGACCCGATAACCGCAGCGCACGCGCTGGGCTACTGCGCGGACCTGCTGGTGGATCTCTCCCGCCGCCGGCTCGGACCGGAGGGGGAAACCGACGTCGACGGCGTGCTGCGTCTGGTGACCGTCGGCCGGGACTACCGGTACTTCATGGACCTGGTCTGCGGGCCGGTGCGCCGCTATGCCCACTCCGAGCCGATTGTGCTGTCCGCAATCCTGCGGCTGCTGCGTGACTGCGCTGCCAACGCCGTCAACGACGACCAGCGTGAGGAGATCCGCCGGCAGTCCTCGCTGGTATTGGGGAGCACCTCCCGGGATCTGGCCGTCGCCGATGAGCAGGAGGTCCGGGACATGGCCCGCCGGGTCGAGGAAGCGCTGGCCGGGGACCTGCGGTCCGCCTTCACGGACCGGGCGGGGGAGACCCGGTCGGTTTAACGGTGTTCAGGGGCTAAAAACTACAGGCTCTCGTCAAACGCCGCACCACCGCCGTGTTGGACTAGCCGCAGCAAACCCGCCGCAGCAGCCGCTCCTCGTGCCGCCGGGCGTGCGGCTGTGGCAGGCTGTGGCCATGGAAACCAGCACCGGCATGCCAGCCTGGCCGTCCACCGATCCGCAGCACGGAAACGTGCGGCTCCGAGCCTTCCGGGATGAGGATGTGGCAACGGTCATCGAGATGTCCCGGGACGAGTATTTCCCCGCCATCGGCAGTCTTCCCGGGAACGCGAGCCCCGAGCAGGCTATGGAGTGGGTGGAACGGCAGCGGAACCGGTACCGGGAGGGCGCCGGGTTTTCCTTTGCGGTGGCCGACGCCGGCACCGACCGTTGCGTGGGCCAGCTGGGACTGTGGATCCGGGAGTTGGAGAAGGGCCGCGCCCAGGCCGGGTACGGGATTACGCCGTCGGCCCGCGGCCACCGGTTCGCTGCGTCCGCGCTGCTGGCCGCGCTGGAGTTCGCCTGGACTCTTCCGGAACTGCACCGGGTGGAGCTGCACATCGAACCGTGGAATACCGCCTCGACCCGCACGGCCGAACTCGCGGGCTTCGAGCGGGAGGGTCTGCTGCGTAGCTACATGGAAATTTCCGGGCAGCGCCGGGACCTGCTGATTTATTCGGCGCTGCGGGAACGCAAGGCGTAGCCCGCCGACTGCGGATCCACGTTTCGAAGGGTACTAGGCTGACATATTGGTGGGCTCGGTCTCTGCAACAGCAGCTGAGTCCCGACGGTGTTTGGAGAAGATTCTTGCTACGCACCGGCAAGGAGTGCCGCACGTTGGACAGGAATAGCCCTTGTCCAGGGAATCCTGGAGCCAAAAATCCGGGATATCTCCCTTGGTACTGAAGTGCGCGGCGTCGAACACTCCCTGAATGTGGCAGCCTTCCTCGTCAGTCCAGCCGATGGAAACGATCAGCGTGGCACCGAGGGACCAGAGTTTGCTGGTTGCCGCATCCACGAGCCCGCTGGCGATACCGCGGCCCTGCATACTCCTGTCCACCGCAACTGATTTGATAAAGCCGATTTTGTTGAAGTCCAGGCCGGGAAGGCACTCACGAAGCGGATTGGTCATGTCCTGTGGAAGCGACGCTAAGAAGGCGTCCACGGTTTCGAAAATCCTGCCCGTTACCGCTCCTATAACACCTTGGGCGTCCTTCGAGATGAGGGCAATTTTGTCCGTATCCTGCGAATAGGAAGCCAATTCTTCGCGGCTGACGTACTTATAGCCGAGCTCGCTGCCCAATACTGAAAGCGCTTGGTCCAACTCGTTGGGCCCCAAGGCAGCGGCGGGAATTTTCTCGAGGGGCCAAAACTTGTATTTCCCTGCGGTGACACTGTTATTTGCACTGTCATAACCGGCCCAGAATCCTTCCAGCCTCTTGCCCGGTTTCGTCTCAAGGAAAAAACCACCGGAGCCATCGTCATGGAGATCCTGCGATTCGTAGTTTCCGTAAACCCGGCCGTTCTTGGTCAGGCGGCCTTCGAGCATCCACGTACGTCCCCCCGCGGCCATGGTGGTTGGTCCGTATATCCTGCGTCCCCGTTGGGAGAGCCGTGCTGTCGCCTTGGTGACAATCCGCTGCCCATCTACGTAATCCTCAAACGTCGATGCATATTCGCCGGCTATGGGATGCTTCCGGTTTATGACAAAGTCCCGTATCAATCGGAGTGCCAGGGATCCGAGCCCAATAACGACAGCGCCTAATAGGCCAACGAAGACGTCTGAGATTAGTGACTCTGCGGTAAACATTCGTTGATCATAGGCAGGAACATCGGAGATGGACCTAATCCATCGTGGTGGTCTGCTCAGCTGAATCATTCCCCTCGTTCCTGCCCCGTGGCTTTAACCCGTTGACTCCCTCCCCGGGGCAAGCGGACAGTAGAGCCATGCCAGGCATTGCCGCACCCCTTTGGGACAGGCTGACCGAGACCGTTCAATCCGGTTGGTGCCCGGGGCTAGTGGCCGGTGTGCGGATCAACGGGCGGACCGAAGTGTTCGCCGTCGGTTCCCTGGACCTGGAGCAGTCCGGGCCGATGGCCGAGGACACCCCGTTCCGGATCTCCTCGCTGAGCAAGCTGTTTGGCGGCGCCCTGGCCCTCAGCCTCGTAGCCGACGGCACGCTGAGCCTGGACGACGAGGTTGCCCGCTGGCTCCCTGCCCTCGCGAACCCCCGCGTGCTGGTGACTCCGGATGCCCCGCTGACCCTGACGGTACCTTCCCGCGGCCCCCTCACGGTGCGCCACCTGCTGACCTTCACCGCGGGACTGGGTGTCGACTTTGACCCGACCCCGTATGTGGCGGCGACGCAGGATTTCCTCTGGGGTCCCAATCCACCGGACATGACACCCGAGGAGTATCTGGCCCGGCTCGGCAGCCTCCCGCTGGCCTACCAGCCCGGGGAGCGCTGGATGTACCACTCGAGCGCGGACGTGCTCTCGGTGCTGCTCGCCGCCGCCGCCCTCACGCCCCTGGGTCAGTTGGTGCAGGAACGGATCAGCGAACCGTTTGGGCTGACCGGGACCGGGTTTCCGACCGGCGAAGAGCATTTCCCCGGAGTGTATGCCGCCAACGACGACGGCGGGCTCTTCGAGGCGGAGTCCTACCGGGACGCACTGGCAGGTCCGCCGAAGTTCGCGTCCCTGGCCGGCGGCATGGTGTCCACCGTGCCGGACTTCGTCCAGTTCCTCGCCGGACTGGCCGATGACAACGTGCTGCCGGCTGAACTGCGGCACCAGATGACCGTGGACCAGCTGACCTCCCTGCAGCAGGCCGGCGTGGCCGAAGTAGCCGGACCCGACGAGTCCTGGGGCTTTATGACCGCCGTGCAGACAGGCCTCGGCGCCGTATGGTCCGAGCCGGGTATGTGGGGCTGGGCCGGCGGGTCCGGGACCAGTGCCGCCGTTTACCCGAACGGGGATATCGGCGTCGTGTTCACCCAGCGGTTTATGAGCAGCCCGCAGGGCCACTTCGACTTCTTTTGGAAGCCGTTCGGAGAGCTGCGGGGTAGCGGCCAGGCGAATCAGCGATAGGGATTCCCGGGATGCTCGCCGGAGCGCGGGGTGGATTACCCGCGCTCCGGCAGCCTTCCCCGCCCCCGGACTGCGCCGTCTTAGACGTTGTAGATCTTCCCGGCGGTGATGCCGCCGTCGACGACGAACTCGGCGCCGGTGGAGAAGCTGGACTCGTCGCTCGCCAGGAACAGGACAACACTGGTGACCTCTTCTGGTGCAGCCGGCCGGGTGAGGGTGGTTTCGGTGAAGTCGATCGGCTTCTGCCGGCCCATCACGGCGGTCATCGGGGTCTGGATGGACCCGGGGTGCACCGAGTTGACCCGGACGTGGGACGCCGCGAGCTCCAGTGCGGTGGACTTCGTCAGCCCGCGCAGGCCGAACTTCGACGCCGTGTAGCCGTGCATTCCGGCGATGCCTTCGAGCCCGGCGGTGGAGGAAATGTTAATGACGGACGACGGCGCGGAGGCCTTCAGTGCGTCCACTGCAGCCGTCATGCCCAGGAAGGGACCGGTCAGGTTGATATCCAGTGCCCGCTGCCAGCGCTCCGCCGGGTACTGGCCGAGCGGGCCGCCGTCGAGGATGCCGGCATTGTTCACCAGGACATTCAGGGAACCGAAGGTTTCCAGGGTGGCCGCCACGGCGGCGGCCCAGTCCTCGGCGCTGGTGACGTTCAGGTGTACGTAGCGGGCGGCGTCGCCCAGCTCCTCAGCCAGCGCGGCACCGGCGTCGTCGTTGATGTCCGCGATCATGACCTTGGCGCCTTCGCGTACGAAGGCCCGCGCATGCGATGCGCCCATTCCACTGGCAGCTCCGGTAATAAGGGCTACTTTGTCTTTGAGTCGTTCGCTCACGTTTACATTCTCCTGTTGTAGATGGCCGGGTTTCCCGGCCCGTTCCCGCTGGGTGGGGCGGGGCCCATTTTCGATCGTACGGTGGCGGAATCCGGCAGAATCCGCGGTAGGGGCCCCGTTGTGGGCAGTGTCATATCCGTGGGGCCATGAGCGGGGCGCCGTTCCGGATGCGGGGCGCGGCCGGGTGGAATCGGCGCAGACCCTCCCCGTCGGCGTTTTCCGCTTGTAGTCTCGAAAAGGCCGACGGCACCGAACGTCCGCCGACCCCGGTATCGACGCGGGTCCGTGCCGAACCTGTAAGCCCTCAGGGAGCCATGATGCAACTGGAACCGCGCAGTCCCAGTATCAAGGGGCCGGCAGATATGTTCACCGGCGATGTCTGGTTCGAAGTCATTGCCGCACCGCATCCCACACCGTCCCGGATGCGGGTCAATGCTGTCCACTTTGCCCCCGGCGCCCGTACCGCCTGGCACGTCCACGCCGTCGGGCAGACCCTGCACGTCACCGAAGGCTACGGCCTGGTCCAGGCCCGCGGCGGGGAGATCCTGACGATGCGGCCCGGCGACACCGTGTACACCCCGCCGGGGGAGTGGCACTGGCACGGCGCCGCCCCGGACAACCTCATGACCCACCTGGCCATGTGGGAGGCGCCGCCCGACGACACCCCGGAATCCGACTGGGGTGATCTGGTCACCGACCAGGAATACGGGGCGTGAGTCACGAAAGACACCTGCGAGAGGAAAACCGATGGAGCACGTCACCCTGAACACCGGCGTCGAAATGCCGATCCTTGGCTTCGGCGTGTACCAGGTTCCGCCGGACCAGACCGAGGAAGCCGTCACCAACGCCCTGGCCGCCGGGTACCGCTCGCTGGACACCGCCGCGGCCTACCAGAACGAAGCCGCCGTGGGCCGTGCAGTGCAGGCGAGCGGTATTGCCCGCAGCGACCTGTTTATCACCACCAAACTCTGGATCCAGGACAACGGCGAAGCCACCACCAGCCGGGCGTTTGAGACCTCGCTGCAGAACCTGGGCATGGACTACGTGGACCTGTACCTGATCCATCAGCCCTTCGGCGATGTCTACGGCGAGTGGCGGGTAATGGAACAGCTCTACAACGACGGCGCCGCCCGGGCCATCGGGGTCTCGAACTTCATGCCGGACCGGCTGCTGGACCTGATCCTGCACAACGACGTGGTTCCCGCGGTGAACCAGATCGAAACCAACCCGTTCTACCAGCGGGCGGTGGAGAACCAGCTGATGACCGAACGCGGCGTCCGGCACGAGTCCTGGGCGCCGTTCGCCGAAGGGAAGCACAACCTCTTCTCGGATCCAACACTGTCGGACATCGGGAACGTGCACGGCAAGTCCATTGCCCAGGTGGTGCTTCGCTGGCTGATCCAGCGCGGGGTGGTGGTGATCCCGAAGTCCGTTCGGCCGGAGCGGATGGCGGAGAACTTCGACGTGTTCGACTTCGAGCTCAGCCCGCAGGAAATGGCCTCCATCGCCGACCTCGATACCGGAAAGTCCTTGTTCTTCGACCACCGGGACCCGGCCGCCGTCGCCCGGTTGGGCGGGGTCACGCTGGACTAGGCGGGCGGAGTAGGGGGCGGCGGACCTAGGTTGTTTCGGGGGTTCGGTGCAGGTCCCGCACCAGGTACAGCCAGGGGAAGGACCGGCTGCCCACCTGCCAGCCATCCGTTTCGTAGTGGTGTGCAGGCCGGGTCCACAGCACGCGGCGGTGTTCCCACTGGGTGTCGGTCTGCAGCATGCGGTGCCGGAGCATGTCGACGCCGATGGTGCGCCAGCCCAGCCGCCCGGCCAGTTCCAGCTCGGGCATTTCGTCGAAGGCCGTGACCGGGCCGAGCCAGCGCTCGCGGGAACCGGTGGCCGGCTCCTCCGGCCGCGCGCCGAAACGCTGCTGCACCGCCTGCCGAGTCATCCCCAGCTCGCGGCCCAGCGCGGCCCAGCTGATTCCCGCGCTCCGTGCCGCCGCGACGGCCCGGTGCTGCAGCTGCTGGCTGGCCTGCTCGGCGGCGCCCGTCCGGGCCACCAGGGCGAGGTGGTCCGCCTCGGTGAGGGTCCCGGCGTCGTCGTAGTCGCCGAGGATCAGTGACCCGATCTGCTCCTGCAGGTCTGGGCCGGGCTGGCCGGGCTGGGTTCCGTTCCGGGCCATCATTGCTTATCCGTCCGGTCCCGGCTGGGCAGCCAGTACTCGGTGCCCCTGCTGTCGGTGTTCCCGCGCCAGACAAAGGTGACCGCAAGGTACACGCTGCCCACGATCAGGGTGAAGCCGCCGCCCTGGCAGAGCCCCTTGGGGAACCCGTGCAGATCGAGCAGCAGCCAGGCGGCCAACAGCGCCACTCCGCCCAGAAACATCACGGTGGCGTAAACGGCGATGAAGACGCGGAAAGTTCTCATGTGTCAAGTAAAGCTTGACATGAACGAGACGTCAAGCATTTATTGACACTTTCTGCCTTCGGCTACTCGCGTGTTCCGGGTTCGCGGCGGCTACCGTGCAGGGACAGATGCACCATCAGCGGCGCACCTGCAAAAGATAGGGGAGCGGACATGGAACCTTCAAGGCTGTCGTTGTGGTCAACGGGGTCGGTGCTGTCCATTGGATCGAAGAATTCGGTGCTGTCGATCGGCAGCGTGGGATCCGCGTGCTCCATCGGCTCGATCGGGTCCTTCGGCTCAGTGCTGTCCATCGGATCGGCGCTGTCCGCTGTGGCGGTGATGTCCTGGCTGTCGGTCGGGTCGATCATGTCCGCACAATCAAGGGCCCGGATCATGGCAGCCGGAAACGCCTAGCCGCCGGGCGTCCGGGCGGTGAGGGGCAGTGCCACCAGAACGGCTGCCGAGAACAGAACGAATGCGCCCAGGGTCCACCCGCGCCGCGGGGCCTCGCTGCGCTCCGGCGGCATGGCAACGTCGTCAGCGCGGGAGACCAGCGACACAAGGGCGGGGAGCCATCCCCACGAGATGCCCCAGTACGCCCCGGTGAGCAGAACCGGAGTGACCGTATTGAAAACCCAGGCCTCGTGCCCAGTCGGCCAATCGGCCAGCACCAGTGCCGTGCCCAGTGCCGCGGACCCCGCCACGGCCGCCAGGGCGACGGCCATCCATGCTGCCAGGAACCTGGTGTGACGCGGCGTGGCGCCGGCCCTTTCCGGTGTCGGCATGAGCGCCAGCGCAGCGGCCGCTATGGCCAGTGAGGTAAGCCCGGCGACCAGCACCCGTCCCGGATTGTCCAGCAGCACCTGGGCGCGGATCGGCAGCGTGTCCGGGAATACCAAAGCGGTGAAGGCGGCCGGTAGCCGGCCGTCATTCACCAGTACCGTGTATCCCAACCCGGACAGCAGCCAGAGGGCGGCGACGGCGGCGGGTAGAAGCAGTGGTTTCAATCTTGCGGCAGAGGTCCCCATGCAGTGAGGTTACCCCGCCGTCCTCAAGGCGAATCCGGCAGGGGCGCCTGCGGAAGTTACCTCACGCCCGCAGGGACCAGCTGCCGCCGCAGTTCCGCGGTGAGTTCGGCCAGCGCCTGGGGAGCGCTGCGGCAGAGCCGGGGGAACGCCAGATAGCCGTGCGGCATCCCGACATAGGTGGTGACCCGGACCGGCACGCCTGCCGCGCGGAGGGCATCGGCGTACCGCAGGCCGTCGTCGCGGATCGGATCATGCTCGGCCACCTGGATCAGCGCCGGCGGGAGCCCGGAGTGGTCCAGCGCCAGCAGCGGCGAGGCATAGGGGTTACGCCGGTCCTCCGGATCCGGAACGTAGAGGCTGCCGTAGCGGTGGATGTCCTCCTCGGTGAGGATGGGCGCATGGGCATTCTCGCCGATCGATGCGCTGCCCAGGGTCATGTCGGTGGCCGGATAAATCAGCCCCTGGAAGGAAATGGCGGGGCCCGACCGGTCCCGGGTCATCAGGGTTAGCACCGCTGCCAGGTTCCCGCCGGCGCTGTCGCCCACGACGGCGAGCCGGCCGGCGTCGGCCTCCCATTCCGCGGCGCGGTCGGCCACCTCGAGCAGCGCGGCATAGCAGTCCTCAGCGGCGGCGGGCCAGGGATGCGTGGGCGCCAGCCGGTATTCCAGGGACACGACGACGGCGTGAGCGTCCCGCGCGATGGTGCTGGCCAGCGAGTCATAGATGTCCAAATTGCCGACGGTCCAGCCGCCGCCGTGGATCAGGACCACCAGCGGCAACGTTCCGGCGGCGTCGGCCGGCCGGTAGACCCGGATCGGGATTCTGCCTTCCGCTCCGGCAGCGGTGTCATCCAGGGTTGTCACTCCCTTGGCGAGCCCGCCCAGCACCCAATCCAACACCGGGTTGTGCTTGATGGTGCGCTGCTGGTCCGCGAGGATCTGTTCCTCGCTCTTGCGCGCCACGGAGGTCCGGGCCAGCACTTTCCCTACCAGCCGCACGCGAAGATCAAGCTTTGCCATGGTGTGCCTTCTTTCATCCGGTCCGCTAGGCCTGAATATAGTCCTCCACAGCCTGCCCCACCCGACGCGGGCAGGCGCGCCCCGCCGTCGTTCCGGCAGACCGTTGCTCCGCGCGGGGTGGCCGGGCAGAATCGGACGGTACGGCGGACGGTCCGCAGGCGGATGGAGCGGCAATGAGCACGGACACCACCACTGGGACAGGCACCGGCACCGGGCGGGCGGCGCACACAGCGGACAGCCACGACGTGATCCGGGTGCAGGGTGCACGGGTGAACAACCTGCGGGACATCAGCATCGAGATCCCGAAACGGCGGTTGACGGTGTTTACCGGGGTGTCCGGCTCCGGCAAGAGTTCGCTGGTGTTCGGCACCGTGGCCGCAGAGTCCCAGCGGCTGATCAATGAGACCTACAGTGCGTTTGTGCAGGGCTTTATGCCCGCGCTCGCCCGTCCCGAAGTCGATCTGCTGGAGGGGCTGACGACGGCGATCATCGTGGACCAGGAACGGATGGGAGCGAATCCGCGGTCCACGGTCGGCACCGCCACCGACGCCAACGCGATGCTGCGTATCCTGTTCAGCCGGCTGGGGCAGCCGCAGATTGGCCCGCCCAACGCGTTCTCCTTTAACGTTCCCTCCGTGAAGGCCTCCGGCGCCATCACCATCGAGCGCGGCGACGGCAAGACCCGGGCGGAGAAGGCCACCTACAACCGGCTGGGCGGAATGTGTCCGCGCTGCGAGGGAACGGGAGCGGTCACCGACTTCGACCTCACCGCCCTGTTCGACAGCGCGAAGTCGCTGGCCGATGGGGCCCTCACCGTGCCCGGCTACAGCATGGACGGCTGGTTCGGGCGGATCTACTCCGGCTCCGGCTTCTTTAATATGGACAAGCCCATCGGCGAGTTCTCCAAACGGGAGATGCAGGATCTGCTCTACAAGGAGCCCACCAAGATCAAGGTGGAAGGCATCAACATCACCTATGAGGGCCTGATCCCGAAGATACAGAAGTCCATGCTCTCGAAGGACCCCGAGGCGATGCAGCCGCACATCCGGGCCTTCGTGGACCGGGCCATCACCTTCAGCACCTGTCCCGACTGCGACGGCACCCGGCTGGCCCCGGAAGCACGGTCCTCCAAGATCGGCGGACTCAACATTGCCGACGTGTGCGCCATGCAGATCAGCGACCTGGCCGGCTGGGTCCGCGGGTTGAAGGAACCCTCCGTGGCCCCGCTGCTGACCGGGTTGCAGCATCTGCTGGACGCGTTCGCGGACATCGGGCTGGGCTACCTGTCCCTGGACCGGCCCTCCGGAACCCTGTCCGGCGGCGAATCGCAGCGGACCAAGATGATCCGGCACCTGGGCTCGTCGCTCACCGATGTGACCTATGTTTTTGACGAGCCGACCATCGGCCTGCACCCGCATGACATTGCCCGGATGAACCAGCTGCTGCTGCAGCTGCGGGACAAGGGCAACACCGTGCTGGTGGTGGAGCACAAGCCGGAAACCATCGCGATTGCCGACCATGTGGTGGATCTGGGGCCGGGCGCGGGGACCGACGGCGGCACGGTCACCTTCGAGGGTCCGCTGGACGGGCTGCGGGACAGCGGCACCCTGACCGGCCGTCACCTCGGGGACCGGGCGCGGCTCAAGGACTCGGTGCGCCCGCCGTCGTCGTCCCTGCAGGTGCGCGGTGCCGCGACCAACAACCTGCGCGACGTCGACGTCGACATTCCGCTGGGTGTGCTGGTGGTGCTCACGGGGGTGGCCGGCTCGGGCAAGAGTTCGCTGATCACCGGGTCCGTGTCCGGCCGGGACGGCGTGGTGACGGTGGACCAGAGCCCGATCCGTGGCTCCCGGCGCAGCAACCCCGCGACCTACACCGGGCTGCTGGAACCGATCCGGAAGGCATTCGCGAAGGCCAACGGGGTGAAGCCGGCCCTGTTCTCCTCCAACTCCGAGGGTGCCTGCCCGGCCTGCAACGGCGCCGGCGTCATTTACACGGAGCTGGGCGTGATGGCCACGGTGGAATCCGTCTGCGAGGACTGCGGGGGACGCCGGTTCCAGGCCTCGGTGCTGGAGTACACGCTGGGTGGGAAGGACATTGCCGAGGTTCTGGCGCTGTCCGTCACCGATGCCGAAACCTTCTTCTCCGAGGGGGAGGCCCGCACCCCGGCCGCGCACAAGATCCTGGGCCAGCTGGCCGACGTCGGGCTGGGGTACCTGCATCTGGGCCAGCCGCTGACCACCCTGTCCGGCGGGGAGCGGCAGCGGCTGAAGCTGGCTACGAAAATGGGCGGCAAGGACGGGATCTACGTGCTGGACGAACCCACCACCGGGCTGCACCTGGCTGACGTCGAACAGCTGCTGGCCCTGCTGGACCGGCTGGTCGACTCGGGGAAGTCGGTCATCGTCATTGAGCACCACCAGGCGGTGATGGCGCATGCGGACTGGATCATCGACCTGGGGCCGGGTGCCGGGCGCGACGGCGGGACCATCGTGTTCGAGGGGACGCCGGCGGAGCTGGTGGCGGGGGAGTCGACACTGACCGGGGAGCATCTGGCGGCGTACGTGGCGGGGTGAGGCGCGCTGCCGGGGCTAGACCCCTTCGACCGCGGGCAGGCGCCCGGAACGTACCGCGTCGGCGAAGGCTTGATAGTCCTGCTCGTTTTGATCTGCGTAGCGCTCGCAGAAGTCGGTGACCGAGTTATCGAATTTCTCGCTTTTGCCAAGATAGGCGGCGATCGCGACCGGGTCTCCTGATCTGGCGTGCGCCCGGGCCAGTGTCCAGCCGCAGGTGCGGGCGTAAAACTGCATCCCGAGGGGTTTCATCGTTTCCACGACCGCTGAGCCTTTCATATCCCGCAGCTGGCGCCAGTACAGGTACCGGTTTTCCTGCACTCCCTTTGTCCAGCCAAGGAAAATGTCGCTGGCGGCCTGCATCCTTCGCTGGCCCTGCACCACGCGCTGGCCCGGCTGCCGGTATCTGCTTTTGGGCAGGTGGTCCTCAAGGACTGACCGGGTTGCCTCCTTGACCTGCAGGAACAGGGGGTCGTCTGAATCGCGGCCCTGAAGCAACGCGATAAAGCCCCGGGTGCCGACGCTGCCCACACCCACCACCTTGCGGGCGATGTCGACGATTTCGAAGCGCTCGAGGAGATAGCGTCTGTCGTCCTGCAGCGTGGCCCGGTAGGACCGGAGCTGTTCGCGGGATTCCTCCCAGATCTGGTCCGCGGATAAGCCGAACGAATCACCGAACTCCCTGAGGGGGATGACAATCGGCGGCTGGCTGACGATTCGGTACTCCCCGTCCACGCGCTCAGCCAGCTTGGAGAGTGCTTGTAGGCTGTCCCGGGAACGCGCCTTCCTGGCGGTCTTTTCTGCCCTCTTTTCGATCCGTTTCGCTGCCTTTTTCTTCCCCTTACCCTTGCTGGTGTCCGCCCCCAGCTGGACCGCTGACAAAATATCCTGCTCCGTCAGGCGTGCGTACCAGATGTCCATGGTTCCCATTTGTGCGAACTCGCGCATTGCTTCGCGGTACGCCCGGACCGCGGCAAGGGTTGTCGAGCGCGCTTCTTCGCTGGTGAAGGAGTTGTTCCTGGCCGCAATGGTGAAACTGGCGGACATCCGCAGTACGTCGTACTCGAATGGTCCCGGAAGTGTTTCATCGAAGTCATTCAGGTCGAACAGCAGGGTCCGTTCGGGTGAGGCGAAAACCCCGAAGTTCGACAAATGAGCGTCGCCGCAAAGCTGGGTGGTCAGGCCGGACCTAGGTGTGTCCTTGAGGTCGGCGGCCATGATCTTGGCTGCACCGCGGTAGAACGTCAACGGCGAGTCAAGCATCCGGCCGTGACGCACCGGCACGAGGTCCGGATCCCGTGTGAGGTTCTGTTCTTCGATGAGCGCGACGGGGTCCGGGCGATCGGGGTTGGGAACCCAGCCCTGATGGGCGGAGACGGGTGTTGTCTCTCGGCAGTCCTTGCCTGCTGCCACGCGTTCTGTAACGCTCGGGTGCTTGACCTGGATACTGGCCATGATCGGCGACCTCTCTGCAGCGGCTTGTTGCGCCGTCCGGCAGGCCTCGCGGGGGTCAGACTCTGTACGGCGGCCGACGTCCAAAGAATAGCGGATTGGCCTCCGAGAGGGGATGGGTCCGGAGTCCGGAACATTGGACTCCGCCGTCTTCCCGGGCCAAACCTCCGGCTCCCGGAATCAATTACGACACCGGGCTGCGGGGAGCGAACATGATCACGGCGACCCCCACGAGGCAGATCAGCGAGCCGAGGATGTCCCAGCGGTCGGGCCGGAAGCCGTCGAACACCATGCCCCACACCAGGGATCCGGCCACGAACACTCCACCGTAGGCGGCCAGGATCCGGCCGAAATGCGCATCCGGCTGGAGCGTGGCCACAAACCCATAGACGCCCAGGGCCATCACGCCCAGGCCGGCCCACCACCACGCCCGGTCCTCCCGCACGGACTGCCACACCAGCCAGGCGCCGCCGATTTCCGCAGCGGCTGCGAGCAGGAAGAGCAGGATGGTTTTTGCAATGGTCATGGCATCCATCCTGCCGCAGGTTCGGGGCATGCCTGGCCCGGTTTTCTGCTGCCGTTTTGGGAATCTGCTGCCACTTTGGGAAGCTGCTGCCGGTTCAAAGCGGCAGCAAAACCTCAAAGTGGCAGCAGAAGTGCAAGTGCGGAGGGACCTATGCCAGCCCGCAAGTCACGCCGCTTGTGAACCCCGTATCCGCCCCCGGGCCTCGCGGTGAAGCAGGCTCTCCACGGCAACCAGCCCCACGATCAGTGCGGTAACGAGGAGAAGTGCCGCCAAAGAGGTCAACGGCAGGCCAATCACCATCAGAACCAGCAGCAGTGCAGCCGTTCCCAGCCGCCACTTCTTCCAGCCGCTGCCCATCCTCCACGCGAAGGCGGCACTGGCCAGGAGATACATCGCCGGGCCGACGAACAACGCGAAAGCACCGACGCGGCCCAGGCCCTTCCCCTCCTCGAGATGCGCCAGCGCGTCCTCCACGCCCAAAGCGGTCAGGATAACGCCGGCAACGAGGGGCAGGTGCAGGTAGGTGTACGCGACGACGGCGGCAGAAGACCGGGTGGACCCGCGCAGTGCGGCGAAGCGGTGTTCGGCGGCCACTGCCGTCACGTCGAAGTAGAGCCACCAGAGTCCGATGGACAGGCAGATGCCGGCCGCCGCACCAACAAGCACCGGCACGCTCACGGGCACCTCGGATGCCCCCACACCGATAGACACGATGGATTCGCCGAGCGCGAGGATGATCACGAGCCCGTACCTCTCGGTCCAGTGCACCGCCGAGTGGACCCGCCAGTTCCCGTGCCACGAGATGAGGAAGGTGATGCCGGTGTCCAGCGCCATGCCGGCCAGCCAGAACCAGGTCTGCGCGGTTCCGCCCAGCAACGCCCCGGTGATGACCAGCGCGGCTCCCAGAACAGCGGTGAAGGTCAGCTTGGCTATCTGGCGCCGCAGCGGCTGATCGTTCCCGGCCGCATATACGTACAGGCCCAGGTGCAGGACCCGGACCGCCGTGTATGCAAAGGCAAGTACCAGCGGGCCGTGGAGGCCGCCGTCGAGGTCTTCGAAGGCTTCCGGGATGGCGAGTGCGGCAATGAAAATCGCCACCATGACGGCGGACAGGCCGAACCGCATGAGTCCTTCGTCGGCGTGGGCCTGGTTGGCGAGCCAGGAGAAGGGCGCCCAGGACCACCAGAGCAGGACCAGGACGACCATCCCCTGCAGGACCCCCAGGAATGAATACTCATGCACCATGAATCCCGTGACCTGCGTGAAGGCGAACACGAACACGAGGTCGAAGAACAGCTCAAAGGTGGTGACCCGGTGGGTTTCGTCCGAGATGCGGGCAGCGGGAAGGGGCGGGCGCGGCAGATGCGGCATGGCACAAAGAATAGGAGGCCGCTGCCCGAGTCTGAAGGTTGGCCGCTGCATCGCCCTCAGCATCTGCTGCCCGTTTGGGAATCTACTGCCACTTTGCCCAGCTGCTGCCGGTTTAAACCGGCAGTAAAACCCGGAAACGGCAGCAGAATCGCAAACCGCGCGATTTGTTGGCTGGGCCGGGATTGCGGGATAGCCACGGGGAACAGCCCAGCTTGTGACGCCTGTCATACCTCCGGTACGGTGGCTGGACCCTCTGCGCTTCGAGTACCGGACCCCGTGTTCAGGCCACCGCGGCGGGCATAAACAGCACAACGAAGTGAGGACCCCCGTGCAGTTCCACCACCACGGCTACGTATCCGGCGACCCCCGCGTCCAGCCGGCGGCCGGCACCGGCGTCGACCGTCCCGCCGATCTGCCCGACAAAGTCGACGTACTGATCGTGGGGTCGGGGCCCGCCGGGATGCTCACCGCCGCGCAGCTGTCGCAGTTCCCCGGTGTCACCACCCGGATCGTGGAGCGCCGGGACAGCCGTCTGGTCATCGGCCAGGCGGACGGCATCCAGGCCCGCAGCGTGGAAGCCTTCCAGGCGTTCGGCTTCGCGGAGGAAATCACCGCCGAGGCCTACCGCATCACGGAAATGTGCTTCTGGCGCCCGGACCCGGAAAACCCGCAGAACATTGTCCGCTCCGGCCGCGCGCTGGATGACCCCGCCGGGATCAGCGAATTCCCGCACCTGATCGTCAACCAGGCCCGCGTGCTGGATTACTTCGCCCGGTTCATGGCCAACTCGCCCACCCGCATGACCCCCGACTACGGGTTCGAGTTCCGCAGCCTTGAGGTCGACGACGACGCCGAGTACCCGGTCACCGTCACCCTCCTGCACACCGCCGGCCCGCTCGAGGGCACCGAGCGCACCGTAAAAGCCAAGTACGTGGTGGGCTCCGACGGTGCACGCAGCAAGGTCCGCGACGCCATCGGCTGCACCATGGCCGGCGACAAGGCCAACCACGCCTGGGGCGTGATGGACGTCCTCGCCAACACCGACTTCCCCGACATCCGCACCAAATGCGCCATCCAGTCCTCCAACGGCGGCAGCATCCTGCTTATCCCGCGCGAGGGCGGGCACCTGTTCCGTATGTACGTGGACCTCGGCGTCGTGCCCGACGACGACAACGGTGCCGTCCGCAGGACCACCATCGAGGAAATCATCGGCAAGGCCAACGCCATCCTGAGCCCCTACACCCTGGATGTCCGCAACGTCGCCTGGCACAGCGTCTACGAGGTGGGCCACCGGCTCACCGACCGGTTCGACGACGTCGTGCCCGAGGACCTCGGCGCCCGCACCCCGCGCGTCTTCATCACCGGCGATGCCTGCCACACGCACAGCGCCAAGGCCGGCCAGGGGATGAACGTCTCCATGCAGGACGGCTTCAACCTGGGCTGGAAGCTCGGCCACGTGCTGGACGGCCGCAGCCCGGAAAGCCTGCTCTCCACGTATTCGGCCGAACGCCAGGTGGTGGCGAAGAACCTCATTGACTTCGACAAGGAGTGGTCATCGCTCATGGCGAAGCGGCCGGAGGAGTTCGAGAACCCCTCGGACCTGGAGGACTTCTACGTCCGGACCGCCGAATTCCCGGCCGGGTTTATGACCGAGTACACCCCCTCTATGCTCATTGCCGAGCCCAAGCACCAGGACCTGGCCGCCGGGTTCCCCCTCGGTAAGCGCTTCAAGTCGGCGCCCGTGCAGCGCGTCTGCGACACCAACCCGGTGCACCTCGGCCACCAGGCGCGGGCGGACGGCAAATGGCGGATCTACGTCTTCGCCGACGCCGCGGCGGCCGGCACCCCTTCACGGGTGGCCGACCTGGCCGAATGGCTGGACACCGCGCCGGATTCTCCGCTGGCGGCCACGCCGGAGGGCGCCGACCGCGACGCCTGGTTCGACGTGAAAGTCATTTACCAGCAGGACCACACCGGCATTGACCTCATCGCCGTCCCGCCGGTGTTCAAGCCGCAGATCGGCCCGTTCCAGCTCAACGACCTGGCCAAGGTTTACGGCGCGGACCCGTCCGCGGACATCTTCGAGCAGCGCGGGATTTCACGGAACGGCGCCGTGGTGGTGGTCCGCCCGGACCAGTACGTGGCCAATGTGCTCCCGCTGACGGCCACCGCGGACCTCGCGGCGTTCTTCGCACCGCTGCTGCCGGCCCGTCTGCCGCAGGTCTAACGGGTTCTCAACGTACGACGACGGCGGCACCCGGGTGCCGCCGTCGTCCCGCTTTAACGGCGGGGGCGGGCAGAGCCCGCTTCGAGGTGGTTTGGCCCGCAGGACAGTAAGGTCAAACCACATCCCCCGTCTGGCAGGAGCCCCAGTGCCACGCTACGAGATCACCGCGCTGCCCGTCGTCGTGCCGCTGGCGGTGGTGGTCTTCGCAATTCTGCTGTGGCGGCTGCACCGCCGAGGGGAGCAGACCCTCCCGCGGGTCGTCGTCAGTGCGGTGATGTGCGTGTACGGCGCCGGCGTTGTTGGGAACACCGTCCTGCCGATCCATATCGGCGGGCCCCGTTACAACGAGCCATGGTGGATCCGCCTCAACCTGGTACCCCTGGTGCACGCGGAACCGGGGGACCTGTTGATGAATGTGCTGGTCTTTATTCCTCTGGGCATCCTGCTGCCGCTCATCTCCCGCATCCGTTCGGTGGGGCGGGTCCTCCTCGTGGGGTTACTCGTCAGCCTTGCGATGGAGGTGCTTCAGCTCGTCAACGCCGTCCTGGCCAACGGCGGGCATATCGCGGACATCAACGACCTACTCGCCAACACCGCCGGAGCTCCGCTTGGATACGGCCTTTTCCGGGCAGCGCTGCTCCTGCCTTCCCTTCGCCGGGCCGTTAGGGCCGCTGCCTGACCGGTTTGTTATGTAAGCAGCCCGTCAGCTGGATCGATCCGCAGCCCTAGCGAATCATGGCGGGCAGGGATGTGTCTCCGGATTTCAGGCGAACGGCCCCGGCTGCTCCCCGTTGGCTGCTTCCTCAATCCAGTCCACGGCGGCGTCCGGCAGGAAATAGGAGCCGCTGCCGTCGGAAGCCATGTCGCGGGTGCGGGAGATGTCCTCCACGACCCACGGCTCCACCGCGTCGCCGTTGTTGGCGGTCAGCCACTAGCGGGACTCGGACGTGAGCTTCGGCCACCACCCGGCGATGCCCAGGTCATCGCGTTCAAACTGTTCATCGGTCATGGCTAAACTCTGGCACTTTCGTGCGCGCCGGTCGACGGTCTGCGCAGACTTGGCACTGGCTTCCCCGCCGGTTCACCCGCCGAGTTCACCCGCCGCGAAGCGGAGTTGCCCCGGATAACCGGACGTGCGACCGTGGACGGGAGGCCGCGACACGGTCTCCCGGACGAGGGGTGCCGTACCCGGTGTGCGACAAGACGGCCCGAGGGAGACTCAAATGTCATGGATTGTTTTGGTGCTGTCCGGCGTCCTGGAAGCGGTGTGGGCCACCGCCCTGGATAAGTCGCAGGGATTCAGCCGGTTCTGGCCGTCGGCCATCTTCGTTACCGCACTGCTGGCCAGCATGGCCGGGCTTGCGTATGCGATGCGGGAGTTGCCGCTGGGCACGTCGTATGCCGTCTGGGTGGGGATCGGCGCCACCCTGACCGTCATCTACGCCATGGCCACCGGTGCCGAATCGGTGTCCCTGCTGAAGATCCTGTTCCTGGCCATGATCGTTGGCGGCGTGATCGGGCTAAAGACGCTGCACTAGGCATGTTCCTGGCCGCCGCCGCAGGGTCCCACCCGCTAGATTGGACGGCATGACTGCTGCGGGGGCCGTGCTCGAGATTTCCAACCTACTGGTGGGCTACGCCGGTGCGCCGGTCTGCGGCGCCATCACTGCCCGTGCAAACCGAGGGGAGATTCTCGGCGTCGTGGGTTTCAACGGCGCGGGCAAATCCACCGCCGCCCGCACCATCGCCGGTAAGCAGCTGATGCTTGACGGCGAGGTGCGGGTCCACGGACTGCCTGCCAACGAGGATGCGATCCCGTTCCGCCGGCAGGTGGCCGCACTCTTCGACGAGGACGCGTTCTTCCCTTCCCTGTCGCTGCGGGAACATCTGCAGCTCGTCGCCCGCGGCCACGGTGTCGCCGACCCGGACTCAGCCGTCGACGCGGAACTGGATTTCTTTGGTCTGCAGGACCGCGCCGACGCCGTCCCAGAGTCCGTTTCCTCCGGCCAGCGCCGGCGGCTGCTGCTCGCCTCGGCCCTGATCCGGCCGTCCTCGCTGCTCATCCTCGACGAACCCGAGCAGCGGCTGGACCCGGTGATGCGCGAACGGGTGGGGGAGCGGATCCGCCAATACGCCGACGACGGCGGCACGGTGCTGCTCGTGACCCACGATCCCGCGCTGCTCCTCGCGACGGCCGGACGCTGCCTGCTGATCGATGACCAAGTGCGGGAGATCGAACCAGCCCGGGCCGCCGCCGAGATCGCGGGCCGGTAACCCGTGCCCCGTACCGAAGCAGCCGACCCGCTGCCCACGGAATTCAACCCGGCCCGCTACACCCATGCAGTCTCGCGGGAACACCGCCGCGGCAGTGTCCGGGTCCGGGATGTGCTGCTGGATGCCTATGCCACTGTGCTGGGAGTCGGAACCATCGGAGCCCTGGCCGGAGGATTGGTGCTGGCAATGCGGAATGAGGTGGCGAGGGCTCTGGGGTCCGGAACCGGGGGCCGCCGCACCGTTATCACCGCGGACTTGACCGCCCTGCCCGACGGCGTGGCGGTGACCGTTCTGCTCTTCGCCGCTTTGGCCTCGGTGATGGCTGGGGCCCGGAAGCTCGGGCCGGTGGCCGTGTCCTCGGCCGAGGGGTACTGGTGGCTGAGCCTGCCTGTGGACCGGCGCCAGTTCCTGGCCGGAGGGCTGCTCCGCCGGGTGGGCCTCGTCTGGGCAGCGGGTGCGGTCCTGTACCTCCCGGTCGGATTCATCACCGACCTGCAGGCAACGTTTGAGGGCCAGCTCGCCGGTGCCGTCGTCTTCGGGCTGGCCGCGGTCTGCGCACTGCTCATGGCCGCCCTGCGGCAGTCGGCGGGAAACGGCTTTCCGGACGAAGCGTTGGGTGTTGCCGGCGGATTGGTGCTGCTGGCCCTGCTGAGTCTCCTCCCCCGGCTGGCCGCCGCCGGGGAACTCTGGCCCGGCCCCGTGGCGCTGGCCGCCGCCGTCGGGCTCTGGCTCGTGGTGTTTGCGCGGATGGGCGCAGTCCCGGGCCGGGAACTGATCCGCGGCGGTGGAGTGTCGGGCCATGCCGGTGCCGCACTGTACTTAATGGACACCAATGAGCTGGGCCGGGCGTTCGCCGGCACTCCGCGCCGCGGGAAGACCTCCCACGCCCGGCGCTGGTACGCCAGGGGCGCCCGCACTCCGTTCGGCGCGCTGCTGAGGGCGGATACCACCGCGTTCCTGCGCACCCCGGGGATCTGGGGGAGGCCGGTGCTGGTGCTGCTGCTGTGTGCCACGGTTCTGCTGTCCGCCGGGCAGCAGCCGGCGCTGCTGCAGCTGGGCATCATCCTGCTCAGCATCTTCGCGGCGGTTCCGGCTTTGGGAACGCTCGCCCGTCAGACCGCGATCACGCCGGGGCTGGACGCCTTGCTGCCGCTGTCCCCGGCACTGGTCCGGCTGAGCCGGACGGCCCTGCCGGCCGCCGCCCTGGCACTCTGGTCCGCGGTGTTCTGCGCCGCCCTGGTGCTGCTGGGTGCAGGCACCCCGGAGCTGATCGGGCTTGGCGCGCTCGCCGGGGTGGGGTTTGGTGCGGCGGCGGTTCGGGGCGCCTATCGGCCGCTGCCCGACTGGAGCGCACCGCCTGTAGAGACCGTCTTCGGTCCGGTGCCCACGGCCCAGACCGGATCGCTGGCGCAGGGGCTGGACACCATCCTGCTGGCAGCGGTGCCGTTGCTGCTGGGCCTGTTTCTCGGATACGTACCGGCGGTTCTGCTGCTGGCGCAGGCGGGCTTTTCTGTGGTCTGCGTTCTGCTGGTGATGTACTCCCGTCCGAAGTAGGGTCGACGGCTCGGCGACGCGTGCCAGCACCCTTGTGCTGGGTGAAGTCCGGAGGGTTGAGTGTGCGGATGGGATTGCTTACCTACTCCATGAACTGCTCACTGGACGGCTACAGCGCCGACGCTGACGGCAACTTCGCCTGGTTGGAGCCGACCGAGGATTTTCTTGCCTCACATTCAGAGGACCTGGAGGACGCGGCCGCCGTGCTCTACGGGCGGGGTATGTACGAAACCATGGCCGTGTGGGAAACCGATCCAGCCCTGGCCGTGGGACCGCCGGGGGCGAACCGGTTTGCGGCGGCCTGGACGGCGGTGCCTAAGGTGGTGTTTTCCTCCACGCTCCCGGAGGTGTTCACCGGGCGGACGACCCTGGAACCCGCCCTGACCCCGGAAGCCGTGGAACGGGCCAAAGCTGCGGGAAACGTCATGATCGGGGGTCCGGAGCTGGCCAAGAGCGCTATGCGGATGGGGCTGGTCGACGTCGTGTCACTGGTGATCTGCCCGGTAATTGCCGGCGGCGGCACGCGGGCGCTGCCCGACGGACTGTCGCTGAAACTTCGCCTCCTGCGGGAACAACGCCTCGACAACGGGGGAGTCCGGGTGACCTACGCCGTGAAGTGAGGCTGGGCTTCCTGGATACGCGGCCCGCCCCCGGATCGAGTCTGCACGATTTACCGTTTATCAGCCCGAAATCGGTAAATTGTGCAGACTCGATGGCGAAGGATTAGAAGAGCCGTTCCGCCACGTTCACGCGGGTGGCCGAGGCCAGGGCGGACTCGACCTTCGCCTTAGGCGTTGTGCCGGGAACCGAGCTCATCAGCTGGTCATCGGGTGTGCTCTCGTCCGCGAGGTACAGACGGGTGTAGCCCACGGAGTCCGGCTCAAACGTCCAGCTCTCGGCGACGGCGACGGCGCCGGCGTCGACGGCGTCGTAGCCCAGCCCGTCGAGGAGTGCCGCCGCCTCAGCCTTGGCCGACTCGTCGTCGGCGGCGATGGGCAGCGCGGAGCGGTCCGCGGCACCGCTGGGGCGGGCGAGAAGCGGAATGTGGTGCGCCAGGATGTTATTGAACGCCTTGACGTACTGCGCTCCGGGAAGCCAACTCTGCACCAGTTCACTGGTGGTCACGGTGCTGTCATCGAGTGCGGCGATGCGCCCGTCCCGGGACGGGTAGTAATTGCTGGTGTCCAGGACGATTTTGCCGGCCAGAAGTCCGTCCGGAAGAGCGGAAACCGCGTTCAGCGGAATGGAAAGCACGACGGCGTCGCCGAGTTTCGCGGCGTCTTCCACCGTCCCGGCCTGGGCCAGCGGCCCGAGCTCGGCGACCAGGTCCGAGAGTGTTTCAGGTCCCCGCGAGTTGGCGATAACGACGTTCATGCCCGCGGCAACCGCGAGCCGCGCGACGGCCGATCCGATGTTCCCGCTGCCGATAATTCCCAATGTTGGCATTGCATATTCCTTCGATAGTGTTCAGCTGGGCCGGCCGCGGTGTCCCGCGTCTGTCCCTATGGGAGGAAACCGCCCCTGCTGCACAGGAATTCCCCCTGGAACAGCAGCGGCTTCAAGCCGCTTCGGTCACGAACGCCTAGGCCTTGGTAACAGAAAGGTCTGGTACTGTGCGTCGCTGGTTCGCAAAACCCATAGTCGCTCCGCCTGCGCAGGAAAAGAGTCTCTGACACAAATTGGCAATTTCTGAGAGCCCGTATGGACATTTACAGTGTTGGGAACACAGTGTTGGGAACACACCTAGCGACGCCAAGAAAAAATCATTTTTGGGGATGAAAAGAGCGGCCTAATGCAATCGAACATTGTTCATCGAGAAGCAGCTACCCGTCCGGTGCAGCAGCACGCCAGCACAACCACCCTGTGGTCCATCCTGACCATAGAGCCGGAGCGTAAGGAAGCAGGTGATGAAATAATCCGCCGCATTGTGGCCCCACTGTCTTCCCAACTGAGGGCTCAGCAGGGGAACCGGTTTCGGTTGTCACGCATTCTGGAATCCGACCATCAGGCCGTGCTCCTGCATTTGCTTGCCCCCGACGACGTCGCTAAGCGCTTATGGAAGTTTGCGGACGCGCTGGCGGACGAAAACGTTGCCACGCTGGGTACCGTGAAGACCTCCCACTCGCCGGGGCTCGTTTATCCGCCAGCGCCGGGTGGGCCGGTACCTGAGGTGGTGGAAGCGGCACTTGCACGGTTCGGTGGGCCAAAGGGCTTGGAACTGGTAGCTGAGATTGGCGAGATCTCCTTGGATTTGACCTTGTGGGCGGTCAATCGCTTTCCCAGCCTCAACACACGCTCGATGCTGGCTGCCCTGCTTCTCTTCGACACCGGCCACGCCATGATGCACGGGCCCCGGTCCGCTGTGTGGCCCGACCGCAGAACCACCAGCTGGGACTACTACTGGAACGCTCATCTGCACGCGTGTACAGGTTCTTTTGGATCGCACGCTTCGCAGGCGCGGAGGGCAATGAGGGCCCGGATTGCACCCCGGATTGCACCCGCACACAGGATGATGGCCGCCCTTGCCTCAGAGCCGGCAGTGGATATCTGGCGGAAGCGCTGGGCAAGGTCTATGGATGAGTATTTGTACCGGGCAGACAAACAACGCATCAGTCGCAGTGCACACCAGCTGGCTATGGGGGCTACCCAGCACGCACTCAACGGGCTGGGTTTTCCGCTGCGGGAACAGGGGGCCCTTGGCCTATATGCGCGTGCTTGGAGTAAAGAGATTGAAGCGCAGTACTCCAGTGAGGAGCTCGCTCGCACCCGGTGAATCAGTCGAGTCAGAAATGACGGCGCAGGACTAGCTGAACCGTGCCGCGGCGGACACCGCGAGGTTCCGGATGCCGGTGAAACGCTTGGCCGTGCCGATACCGTTCAGCAGCCGTGCCGCGCGGACCATTCCGTTTCCCCGCCGACGCCGGCCGGCGTCGTAGCGCTGCAGAGCTGCGGGAACGTCGGGAGCCACGCTTAGGGCGTCGACCAGGGCAACCGCGTCCAGGAGTGCCTCGCAGGCGCCGCGGCCAAGGTTCGGTGCCATGCCATGCGCGGCGTCGCCCAGCAGGGCAACGTTGCCGGAAATGTAGGAGCGGAGAGGTGGAACATCGAACAGTTCCCGGTAATCCAGCGGGCTCCCGTCCAGTTTTCCCAGCACCCGGGTGACGTCCGGGTGCCACCCGTGGTAGAGGCTGCGCAGCAGATCTGCCCCGTGGATGCTGAAGGCCTCCGGGGAACCCAATGGAGGAAGGTCTGCGGAACGGAGGCAGGCAAACCAGTTAGTGTTGCCGGGATCCAGGGGCGTAATGCCGAACAGCCGGCCGCGGCCCCACGTCTCGGTAACCCCGCCGGCCGGGCCGGAAACAACACCGCGGAAAGCCACCGTACCCAGCGCCCGGGGCGGTGCTCCGAGGTAGGCGGCGCGTAGGCGGCTGGAGATCCCGTCGGCGGCCACCACAATAGCGGCATCGGGTAGGGATGAGGGCCCGGCGACCGGTGAATTCCATTCGATAACTCCGGCGGGCAAATCCCCGGAGAGAGCGTCCATCAGGACCGTGCGCGGGACCATGCGCGCGGTTCGGCCGCGGCCCATGGCTGCGATCTGGCTGCCGTCGGGTTTCAGGAGCCGTGCGCCGTGCTCTTCCACCGAACCAGCGCGGACTGCGTCACCGGCACCCAACGCGTCCAGGGCCTTCATCGCCTCGGGCCACATGGCCAGTGCCGTTCCGCTGCCGGGCAGATGGGCAGAGCGTTCAAGTACCCGCACCGACCATCCTGCTCGGAGCAGTCCCCGCGCGACGGCGGTTCCTGCAATGCCTGCTCCGACGATCAGTGCTGAGCCACGCATGGCTTCTCCTCTTTGTTGGCCCGGTGCATCTGGTCGTACCTGCCGTCCCAGATGAGCATCTGCAGCGGATGAAACAGTGAAATCCCGAGCGGCTTATGCGGCCGATCCTGCCACAGCGCGGCTCTTGTCCCGCGCAGCGGGTGATGCGAATGTGGGCAAAGTCTGTGAAGCTGCGCGGCGGCCTGCGCCGGCACTTTGATCCGCAACCTACGCGTAAAGGACTCCCATGGAACTCGAGGAACTGCTCGCAGTGCTGAACGCCGGCGAAACGATCACCGCGGGCTCACCGCTGCATGAAGCCATGCACCACGCCAGCCAGACGGCCCTGCAGATCACCGGCGAGCTCAACAGCGGCTACCACGAACCGGCACGGGTACGGGAGCTGCTCTCCCGCCTCACTGGGAAACCGGTGGACGAGTCCGTGGCCCTGTTCCCGCCGTTCTCCGCAGATTTCGGCCGAAACATCACCCTGGGGAAACGGGTTTTCATCAACGCCGGCTGCAAATTCCAGGACCAGGGCGGCATCCATATCGGCGACGATTGCTTGATCGGCCACAACGTGGTCCTGGCGACGCTGAACCACGATCTGTCGCCGGACCGGCGTGCGGATATGCATCCGGCACCGGTCACGCTCGGCCGGAACGTGTGGCTCGGTTCCAACGTCACGGTGCTGCCGGGCGTGAGCATCGGTGACGATGCCGTGGTGGCAGCCGGCGCCGTCGTCACCAAGGACGTTCCGGCGCAGTCCCTGGCCGTGGGTTCACCCGCGCGGGTGATTCGGACACTCGAGGATTAACCACGGGTCAGGAATCAGACGCACTTGAGCCGCCATGCGATCCTGTCACTGGAGTACTTCTATTGACGTAGCTACTACGTTTATGAAAGTATCCAAACTCCACAGCAAACGAGGAGAACCGTGACGCACGCAGAACCCGCACCGATGGTGCACGAAGAGGAAGCTGCCGACGGGGCGTGCCCATCCTTCATCGCCGCCATGGACATCATCGGCCGCCGTTGGAGTGGGATCATCATCGAGGCAATAGGGCGCGGCGAGACTGGATTCGCGGACATCGGCCGCTTCATCCCGCACATTGGTGACACCATGCTCGCCAAGCGACTGCGGGAACTTGAGAACGATGGCCTCGTGGAACGTGAAGTCGTCGATGGCCGGCCGGTTCGCGTTCGGTACTCCTTGACCGTCGCAGGTCTGGCACTCCTGCCCATTCTGCGTGACATCACATCGTGGGGACACGCCTATTCATTCGGTGAGCAAGACGCCAGCACTCCGGTGGCAGCTCCGACCGACAGCGAGGGGAAGTAGTTATGGCGTTCGAAGTAGGGATCATTACCTTTGGGGAGCTGACGACCGATCTTGCGACGGGCAGCATGCCCTCTCCGGAGGAACGAATGCGTCAGACTCTCGAGCAGGCGCGGCTGGCTGACGAAGTGGGACTGGACGTTTTTGGTGTGGGTGAGCACCACCGATCGGACTTCATCGCATCAGCACCTCATATGGTGCTCGCAGCGGCCGCGACGGTTACCGAGAACATTCGGCTCACCAGCGGCGTGACCGTCTTGAGTTCGGAGGATCCGGTGCGTGTCTTCCAGAACTTTGCAACGCTGGACCTGATTTCCGGCGGCAGGGCGGAGATCATTGCCGGCCGGGGCTCCTACACAGAGTCATTTCCCCTGTTCGGCTATGACTTGGCGGACTACGCCGAGCTCTACCGGGAGAAACTCGATGCCCTGCTCGCCATTCGTGCCAACAACCCTGGCACATGGCCCGGCAGCGCCTTCACACGGCCTCTGACTGGCCTGGATATTGCACCACGGCCCGTGGGTGAGCTGCCCATCTGGGTCGGAGTAGGCGGAACCCCAGCCTCGGCCATCCGGGCCGGGCAGCTGGGCCTGCCCATGGCCTTAGCTCTACTTCTTGGACCCATCACACAGTTCGAGCGCCCTGTCGACTTCTACCGCCAGGCCGCAGCAGACGCCGGCCACGACTCCGCCGCGTTGCCGATCAGCATTAACGCCCACGGCTTGGTGGGCGATACGAGTCAGGGAGCGCGGGACGATTTCTACCCATACTTCGCTCGCGGATTGAGGGAGAACAATCATCAACGCGGAGTCGGATTCGATATCCCGCGCAACGCCTTCAACGCACAGGCGACACCCTCGGGCGGTCTCCTCGTGGGCAGCCCCCAAGAGATCATTGACAAGCTGCTTGCGTACCACGAGCTGTATGGGGTTTCGCGAGCAGTATTCCAGATGGGATTTGGCGGACTTCCCCAGAAACAGCATCTGAAAGCGATCGAACTACTGGGGACAGAGGTAGCTCCCGTCATCCGTGAGGAGACCGCGAAGCAGAACGCGGTCAAGGTATGAGCCGCCCCCTACAGGTCGCAATCGTCAACGGCAGTCCGAATGCGAACTCCAAGACCATGGCGCTCGTCTCGCTTATCACGGATTCGCTAGGGCAGAAGTTGGACCTGGAAGTACATCAAACCAACGTGTACGACCTGGGCCCATCGTTCTTCACCGCTATCGAGCGCGAAACCCTGTTGCCGGAAGTTGAGGCGGAGTTCAGCGCCGTAGAGTCGTCCGATCTACTTATCGCGGCTACTCCCGTATACCGGGGTTCATACTCTGGGATGTTTAAGCATTTCTTCGACCTCACCGGCCAGTACGCACTCACAAACAAACCAGTCATCCTCGTAGCAACAGGGGGAAGTGACCGGCACGCCCTGGTGATCGAACACGAGCTTCGACCCCTCTTCGGATTCTTCCAAGCCGCCACCATCCCGGTGGGCTTCTACGCCAATGCGGGCGACTTCGAGGGCAACCTGGTGCTTAACGCCGAGGTTTACAGTCGCATCGAGATCGCCATTGGCGACGTAATCGACAAGTTGAGGGTTCTCGCCACAACCTAGTGGACTGCTGGCAAGGATTCAGACGCACTTGAGTCGACGGTGCGGCCCGGCCGGAACCTCGACGCGGATCTCGTCGTCGATGTTTACCAGCCCGCCGGCCAGCACGATGCCCATGACTCCCGTCTTGCGCACGACTTTTCCCGCGCTGTCGCGGGGCAGCACCGCTTTGAGCAGCCCGGTTTGGAAGCGGTCGATCTGCCGGCAGGGACTCCGCAGGCCGGTTACCTGCACGACGGCGTCGGGCCCGATGCGCAGGAGTGTTCCTTCGGGCAGGTTCAGGAGGTCGATGCCGCGGGTGGTGATGTTCTCTCCGAGGTCGCCGGGGTGCAGTTCGAAGCCGGCCGGTGCCAGTTCATCGAACAGTTCCGCATGGATGAGGTGCACCTGCCGCAGGTTGGGCTCCGTCGGGTGGAACCGCTTTCTGTACACATGCTGCACGGTGGTGCCGGAATGCGCATCTCCGTCGATGCCGAGCCCTTCCACCAGCAGAACCGATTCCACCCGGTCCTTGCTGAAGTTGTGCCTGCTGCTTCGGCTGACCGAGAGCACTCTCGAATCCGTCGTTAGGGTGCTGCCCGCAGCTTCAGACTCTTGGGCGACACGTTCGGTCGCCGGATTCGCGCTAGATGTCATTTGATGGATCATCCCATGTTTCGAGGAGGCCTCGCCGGCATTTCTTCTGCGGGGTCGTCTCCTAATGCTTGCTCCGATGAACGGGTGAAATCCCCAGCCAGATGCCGATTGCGAGTCTCAATGAGGTTCTGGAGGTAGCGGGCCAGCACCAGCTTCTCGACCACTCTCCCGAGGGGGCCGAACGGCGCCTCGAACTCGATCCGGTCAACCATCGTGGTGCCCTCCGAATCCGCGCTGAACTCGTGGACATGCCGGAACCGCCGGAAGGGGCCTTTGACCTGCTCGTCGACGAAATAGTCCGGCGGGTCCATCTCGGTGATCCGGCTTGTCATCCGCAGCGGCACGCCAAAGTGCCAGGCTCGCCAGGAGACCTCCTCACCTTTTGAGATGAGGCCTGACGTCACGCCGCCCACGGCCTCTTCACGGGACCGCGCCATCGAATCCTTGTGGGCGTCAATGCTCCGCGCACGGTCGAACAGCTCCGGCATGGGAAGGCTTGTCCGGGTGGTGCATTCGAAGTAAACGGTCATGGTCAGAGTATGGCAGTCCGTCCCAGCGGATCATCGGTCCTGCTGCTCGGACTTCGCGGAACTGCATGGCCTTTCCCTGCCACCGCCCGGCGGAACCGTTGGCGGAAGTCAGGTCCGCCTGGGGTAGATTTTCAGGCAGGAATGCTGAGCTAGCGCCTTGGGAAACAGGACAGGTAAATAACAATGTCAGCGAATATCCTCGAGTTTCTCCTCGCGGCATCCATTACGGTTTTTATTGGCGCGATTGCGTGGTGGGCGAGGACGCATCCGAACCGGTCCAGGGAATACCCGGAACGGGTCCGGATGCCCAAAGTGGTGCCGATCTTTGGGTGGGTGGGCGCCGGCGTCGGGGTCCTCATGGGCTCATGGGCCTGGTTCTCGTCAGACGGGCCGCTTGGTGCCCGGATTGCTTCCCTGGCCATGTTGCTGGGCGGGCTGGCCTTCGTGGCGATGTACCGCAACTTCTATGTGGCGCCGCGTCAATATGAGGTCGCCTTCCGCAGCAGCCTCGGCAAGGAACACGTTCTTCCCTACAGCGACATTGCTGACTACCACATGACGGTAATGAGAGGGCAGCGGTTTTTGACGGCTAAGTGGACCAACGGCACCAAACTCAGCCTGAACATCACCGCGTTTGACGTGACACCTTTGCTGCGCGCTATTGACTACCACCGGGCGACTGGCCGCTGGCCGGTCCCGGCCAGCGCTCCGCTCGAAATGCAGCCGGATGGGAACCCCGGGTACAAATGACCAACTCTGATGCCGTCGGCTAAATCACCGAAGTGAACGGGCGTCCGACGACGGGGTCGGCCAGGTCCTCTTCGCGGCAACATGATCGCGTCGTCGCGGGTGATGACGCAGCCGCTGAAGCCTCAGGCGGCCAACCGAAGGTTGATTTGAAGAACACCGCCAGCCACCGGTTCCGCAGTGACTGATGCTAGAGAATCGACGAGGAAGTCGGCATAGGGGCTGAGCTCATAGGCGGTTGATGTTCCCACGATGGCCACTGTTGTGCATCCGGCTGCGCGCGCAGACTCCAGGCCTGCGACTGTGTCCTCGAAAGCCAGTGCGTGGCCGGAGTAGCGTTTGCCTGCCAGATACGCTTCGGGGTCCGGCTTGCCGCGCGCAACGTCATCACCGGTGATGAGCAGGGTCGGCATCGGAAGACCTGCCGCTGCCAGGCGTGCCAGAGCAACCGGCCTGGCAGCAGAGGTGACGATGGACCAGCGATTCGGGGGAAGCCGCGCGAGGAGCTCGGCGGACCCAGGAAGACCTACAACTGGCCCGACCTGAGAACTTTCCAGCTCCTCCAGCCGCCTGACAACAGCGCGAAACCGGTCCGGGACAACAAGTGAACGGACCAGATCAGTTGCGGTCCGCCCATGGAACTCGGCACCGAAAGGCACTGCTATCCCTTCTTCCTCGGCGAGAGTCTTCCATGCAGCTTCGACGGCGGCGATGGAATCGATGAGGGTACCGTCCATGTCGAAGAGCAACTCGTCGACATAGAGGGCGGCAACGGGTGGTCGGGGCCGCCGTGCGTTCCTGACACCGGTCACTGAGCGGACTCTGTCAGTGACGGAATAATCATGGTCTTGATGGCGGTTGGATCCGTCTTCGCCTTCATCAGCGCTTCCTCGACTGCATCGAGTCCGAGGCGCCCTGTCACCAGCGATCGTACTTCAATGGCACCTGTCGAGATGAGTTCGATCGCTGTGGGCCACGTATTCACGTAGCGATAGGTTCCAGTGAGGGTTATCTCGCGGTGCTGGATCATGGCGATTGGAACCAGTAATTCCTCTCCACCCATGCCGACGAGCACCGCTGTCCCGCCAGGCCGGATGGCGGGGAAGGCTGACAGGATGGCGCGGGCGTTTGCGGATGCATCGATATAGACCGTGAAGTGTTTCTCGTACTTCTCCAGTCCATCAGTAGTCGGGTCAAGCACGCTGCTGGCACCATGGGCAGCCACGTATTCCCGCCGATGCTGGATTGGATCACTGATAACGACTTCAGTGGCACCGAAAGCGCGTGCCACTTGCGCGCATAGGGCTCCGATGGGCCCGGCGCCGGTGATCAGGACTTTGGATCCAGCCGTGACGTTACCGCGGCGGCAGGCGTGGATGGCCACGGACACCGGCTCTACCAGCGCAGCCTCTTCCGCAGTCATTGTGGAGGGGACGGCATGAGCGAAATCATCGTCGATGAGCGCGTACTCGGAAAACGACCCATCCACTGGGTAAGCGCCGTAGAAGCGCATATCGGTGCAGAGGTGATAGCTGCCTTCCTTGCAGAAGTCACACCTGCGGCAGGGCGTCTGGGGTTCTATGGCTACTTGGGTACCAATGCGTTGCGGGTCGACGCCCTCGCCTACCGCGACTATCTCACCGGCAGTTTCGTGTCCCAGGACCACGGGGCCGTGAACTACGAGATCGCCGATTGCGCCGGTTTCGTAGAAGTGCGTGTCCGACCCGCACACGCCGATTGCGGTAACGCGCATTAGGACCTGGCCTGACTGAGGTTGCGGCAGATCGACGCGTTGGAGCTGGATGTTTTTGGGCTCAGTCAGGACGCTCGCGAGCATGGTGGAAGGGGTGGCCATGAGAACTCCTAGAGGTGTGTGGTTGGGTCCCTAGCCCTTGACGGTGCCGGCGGTCAGGCCGTCGACGACCCAGCGCAGAGAGAGGAGGGCGAAGAGGATGCCCGGGATCAGCGAGATGATGGTCGCCGCTGCCATGGGCCCCCAATCGATTGATTGGAAGGAAATGTACTGCTGGATGCCCGTGGTGATGACCTGGGTATCTCTCCCGCTGAGGACGAGTGGGAGGGTGTAGCTGTTCCATGCCCAGATGAAGGACAGCATGAGGCTGGCTCCCAGACCAGGCGCGATTAGGCGGAGAAGTACGTGTCGGAAGGCAGTCCACCGGGTCCCGCCATCGACGGCCACCGCCTCTTCCAGCTCCCGCGGCAAGTCTTCGATGAAGGATCGCAGCATCCATACGAGCATCGGCAGCGTCACCAGCTGATAGGCAAGGATCAGCCCCAGATAGGTGTCGTTCAGATTGCTCTTCTGATAGATCAGGTAGAGCGGAAGGATGATCAGCAGTTCAGGGGCGAATCGCAGGGAGAGGATGCCGAAGGCGATGGACTCTCCACCCTTGAATTTGAACCGGGCCAGCGCGTAGGCAGTGGGCAATCCGATGAACAAGGTCAGCACCAGGGCACCAATGGTGACGATCAGAGAGTTCAAGAACGGGGACAAAAACTCGGGCCCGCTCAATACTTCGGCGTAATTCGCCAGGGTTGGTAGGAAGAAAAACTTTGGTGGGTTGGAGATGATGTCTTCCGGGGTTTTCAGGGACATCATGAAAATCCACACGATAGGTGCCAGCGCAAACAGTGTCCATGCGCTCAAGAGGGCAATGACCGCCCCGTGCTTAAAGCTCTTTTTGCGTCGGCGGCGCTTGCTGGCGTTTTCGTGCGCACTAGAAGTGCTCTGCGGTGGAGCGGTCGGCTCAAGCGTGGTGCTCATGCCATGGCCTCCTTACGGCGGGCCTTCAGGAGCAGGAAGGAAATGAGGTAGCACAGCGCCCACAAGACCATCAGTGAGGCCATGGCCATACCGAAGTTGAGATTACGAATTCCGTCGAGGTACGCGAGCACATGCAGATTGGTGGTTGCATCGACTGGTCCACCTTGAGTAGTGGTGTAAATGATGTCGAACATTTTCAGCGAGTCGATGCCGCGAAAGGTGATGATGACAATCAGGACCGGCATGAGCATGGGCAGAGTCACCGAGACGAAGTTTCGGATCGGTCCGGCCCCGTCAACGGCGGAAGCCTCTCGCAGTTCCGACGGGATGCTCTTGAGCCCCGCCTGTGCCAGCAGGACGACGAACGGCGTGTAGATCCAGACGTCGATCAGGATTACTGACCAGAGCGCGCTATCGGGCCCGCTGAGCCACAAAAGCCTCTGGCTTCCGAGTGCTTCCAAGAACCAGTTGACCACACCGTTTTCTGTCAACATGACGTTCCACATAAGCGCAGCGATAACGGGAGGCAGCAACAACGGCAGAACGATTAGCAGTCTAAAGGCGTTGCCGTACCTGCCGTAGTTCAAAAGCATCGCGAGCCCAATCCCAAGGACGCATTCGGCTACTACCACGACGAAGGCATAGGTGAGCGTGACGCCGATTGCATGTTGTCCTTCGCCGGTCGAGAACAGCGATACGAAGTTCTGACCCCAGTTGAACTCGGGATCTCCCCTGTTGAGCCGGTAGGAGTTAAATGACCACCAGGCACCAGTCAGGAACGGGTAAAGCATGGCGACGAAGATCGCGATCCCAGGTAGGGCCAAGAGATATGGCAGAGCTGGCTTGTTTTTCATTGGAGCTTTCTTCGGGTCGGGCCGGGGCCGACGCAGGGGCGCCGGCCCCGGCAGGCGCCTTACTTGATGGCCGCGTCTATCTTCGTTGCCGCATCGTCGAGCGCGTCCTCTACGCTGGTTTCACCGAGGACTGCCGACTGAATCGCCGTCGCCCAGAGGTCGCCCACCTCGGGCCAAGTAGACGACGGCGCATACTGCCACGCGGCGTGTTCGGCGAGAATCTCCTGCCAAACTGCGTTGTAGTCGTCCCATCCTTCGGTTGCGGCAGCCATTTCCGGGCTTTCCGCTACAGAGACGCGCGTGGGGTTCATGTTTCCGTCGCCGATGGCCTGCGTAAGCATCTCCTTGGACGTAGCCCACTGAATAAACTGCCATGCGGCTCCCTTCTCCTCGGAAGCAGCGTTCATGCCCAGCGACCACAGCCACAAGCTGGATGCGCGCCCCTCGGGCCCTGCAGGGGGAAGCTCGTAGCCGACCTTGCCGGCGATGGCGCTGCCTTCGCGCTCGAAGTCCGGTGCCATGTGGTCAGCATCGATGTAGAAGGCGGCATTGCCGGCGATGAAGTCCTGCTGTGCTTCGTACCAGGTGTAACTGCTCGCCGCCTCCGGCGCGGTACCCATAAGTTCGACCCACTTCTTAGTGGCTTCGATGCCTTCGGGTGAATTGACGGTGGCGACTCCATCGGTGATGTCCTTCACCCCGTATGCTCCCGCGAAAGTGGAGAAAGGGTTCAGAGTGGGGTACGTCTTGTCTCCGCGGCTGACAAACCCGGAAATCTCCTTGCCTTCAAATTCGCTTCCGTCGAGCTTCTTCGCGGCCGCTATCAACTCATCGATCGTCTGTGGCACCTCAATGCCTGCCGCCTCCAAGATGTCCTTGCGGTAGAAGAGTGCGTACCCTTCCTCGTTGGCGGGGATCGCCCAGAGGCTTCCCTCCCCGGCACCGCCGAAATCCGTGGTGTCCCACCGTTCGGCCTCGATGAGGGCGGGGTAGAAGTCGTCAAAGTCGTAATCTGGCGCGGTCTGCTTCTCGTCGTCCACCCAGGGTTGCAGATCCTCGATCCATCCTGATGCCGCATATTGGTAGTTCATCGGCTGGGACGTCATGAACACGTCGTAAGACCCGGACTCTGACTGCAGCTCGGTCAACGTTTTGACCATGTAGTCGGTTTCGGACAGTGTCTCGATGGACACCTTGATGCCGGTTTTCTCTTCGAATTCGGGAAGGTTCTTTTTAATGGAGGCGGAAAGCGGGTGCTCGCTCATGAGGAGATTAAGTTCGCGTCCCTCGAAGTTTCGCCAGTCAAACGACTCGACCTCAGCCTCTGCCGAAGGTCCCTCACTGGCGGCACACCCTGTCAGGAGCGCACCGGCTGCGATTGAGGCAATCGCAGCGCGCGTTATAAGGCCGAAGTTTCCTGTGTGATTTTTCATCGACTGTGTCCTTTGGCTTGGTGTGATCCCTCGTGCGACGCGTCGCCGTCGATGCGTCGGGGACCAAACTGGTGTAATGCTAATCACACTTACTCAGATGAGCCGGAAGGATGCTCGAATGAGCAGACCACTCTCTATCGAAGAACAGGTGCGCTACGTTTATGCAGCGCTCCAGCATCTGCAACACGATCGCTCGACCATCGACATCGCCGAGGAGCTGGGGGTCTCACGGTTCACGGTGGGCAGAATGGTCCAACGTGCCAGAGACGCGGGCCTGGTTGAAGTACGAGCACGGATGCGTGATCCGATTGATCCTGAGTTATCGCGGCGGTTGGCAGCACGTTTCGGGCTGTCTTCTGCCCTTGTACTGGTGGCACCTGTATACGACGCCGAACAGACACGATCTGTGATCGCATCCGTTACCGCCAAACTATTTATGGAACTCGTGGAGGAGGACCAAGTGGTTGGGTTGGGTTCGGGACGAACGATTATCGAAATGTGCAGACAGGTGCGCGACGTCCCCACGTGCGACGTTGTGCAGCTGACAGGTACGGCAACGAATGACGTGGGGGAGAGCCTGCAGGCCATTACGTCGTTGAGCAGTGTGGCGAGCGGGAAAATGTATGCGCTTCACGCGCCCATGGTGGCAACAAATAGGGCAGCAGGAAGCATCATCGCGACGCAGCCTGCAGTAAAAGAGTCCCTACACCGCATGGGCCGGCTCGACATGGCCGTGCTGACTATCGGGGGATGGCCTGACAGCTCTTTGCTTGCGGATCAAGCCCGCCTGCTTGGAGAGCTCGAGGGACTGTTGCGATCTGGCGTGGTGGCCGAAGTCGGCACCACGTTATTGGATGCCGACGGCAAGGAAGTACCTGGGTTTGATGGACGTATCACCGGAATCTCAAAGGATCAGCTGGTGAAGATTCCTCAGAAAATACTGATCGGAGGTGGTCCAGGCAAGGAACGCGCAGTGGTTGCGACGCTTAAATCCGGGCTTGCTGACGTACTCATCACTGATGTCCGCACGGCGCAGTTTGCACTCGATCAGGACGAAAAAAGTAAAGCGTGACTGCTCATCGGGGGTACTGAAGATTTTCTGGCGAAACTAGCGGTTGGGTCGACTCAACGAGGAGTGAACCATGGCAGCAATAGCCGTAGATGCGGGCACCACCATGATCAAGGCCGTCGGTTATGACGACGAAGGAAGGGAGATGGTCGTCGCACGCCTCCCCGCGGCCGTCAACAGACCGCATCCCGGCTGGGTTGAACAGGACATGGGCGTCGTCTGGGACGCAGTGTCCCAATGCATCAGAAACGTCGCTGCCCAGCTCCCAACACGCGTCGACTTCCTCGCGGTCACCGGACAAGGCGATGGCAGTTGGCTTATCGACGAGAACGGGGAGCCAACGGGGCCGGCCATTCTCTGGAATGACGGGCGAGCCGGTGACATCGTCGAAGCTTGGCGGCGGGAAGGAACGTTGGAGCGTGCCTTCATTAAGAATGGGTCGTTAACATTCGCGGGACTTCCGAACGCCATCCTGACCTGGCTCGGAAAGAACGATCCCGGCCGGCTTAGGGCGTCGACGTCGTCACTGACGTGCGATGGCTGGCTGTTCTTCAAATTGACGGGTATCCGCGCAGTCGACGGCTCCGACGGAGCGGCACCCTTCATGGATATACGCACCCGCGAGTACTCCGCGGAAGTCTTCGAGGCGTATGAGATGCCATGGGCGAAAGACCTCATGCCTGCCATCCTCAGCGACACCGATCGTTCTCGCCCCCTCAGCGCCGACGTCGCGGCCGGCCTGGGACTGTCACCATCGATCCCGGTGATCATGGCGTCCTATGACATTGCAGCGACATCCATTGGAGCTGGCGCGATCCTTCCCGGACAGGCGTGCTGCATCCTCGGAACAACCCTGTGCACGGAAGTGGTCACTGACGGGATTGATACCGGGGGAGAGCCGGCCGGGCTCACCGTGGGGCTGGGAGTCGAGGGGCGTTACCTAAGGGCGTTGCCTACTCTGGCTGGCGGAGAAGTCATTCAGTGGGCTTGCTCAGTGCTCAACTGCAGCACCCCGGTGGAATTCACCGAGTTGGCGTATCACAGCCCCCGCGGTGCTAATGGGCTTATTTTCCTTCCCTATCTCTCGCCGGCGGGGGAACGAGCGCCCTTCCTCGACTTATCCGCCCGAGGCAGCTTCTTCGGTTTGTCCCTTGAGCACCGGCGCGAAGACGTCGCACGCGCAGTCCTCGAAGGACTCACCTTCGTTATTCGGGACTGTCTTGAGGCCGCCGGGCCCGCTCCTGCCGAGCTGCGTGTCTGTGGTGGAGGCGCCGACAACACGCGTTGGCTTCAACTGATCGCCGACATGACCGGGGTGCCTGTTCGCAAACTCAGCGATACAGAGGTCGGCGCTCGTGGCGCCTACCTTCTCGGTCTCACCAGCACTAGGGCAGCATCCACTATCGAGGCAGCAGTCGGCGCACATGTGCGGATCAGCACGAGTTTCGACCCGTCACCTGAGACTGCACGTTTCTACGACCGGCTGTACCGGAACTTCCTCGAGTTGCGTGAAAGTGCCCGAGGTACCTGGCCGCTACTGGTGCGCATGCGCGAGCAATCGGTGCCCCTATGACTGCCTCCACCGTCGACGCTTGGCTCGGGATCGACCTCGGTACGCAGAGTGTGCGGGCCTGCGCAGTGGCCGACGACGGCGAAATCCTCGCCACCGCTTCGTCACCGCTGAACAGCCGCCGTAACGGGAACCGCCACGAACAAGATCCCGAGCAATGGTGGGAAGCCGCTACGGCTGCCATCAGGCGGGTCCTTGCCTCGACTAATGCCATGATCCACGGTGTCTGCGTTGACGGAACATCCGGCACCATTTTGTTGGCCGACGCCAGCGGCAAGCCACTAACCCGGGGACTGATGTATGACGATGGCCGCGCGACTGAGGTTCTTCACCTTGTCAATGCGAAAGGCCAGGGCCACTGGGCGAAGCTAGGCTACCAGCGGATGCAGGCCACTTGGGCCCTTCCGAAACTCGCGTGGCTGCAGGCAAACCAGCCCGAAATTCTGAGCCGTCTCGACACGAGGCTGATGCACCAAACCGACTTCATCAACAGCCGGCTTGCGGGCCGACTGGTTGCCTCCGACTTCAGCAGCGCTCTCAAGTCCGGTGCTGATCTCATTAGTGAGACCTGGCCTACGTCGGTCTTCGAAAACCTGGCAATCTCACCCAGTATCCTTCCACCCCTTGTCAGGTCCGGAACGCTACTGGCAACTCTGGGAGCAGACGCCGCCGCGTCGACGGGTCTTCCCTACGGAACACCGATAGTCGCTGGGGCCACAGACGGATGCGCTGCCCAGCTGGGCGCCGGAGCAGTGACACCCGGTGATTGGAATTCCGTCGTCGGAACAACGCTCGTCCTCAAGGGCGTGTCCGAAACCATCATCGAAGACCCCCTCGGCGTGGTCTATTCCCATAAAGGCCCCGACGGCCAATGGCTCCCCGGAGGTGCCTCCAGTTCGGGGGCCGGGGTCATCAGCCGTGATTTTCCGGCCAGCGACCTCGCAAGACTCGAACATGCAGCCCAACCGTTTCATCCTGGCGTCACAACCACCTACCCGCTCGTTTCCAATGGTGAGCGATTTCCTTTCAATGCGCCGGATGCACACGGGTTCACCATCGGCACGCCCACCACTGCAGCGGAGCGCTACGCCGCAGTACTCCAAGGCCTCGCCTTCGTCGAACGGCTGTGCTTTGACTACCTCGACTACCTCGGGGCGGACACTTCCGGACGACTACTGTTCACCGGCGGAGCAACGAAAAGCTCTTACTGGTCCCAGCTACGGGCTGACGTTCTCGGCAGGAACATTCACCTGCCCCATAGTGCGGAACCGGCGTTAGGTGCTGCCGTTCTCGCTGCCGCAGGAGTTTCGGGATGCACCACTGCCGAGATGGCCGGCCGCATGGTGCGGGTTACGAAGACCATTGCACCGCGAACAGACTACATCGGCCGCTTTGCGGCGCCTTATCTGGTCTTTTTGGCCTCGCTGGAGAACCGCGGGTGGCTCGACAGCGGTGTCGCAGCACATGCAAGGAGAGCTTTATGACTACCTTCTTTTTGGTCCGCCACGGAGAAACGGTCTGGCATGCGGAGAACCGCTACGCGGGGCTGACAGACGTAGCGCTTACGCCGCACGGACTCAACCAGGGCGACCGGCTCGCCGCGTGGGCAGCGACGGCGTCCCTGACGGGAGTGTGGTCCTCCCCGCTCAGCCGGGCGGAATTCACAGCACGGAAGGCCGCAACCGCTGCGTCCCTTCCGCTCAACACGGACGCCCGGCTCGCCGAGCTTGATTTCGGCGAGGGAGAGGGACTAACTAAGGCCGAGATGCAGGAGCGATTCCCCGAGTCCTTGGCTGCGTTCGAAAAGGATCCGGTGGTGCACCACCTTCCCGGCGGAGAAGATCCAACTCGCGCTGCGTCCCGGTTCTGCGAGATTCTCGGGGGGATCAGCGCCGGGTCCCCTGCAGGCCGTGTCCTCGTCGTCGCGCACTCCACCGTCCTCCGACTCGCCCTGGCCACCTACCTGGGCATCAACACATCCAACTATCGGCGGGTTTTCCCAGAGTTGAAAAACTGCTCGCTGACCGAACTCAGGCTAAACAACGGACAACCCGCCCTTTTGAGGTACAACGCTGATGCCGTAGCCAAACCTGTCTGCAACTCCTCCAATTAAGGACGCTTCATGAATATGCGCATTCTGGCCGCTGGTGATCACTTCGTGACTGCCAGCCTGCTCGTCGACGCCATCAATCGTCAGATTCCGGCCGGAGTTACCTTGAGCGAACTAACACTTCCTTGGCCGGTGCAACCCTTCGGCCGGGTCGGAGAGGTGGATGAGGCCTCCGGTACTGAGGACGAGTTGATCCAGGCGCTGCAGGGAGTAGAGATATGTGTAACCCAAATGGCTCCACTAACGGAGAAGGTGCTCTCAGCCTGTCCCGACCTGCGTCTCTTCTGCATCGGCAGAGGGGGGCCCGTCAACGCCAATCTTGAGGCCGCAACCCGGCACGGAGTAGCCATAACGTACGCCCCGGGGCGGAACTCCACTGCCACCGCGGAACATACGGTTGCAATGATGCTCGCTGCGGCACGCCGGATCCCGTCGACCCACGGCGATCTCCTGGGAGGGCAGTGGCGCGGCGACTACTACATGTATGACCGTGTTGGGCCTGAACTTGAGGGAAGCATCGTCGGACTGATCGGCTACGGCGCCATCGGCCGGAAAGTGGCCCGCATCCTCGGAGGATTCGGTGCTGATGTCCTCGTCTACGACCCCTACGTCCGTCAGGAAGACGTCGGCTCTGCGCAACTTGTGGATCTGCCTGAACTGCTCAGACGGTCCCGGATTGTGTCCCTCCACGCCCGCGCAACGGAAGAGACTGCGGGCATGATTGGAGCTGCGGAAATTGCATCCATGCCGGCAGGTTCCATACTGGTGAACTGCGCTCGGGGAGCACTCCTCGACTACGATGCCGCGCTGGACGCTCTGGAGCGCGGCCAGCTCTTCGGAGCTGCCTTTGACGTATTCCCCGAAGAGCCGATCTCCGGCGACTCACGGCTCCTCACCACGGCCGGGGTCGTTATGACCCCACATCTGGCGGGCTCAAGCAAGGAAACTGCCCGGAACGCGGCAGAAATCATCGCTGCTGAAGTCGGGCGGTACATCCGCGGCGAAGCATTGCGCTACCGGGCAAATCCTTTCAGTTCGGTTGCTCCCTCGTAGGAGTGGCGTGGGCCTCACTCGACGAGGCGGGCGCGTCGGGTGCTTCGTTGGGAGCCAGCTCCGGGTAGTCCGTGTAGCCGGCGGCACCGTCGGTGTAGACGGTAGCCTGGTCGATCTCGTTCAGCGGGTGGTCTTCCTGCCAGCGGCGGGCGAGGTCCGGGTTGGCGATCACGGGGCGGCCGACGACGGCGGCGTCGGCCAGGTCCTCCTCGAGCAGCATGACGGCGTCGCTGCGGGTGGTGACCGAGCCGAAGCCGGTGTTCAGCAGCACCGGGCCGCCGAAGCGGTGGCGCAGGCCCTGGATCAGCTCGTCGGCCGGATCGGCGTGCAGGATGGACAGGTAGGCGGGCTTCAGGTCGGCGATGCCGTCCACCAGGGCGGTGTAGGTGGCGGTCACGTCGGCGCGGTCGGTTTCCAGCACACCCTGGATGTTGTGTTCCGGGGAGATGCGGATGCCGGTGTGCTCGGCGCCGACGGCCTCGGCCACGGCGCGGAAGGTCTCGATGACCATCCGGGCGCGGTTCTCCGGGGAGCCGCCGTAGTTGTCGGTGCGGGTCAGCCGGAATAGGTTGTTGCTAGGGCCCGATCGTCAGGGGCGGATGGCGCCGTCGGCCAGTTCAAACAGGGTGACCGCAGGCGTGCGTCCGACCACCTTAGGAGTGCTCGTTCGCGAGCTTCCCCAAGACATGAGGTTGTTCGAGGGTGGCTTCGGTTGTTCCAGTGTTCCGCGGCCGGCGGAAGCCGACCACCACCAGGTAGATCCCCAGCGAGGCCTCCCAGATGATCTCGGGAAGGGTGGCCAGGGCAGAGGGAACCGAGGACTGCCCATAGGCTCCGAAGAGCACGGCAATACCGGACATCGACATCAGCGGACCGCCAATCAGACCGAACAATGCCATCGGCCGCGGCACCAGATGCGAGCGGTACATCAGGAAGCCGAGCAGTAGTCCGTTCCCGATCCCGACCACAAAGCCCGGGCCCAGCAGGAATGTCCAGCCATGCACTGCCACCAGTGCCCGGGCCACGGGCAGGTACTCAGCGGCGTCGGCACCGGCGGTCTGCCGCAGCGTCACCACGGTGAGCACGCTGAGGATGCCGACGGCAATGAATGTGCATTCCACAATCCGGGCCGCGAGATAGCCAACCGCGGCGGTCTCGCTGTAGCGGCGGAGGACGGGAAACAATACGACGGCGGTGCCGATGTTCGTGATGATCAGCACCAGTTCGCAGACCGCGCCGAGCAGTATCCGGGTGTCCGCACCGGGCCCCGTGAGGTAGTTCGGGTCGGTGAGCAGCGGTGCGTACAGTGCGGCCCCGGCGATGGCCGAGACAAAGGTGAGGAGGAAAAGGATCCCGGCGGTCCGGGCGGTCCGGTTGGAGGCTTGCATGGTGCTCCCTGTCGGCCAAAGGTGTACTTCGTACACCACATGCGATGAACGTAGGTGTATGACGTACACTCTGTCAAGCATCAATTCCCAGGAAGGTGGCCGCTTTGCCGCAGGAACCCAAGGACCGGCAGCAGCCGCCCGTGTCCCGACCGCGCCTGAACCGGGAAGCCGTACTCCGCGCCGGCGTCGAACTGGCTGACCAGGTGGGTATCGAGGGTTTCACCATGCGCACCCTCTCCCAGGAACTCGGTGTGGTTCCCATGGCGCTGTATAAGCACGTGGCCAATAAGCAGGAACTGCTCGAGGGCATGGTGGATCTCGTCTGGAGCGAGGTCACGGAGCCTGACGCCGGGCACGGCTGGAAGCAGGCCATGCGGGACCGTGCCGTCTCCCTCCGGGCCGCACTGGTCCGGCACCGCTGGGCGGTGGGGCGGATGGAAGCAGCAGGACGCCCGGGCCCGGAGAGCCTGCGCCAACACAACACGCTGCTGGGCTGCTTAAGGGAGAACGGTTTTTCCTTCCGGACCACCGTCCACGTCACCAGCCTGCTGGACGCCTACGTGTACGGCTTCGCGCTGCAGCAGGAGACCCTGTCCTTCGAGACCCCGGAAGAGTCGGCCGAGGCCGCCGCTGCCACCCGCGATGCTGAGTCGGCGGAGGCTGCTGCCCGGTATCCGTACCTGCTCGAAGTGGTGGAGGAGCTAGCCAAGGAGGGCTACGACTACGACACCGAGTTCGCCGTCGGGCTGGACGTTCTGCTGGATGGCATCGAGGTTCTGCGGGGTTCCTGGCGCGACGGCTAGGTGCGGCCACACGGCGAGCTCGGGCACGGGGTCCTGGAGGGTGGCGTAGCTCGGCGGGGGATTCTAGCTCCGGCGCGCGGCCTGCACAACGACGTCGGGCAGGGTGACGGTCTGTCCGTCCGGCGCCGTGACGGTGCGGAACTGCGTGTCGGCGGACCTAATGGTCCATTCCACCGGAGCCAGCAGTGCCGCAACGTCGGCAACGGTGACGGTGGCTTCGCCGGGCGGCGTCGAGTTCGACGCCGGGGGTCCGGCCGTGCCGCACGAGGATTACTGTTGCCATTCCTCCAGCCTAGCCGCGGGGTCCGACGGCGCGGCGGACGGGGCCTGGTAGCAGCGCGGCATAGCTCTGTTCCTTCTTGGTTGCTGTCGCCGTTCTAGGTAATGCCTGGTGGCCGATTCTAGGTGCTCGCCACCGACGCGAGAGCGCCGACGCCGGTGGGAGTCTGGCAACGTCGCCGTGAACGGGTATCCGATCCCGGCACAGCCGCGGCCCAGGGGCGGAGCTCCACCGGCTGGGGCGTTCATGTCATTGGGCACACTACCGAGAGGGAAGACCATGGCGTTTATCAGCGTCGGATCAGAGAACAGCACGCCAATCGAGTTGTATTACGAGGACCAGGGTGCGGGGCAGCCTGTCGTCCTGATTCACGGGTATCCATTGAACGGACACAGCTGGGAGCATCAGGCACGGGAGCTCCTGGCCAGCGGGTACCGGGTCATCACCTACGACCGGCGCGGCTTCGGCCAGTCATCGAAGGTCAGTGTCGGCTACGACTACGACACCTTTGCCGCCGACCTGAGCATCCTGCTGGAGGCCCTGGATCTGCAGGACGTCGTCCTGGTGGGCTTCTCGATGGGGACCGGCGAGCTCGCTCGCTATGTCGCCAAGTATGGCCACGAGCGGGTGGCCAAGCTTGCATTCCTCGCCTCGCTGGAGCCCTTCCTTGTTGCGCGTGAAGACAACCCCGAGGGCGTGCCGCGGGCGGTGTTCGATGGAATTGAAGCTGCGGCCAGGAGCGACCGGTACGCCTGGTACACGCAGTTCTTCTCAGACTTCTACAACCTCAACGAGAACCTCGGTACCCGGGTCAGCCAGGAGGCGGTGAGCGGCAGCTGGAACACCGCAATCTCCAGCGCCCCGGTGGCGGCCTACGCCGTCGTCTCTTCGTGGATCGAGGATTTTCGGCGTGATGTCGAAGCAGTGCGCCGGAGCGGGAAGCCGGTGTTGATCCTGCACGGCACTGCCGACCGTATCCTGCCCATCGACAACACGGCCCGCCGGTTCTCCCGGTCACTGCCCGCTGCTCACTACGTCGAGGTGGAGGGCGCCCCTCACGGGTTGCTCTGGACGCATGCCGACGACGTCAATGACGCCCTGCGCACCTTCCTAGGTTCGCCCCGCGACGGCTCCGCCACCGCTGAACCGGGCCATCTCGCCACACACAACACGAAAGTAGAGGCCAGCCATGGGTCCTAATGAGAATGTCATCAACCAGGTATCCACACTCCGCGATACCGATCACGACACCAGCCGCGCCGGGGGAGACATCCCGGCTGGCACCCCGTACCACCGGGTGCTCGACCGGAAAACCAAAGGACGCGGAATACCGCGTGGCATTCTTGCCATCGTGCTTCTTTTTGGAGGATTGCTGGGATTTGGTGCCGTCGCCGCGCAGATCAGTGGACAGATTGATCTCTTGCTTGGCCGAGACAGCATTGTCACTGGCGGCACGGAATTCACGACCGTTACGCTGGCTGGTACCTTCGCCTCGAGCGCGCTACTCATTCCGTGGAGCATGCTCATCCAGCGCTGGCTCTACGGTGTCAAGGGGCGCACGATGCATTCCGTTACCGGAGTGTTCCGAGCGGCAGTGCTGGGTCGGGCAGTACTCGTTCTTGTGCCCGTCTGGGCCGTTTATATGACCGTCCTGACTATTCTTCAGCCTTCCGTAATGACCGACTGGGCCGTAGGCGACCTCCTCTTCATGTTCGTGGTCACGGTCTTGATCGTGCCGCTGCAGACCGCGGGCGAAGAGTACGGGTTCAGGGGGCTGATCTTTCGCGTGGCTGCTAGCTGGGGGAGAAGCCCTCGCTCAGCCCTGGCCTTGGGGGTGGTCGTCTCTTCGGTGCTGTTCGCGACGATCCACCTGTCCACCGACCTTTGGCTCAATCTTCAGTTCTTGGCCGTGGGCATCACCTTCGCGCTGATCACATGGCGTACGGGTGGTCTTGAGACGTCAGTCGTGCTGCACGCGGCCAATAATTCTCTTGGCCTGATGTTGGCACTTGCGCTTCACGCCGACCTCAATGCGACGACAGATCGCTCTTCCGGGGTGGGTTCCATGGCTTTCCTTATCCCCGTGGTCCTGTTGGCGGTAATCACAGGGGTGATCTGGTACCGCACGCGGCATACCGGGCCTGTGCTCACCCCGGCACCTTGATACAGCGTTAGTTCCCCGCGCCAGAGCGACAGGCGCAGGGCAGCAATCCTGATTAGGAGCAGTGTTATGACTGACCGTATGAAAGCAGTTGTGCTCGCCCGCTTCGGTGGAGCCGGTGGTCGTCAGCCATGCGGCTTCCCGACCCCCAATCGGTTTCTGTCTTATCTATCTATCGCGAGCATAGCAACGGAAGTGCGGGAGTCCCGCACTGCGGTTGGCCAGTCTGCCCTTGGTTCGTGCCGCGTCAACGGCGTGATTCCCCCGCACCGACGGAACGGCAGGCCTCCCGCATCGTGCGGAAGGCCTGCCGTCGTCGTTCGGTCGGGCTAGGAAACTGGAGCCAGCTCCGGGTAGTCCGTGTAGCCGGCGGCACCGTCGGTGTAGACGGTGGCCTGGTCGATCTCGTTCAGCGGGTGGTCCTCCTGCCAGCGGCGGGCCAGGTCCGGGTTGGCGATCACGGGACGGCCGACGACGGCGGCGTCGGCCAGGTTCTCTTCGAGCAGCATGACGGCGTCGTCGCGGGTGGTGACCGAGCCGAAGCCGGTGTTCATCAGCACCGGTCCGCCGAACCGGTGGCGCAGGCCCTGGACCATCTCGTCGGCCGGATCGGCGTGCAGGATGCTCAGGTACGCCGGCTTCAGATCGGCGATGCCGTCCACCAGGGCGGTGTAGGTGGCGGTCACGTCGGCGCGGTCGGTTTCCAGCACGCCCTGGATGTTGTGCTCCGGGGAGATGCGGATGCCGGTGTGCTCGGCGCCGATGGCCTCGGCCACGGCACGGAACGCCTCGATGACCAGGCGGGCACGATTCTCCGGCGATCCGCCGTAGTTGTCGGTGCGCGTGTTGGAGACGGGGGAGAGGAATTCCTGCAGCAGGTACCCGTTGGCACCGTGCAGCTCCACGCCGTCGAACCCTGCCTTCATGGCATTCCGCGCGGCGGAGACGAAGTCCTGCACGACGCCGGGGAGTTCGGCTTCGGTGAGGGCGTGCGGCACGGGGAAGGGCTGTTTGCCGTCGTAGGTGTGTGCCATGCCTTCAACCGCGATGGCGCTGGGGGCGACGACGGGGCGGCCGCCGTTGATGTTCTCGTGCGCGACGCGTCCGGAGTGCATCAGCTGGGCGACGATCCGGCCGCCGGCGGCGTGCACGGCGTCGGTGACGCGCTTCCAGCCGGCGACGTGTTCCTCGGTGACCAGGCCGGGCATCAGGGCGTTGCCCTGGCCGGTGAAGGAGGGGTAGATGCCGTCAGTGATGATCAGGCCCATGGATGCGCGCTGGCGGTAGTGCTCGACCATGATGTCGGTGGGCACGCCGTTGCGGTCGGCGCGTACGCGGGACATCGGTGCCATGACGAGGCGGTTGGGCAGTTCCATGGCGCCGACGGTGAGGGGGGTAAAGAGTTTCAAGTGGTTCTTTCTGTTGCGCGCCCGCAGGAAGGTTCCATTGAGCTGAAGTTTGTCTATCCAGCGACAACCACGTGAAAGGCCTTGCCTATTCCGAGGCAAGGTCAATGTCACACACCGCGTTGACTGGCGACCGGGAACCGAAGTCCCTAGGTGAGGACTCGCGAGGGCCGAGCCGTTGTCTTGACCGCAGCGCAGCAATTGGAGATTTTGCAACAAAGACCGCACACGGAGACTATCGGGTCCGGCGGCGATATCGGTGCGATGAAGCCACCCATGACTTTGCGACTAGATCTCACACCTTGTTATTAGCTGGGTGACTGGCCTTTATCGACCTAACGCAGTGTGCAGGTTCAAAATGTGGTTCAACCGGTTAGACTGTCTGACTTATTACACTTAATCGCGTATTCGTCGTGTTCACCTGCATCAGAGTCATGGGGGAAGAGTGACCGAAACATCTCAGGTAGTTGCTGTGGACGGAACCACGGTTGCTATTCCGCCGGAAATTCTCGGACAAATCACTGACGCAGCCGGAAGCCGAGTGGTCTTAGTCGTCGGTGCAGGCGTTTCGATGGAGCAACCGACAGGATTTGAGAGTGGTTCGCACTACTCGAGGGAGGCTCATCGGCGGCTCGTTGCTGACGGTCTGCTGAAGCGAGGAGACTGTAATGACCCGGACGACCTCTCTGTCCTCGCCGATGTAGTGTACGCAAAGCACGGGTCCCAGGTTCCACTGACCAGTCGGTTGCCCAAGGATTCGTGGAGGACCGCAAGACCCAATGTGGGTCATCTAATCGCGGCCGCTCTGCTTATTGAGGGGGCTCTCCGTCATGTAATTTCCCTAAACTATGACCTTGCCTTTCAGAATGCACTTACCGAACTAGGAAATAGGTCCGAAGTCACCTTTGTCGAGGGGCCCGACGAGCATGCGAAGTTGAGTGCTCATTCTATTATCTACCTCCACCGCAGCGTCAATCAAAATGAAGAAGACTGGGTGCTGCGGAAGAACGACTTAGACACTGAGTGGCGAGATAAATGGGAGAGCGTTATCGCGGCTGCAAATCTCTCCGCTCCTATTGTTATTTTCGTTGGTCTAGGCAGTCCCGCCAATGTCCTAACGGAGAGCGTTGCACGCCTCACGACGAAAGCTAACTCTTCATACTTCTTGGTGGATCGAAATCAGGAGTCAAAATTCTCTGAGGCGCTGGGTGTGAACCTCACTGGCTCTGTTGGGCTCTACTGGGGTGAATTCATGCAGAAGCTCGCCGAGCGAGTAACCACGGAACATCTGCATCATCTAACCGAGGCGCACGAGCAACTCGCAAAAGATGAACCCAGCATGGCCTCTTTGCAGACGCGGAGTGTCACTGCTCCCCTCGAAAATATTGACTTGTTGAAACTTGGCAGCGCGCGCTCCACGTGGCTGCTGGAGACCAGCAAGTACACAGCGGAAGGCGATTCTGCGCGGCGCCAACACATCGCGCATCTTCTATTGGGCCTGGACAGGTTGAAGACAGCCTTAAGTGCAACGTCAGTCGAGCTTGATGACCATGGCAGGTTTAAAGTGAACCCCGCCCACGGCGCTCCCATGGTCGTCGGTATGGCACATGGCAAGGGTCTGAACTCCTGGGCGGGGATCAGCACCAAGGTCCGCAACCGTAACGAGGGTCTGGCCCCCCAGAATCGTACCGGCATAGTCATGGTTGCGGGGGCAACTAATTCAAACGTGGATTTGTCTGGGGTGGATGACTTGATAAGAGCGAGCAATTCCGGTGACCTTATTAGAGGAGCGGATACACTCTTTCCCTTGTTCGTTGATGAATTCCTTCACGCCCCACTCAGCGAAGTCGCGGCTACTATTGACGGGATCATGCGATGACTAACAAGGTCGTTACTAACGAGTCTCTACTTGCTGAGATTACGCGATTGTTTACCGAATCAAATATGGTTCGTGTAGACCCAATGCGATACCTAGAGACATGGCCAAAGGGGTCCGCAGCCTTTGAAGATGAGTATTCAATAATAGCCATTTGGGCCTTCGACTCAGTCCCAAGCCTCGTCAGCAACTGGGGACGTGCCCAGGATGCGGTCATCGAATTCCTTGGGGCGACCATAGTAAACACTGATCCCAAGTCGTGGGATGGCTACTTGGTGTTGGTCGCACTGGATGGTATTCCGGATGACCTCGTAGCTGATGTCGCGCGCATTCGGTCGGATACGAGACGGGTTCGTAAGCTAATTATTACGGGCGACGATCTTCCCCGAAGTGTCTCCGATGCCTTGGAAGTAACACCTCATATTCGCCGAGCCCTAGCACCTGTCCTTGACCTAAATGTTGATCCAGGTAACGGTCGGTTAGACCCGCTTGACTTACTCTCCAGTCGTTTATCGTCGTACCCCAATGCAGTTGCATATATTCCTGCAATGGTTGACGCCTTCGAATCAGGAATGTCAACACTTGAGGTTCTCCACAGACTCCTCGGTGCTTCACACGAAACGGAGTTCAGAGCATGAGGCTGAAAGAAATCGTAATCGTCGGATTTGGTGGAGTCGCGAGTGAGATTCGCGTTGACCTTGATGCCGACGTCGTAATAGTTGTCGGCGCAAATGGATACGGGAAGACAACGATTTGCAACGCGATAGCGTGGGTTCTTTCTGGAAAGAGTCCGGGGAGCCAAGGACCCCAAAACCTGTACACAAAGTCGGGCACGACGTCCGTAGAACTAAAAGTAGATTTTGATGGAGAATCTGCGAGTGTGGTTAGATCTGTCGACAACCCCGATGAATCGGATCCGCGCAAGCAGAAATGTCCCCTTCGCGTACGTCTCGACAATAGGGTTTGGCGCGGTCAAGAGGCGGAAGGCTGGTTGCGTCGACAACTCGCTGGAAGCGAATCGGACGAAGATTTTGAAACGGTCGTTAATTCATTTATAGATTCTATTTACCTCCGCCAAGAATCTTTGAGGGAGTTCTTGACGGTACGGGAAGACACGGAGCGCTTTGATGCCGTCGCAAGAATGGTTGGAGCCGGGCGGCTACGTGAATTCGCGGACGGATTGCAGTCTCAAAAAGTTGCTTGGGTAAAGGCTAGCAACCAAGCAGACACCGCATTGGCTGATGAGCGGGGAAAACTCGAGGACTTGAAAGCGAGCCTTGAGATACTTGAATCCGAAATTGCAAGCGCAGACAGACCTGAGGTGCAAGCGCATTGGCGAGATTGGCTCAAGGAGGTTCGAGCTCTGGACCTAAGAGGGTTATCTGATCTCGGTGACGCGGAGCTCACCGAGGAATCGTTAAGCAGACTGCGAACCAGTCTTTCCCGTGATCGTAGCGAGGTCGAACAGAAGGTGTCCGCCCTCACCGCCATCCAGGGCGAGCTCAGTGTTCCACTTCCGGATTATCCTGATGACTCAACGATGGAGAATATCGCCGCTGAGATAATAGCGATTTCCATGCAAAAAGACGAGGCTGAGACTCAGGCAGCTGCCCTCCAGGAGGCGGTAATAGAGGCAGAAGACGTTTTGAGGCGAGCGGAGTCGCTGCGGGAAGACATGGCAAACATGGCCAACATTCTGTTGCGGCATGTCTCCGACCACTGTGCGGCGTGTGGGCAATCCGTAGCAGCAGAGCGGTATCGCGCCCGCCTCGAGCTAATGGCTGCTGACTCGGAAGACGTGAGACTCAGGACGAGCGTAAACCGCGAACGAGTGCAGTTGGACTCAGCGAAGCAGCGAGTGCGCGAAGCCGACCTCTTGCTCCGTCAGCTTACAGACGATCAACGGGGGATTCGGGAACGTAGGGCCGCCGCACTCGCTGCCCGGCAGCATCGTGAGGAGCGCCTTCGTGAGGTCTTGAGGACTGCCGGAGTTGATACTGTGCAGGCCTTGGATGTCACCAGCGGGCTAGACCGAATTCGAATGGAACTGGAGTATCTAACCCTTCGTAGGGATCAGATCAGGCGCGCGTCTGAAGCTGGTGGACAATTCGAGGCTGTTGCTGCGCTTCGAACGACTAAGTCGCGTCGAGATCGGATTATGGCTGAAGCATCCGAAATCCGCCACACCTTGGATGCTAAGGAAAGCGACATCGCCGCTCGACGGCATACCAACGATGTTGCGGCCTCTTTGCTTGAACTGGTTAAAGCTGATGCTGACAAGTTCGTCTCTGAGAGGTTGTCCCAGCTCCAGCCGCTCCTTGGTCAGTTCTATTCAGCCATCGATCCACATCCGACGTTCCGATCAGTAGGAATAACGACCCGCAGTTTTAGGGGGAAGCACCGTCTAACGCCGGTGCTTCGCGACGAGGAATCGAAGATCGATGTTGGGGCTCCTGGGGAAACGCTGTCCACGTCCCAAGCTAATGCTCTTGCAGTTTCGATATTTCTGGCTTTCAACTTGGGGTTCTCGCCGGCACATATGAAAGCCTTGGTCTTGGATGACCCCTTACAGAACCTCGACGACGTCCACCTGCTCGGATTGGTTGATTTGCTTCGTAAAATTCTTCCTTTCCGCCAGTTGGTTGTAACGACACATGATCATGCTTTCGCTTCACTACTCGCCCGAAAGCTTCGGCCTATAGCTCCCGGGGCCAGGACAACATACGTATCCTTCACAAAGTGGGACCGTAACGGACCCGGAGTTGAGCAGTGGGATGTCCCTGGCGAAGCCCGACCCATTAAATTCGTCGGTTCGGGACTTCATTCAGTGAATGTGCACAACGTATCTTTCAAGCGGTAGGGATGTGATGCGGGAGAAACCATCTGGGTCGGTCTTACGGCTTTCTACGAGGGAGTGCCCCGGGCTTCCCCGGGGTTCTGCGTCAGCCTTATATGTCTTTCAAGACCCCTTGACGTGACTTACACCACATGTCACTCTCATCATATACGATTTCGTACTTGATCCAGGAGAGACATGGGCAACGACGCCACCACGGACACGCTGAAGCAGGCCGGCAAGGTCATCGCCGTCCACATCAACTACCCCTCGCGGGCGGCAGAACGCGGACGCACCCCGGAACAGCCCTCCTACTTCCTCAAGCCCAGCTCCTCCCTGGCCCTAACCGGCGGCGCCGTCGAGCGCCCGGCCGGCTGCGAACTGCTCGGCTTCGAAGGTGAAATCGCCCTGGTCATCGGCAAGACCGCCCGCCGCGTCACCGTCGAAGACGCGTGGAGCTACGTCGGGGGAGTGACCGCCAGCAACGACCTGGGCGTGTACGACCTGCGCTGGGCAGACAAGGGCTCCAACCTCCGCTCCAAGGGTGGCGACGGCTTCACCCCCGTGGGCCCCGCGATCCTCAACGCGGCCGACGTCGACCCCGCCGCCCTGCGCGTCCGCACCTGGGTCAACGGCGAACTCGCGCAGGATGACACCACCGCGGACCTGCTCTTCCCCTTCGCCCAGCTGGTGGCCGACCTCTCCCAGCTGCTCACCCTGGAACCGGGCGACCTGATCCTCACCGGCACTCCCGCCGGCGCCTCCGTGGCCGTCCCCGGCGACCGCCTCGAAGTCGAAGTCGACGTGCCCGGCACCGATAAGACCACCGGCCGCCTTGCCACTACCGTCACCGACGGCATCACGCCGCTGGCCTCCTTCGGCGCGCAGCCTCGGATTGACGACAAGCAGCGCGAGGAAGCCTGGGGGTCCGCGGAAAAGGCCGGCCTCGCCCCGCACGCCACCGAGGACCAGCAGAAAACCCTGACCCCGGAGCTCAAGGCTCGGCTGGAATCCGTCGCCACCGCCACCCTGTCCTCGCAGATGCGCGCCCGCGGCCTGAACAACGTCTCCATCGACGGCCTCACCGGCACCCGCCCCGGCCGCAAGGTGGTCGGCACCGCCCGCACCCTGCGCTTCGTCCCCGATCGCGAGGACCTCTTCAAGTCCCACGGCGGCGGCTACAACGCGCAGAAACGCGCTATCGACTCCGTGGGCGAGGGCGAAATCCTGGTCATGGAAGCCCGCGGCGAAAAGGGCACCGGCACCCTGGGCGACATCCTCGCCCTGCGCGCCAAGCACAACGGCGCCGCAGCCATCATCACCGACGGCGGCGTCCGCGACTACTCCACCGTGGCCGGCATCGACCTGCCCGTCTACTGCGCCAACCCGCACCCCGCCGTCCTCGGCCGCAAGCACGTCCCTTGGGACACCGACCTCACCATCGCCTGCGGCGGCGCCACCGTGCAGCCCGGCGACATCATCGTGGCCGACGACGACGGTATCCTCGTCATCCCGCCGGCCATGGCCGAGGAGTTGGTGGAGGCGTGTCTGAAGCAGGAACACCAGGAAGAGTTCATCGCAGAAATGGTTCGGGCCGGCCACGGCGTGGACGGGCTCTACCCGATGAACGCCGCCTGGAAGGAAAAGTACGAGGCCTGGGCAGCGGAACAGGCATGAGCAGCGTGACCGGCCCCGCCAGCAGCACCGCCGCCAGCACCGCCACGGGCACCGGGTCCAAGTCCGAGCAGGCCTACCAGCAAATCAAGGACCGCATCCTCGGCGGCGAACTCGTCCCCGGCTACCGCCTGGTACTCAGCGGCATCGCCACCGAGATGGGCTTCAGCGTGGTCCCCGTCCGCGAAGCTATCCGCCGGCTCGAAGCAGAAGGACTGGTGCACTTCGTCCGCAACGTCGGCGCCACGGTGGCCGGCATCGACCCGGACCTGTACCTGCACACCATGCAGACCCTCAGCATCATCGAAGGTGCCGCCACCGCCCTGGCCGCCCCGGACATCAGCGCCGAGGAACTGGCTAAGGCCCGGGAACTGAACAACCAGATGCGCGAGGTCCTGGGCAACTTCGACCCGGTCCGCTTCACCGCCCTCAACACCGAGTTACATGCCCTGCTCTACGCCCGCTGCCCCAATCCGCACATCCTGGACCTGGTCCACCGCGGCTGGAACCGGCTGGGCCGCATGCGCTCCTCCGTCTTCCGCTACGTCCCGGACCGGGCGCACGCCTCGGTCGCGGAACACGACCACCTGCTGGACCTGATCGAGACACACGCCGTAGCGGCCGACGTCGAGCACGCCGCCCGCGCGCACCGCACCAACACCCTGAACGCCTTCCTGGCCCAGAGCCACCAGCCGCCCTCGCCGATCTAGAACTTCCAAGACTTCACCGACGAAAGAGGAACACCCATGACCACGCACTTCGTCCCCGAGAACCTCCCCACCCATATCCAGCACTTCATCAACGGCAAGTTCGTCGACTCCGCCAGCGGCGCCACCTTCGACGTGCTGGATCCGGTCACCAACTCCACCTACGCCACTGCCGCCGCCGGGCAGAAGGAAGACATCGACGCCGCTGTCGCCGCCGCCCGCGAAGCCTTCGTGAACGGCCCGTGGCCGAAGATGAAGCCGCGCGAACGTGCCCGCATCCTCAACAAGATCGCCGACGCCGTCGAAGCCCAGGAAGAACGCCTGGCCGAAATGGAAACCTTCGACAACGGCCTGCCCATCACCCAGGCTCGGGGCCAGGCCCTGCGTGCCGCGGAGAATTTCCGCTTCTTCGCGGACCTGATTGTGGCCCAGTTCGACGACGCCATGAAGGTCCCCGGCAGCCAGATCAACTATGTGAACCGCAAGCCGATCGGCGTCGCCGGCCTGATCACCCCCTGGAACACGCCGTTCATGCTGGAGTCCTGGAAGCTCGCCCCGGCGCTGGCCACCGGCAACACCGTGGTGCTCAAGCCCGCCGAATTCACTCCTCTGTCCGCCTCGCTCTGGGCGGACATCTTCACCGACGCCGGCGTTCCGGCCGGTGTGTTCAACCTGGTCAACGGCCTCGGCGAGGAAGCCGGCGACGCCCTCGTGAAGCACCCGGATGTGCCGCTGATTTCCTTCACCGGCGAGACCACCACCGGGCAGACGATCTTCCGCAACGCCGCCGAGAACCTCAAGGGCCTGTCCATGGAGCTGGGCGGCAAGAGCCCCTGCGTGATCTTCGCTGACGCCGACCTGGACGCCGCGATCGACTCCGCCTTGTTCGGCGTCTTCTCCCTCAACGGCGAACGCTGCACCGCCGGCTCCCGCATCCTGGTCGAACGCCCGGTCTACGACGAGTTCTGCGCCCGCTTCGCCGCCCGCGCAAAGACCATCGTCGTCGGCGACCCGCACGATCCGAAGACCCAGGTCGGCGCACTGGTGCATCCGGAGCACTTCAAGAAGGTCGCCTCCTACGTGGAGATCGGCAAGACCGAAGGCCGCCTGCTCGCCGGCGGCGGACGCCCCGAAGGCCTGAAGGAGGGCAACTACATCGCCCCCACCGTCTTCGCCGACGTCGCCCCCGACGCCCGGATCTTCCAGGAGGAAATCTTCGGCCCCGTCGTGGCCATCACCCCCTTCGACACCGAAGCCGAAGCCCTGGAGCTGGCCAACAACACCAAGTACGGCCTGGCCGCCTACATCTGGACCTCAGACCTCACCCGCGCGCACAACTTCGCGCAGAACACCGAGGCCGGGATGGTCTGGCTCAACAGCCACAACATCCGCGACCTGCGCACCCCGTTCGGCGGCGTGAAGGCCTCCGGCCTGGGCCACGAGGGCGGCTACCGCTCCATCGACTTCTACACCGACCAGCAGGCCGTGCACATCACCCTGGGCGAGGTCCACACCCCCAAGTTCGGGACCGACGACGCCGCCAAGGTCGACGGCTAAGCGTCACCGACACTTCGCCCGCCTTTTGCAAAGGAGCAAAACCATGGACATCGAAAACCGCATCCCCACCCCGAGCATCGCCCCGCCGGACATTGTCCGCTGCGCCTACACGGACCTGGTGGTCACCGACCTGGAACGGTCCCGGAAGTTCTACGTGGACGTCCTCGGCCTGCACGTCACCGAAGAGGACGACGACGCCATCTACCTGCGCTCCCTCGAGGAGTTCATCCACCACAACCTGGTGCTGCGCAAGGGCCCGGTCGCCGCCGTCGCCGCCCTGGCCTACCGCGTCCGCACCCCCGAGGACGTGGACGTGGCCGAGGCGTACTACAAGGAACTGGGCTGCCGCACCGAGCGCCGGAAGGACGGCTTCACTAAGGGCATCGGAGACTCCGTGCGCGTGGAGGACCCGCTGGGCTTCCCCTACGAGTTCTTCTACGAAACCGAGCACGTGGAACGCCTCACCCAGCGCTACGATCTCTACTCCGCCGGGGAACTCGTCCGCCTGGACCACTTCAACCAGGTCACCCCCGATGTGCCCCGCGGCCGCGCCTACCTGGAGGACCTCGGCTTCCGGGTCTCCGAGGACATCAAGGATTCCGACGGCGTCACCTACGCCGCCTGGATGCACCGCAAGCAGACCGTGCACGACACCGCCCTGACCGGCGGCGACGGTCCGCGCATGCACCACATGGCCTTCGCGACCCACGAAAAGCACAACATCATCCAGATCTGCGACAAGATGGGCGCCCTGCGCATCTCCGATCGGATCGAACGTGGCCCCGGCCGGCACGGCGTCTCCAACGCCTTCTACCTCTACATCCTCGATCCGGACGACCACCGCATCGAGATCTACACGCAGGACTACTACACCGGCGACCCGGACAACCCCACCATCACCTGGGACGTCCACGACAACCAGCGCCGCGACTGGTGGGGCAACCCCGTGGTCCCGTCCTGGTACACCGAGGCCTCCCTGGTCCTGGACCTGGACGGCAACCCGCAGCCGCTCACCACCCGCACCGAAACCTCCGAAATGGCGGTCACCATTGGCGCAGACGGCTTCTCCTACACCCGCCCCGACGACGGCGGCGGCAGCTCCGCGGGTAAGCCCGCGAAGGGCTTCAAGATCGGCACCCAGCTCTGAACCGCCCGGCTTTAGAACAGCCCGACGGCGGCGCCGAAGCCGGCCCGTCGTCGTCGTACCCTCCGAACACGCCGCACCACGAACAGAAAGAAACCGCCGTGCTAGATAAACAGACCATCCGGGCGGTGGCCGATGAGCTGCTCGAAGCGAAACGGACCCGCACCCCGGTGCCGCGCCTGACCGCGCGCTACCCGGAGATGACCATCGAGGATTCCTATGCGGTGCAGGACCTGTGGCGGGAACGGCTGATTGCCTCCGGGCGGTCCCTGGCCGGTCACAAGATCGGCCTCACCTCCAAGGCCATGCAGGCCGCCACCGGCATCACCGAGCCCGACTACGGCGTCATCCTCGACGACATGGTGCTGGAAAACGGCTGCACCCTGGACTGGGACCGGTACACCCATCCCCGTGTGGAGGTGGAGCTGGCGTTTGTGCTGGGCAAGCCGCTCTCCGGGCCGAACTGCACGCTGTTCGACGTCCTGGATGCCACGGACTATGTGGTGCCCGCACTGGAAATCCTGGACTCCCGGATCGAGATGGAGGGCCGGACCATCGTGGACACCATCGCGGACAACGCGGCGATGGGCGCCATGGTGGTCGGCGGGAACCCGGTGAAACCGGCCGACGTCGACCTGCGCTGGGTCTCGGCCCTGCTGTACCGGAACCAGGGCATCGAGGAAACCGGCGTCGCCGCCGGGGTGCTCAACCATCCTGCGGCGGGTGTGTACTGGCTGGCGAACAAGCTCGCCGCGCACGGCACCTCGCTGGAGGCCGGGGAAATCATTCTCGCCGGCTCCTTCACCCGCCCGATGTGGGTATACAAGGGCGATACCGTCTTTGTCGACTACGGACCGTTGGGAACCATCACATGCCGCTTCGAATAGAGGACACCTTCGCCGCCCGGCTGTCCGGCGGCGGCCGGCAGACCGGGATGTGGGTCTGCTCCGGCAGCCCGCTGGTCGCCGAAATCTGCGCCGGCTCCGGCCTGGACTGGCTGCTGATCGACGCCGAACACAGCCCCAACGGGATCGAATCCCTGCTCGCGCAGCTGCAGGCCGTGCACGGCTATCCCGTCACCGCGGTGGTCCGTCCGCCCTCCGGGGATGCGGTGCTGCTCAAGCAGTACCTGGACCTAGGCGCGCAGAACCTGCTGATCCCCATGGTGGACACCCCGGAGCAGGCCGCGGATCTGGTCCGCGCCGTGCGGTATCCGCCGCAGGGTATCCGCGGGGTGGGCAGCTCCCTGGCCCGCGCCTCGCGCTGGAACCGGATCGAGGGGTACCTCGAAAACGCCGCGCAGACCGTGACGCTGCTGGTCCAGATCGAAACCGCCGCCGCCGTCGAGAACGTGGAGGCGATTGCCGCCGTCGACGGAGTGGACGGGCTGTTCCTCGGCCCGGCGGACCTCGCCGCGTCCATGGGACACCTCGGGCAGCAGGAGCATCCCGACGTGATTGCGGCCGTCGAACACTGCATCCGCGTGGTGAAGGCAGCCGGGAAGCCGGTGGGCGTGAACGCCTTCGCCGAAGCCACTGCCCGCCGCTACATCGACGCCGGGGTGGACTTCATTTTGGTGGGCGCGGACGTCGCGCTCCTGGCCCGGGGCAGCGAAGCCCTGGCTGCGAAGTATCTTCCCTCTGCGGACGACGGAGCCCGGGCCAGTTAATGACGCGGATTTCCACGGCTGCATCTGCCGGCACCGCCGGTTGGGGCCCGGGCCGTAGCTGTTTCCGCGATGAACGGGCGTCCCCGGTAATCGAAAGTGCAGAACTTACCGATTTTCGGCCGGAAAACGGTAAGTACTGCACTTTCGATTCGCCCAGCCGCCGTCGTCCGCAGGGCGTCCCACGGAGTGGTGCTGATGGGGCTGCTGGGATCCCTTTAGATAACATCCGCACCACCCGGTGGGATGCTGTGCTGCGCCCGGTGCTGGCCATCCCGGACGCGGCGCCGGCCTCGGAGGTGTCCACGGGACCTCATGGCGGTCAGGGCGCTTCGACCGTTGAGGCTTCCTGCGGCAGTGCATTTTCACGGCGAAGAAACGTGCTGCCGCGGGAGGGTTTCTCGCCGAAGGACCGGAATATCAGCGGCAACCCGCGGGCGGTCCGCGGGTCGGTTCCGTCCATCGCCTGCACATGCACGTGCGGCTGCGTGGAGTTGCCCGAGTTTCCGCAGTCCCCGAGGTGCTGGCCCTCGTCGACGTGCTGCCCGGTGGAAACCCGGATCGAGCCCGACCGCAGGTGCATCACCCCAACCACCGCCCCGCCGTCGGGCATGGCAATGAGGACGTAGTTTCCGGCAATCGCACCGGCTCCCTGCCGCAGCCGGCCCTGCTGGCCCAGCATGTAAGGCACCAGGGCCAGCTGCGAGCGGCGGGCGTCGTGGTCCGTTTCGCCGTCGTGCACAGTCACTACCTTCCCGCTAACCGGAGCAAGGATCGGGCGGCCGAAGGCGAAGAACAGCTCCGGGGGTTCGGTGCTGAACGCGGTGCGCCAGCTGACTGTGGGTGCCGTCCGACCGGCGTCGTCCACGCCTACGAAGTCGATGGCGTAGGTCGTGGCGAGCAGATGCGTGCCGTGGCTGGGCACCCGGCGCAGGGGACTGTTCTGCACCTTCCATTTCCCCGTGAAGGGGAGGGAGACTGCCAGCGGTTTATCGGGCGGATTCGTCATGGTCCCTTTTATAGGCACCTGGACCCTGTGCTCTATGAACCTGCACAGATTCGGGACCAAGTTCCGCGGGGAACCTGCCGCTGGCCCGGGGTCCGGGCCTACCCTGAAAACGTAGAACGGTTGCGGGCCGGGCGACCAGCTCCGTGACTCCTCGGCAGGTTCTCCGGCGTAACCCCACCACCAGGCGAACCGCCGTTTGGGCTTCGCCAAAAAAGGGAGCATCAACATGTGCACAGGCATCAGGTTCTCGGACGGCAGCGGCAACCTCTATTTCGCCCGGAATCTCGATTGGACGTCTGATTTCGGGGAGCGGGTGGTGGTGACGCCCACCGGGTACGCCACCAAGTCTCCCTTCGGGGCGGTGCCGAAGATCGAGCATGCCGTCATCGGCATGGGCATCGTTCAGGAAGACACGCCGCTGTACTTTGACTGCGGCAATGACGCAGGCCTGGCCGTCGGCGGCCTCAACTTTCCGGGGTACGCGGAGTACGCGCCGGCACCGGTCGACGGCGCGACGAACGTCGCCGCGTTTGAGTTTCCGCTCTGGGTGGCCTCCCAGTTCGCCACTGTCGACGAGGTCGAGGCAGCCCTGGACAACGTTGTCATTGTGGATCGGCCGATCAACGAGCAGTATCCGAGCTCGCTGCTGCACTGGCTGATCGGCGACTCGACGCGCTCCATCGTTGTGGAGTACACGAGCGACGGCATGCACGTCTTCCATGACGACGTCGACGTCCTGGCCAACCAACCCGGCTTCGGCTGGCACCAGGAGAACCTGCGCAACTACCTCAATACCTCGCCCGACTTCCCGGAGGAGGTGGTGCTCAACCAGGCGCATCTGACCCCGTTCGGCTCCGGGTCGCTCATGCGGGGGATCCCCGGCGACTACTACTCGCCGTCCCGGTTTGTGCGTGCGGCCTACGTCCACGCGCACTACCCGCCGAAGACCACCGAAGAGGAGAACGTCACGCGAGCCTTCCACACTCTGCAGGGGGTCTCGATGGTGGATGGCAGTGCGGCCATGGGCTCGGGCGAGTTCGAGATAACCACCTACACCGGGCTCTTCTCCTCCCGGACGATGACCTATTACTGGAACACGTACGACAACCCTGCGATCCAGAGCGTGACGATGGCCGACCATGGGCCTGAGAAAACGGAACTTGTGGTGGTCTAGGACTTCACCGTTTCGCGATTCGGCACACTAACGCTGGATCCGAAAGGTCAGGGGTTCGATTCCCCTAAGCCTAGAGCCCGGGGTATCCGAAACCCACGGTCCCGTGTAGATTACTTCGCATGCGAAATAATAGTGTGGCAGCAGTCACATCCGAACGAATCAGCATCCCCGTCCCTGCCGGTGGAGCGCTCGCCGGCACCCTGCGTCTGCCGGCCGACGCCGCGCCCCGCGCCGCCGTCGTTGTCCATCCCGCCACGGCCGTGGCCGAACGGCTGTACACCGGCTTCAGCGAGTACCTGGCGGAAAACGGATATGCGGTGCTGACCTACGACTACCGGGGGACCGGTGCGTCCGGCAGCCCGAGGGCCAACCGGAAGCTGCGGATGCGGGACTGGATGAGCCAGGACGTCCCGGCCGCCGCCGGGTGGATGGCCGAGCGGTTCCAGGACCTGCCGCGGCTCGCCGTCGGGCACAGCATCGGCGGACACGCGATGGCCCTGAACAACGGCACCGACGGGCTGCTGGGGTTCGTGGCCGTGGCCTCGCACGCCGGCGTCACCAAGACCATCCAGGATCCGAAGGAACGGGTGCGCGTGGGACTGGTCCTGCGGGTCCTCGGCCCGCTCACCGGCCAGCTGCTCGGCGTGGTGCCCGGCCGGAAAATGGGGCTGGGCGAGGACATGCCCGGCGGTGCCATGCTCGAGTGGAGCTCCTGGTCCCGCCGGCCGAATTACTTCTTCGACGATCCGAGTATGGACGCCGCCGAACGCGCCGCCGGGGTCAAGACCGACGTGCTGTCCATCGGCTTCAGCGACGATCTCTGGGCCACCCCGGGACAGATCAACGCCATCTACAGCCGGCTCACCAATGCCCCGCTAGAGCGGCGCACCTACACACCCGACGACGCCGGGGTGCCCGCGATCGGGCACATGGGCTTCTTCCGGCGCGGGGTCCGCGACACCCTCTGGCCGCAGGTGCTGGCGTGGCTGGACGGGCGGATCGCGAACAGGCCATGAGGCCGGGCGGCGCCGGCGGAACGGACGGCGGCGGGACGGACGACGGCGGCCGGCGGCGTCCGCCGCGGCTGATCTTCCTGACGCTGACCGCCGAACGCCGGCTGCGCCGCTGGATCGGACGCCGGGGCGAGGACCGCGGACTGAGTGCACCGGCCGCGGGGGTGCTGCTGTATCTGGCCACCCGTCCCGGCGCGAGTACCGGTGAGGTGGCCGAAGCGGTGGACGCCTCGCCGGCGGGGCTCAGCGGGCTGCTGTCCCGGCTGGAAAAGGCTGGGCTTCTCACCCGGGCAGCGGATCCGGCGGACCGCCGCACCATCCGGGTGAACCTGACCGCCGAGGGAAAGTCAGCGCTCGGCGTCGTGCAGTCCGCCCTCGGGGAGCTGAACGGAAAGATCACCGACGGGTTCAGCGCCCAGGAGCTGGCCGTCGTCGCCCGGTGGCTGCGTCACGTTGCGGAGGTGCTGGACTAATGCTGGTCCGCGACGGACCACGCGAGAAAGGGAAGGTGCGGGGTTTATTTGCGGGTATGTCCGGCTCAGACCGCTCCCGAGCGGAATCCCCGGTAACCAAGTACGGCAGCGAGACCGAGGCAGATGGCGCCGGAAGCGTAGTCGAACCATTCCGAAGCGTTGCCGAACGCGAGTATCGAGAACATCAGCAGGGCAACCGCACCACAGAAATACATGATGGCGTCACTTGATCGGTCGTCGGAATCGTGGCCCCCGGGAATTGTCATGCAGGAAGAATACCCCGCTCCCCATGGCAAGCTGTGGAACTGATCTGGGGGCGTCCCCGCCTAGGATGGGCGCATGCGCCAAGACCCGAGCGACTGGACCCCCGCAGCTACCGAGCACCTGCTGCTGCGCCGCCTGGAAAATACCGATCACGATGCCGCCATCCGGATCCATGTTGACCCCCGGACCAACCTGCACAACCCCGAACCTCCCGCCGTTGACGCGGCGGCGAAGACCCTGCAGGCTTTCCTCGCCCACTGGGAGCGCGAGGGTTTCGGCTACTGGGCGGTGGCCGAACGCGGGCAGCCGGAGACGGTCATCGGCTTCACCGGGCTGCAGCGGGCCCTGGTGGATGACCGGGAGATCCTGAACCTGTACTACCGCTACGACCCCGCCGTCTGGGGCAGGGGCTACGCCAAGGAAGGGGCCATCGAAGCCGTCCGGCGCGGCCGGAACCTGCTGCCGGAGCTTCCGGTGCTGGCCCGGATCACCGCCTCCAACATCGTGTCCCAGCGGACCGCGCAGGCGGCCGGCCTGGCACGCGTCCCCGGACTCGACCGGCAGTATGCCGGCGTGCCGGAGGTCTACTTCGCGCTGGGCTGGCCGGTCGCTTCGGCTGCCGGTGCCGGGGAGTCCTCAGCGGACACCGGAGCTGCCAGCAGGTAAACCAGTGCCGCCACCGGCAGCAGCACGCCCAGGCTGGTGAATAGCTCCAGTGCCACCGGGCCCTGTCCGCTCACGACGCCGGTGAGCATCATCGTGACGGTGACCGAGGACAGCATAAACACCGGCACCATCACCACCAGCAGCGCGATGCCACCGGCACGGACCCCGGCCCGCCGCCGTCGTACCGCCACCCACAGCACCGGCAGCACCAGCGCGATCCAGACCCAGTGGTGGAACCAGGAAATCGGGGAGATCGCGAGCATCACCACGGCGTTCGCGCTGATGGCGGCCAGCGTGTCGCCGCGCTCGTCCGAGCGGCGGATGGCCAAAAAGCCCAGCACGACGACGGCGGCCGAGGCCAGCAGCCACAGCGGACGCTGCAGCGCCTCGCGGGTGCCCAGATGCGCGATGAACGAATTCAGCGACACGTTGTACATGTCCGTGGTGTCGCCGACGCGGGTGGAGTCAAAGAGGGAATCGAGCCAGAACGTGCGGGACTGGGCAGGTGAGGCCAGCCAGCCGGCGGCGACCGTGGCGGCGAAGGTGGCACCCATCGTCAGGATGGCCCGCCAGTCACGGCGGACCAGGAAAATCAGGCCGAAGGCCAGCGGTGTGAGCTTGATGCCCGCGGCGAGCCCGATCAGGACACCGCGTGGCAGCTTCGACGACGCCGGACGCAGCAGATCCGCGACAATCAGGAGCATCAGCATCGGGTTGATCTGGCCGAAGCCCAATCCCTCCCGCCACGGCCCGAGTACCCCGATCAGCAGGGCGGCGAGGACGGCGACGCCCGCGTTCCCACCGAGTACCGCGTGGAGCCGGGCGGGCAGGACCTTGTTCTCCTGCAGGTAGCGGGCAACAAGGAAGGCGGTCAGCACCAGGCAGGCCAGGGACGTTGCCGTCAGCAGGACCAGCCCCAGGGCTGTGGGCAGGACAGCGAACGGGGTCAGGAGCAGCGCGGCGAAGGGTGGATAGGTGAACGGCAGGCCGCGGGTATCGGTCTGCACCAGGCTCGGGTCGTACAGCTGGTGTCCGCTCAGGCCCAGGAAAGCCCGGGCACCTTCGCGGTAGACCGTGAAGTCGAGGCCGTGGATCTGCGCACCAACAACCACCAGGACCAGGGCCACTGGCAAGCCGAGCGTGAGCCAGAGGATCCGGGTGCGGGTGCGGGACGCCGGGTCCGCCGTGGAGAGTGCCATGCCTGCCAGTTTAGAGGGCGGAGTCCTGCCCCCGGGCCGCGCGTCCGGCCCCGCGGCCGGGCTACGCGTCCGGCTGCGGGTCCGGCCGCTGGTCCGGCAGCACGCCCGGACCGTCAGCGCTTCAGTGGCTTGGAGGCCAGTGCGCGCTGTGCGGCCAGGATAGCGGTCAGCGTGCCGGGCGGGGACAGCGGAGGACGGACCTGGGTGGGGGCCGGGGTGTCGGTGTCGGCGCCGGCCGGGGCCGGGTCGTGAATGCCCGCATCGGTCGGGACGGCCGGAGCCTGCAGATCAAGGCGCATAAAGACGCTGCGGGGATCGGCCCGGTAATCCCCGAACGGTGCACAGGGAACAAATCCGTGCCGCTGGTACAGGCGCCGGGAGGAGGCGAAGAACTCCTGTGTTCCGGTTTCCAGCAGCAGGGCCACATAACCGCGCGCCCGGGCGTTCGTGATGATCTGCTGCAGGAGCAGCTTGCCCACTCCGAATCCCCGGGCGGCCGCCGTCGTGCGCATGGAGGTGATCTCCCCGTACTCGCCAGCCGCGCCCCCGGGCACACCCGGAAGTTCCTTCAAGGCACCACATCCCAGCAGGATGCCGCCCTCGCGCACGGTCCAGAAGGTCACCGAGGAATCCTTCAGGAACGGCGGGGTAAGGCCGGCAGCTCCCGATCCCGGACCGGGATACAGCAGATCGCGGTTCTCGGCGAGCAGGGCCCGGACATCCGCCTTCGCCGGGTCGTCGCGGAGGATGTCTACCCGGCGCACGTTTTGCGCGGAAGGGCTGCCCGGTGCCGACGGGAGGGTGGTGCGGACGGGCAGCGACGGCAGCTGTGACTCGGGCGTGGTCCAGGCCCCCGGCGCGGCAGACGGGGTCTGTCCCGGACGGCGGGCCGGGGGCGGTGTAGGGGTGAATCCGGGCATCTGTACTTCTTCCAGCATCGTGACGGTATTCCACGGGCCTGTGCGGCAGCCGACGGCCCGGCAGGGCGCCGCCGTGGGCCTCCCACAGGGTCTCTTGCGCAGAGTCTAACCGCTGCCCACCGCAACGGCGGACATCGGCATATGCAGACGTCATAGAGCCGTCCCGCAGGCGGAAGCAGACCGTCAAGCGTCCAGCTTGGCCAGCAGTGCCGCCAGCACCTTCCGCTCGCTCCCGTCCAGGATTGCCAGCAGCCGGTGTTCGGTGGCCACATGGTCCGGAAGGGCGGCGTCGACGGCGGTCCGGCCGGCGTCGGTCAGGGTCACGTGCTTGCCCCGCCGATCCTCGGAACTCGGGGCGCGCAGCACATATCCCTGCGCCTCCAGCCGGTTCAACCGCTGCGCGATGGCGCTGGAGGTGACCATGGAACTTGCGGTGAGGTCCTTGGGGCTGAGCGTGTACGGAGCGCCGGAGCGCCGGAGCGTGGCCAGCACGTCGAAGGACGCCGCATCCAGGCCGTGCTTCGCGAAGGTTGCCGCCAACTGTTCATCGAACCTGCGGGCCACCCGGGACAGCCGGCCGACGACGGCCATCGGGGACACATCCAGGTCCGGCCGTTCCGCCGCCCACTGCTCAAGAACCATACCCACGTGATCGTTCATGGAATGCACCCTAGCAATTAACTAAGCACTTAGCTATGTTAGCTAAGTGCTTAGCAAACATCTGATCCTGACCGCGACGACGGCCCTGGCGCCGATCGTCTGGGGAACCACGTACATCGTGGCCGCGGAGCTGCTGCCGCCGGACCGGCCGCTGCTGGCCGCATTACTGCGCTCGCTGCCGGCAGGGCTGCTGCTGTTCCTGCTGGTCCGTCGGCTGCCGCGCGGCGGATGGTGGTGGCGCTCGGCGGTGCTGGGGATGTTGAACATCGGCCTGTTCTTCGCCCTGCTGTTTGTGGCTGCCTACCGGCTGCCCGGCGGGGTGGCCGCCACCGTGGGCGCGGTCCAGCCGTTGCTGGTGGCGTTGTTTGCCTCGCGGTGGATCGGCGAACGCCTGACGGGACGCAGGTTGGCGGCAGGCGTGGCCGGGCTGGCCGGCGTCGGGCTGCTGGTGCTGCAGGCGCAGGCGCGGCTGGATGCCCTGGGTGTGGCCGCCGCGCTTGGGGGAGCGGTGGCCATGGCGGCCGGGGTGGTCCTGACCAAGAAGTGGGGTACGCCGGACACGTTGCTGGCTGCCACCTCCTGGCAGCTGGTGGCCGGTGGATTGTTCCTGCTGCCGGTGGCCCTGCTGGTGGAGGGGCCGCCGCCCGCACTGACCGGCATCAACCTCGCCGGATACGCCTACCTCAGCCTGATCGGCACTGCACTGGCTTACTGCCTCTGGTTCCGCGGTCTCCACCGGCTTCCCGCTTCCAGTACGGCGCTGCTCGGGCTGCTCAGCCCGGTGGTTGCGGCCGCCGCCGGCTGGCTGCTCGCCGGGCAGGTTCTCAGCCCGGGACAGTGCCTGGGTGCCGCCGTGGTGCTTGGGGCCTTGGTGCTGGCCGGGCCTGCCGGACAACGGCGCGCCACCGCGAGGTCGGCGGGGCCGCGTGATCTGCTGGACCGGTCAGTTACCCGATGCTGAAGCGAGGTCCCGTGTTCACCGGCATGTCCGCCTTTCCCCTGACGCCTGTTATCAACGACGCCGTCGATTTGGACCTGTTCACCGGGCTGGTCCACCGTGCGGTGAAGGCTGGGGTGGATTCCATCGGTGCCTTGGGCTCCACCGGCAGTTACGCCTATTTGTCCCGGGAGGAACGACGCCGGGTGGCAGCGGCCGCGGTGCAGGCGGCCGGGACGGTGCCCGTGATCGTGGGGATCGGAGCCCTGCGGACCTCGGATGTCCTGCGCGGAGCGGAGGATGCCCAGAACGCCGGGGCCGCCGGACTGCTGCTTGCTCCGGTGTCCTACCAGCCGCTGACGGAGGACGAAGTGGCCGGACTGTTCGAGGCCGTGTCGGCTGCCAGTTCGGTGCCGATCTGCATTTATGACAATCCGACCAACACCCGGTTCTCTTTCACAAACGAGTTCTATGCCCGGCTCGGTGCCCTTCCGCATGTGGAGGCCGTGAAGATCCCGCCCCGCCCCGTTGACGAAGCGGACCAGCGCATCCGTGAGGTGCGGGCCGCGCTGCCAGGCCGGATGGCTCTGGGGGTCAGCGGTGACGAGTTTGCCGCCCCTGCACTGCTCGCCGGCGCGGACGTGTGGTTCAGCGTGCTGGGCGGCACCCTGCCGGACCTGGCGCTCGCCATCACCCGGGCGGCGCAGTCCGCCGACGCCGAGACTGCCCGGCGTTTGTCGGCACAGCTGGCACCGGTCTGGGAACTGTTCCGGCAGTTCGGCGGCCTGCGGGTGACTTCCGCGGTGGCGGCGGAACTGGGTCTGCTGCCGAGGGAGAACCTGCCGGCTCCGCTGCGGCCCCTGTCCGGTGACGTTCAGGGGAGGATCGGCGGGGTGCTGCGGACCCTACGGGGTTCAGCGGCTGGGTAGCTCAGGCGCATCCCGCCGCAGGACGCCGGTGTGGAAAACCGCACGGTTTGGGAAAACCCCTCCAATTTGGGAAATTCCTCCGCTGCGCAGTGGCAGGGATTTCCCAAACTGGACGGATTCCGACAAACCGGAGGGATTCGCAGAAGACCAAGGCCCGTAGGGCGGCGACCGCCGATCAGCCGTGGGATCCGGAGGCGGAGTGGTGGGAAGTTCCTTGACAGGCATCACACGGGTGCACAGACTGACCAAAACATCATCAACTCCCGTCGGCGTCGGGCAAGGCTACCCAGCGCGCCGGCTGCGGACGAGTTCCGACCGAAAGCTGACCCACCCGTGCCTTTTGAAGACGTGCCGACGGATGCACCGGATTTCCTTACCGCGTTCAATACCGCTTCCCGGCGGGACGCGGAGGCGATGCTGCGCCCCTGCGCGGACATTCCCCGCTGGTACAACGAGGTGGCCGCTGCCCGGCCCTTCACCACGGCAGGGGAGTTGCTGAGCTTCGCCGAACTCGCCGCCCCGGACTTCACTGAGGCGGAGATTGACGCTGCCCTCGCCCACCATCCGCACCCTGGGGACCAGTCCGCCGGCACCGAAACGCAGGTCCCACCCCGGGACGAGGCCGCCGCCCAGCTGCGCGACACCGCCATTCTCCGGCTCGAAGGACTGCTGGACGCATGACCCGTTGCTGCACCGGGGCGAGGGGTAACCGGCATCCGTGCCCCTTACACGGGTGACGGTAGCCACATGACGCCCGTCGCATTTTCGGAACCGCCAGCCGTGAAAGTAATGTCTACTTATGGCCCCTTTCCGAAACAGCCGCGCCGCTGCCCTTCCCGCAAAACTGTCCCGTTCCTGGCTGCTGGCTTCCGCCGCAGATGAAGCGAATTTTGCACCGGCGCTGGCGTCCGAGGCTGATTCGGTGGTCTTCGACATGGAAGATGCCGTTCCCGCCGAAGGCAAGGCTGAAGCCCGCGAACGCGTGGTCGAGGCCCTCTCCACCGGTATGACCGCCTGGGTGCGCGTGAACGGCATCGAAACCGACTACTGGGCCGATGACCTCGCTGCCCTGTCCAAGGCGCCGGGCCTGCGCGGCGTCATGCTGGCGATGACGGAAAAGCCCGAACAAGTCACCCACACCGCCATGCGCCTGCAGGCCGGAACCCCGGTGCTGGCCCTGGTCGAATCAGCCCTCGGCATTGAAAACGCCACCGCCATTGCCAGCGCCCCGGGCACATTCCGGCTCGCGTTCGGCGTCGGCGACTTCCGCCGCGACACCGGTGCTTCGGACGATCCCATGGCCCTGGCCTACGCCCGCTCCAAGCTGGTGGTCGCCTCCCGCGTCGGCCAGCTGCCCGGCCCGATCGACGGTCCCACCGTCGGTGCCCTGGGGGACAAGCTGCTGGAAGCCTGCAAGGTGACCCAGAGCATGGGTATGACCGGGAAGCTGTGCCTGATGCCCGAGGCCACGGACTTCATCAACCAGGGACTTTCCCCGAGCGGATCCGAAATCATGTGGGCCCATGAACTGCTGGAGGCACACGCCGCCGGCGCCGTGGTGGGTGACGGCTCCTACCTGCCGCGCCTGGCCCGTGCGCAGAAAATCTCCTCGTTGGCGGACTCCTACGGACTCTGGAACGCCTAGAACCTAGCCACAGCACCTCCGGTCAACGCGTTCTCCCGCGTGGTCAGAACGGGGAAACCGTGGTGATGGGGACTTCGATCAGGGTGGGTGAGTCCGAGCCCAGCGCCTTGGTGAACAGGGCACGGAGCTCGTCCTGGGTCTCCGCCCGGCCGGCGTCCACCCCGTATCCGGCGGCAATCGAGACGAAGTCAATGCCGGGTACGTCCAGCCCGGGAGCGTCCAGGGCATTGAGTTTTGCCGCGAACCCGCGGAGCGCGCCGTAGGTGCCGTTGTTCAGGATGACGAACACCGCCGGAATCCCGTACTGAGCGGCTGTCCAGAGAGCCGTGATGCCGTAGTTGGCCGACCCGTCGCCAATGAACGCGACCACCCGGCGCGTAGGATCCGCCAGCTGCACACCCACCGCGGCGGGCATGCCGAAGCCGAGTCCGCCCGAGGCCGGGAAGTAATAGCTGCCCGGATGGCGCATGTCCATCCGGTCCCAGAACGCGTTGACCGTCGACGTCGTCTCGTTTACGTACACGGCGTCCTCGGGGGCCAGTTCGTTGACCAGGTCGAAAACGGCTTCGGGTGCCAGCGGTTCGCCGGCCCGGGCAGCCGGTGCCGCGGCCGGCTTCGCACGCGGGGCGAGCTGTATGCCGCGCGGTGCCACTGCTGCCGCCAGGCGGCGCAGTGCGGGACCGATGGAGGCCACGAAGGCACGGCCCATGGGTGCGCGGGCGGCTTCCCCGGGGTCGCAGCTGATGTGCAGCAGCGAGGTCCCGTCCGGCAGGTAGTTCCCCGGCTCGTACTGGTGGTAGCGGAACACCGGGGCACCGACGACCAGGATCAGGTCATGGCCTTCCAGCAGGCGGGTGATCCCGGCAACCGACGCGGGGAGGACGCCGCGGAACGCATTGTGCGTGGTGGGGAAGGGGCAGCGCGACGCGGACGGCGCAACCCAGACCGGCGCGCCGAGGCGCTCGGCTAGTTCGACGGCGTCGGCGTTCCCCCGGGCGGAGTCGACGTCGGGACCCAGCACCAGGACCGGGCGGCGGGAGGAATTGAGCGCCGCCACGAGATCCGCGAGCTGGCCCTCGGAGAGTTCGCCGGCCTGTTCCACCGTGCGGTCCGCCAGATGGGCTTCCGCCGCGCCCGTCTCCTGCGTCCAGTCATCGTACGGAATGGAGACGTACACGGGACCGGCCGGATCCAGCGCCGCCGTGTGGATGGCCTGCCCTATGGTGCGCACGACGTCGCCGGGTGAGGCTGGCTCGGCGCTCCACTTCACCAGCGGGCGGGGGAGCGAGGCGGCCTCCACGTTGGAGAGCATCACCTCCTGGCCGATCGTGTCGCGGACCTGCTGGCCGGCCGTGATCACCAGCGGGGTATGCGAATACCAGGCATTAGTCAGGGCGCCCATCGCATTGCCCGACCCGGAGGCCGCGTGCAGGTTAACCAGCGCGGGCTGCCGCGTCGCCTGCGCGAAACCGTCCGCCAGGCCGGCGACCACGCCTTCGTGGAGTCCAAGGATGTACCGGAAGTCCTCCGGCATGGCGGCCAGGAAGGGCAGCTCGTTGGATCCGGGATTCCCGAAAATGGTGGTCAGGCCGTGCCTGCGCAGGAGCTCGTAGGTGGCGTCGCGGACAGTTGTCATGGTGGTGCTTTCCTATCCTGCCGGTGCCGCCACGGGCTCGTCGGCTCCGCGCTTTGCCTTCGGGACAACGGACACCGCCACGAGTCCAAGCACGGCCGCCGCAGCGAAGACGTAGAAGCTGAAGGGGTAGGCGAGGTCGGCGGCCACCAGCGTGCCCGTCAGCCAGGGTCCCGTGATGGCGCCAAGACGCCCGACGGCGGACACGAAGCCCATGCCGGACGCGACGATGTGGCGGGGGTACAGGTAGCCGACGAAGCCGTAGACCAGCACCTGGGCGCAGAAGACAAAGAAGCCGGTGACGAGAACGACGCCGTTGAGCACCAGCTGATTCTCCATCCGGATGCTCAGGATAACCAGCAGCACGGCGGCGGACGCGAACCAGAACATGGTGGTGCCCTTGACGCCGCGGCGGTCGGCAACACGGCCGCCGGTGAGCAGGCCGGCAATGGCGCCGACGTTCAGGACCAGGAGCAGCACCAGGGAATCCGCCACGTTGTAGCCGGCTTGGCGCATCAGCTGCGGCAGCCACGTATTCAGTCCGTAGACCAGGAGCAGGCCCATAAAGGCCGCAACCCATAGGCCCAGGGTGATCCGCAGGTACGGCTTCCTCAGCAGGTCACCAACCCGGACTTTGGGTGCTGCCGCTTTATCGGCCTTGACGGCTTTGACCACGGGGGAGGTTTCCGGCAGCTTCGCCCACATCAGCGGAACGGCAAGAAGCCCGAGGATGCCGCCGGCGTAGAAGAGCCACTGCCAGTTCGCTCCCACCAGGAGCGCCACCACTGACGCGGCGACAGCGCCGACGTGGTAGCCGGTCATGGTCAGGGTGCTGGAGTGTGCCTTGCGCTCACTGGAGGATGCTTCCTGCATGGCGGTGATGGCGATGGGCATGCAGCCGCCCAGGCCCAGACCGGCCAGGAGGCGCAGGAGGCCCATGGTGGCCACGGTCGGCATCAGAGGGAACAGCAGCGTGAAGATGGAGAAGAGTAAAACGCAGATGATCAGCGGCAGCCGGCGGCCGAAGCGGTCGGAGATGGGGCCGATCAAGGCTGCGCCGATGCCGACGCCCACCAGGGAAATCGTTGCCACGAAGGTGGCCCCTGCCGCGTCGATGCCGGCGTGCTGGGTGTCCAGAAGGGTGGGGATCGAGGCGCCCAGCGCCACCAGATCGAAACCCTCGAAAACGACGGTGAGCCAGCAAAGAATGACTACCCATTTCCGGTTCTGTGTTTGCATGATCGTGAACGTCCTTGGTCTACGAGGTGGTGCAGTCGTTGGGGGTGCGGTGAGATGCCCGCCACACTTCCAATAAATAAAGGTGGCAGACTGCGCCGACCATGTCCATTCACCGTGCGGCACTACCCGCAGGTGGTCGGTGCGTAGGGTGCTGCGGTTCCCGGACCGGACGACCTGCTAGCCCACCCGGTCCAGGAACTGCAGCACCATCCGGGTCAGGGCAAACGCGTGGTCCATGTCGTAATCAGGCAGGCTGATGTCCGCGAACAGGTGCGCGGTGCCTGGATACAGGATCAGTTCGGCATTCGGTGTGGTGGCGGCCAGGTTTTCCGCCGCGTCCAGGTCGCCGCTGTCGACGAATTCTTCATCGGCGTCCATGCCGTGGATCTGCACCGGCACATCGGCCGGCCAGGTGTCAGCGAAGGCGCCAAGCGGCACGCAGCCGCTGACCAGCACCGCGCCACGGGCACCGGGGCGGGTCTGCGCCAGACACTGGGCCGGTATCACGCCGAGGGAGAAGCCGATATAGACCATTTCCTCCGGGAACCGGTTCGCAATACTGACGCCCAGTTCTTCGATGGTGTCCATGCCGATCTCTTGGGCGTAGGCCACCCCGTCCGCCAGATCGGTGAAGGTGCGCCCGTCATAGAGATCGGGCACCGTCACCGTGTGGCCGGCTTCGCGCAGGACCTCGGCGAAGGCGTCCATGCCGGACGTCAGCCCAAGGGCGTGGTGGAACAGCAGGACGTTGGCCATTGGGACTCCTAGGGTTCGACGAGGATCCCGTCCTCGTCGGCGTAGAGCACTGCGCCGGGACGGAAGGTGACGCCGCCGAACTCTACGGGCACATCCACCTCGCCGACAGAGTTCTTGGCGCTCTTGCGCGGGTTGGATCCCAGCGCCTTCACCCCCAGCGGCAGCTTCGCGACGGCGGCGCGGTCGCGGATGGCGCCGTTGATGACGACGCCGGCCCAGCCGTTCTCCGCGGCGGCGGCCGCGATCATGTCCCCCATCAATGCGGTGTTCAGCGACCCGGCGCCGTCGATCACCAGCACCGCGCCCTCCCCGGGGGAGTTCAGCAGGGACTTGACCAGCCCGTTGTCCTCCAGACAGCGGACGGTGCGGACCGGTCCGGTGAAACCGATGTGCCCGCCCAGGTCCTGGAACTGCAGGGACACCGAGACCAGGTCGTCTCCGCGCTCGTCGTACAGGTCAGCTGTGCTTGTTTCCATGCCCCTAGAGTGCCAGATGCCACATGCGGAGTCCGCCCTGCCACGCCGGGCAATCGCGGGAAGGGGCGGGTTACGCCCGCGCCTGCTGCGCGTGGGACTTGAGCAGGTCCACCACGTTGAGCAGTTCGGGAACCGAGCGGGAGCGGGTGTCCCGGGTGTCCTGCGGCCAGCCGCCGGGCAGTCCCTCGTTGTAGTAGAGCCCGTCCGCGAGCAGCATAACCGCCCGGGAAATGGCCGGATCGCCGATCTCCTGCTGGACCAGGTCGAACCAGCTGCGGTGGATCTCCTGCAGCAGGTCCGATGCCGCTGTATCCGAGGCCTGGGCAAGGCGCACCACGGCAATCAACGCCCGGTCCAGCTCGCTGCCCACATACACGGAACTGCGGACGAGGTAGCGTGCCGGGCCTTCAGGGTCCTCACGCATGGTCTGCAGATCGGTGGCAGCCAGCTCCCGGAGCCTTTCGATCAGCGCGCTGGCCATCGCTTCCTTGTTCTTGAAGTGATAGAGCAGGCCGCCTTTGGAAACCTCGGCGCGCGCGACGACGGCATCCAGGGTGGCACCTCGCGGGCCTTCGTTAATAAGCAGGTCCTCGTAAGCGTCGAGGATGCGGTCCCGGGCGGGACGAGAGTTGGGCATGGTTTCACGCTACGCCATCGGCGGACGAAACTGCCGCAGATTCGCCACCGTACAGTCTAGACGGTACAGTAGATATTCGTATGTTTCCCGTGATGAATCCCTAACGTTGTTCCAGAAGGAGGTCGCTGTGCTGGCGGTCCAGGAAAATCCCGCAGTTACGCGTGCAGGCACGCGCGAATGGTGGGGACTCGTCATCCTGATGCTGCCCGTGCTGCTCGTCTCCATCGATAACAACGTCCTCAGCTTCGCCATCCCGTCGCTGTCGCAGGCTCTGGCGCCCACCGGCGTCGAACTGCTGTGGATTGTGGATGTCTATGCCCTGGTCCTGGCCGGCCTGCTGGTGCCGATGGGCAGCCTCGGTGACCGGATCGGCCGGCTGCGCCTGCTGATGATCGGCAGTGTGGGCTTCGGGGTCTTCTCCCTGGTGGCTGCGTTCGCGCCCTCGGCGGCGCTGCTGATCGTTGCCCGCGCCCTGATGGCTGTATTCGGTGCCATGCTGATGCCGGCCACACTGTCCCTGATCCGCAATATCTTCACCGACCCGTCCCAGCGCCGGTTTGCCGTTGCCATCTGGGCGGCCGGTTTCTCCGGCGGCGCGGCCCTCGGCCCGATTGTGGGCGGCGTGCTGCTCGAGCACTTCTGGTGGGGCTCGGTGTTCCTGCTGTCCATCCCGGTGCTGCTGCCGCTGCTGATCTTCGCCCCCATCCTGCTGCCCGAGTCCAAGGACCCCAGCCCCGGCGCCGTTGACCGGCTCGGCGTCGTGCTAGTCATGGGTGCCATGCTCTCCGTGACCTACGGCATCAAGGAATTTGCGCACGACGGCGCCGCGGCCGGCCTGCCGTTCATCGCCGTCGGCCTGGTGCTCGGCTTCCTGTTTGTCCGCCGCCAGCTGTCCCGCGAAAAGCCCATGCTCGATGTCCGGCTGTTCCAGAACCCGGTCTTCAGCGGCTCCATCGCCTCGAACCTGCTGAGCCTGTTCGCCATGGTGGGCTTCATCTTCTTCCTCTCCCAGCACCTGCAGCTGGTGGTGGGGCAGACGCCGATCGAAGCCGGCCTGACCATGCTGCCCGGCCTGGTGCTGACCGTCATCGCCGGCCTGGCCGTGGTGCCCCTGGTGAAGCGTGTCCGCCCGGCGATCGTGGTTGCGGCCGGCCTGCTGTTCAACGCCGCCGGCTACGGCCTGGTCTTTGTTGCCGGTGAATCAGTGACCCTGCTGGAACTGGTGATCGCGTTCCTGTTCCTGGGAGTGGGCGTGGGTGCCGCGGAAACCATTTCCAACGACCTGATCCTGGCCAGCGTTCCGCCGTCCCGCGCCGGATCCGCTTCGGCCATTTCCGAGACCGCGTACGAGATCGGCTCCGTGCTGGGGACGGCCGTGCTGGGCAGCATCCTGACCGCTTCCTACCGCAACGGCGTCGAGGTTCCGGCCGGCCTGAGTTCCGAACAGACCGCCGCGGCCGGGGAAACCCTCGGCGGAGCGGTGGAAGCGGCCCGCGGCCTGCCGGGTGAGGCAGGATCGGCGCTGCTGCATTCCGCGCAGGCCGCCTTCGATTCCGGCGTCAACATCACGTCGCTGATCGGCATGCTCACCATGGTGCTGGCCGCCGCCGGTGCAGCCGTGCTGCTGCGCCGCGTTCCGGCCCACCGGTAGTCCTAGTCCCGGTGGGGCCCGGTCCACCGGTGGTCCTAGTCCCGGTGGGGACGGGCAATGAGCACCGGACAGTAGGCGTGCGCCGCCACAGTGGTGCTGACAGAACCAAGCAGCAGGCCGGCAAACCCACCGCGCCCACGGTTGCCCACCACCAGCATCTCCGCCCCGCGGCTGGCTTCCATCAGCACCCCGGCGGCCTGGCCGGCCACCGCTGACTGGGTGAGACCCTCCGGAGTGCCTTTACCTTCGAAGGCCGCTTCCACGGCCTCGGCCAGGCCCCGCTCGGCTTCCACCCGGGGCGACCAATCGGTGGTGGGAAACGGTGTGGCCAGCATTGCCGGAAACTCCCACACCGTGATGGCGTCAATGCGGCAGTCCAGCAGGTCCGCCAGCCGCCGGGCCAGACGAAGCGCTTCCAGCGACTCCTCCGAGCCGTCCACGCCAACGACAATCCGCTTCCGGGTTCCCTCAGCCATGATGTTCCCTTCCAAGCAGTTGGATATGCAGCAGTCTGCGCCCCCGGCAGTAGGCAGGGCCAGAGCAGCGGCGATTTGTGTGGTGGAACCCCGGACTTGAGCGGAACCGCTCATCGGGCATAGGGTGATAAGCATGCTTACGTTAGCGTGAGCGTCCGCCTTTTAGGGTGGCCCTAGCCGGACCGCCCGAATGGACTGACCTACCGAAAGTGGGAACTTCTATGACAAACGGCAACAAGTCGGACCAGTACACCTTCCAGAACCCCGTGGACCGCTACCCGTCCATCGCGCCGCCCATCCAGGACCAGCCTGAGCCCGGCCTGGACAAGGAAATGACCCCGCACGTGGACCATGGCGAGGACACCTACCGTGGGACCGGCCGTCTCGAGGGCCGCAAGGCGCTCATTACCGGCGGTGACTCCGGCATCGGTGCCGCAGTGGCCATCGCCTTCGCCCGTGAGGGTGCCGACGTCGCCATCTCCTACCTTCCCGAGGAGGAGCCGGACGCCCAGCACATTGCCGAGGTGGTCGAGAAGACCGGCCGCAAGCTTGTGAAGCTTCCCGGTGACCTGAAGGATCCCGAGTACTGCCGCCAGGTGGTCGAGGATGCCGTATCCGCTCTGGGCGGGCTGGACATCCTGGTGAACAACGCCGGCAAGCAGATTGCCGTGGACAACCTTGAAGATCTCTCCGACGAGCAGCTGGACCACACCTTCAAGACCAATATCTACTCGTTCTTCCGGGTCACGAAGGCTGCCCTGAAGCATCTGCCGGCCGGCTCGAGCATCATCAACACCACCTCGATCCAGGCCTACGAGCCGTCCCCGAACCTGCTGGATTACGCCAGCACCAAGGCGGCCATCAACAACTTCACCAAGGGTCTGGGCCAGCAGCTGGCACCCAAGGGCATCCGGGTCAACGCCGTGGCGCCGGGGCCGTTCTGGACACCGCTGCAGCCGACCGACGGGCAGAATAAGGAAGACCTGCCCGAGTTCGGCCAGAGCACCCCGCTGGGCCGCGCCGGCCAGCCGACCGAACTGGCTCCCGCCTACGTCTTCCTGGCGTCCCCGGAGTCCAGCTACGTGATCGGCGAAACCCTGAACGTCAACGGCGGAACCCCTTCGCCGTAACGGCGGTTTGCTCCCGCTACACCTGAGGCCCCGCATCTGCGGGGCCTCAGGTGTTTAAGCCGGTGTTCAGGCGGGCACGCTGCGGGGTTTCCGGGTCTGGTGTGGTCCCGGGACCTGGAGCCGCACAGCATCCCACGAAGTGGTGCAGTTGGTGCGGATGGGGTATCACCGGCCTTACAGGTCCCAGCGGCCGGGACACTGTGTGGTCCCCGGGACCTGGCGCGCAGAGGGTCCCACGAAGTGGTGCGGCTGGTGCGGGTGGGGTATCAGCAGCCTCAGGTGTCCCACCGGCTGGGACACCGTGCGGTCCCGGGGCCTGGAGCCGCAGAGGGTCCCACGAAGTGGTGCAGTTGGTGCGGATGGGGTCTCACCAGTACCACCCGTCCCAGGAGCTGGGACATCCTGCGGCGCGCCTCTAGCCGGGAGCCTCAGTCGCCCCACCGGCCGGAAACCCTGCGCCACTAACAGGCACCGAACGCAAAACGGCCGCTGCACCCGAAAACCGGGGCAGCGGCCGTTGAAACCGAAATCCGCGTCTTAGCGGACGGTGGTCTCCTCCGTGCGGAAGTCTGCACGGTCGATGCGGCGGTGGTAGCGCATGCCGGCCAGTCCGCCCAGGATGGCACCCAGCAGGGTGGCGACCAGGCTTGCGGCAACGGCGATCCAGGTTCCGGCGTCAACGCCTTCCAGATCCTCCGGCAGCGGTGCCACGGAGTTCAGCTGGCTGATGCTGCGGATGTCGTTACCGAAGATCAGGCCCAGGATGATGACGACGGCGGCGGCAATCAGTGCCCACAGCCAGACAGCCACGCCCTGCTTGGCGCCGTTGAAACGGGCCATGCGGCCGGCAACGTATCCGCCGGCAAAGTAGGAGAGCAGCAGGACCAGCAGCATGATGATGGCACCGATGATCCCGGCGGACTGGTTGGCAGCCGCGGATTCGAGTGCCGCGCCGAGGTTGGTTTCAGCCGAAAGACCCACGGCTGCGCCGATCGCTGCAGCCAGTGCCGAAAGCAGCACAACCATTCCCGTAGCGGTCAGCCAGCCGAAGAACGCTGCACCGAACTTGAAGCCGCCGAAGCGTTCCTTCTCCCGGGCAAGCAGTGCCTCGCGGTTCGGCAGGGATGCCTCGCGGGTGTGGACGGCGTCCCGGTCATCGCGGTCGCGCACGACGTCGGCGTCGCTGTCCGTGTCGCGGTGATCCCGCACGGCGGAAACCGAAGTGGCGCCCCGGTGTTCGCCGGTGCCGTCCTGGTCTGCGGAACCGGCTGAAGCGGCGGAACCGGTGACGGGTGCGACCCGGGTCCGGGTGTCATCGGCATCGGTGACGGGTGCGGTCCGGGCGGTTTCGTCCGGGTAGCCCGCTGCCGGTTCGGCTGCGTGGCTGCCCGATCGGCGGCCGGAAGTCTGCAGCGGAGCAGCGGGAGCCGTGGCGGCGTCGGTGTCCATTGCCCGGGTGGCGGTGCTCTCGTCCCGGTGTCCGTCGGCAACAGCCTGGCTGTCGTCGATGGGTGCCGGCCGCTCGGTGCGGTCCCGGAAGGGGCCGCCGTCGGAGGCGCCGCGTCCGGGTGTGGAAGCGTTTGCGGTGTTCCCTGGTTCGGTGCTCATTTACTGCTCTCCTGTTTTCCGTCCGGTGAATCGGGCTGAAGATGCCACCATATAAGCATCCTTAGTATTTACTCCACCCGGCCGCGCCGGGTGTGTGACACGCCACGCCCGGGATTCAGGGCCGGCGGATCGCGTAAACGCTACCGTTCGGGAAAAACCGACCAGTTTGGGAAATCCCTGCCACTGCGCAGCGGAGGGATTTCCCAAACCGGCAGCAGGATCCCAAACCGGCAGGCCGAAACCACCCCGGACCGCAAATGCGCCCGGGGCAGAACCGCTGATGAAAGACTGGAGAAATGGATCCCGACCTTCTTGTAACTAGTGCCGCCGCCCTGGTAATTGCTGTGGGCCTGACCGGCATTGTGGTGCCCGTGCTTCCGGGCAGCATCCTGATCATCATTGCCCTGCTGGGCTGGGCACTCGGGGTTCAGAGCGCTGCCGGCTGGTGGGCCTTCGGGATCGGGGCGGTGCTCCTGATCGCCGGCATGCTGTCCAGTGCGTTCCTCACGGGACGCCGGCTCAAGGAGCGGCAGATCCCCACCCGCTCCATCGTGGCCGGGGTGGGCCTGGGCATTGTCGGTATGTTCACCATTCCCGCCGTCGGCCTGTTCATCGGGTTCGCCGCCGGGCTGCTGCTCAGTGAATGGCTCCGCAAGCGGGACCTGCCCGCCGCGTGGTCCTCGAGCGTGGCAACACTAAAGGCAATGGGCATCGGCATCCTGGCGGAACTGGCACTGGCCCTGACCGCAAGTGCCATCTGGGGCGGAGCCGTCTGGCTGCACTTCGCCACCCGGTAACACCGTTCCCCCGGGTGATCCGCTTGGGTAGGGTCTGGCGTTATGAGCGAGCCGCCGATCTACCGCAGCCTGCGGTCCGTTGATGATCTCCTGAGACTGATGGACGGGCTGTTTGCCCGTGATTCGGTCCGCTGGACCAACGACGCCGGCAGCACCTGGTGGAACAGGTTCTATGCAGACCGGACCCGGCCCGTCCCGTTCTTCGCCGACAAACCCGATGAGAATCTGGCGCGGTGGGTAAGCGACGAAGTGTGCGCGCCGACGAGGGTACTGGACATCGGTTCGGGTCCCGGCCGCAACGCCCTTTTCCTAGCGGAAAACGGTTACACGGTGGATGCCGTGGACCTCTCCTCCGAGGCCGTTGCATGGGGCCGGGAGCGTGCCGCAGCCCGGCGGCTGGAGGTGTCATTTACCTGTGGCGACGCCTTTGCCCTGCCGACGGAGGCGCTTTCGGGAACGTACGGACTGGTCTACGACTCAGGCTGCCTGCATCACCTTCCCCCGCACCGCCGCATCAGCTACCTGCAACTGCTGCAGCGCACCCTCGCGCCCGGCGGCTATCTGGGGCTGGCCTGTTTTGCCCGGGGCCGGATGGGGTCGGAAGCTCCCGACGAACAGCTCTACATGGACGGGACATTCGAAGCGGGAATCGCTTTCAGTCCCGACGACCTGCGGTGGGTCTTTGCGGACTTCGAGGAAATCGAGATCCGCCCCATGGCTGCCCAGGAACCGGACTCACCGTGGTTTGGGGAATCCTTCCTGCTCACCGCGTTGTTCCGCCGCCCGCCGGAGGGCTGAACCCTAGCCCGCGGTCACAAACCCCGCCAGGTTCCGCAGCTGGTCCGCGCGGCAGCCGGGGTTCACGTACATCATGTGTCCGGCCTCGTAGTAGTGGTGGGTGAACCGCGCCCGTGCTTCCTCGGTCAGCCGCAGGTGCGCCCAGACGTACTCCGCCGCGAAATGCGGCGTGGCGCCGTCGTAGTAGCCGTAGTCCACATGCACGCGCATCGCCGGGTTGTGCGCCAGCAGCCGTTCCAGTGTTCCGGTGACATCCACGGGCACACCCTCGAAGGACTTGTAGCTCCACGGCTGGACCCGGGCGCTGAGGATTTCGTACGGGAGGTCGTTCTCGTACCCCAGTTCCGCACGGAGATAGTGGTTGATGGCCGCGGAGTAGGGCCCGTTGATGGCCGCCAGGCTGGGATCATCCCAGTTAATGGAAGCCTGTGGGTCCTCCGCGGGGGCGGTAAAGCGCCCGTCAATGCGCCCCACCGCCAGGTTCTCCCCGCGCAGCAGCTCCGCGGAGAACTGCGAGTAGTCCCAGCGCAGGTTGGTGCGGCGGATGAACCCCTCACTCAGGGAGGTGATCTCCGCCAGGCGGGCGACGACGTCGTCAAATTCCTGGGCGCTCAACCGCGCACCCTGGGTCAGGGCGTACCCGTACTCCCGCGCTGCGAACTCTTCGGCCCCGCGCACGACGTCGGCCAGCTCCCGGCCCGGAAGGCGGCCGTGGAAGTGCGCGATGGCGGCATAGGTCGGCAGGTGCAGGGCGTAGGGGGCGTCCCGGCCGGGCGCGAAATCCAGGGTGGCCAGGTTCAGCACCGTGGAAATCAGCCCCAGGCCGTTGACCGCCAGTCCGTAGGCATCGAAAAGTTTCCCGGCCACGGCCACGGCGCGCAGGGTGCCGTAGGACTCGCCCACCAGGTACTTCGGGCTCAGCCAGCGGTTGTTGCGCGTGGTCCAGAGCCGGATCACCTCCGCCACCAGGTCCCGGTCCTCCTCGAACCCGTGGAACTCGGCGGCGTCGTTGCCGTCCACCACGCGGGAGAAACCGGTGTTCACGGGATCGATCAGAACCAGGTCCGCGTGCTGCAGCAGGGTCTGCGGATTGTCCACCAGATCAAACGGGGGAGGGGTCAGCGCGCCGGCGTCGCCGGAATCCACCATCCGCGGTCCCAGCAGACCCATGTGCAGCCAGACCGAGGAGGAACCCGGGCCGCCGTTGAAGGCAAAGACCACGGGACGGCGGTTGGGTCCGGTCTCGGGAGCATCCGCGGTGTAGGCGACCAGGAAAATCTCGGCCTTGGGCAGGAAGCCGTCCGACTTCCCGTCCTTCACCTCTTCCTTACGGAACACCATCCGCCCGGTGGTGGTGGTGTAACCGAGGCCGGACGGCAGCGTGTGCCGGCGGACGGCGAAGTCGTCAGTGACGTCCGTGGCAGGAGCCGTTTCCGGGCCGGGTGCGGGAGTTTCAGTGTGTTCCGAGGAGACCATGGCAAGGACACTACCGGTGCGGCTGGAGAAAAAGAGGGAGGAAAACGCTGCGGTTGCTGCCTGTGTCGGCCAAGTGGTCTGCCTACTCTTCCGTGGGTACCGGCACGGGTCTACGTTGGAACCACCGTGACCGGCCACGGCGCCCCGACAGCGGAGAAAGCCGACTTCGATGCCGGTCCATAAGGTGCGGAGGAATGCATGTTTTTCCACAAACAGGAACTCCAGTTCAAAGCGACCCCGGATAAGCCGGATGCCGTATTCGCCCGGAAGCTGCAGGAGGCCCTGGGCGGGCAGTACGGCGAAATCACGGTAGCCATGCAGTACGGATTCCAATCCTGGAATGCGCACATCCCCGGCAAATACCGGGACCTCCTGTACGGCATTGCTGCGGAGGAGATGGGCCACGTGGAAATGCTGGCCGTCATGATTGCGCAGCTGCTGGAAAAGGCCCCGCTGGGGATTACCAGCGACGCCGTCCAGGACGATCCCACGGTTGCAGCAGTGGTGGGCGGCATGGACGTGCAGCACGCGATTGCGGCCGGTGCCGGTGCACGCCCGGTGGACAGCAACGGCAATCCCTGGACCGGCGGCTACATCACGGCTAGCGGCAACATGCTGGCGGACTTTACGTCCAACGCCAACATTGAAATGCAGGGCCGCCTCGCCGTCGCCCGGCTTTACCACATGACCGATGACCACGGGGTGCGGGACCTGCTGGCGTTCCTGCTGGCCCGGGACACCATGCACCAGAACCAGTGGACCACCGCGGCCCTGGAACTTCAGGCGGAGAACATGGAACAGCTCCCGGTACCCAGCAACTTCCCGCTCAACAAGGAACACCGCGAGGTGTCCTACCAGTACCTGAACTTCTCCGACGGGGAGCATGCGAAGGAAGGTTCCTGGGCCAAGGGTCCGACGCCGGACGGCAAGGGCGAGTTCAGCTACCACGACGGGCCCACCACGCGAGCTCCGATGCCTCCGCCCACCCGGCCGGACGCACGGTTCTACGGCACCACTGATGTGCCCAACCCCGTGGAGAAGGCCGCGGGCAAAGTGCAGGACAAGCTGAACAAGGAATAGCTGCGCTGCACGAAAGAAGCCGGGCGGAGCGGTGCTCCGCCCGGCTTCCTAATGTCCGGGTCCGGGCCGGGCGCGCAGGTCAGGCCTGGGGGCCAGAGCTCCGTGCCGTTTCGCGGGCACCGCCGGAGGTCAGCTCCGGGTCCGGCTTGGCGTAGAACAGCGACGCCAGCAGGGCCAGGAGAATAACCGCGGCGGGCAGGTACAGGGACTGGCCCATCGCCCCGGAGTAGCCCGCCTTGAGCGCTTCGGGGAACGCGCCCGCGGCCGGCGCCGTCCCGCCGTCGGCCGCTCCGCCGCCCAGATGCGCCGCGAGCCGGGACTGCATGATGGCCGCGATGGCGCTGCTGCCGATCACCGCGCCGAACTGCCGGGTGGTGTTGTAGACACCGGAACCGGCGCCGGCGACGTCGGCCGCCAGGTTCCGCGTCGCCGTCAGGGAAACCGAGGGCCAGATGCAGGCGTTCGCCAGGCCCATCAGGAGCATGGGAAGCACAAGCTGCCAGTACGGCACGTCAGGGCTCAGAAGCGCGCCGAGCCAGATGAGGGACGCGGCCATCGCCGCGAACCCGAACACCGCAATGAACTTGGGATTCCCCCGCTGCACGGTCTTGCCGGCAATCGGGGCCAGGACCCCGGACAGGACCGCCATGGGGGCCAGCAGCAGGGCCGCCTGCGTGGGGCTCAACCCGCGGACGTTCTGCGCGAAGAGAATCAAGGGCAGGGAGAAGGCCGTCACGGCGAAGCCCATGCCCGTGATGGAGATGTTCGCCAGGGAGAAATTGCGGTCCCGGAAAAGCTTCAGCGGCAGCAGCGGCTCGGCACGGTTGAACCGCTGCCACACAACAAAGAGCACCAGGAGCACAATGCCGGAAATGATCAGGGACCAGACAGAGATGGGACCGGCGATGGTTCCCCAGTCGTAGCTCTCGCCCTCCTGGATGCCGAAGACCAGGCAGAACATGCCCGCCGCGCTGAGCAGGACGCCCAGATAGTCGAAGCGGTGCACGGACGTGGCAAGCTTCGGCACCAGACGGTAGGCGAGGATGAAGCCCACGACGCCGACGGGCACGTTGATGAAGAAAATCCATTCCCAGCCGAGCGCGTCCACGAGGACGCCGCCCAGGATGGGTCCCACCAGGGTGGCGACGCCGGCGGTCGCGCCCCACAGGCCCAGGGCAGTGCCGCGCTTGTTCGGCGGGAAGATGCGGGTGATCACGGACATGGTCTGCGGAGTCATCAGCGCAGCGCCGAAGCCCTGCACCACGCGCGCCAGGATCAGTGCTTCCACGCTGTCCGCGAAGCCGCACCAGAGGCTGGAGAGGGTAAAGACCACCAGACCGATCAGGTAGACGCGGCGCGGACCGAACCGGTCGCCCAGCCTGCCGGTGATCAGCAGCGGCACGGCGTAGGCCAGCAGGTAGGCGCTGATCACCCAGATCACCTGGTCCAGCCCTGCACCCAGGTCCGCCATGATGGCCGGGGTGGCGATGTTTACGATCGTGGAATCCACCAGGATCATGAAGAACCCGATGACCAGGGACCAGAGTGCTGGCCAGGGTCTGATGTCCGGCTTGGAGCTATTCACGGTGCGTTGCTGCCGTTCGGTCGAGGAGATGGTTACGATGCGTGCAATCCGGAAGTGTTGGATTGCCTGCGGGAGCTAATGGCCCGCAACCAGTTTTACACCGTGCAGGTGCATGATCCCCTATCCGCGTCGAATCACTATCCGTCTCAAAACAATGGAGTTTTAGATGAGTACCAACGCCGCATCCGCCGTGCCTTCTTCCGGACAAATGAGCCGGGAGGAACGCAAAGTCCTCGCTGGAACCCTCGTGGGCACCACCATCGAGTGGTACGACTTCTTCATCTACGCCCAGGCAGCCGGCCTGGTGCTGGCCACCCTGTATTTCGGGCCGATCAATGACGGACCGCTGGGGCAGGTGGTCTCCTTTGCGACCATCGGCATCAGCTTCCTCTTCCGCCCACTGGGCGCCGTCGTCGCCGGGCATCTGGGGGACCGGATCGGCCGGAAGAAAATGCTGGTCTTCACGCTGGTCATGATGGGTATTTCCACGGCCCTGATCGGTCTGGTGCCCACCTACACGCAGATCGGGATTGCCGCACCGATCCTGCTGATTGTGCTGCGCATCCTGCAGGGCTTCTCAGCCGGCGGGGAATGGGGCGGAGCCGCGCTGCTGTCGGTGGAACACGCTCCCGTGAATAAGCGCGGACTCTTCGGCGCGTACCCGCAGATCGGCGTGCCGGTGGGCATGATCCTGGCGACGTTCGTGATGTACGTGCTGAGCACCAGCCTGAGCGAGGAAGACTTCCTGGCCTGGGGCTGGCGCATCCCGTTCCTGCTCTCGGTGGTGCTCATCGTCGTCGGCTACTTCATCCGCCGTTCCGTGGCCGAAAGCCCCATCTTCAAGGAGATCCAGGAACGGAAGAAGGAATCCTCCGCGCCGCTGCGCCAGCTGTTCCGGCACAACAGCCGCGAGGTCATCCTCAGCGCCTTGATCTTCGTCGCCAACAACGCGGCCGGGTACCTGGTGATTGCCTTCTTCGCGTCCTACGCCACCGGCAAACCGGAGACCGGCGGGCTGGGAATGGACCGGCCGTCGGTGCTCCTGGCCACCACGCTGGGCTCCTTCGGCTGGCTGATCTTCACGCTCTACGGCGGCATCCTCTCCGACCGAATCGGGCGGGTACGCACCTTCCAGATCGGGTATGCCTGGGTGTTCCTGTGGGCGGTCCCGATGTTCCTGCTCATCGACACCACCAACATTGTGCTGTTCGCGGTGTCCATCTTTGTCCTGACCATCGGGCTGGGGCTGTCCTACGGTCCGCAGTCGGCCATGTACGCGGAGATGTTCCCGGCCCGGGTGCGGTACTCGGGGGTCTCCATCGGGTACGCGCTGGGGGCCATCCTGGGCGGAGCGTTCGCGCCGACCATTGCCCAGGCCCTGCTGAACGAGACCGGCTGGTCGCCGTCCATCGGCATCTACATCATGGTGCTCTGCGTGGTCTCCCTCGTAGCGGTGACCATGGTGAAGGAAACCAAGGGGACGGACCTGCATGTGGAGGGCTCACCCAAGCAGCGTGCCCGGCACTAAGGCAGTGATTTACCGGTGCAGGACGCCGATTTCGGTGCCAGCCTGGTCGTAGATCCGCAGGGTGCCGCCGTCGACGTCGGCGGCGGCACCCGCGGAGAGCCAGGTGTCCATTCCGGGCGGGCAGGCCATCAGGGTGGTGGCCATGTCGCGGAGGCTGACGCGGTTGCCGGAGATGCTCCAGTGCCCCATCAGCCGGTTGCAGCCGTCCGTGCCGCTGACCCGCCCGTCGGGGCTGAAGTCCAGGGACGGTGCGTCGGGATTTTCGACGTCGCCCCACGCGCCGGTGACATCGGCCGCCGGACTGTCGCCGCTTTCCCCGGGATCAGGGGACGCACCGGCGTCGTTCCCGCACGCGCCCAGCAGCAGCACCACCAGCAGCGCCGGAAGCAGCACCGGAACCAGGGCCGGACGCATCAGAGCCACTTGTTCCGCTTAAAGGTCACGTATAGGACGGCGCCCATCCCGAACATCGCCAGGATGGCCAGCGGGTAGCCCCATTCCCATGCCAGTTCGGGCATATGTTCAAAGTTCATCCCGTAAATGGTGCCCACCAGGGTGGGCGCGAAGAGGATGGCCGCCCAGGAGGAGATGCGTTTGACCTGTTCGTTCTGTTCAATGCTGGTTTCCGCGAGACGGTTGGACGCCAGCGTTGAGGAGAGGGTGAGGGCGTTGTCCAGGATGGCGCGGTAGGCGTTCACCCGGTCGATCAGGCGCAGCACGTGGTCCATCACGTCGCCGAGGTTGTCATGCAGGTCCGTCGGGATGCCGTACTGGTCCGCATTCTGGCGCAGTTCGCCCACCACGTTTTCCAGCGGACTGATGGCACGGTGGAACTGGATGACCTCGCGGGAGAGTTCGTAGATGCGGCGGGACACCTCGGCGTCTCCGCTGAACAGCTGGTCCTCAATCTCGTCAATGTCGTTTTCCAGCCCGGCGGCCACGGGAGCGTATTCATCCACCACCTGGTCCAGCACGGCGTAGAGCACCGCCTGCGGGCCGAGTGCCAGCAGATCCGGTTCCTGTTCCAGCCGTTTGCGGACCCGGGTCAGGTCCGGGGATTCGGCATGGCGCACGGTCACCACGAAGTTGGGACCCACAAACAGGTGCAGCTCCCCGAACTCCACGCGTTCGACGTCGTCCAGGTAGCGGGCGGGGCGGAGGACCAGGAAGAGCTGCTCACCGTACTGCTCAAGCTTCGAGCGCTGGTGGCCGGCGAGGGCGTCCTCGACAATAAGCAGGTTCAGGCCGAATTCCTCGGCCACGGCCAGCAGTTCCACCTCGTCCGGACGGTACAGGCCAATCCAGGCCATGCCGCCGGAGCTGCGGGTGAGTTCAAAGGTTTCATCGAGGCTGTCCGGATCATGGTGGCGCTTGCCGTCCACGTACACCGCATTGTCGACCAACGTCATGGACATCCCCTAGCGTCTAAAGCGTCTAAATAGAACGTGAGAGGCCGGGCACCGGCGCCGGCCACTGACCATTATCCCCTTCCCGCCGATCCCCGTGCCGCCCGGCACTCCGGGCGCCACGGTGCCGAGGTCCGTGCAGTGCACGCAGGGCATTGAGGATGGCGGCCAAATCCACCAATTCCTGGGTCATGGCGCCGAGGACGGCCGGAATGTACCCGAAGGCCGCGACCAGCATCAGGACCACGCTCAGCGCGATGCCGAGCTGGATGCTCTGCAGCGCCACCCGCCGCGTGCGCTGGCCGATGGCGACGGCGACGGCCACCCGGGAGAGGTCGTCGGCAACAATCACCGCGTCGGCGGACTCACCCGCCGCCGTGGAACCCCTGGCACCCATGGCGATGCCGACGTCGGCCGCCGCCAGCACGGGCGCGTCATTGACGCCGTCGCCCACCATCAGGACCGGACGGCCGGGCAGGGCGGCAACGGCCCGGACCTTATCCGCCGGCAGCAGTCCGGCGGAGACCTGCGTAATGCCCAGTCCCTGGGCAACGCTGTGCGCAGTTGCGGCCGCATCACCGGTAAGCATGACCGTGGACCGGACGCCCAGGCGCTGCAGGTCCGTCAGTGTGGCCGCGGCATTGGGGCGCACGGTGTCGCTGAGCACCAGGGTGCCGGCGAAGACGCCTTCCACCCCGACATAGACGGCCAGCTCGCCGGGCTGCAGGGACTGTTCGGCCGGGTGGGCGCCGGTGCCGACAATGAACCGCTGCTTGCCCACGCGGATCCTGCGGCCGCCGATCAGCGCTTCCACCCCGTTGGTCGCCGCCTCCGAGGCGTAGTCCGCCGGCAGCAAGGCCAGCCCCCGGGCGGTGGCCGCCGACTGGACCGCGGCGGCCAGCACATGGGAGGAATACTGCTCCGCGGATGCGGCGAGGGACAGCAGCTCATCCGCCGTGAACGGCGGCTGCGGATGCACTGCCACCAGTTTCGGCCGGCCGGCGGTCAATGTGCCGGTCTTGTCGAAGGCCGCGGTGCGGATCCGGGCAAGCTGTTCCAGGGTTGCGCCGCCCTTGACGATGATGCCGTGCCGGGCCGCCCGGCTCATTCCGCCCATAAAGGCCACGGGGGCAGCGATCAGCAGCGGGCAGGGCGTGGCCAGGACCAGTACTTCCGCGAACCGGACGGGATCGCCGCTGGCCAGCCAGGCAGCGCCGGCAATCAGCAGGGTGAGCCCGGTAAACGGCAGCGCATACCGGTCGGCCAGCCGCACCAGGGGTGCCCGCGACGCCGCGGCCTCCTGCACCAGGGCGACGATCCGCTGGTACTGGCTGTCCGCCGTCGTCGCCGTGGCGCGGATGCGGACGGCGGCGGTGCCGTTGACCGACCCGCTGAGCACCGCCTCCCCGGCGGTGCGCAGGGCGGGCAGGGATTCCCCCGTGAGCGAGGATTCGTCGAACTCTGCGGCCGGATCCAGCAGGATGCCGTCCACGGGCACCAGCTCGGCGGGCCGGACCAGCAGGACGTCACCGGGCCCGACATCGGTGGCGGCAACGTCGACGACGGCGTCCGCCGCCAGCCGGTGGGCCAGCTGGGGTGCGCGGTCCAGCAGCGCATCAAGCTCGCTGCGGGCACGGCCGGCGGCATAATCCTCCAGTGCCTCGCCGCCGGAGAGCATTAGCACGATGATCAGCGCGGCCAGATATTCGCCGACGGCGATGGTGCTGAGGATCGCGATGAGCGCCAGGATGTCCAGCCCCCAGTTCCCGGCACGGATATTCCGGACCATTCCAGCGGCAGTCTTCAGCGCCACGGCACCCGCGTACAGGCTTGCCGTCCAGGCCGCGGCGGTACCGGCGCCGGCCGTGAGCAGGGCAAGGACCACCACACCCGCCAGCAGCGTGGCGAACACCAGCGGATAACGGCGCACCGCCTCCGGGATCCTCCCTAGTCTTCCGCTCCACATGCCTCCGTTTTAAGCCTGCGGAGCAGTACTTTCCAGCAAGATAATCCTTACCTAAATTTTCCCCGCCCTTGGGCGCAGGGCCGCCTCGATCCGCGGGCGGTCCCGGCGGGACTACACGCCGCGGCGGCTGAGCAGCCCGGACATCAGCAGCAGCAGGCCGCCGGCGAGCGGCCAGAGGACGTACATGCTCAACAATGCGCCGAACGCCGCGACCACGAGGCTGGCGAGCATAGTGGAACAGACCAGGATCATTCCGAGAACTATCCGGGTCTGGCCGCGGTGTGGTGACGGGATGGGCGGAAGCCATGCAGGACGCTCGTCTGTCCAGCTCATGCGAGCAATCTTAGAACCGCACGCGGCGAATGGAACCGGCCCATCCCGCTTTTTCTGTTGATGCCCAAAAATGCCCCTTCCGGGACCCGGAGGACCGTGAAAGGATGACGAAACCGTGCCGCCGACCCCTAGGGAACCTGCCGCCATGAACCAGAGCGATCTCCTTGTTGATGCCTTCGGGCGGCTGCCCGGCGCCGTCCGGCGTGCCGTGAACAACCTTGATGCGGCTGCCTTGAACCGCCGTCCCTACCCGGACGGAAACTCCATCTCCTGGCTGATCTGGCACCTGGCCCGGGTGGAGGACCACCAGGTGGCCGAGGTGGCCGGTCAGGAACAGGCCTGGACCGCGGACGGATGGGCGGACCGGGTGGGACTGCCGCTGGCGGTGGAGGACACCGGCTACGGACATACCTCCGAGCAGGTGTCCCTGGTCCAGGTGCGCTCCGCGGAGACACTGTTGGGTTACTACGACGACGTGCACTCCCGAACCGCGGCCTTCATCTCGGGGCTGTCGGCGGAGGATCTGGACGCGGTTGTGGACCGGGCCTGGGATCCGCCGGTGACGCTGGGCGTCCGGCTGGTGAGCACCTTGGCGGACTGCCTGGAGCACGTGGGCCAGGCAGCCTATGTCCGGGGCATGGTGATGGCCGGGCGGTCCTAACCGAGGGAGGCCAGGAGTTTCTGGCAGGCGTTGAGGCAGCGGCGGCAGGCTTCCGCGCAGATCCGGCAGTGCGGGTGCATGGACGCGTGCTGCTGGCATTCCTCCGCACAGGCAGCGCACGCGGCAATGCAGGCGTGCAGCAGGCTGGGGGTGGCCGGACCGGTGGTACCTGTCCGGGACAGCACCGCCGACGTGGTTGCACAGATCTCCGCGCAGTCCAGATCGGTGCGGATGCAGCTGAGCAGATCACCCACCATGTCCTCACCCAGACAGGCATCCGCGCAGGAATTGCAGACGGAGGCGCAGTCACCGCAGGCCCGCAGGCATTCGGCGAGAAGGCGGGGATCCGGAGTGCGGGCTCCGGCGGGATGGTTTTCGAGCATTTCGATGATCAGGGACATCGCCTTCTCCTCGGTTCCGGTGTGGGTTCCGGTGTGCTTCGCAGGACCGCTCTCCCCGGGCAGGCCGCGCCGGTTCCTTGACCGTAACGGGGGTGCCGGGGCATTCCTAGGTGTCCAGGGGTTTGGTGCGGGCTGGAGAGGGTGATTAGAATCGGTGTAACCGAGCGGGGCCGGTGGTTCGAGCGAGTTCGATTTGTATCGGACCGAGTACGACGGCGCGCGGTGCAGTTCCGGGGCTTTAGCTCAGTTGGTAGAGCGTTTCGTTCGCAATGAAAAGGTCAGGGGTTCGATTCCCCTAAGCTCCACAAGGAAACCCCCGGGAAACCGGGGGTTTTTGCTTTGTCCGGACCTTGCCTCTCCGGGACGGGGGGCCCGGTGGGGGCGATAGAGTTGCTCCGTGAACAACTTCAAGCAGAGCGCGGCGCTCATCTCCTGGGGCGGCGCGATCCTGTTCCTCGGTGCCCTCTTTATCCTCTTTTCGGCCATGGATGTTCTGATGTCATCCGGTGCTCATTCGGATACGCGGAACAGTGTGATGTTCCTGTATCTCGGCGTGGCCGTCGCCATCGCCGGTGTCTCGATGCTCCTCAGGGGCATTTACCGCGTAGTTTCCTCGCTGAGCGTTTCCGGAAATCCCGTCGTGCAGGATCAGCTGGTCCACAACGAGCCGGCAAACCTGGCCTAGCCACTCTTCCGCGTACCGAGTGTTCCGCGGCCCCGGGTGAACAGGGGTCCGGTTCCGGATGCCTATGCTGGAACCATGAAAGTCACCGGCATTATGCGTCCCGTCGAAACCCGTGAATTGGAAGCCGAAGGGGATGGATTCCTCGAGGCCCGCGAAGCGCTCCAGCAACAGGTCCCCGAAGGGTGGCAATTGCTTATGGTGACCACACATCCCTAATTCCTAATTGCCGGAATTGGCGGTACCGGGAGTATCTAATAAGTATTTTTTAGCGGTACCGGCGGTCCCTGTAACCGCGGGAATCCGCGGATTTTGGCGGAATTAGGTGGGCTGGCTGGCGCACCATCAATGACCCGGCCAGACCAACTAAGAAATGTCAGATTTATTCGGTGACATACCCACGGTTGCATGTCATGATTTGCCAATGCCGACCCGTGAAGAAATAGAAGCAGCACGCACACCTGCAGGTGGTTTCACCAAGCAGCAGCTTGCCCTTTGGGGTATCCCGTGGCCGCCGCCGCGCGGCTGGCGCCGCCAGCTCGAAGAAGAAGCGGAAAAAGCAGCCCAGGCGCAGAGCCAAGACCGTATCGGCGCGCTGTGACCGCCCCGGCCGGCCTGGAAGGGCCGGCCGCCGACAACCAGCAAGGCTGGGGACTCGATAGGTGACTGCGGAAACTGCTATTTCCGTCCGGGGATTGACCAAACGGTTCGGCCGCGTGACCGCCGTCGACGATCTGTCCTTCGAGGTGCAGTCCGGCAGCGTGTTCGCCTTCCTGGGGGCCAACGGGGCGGGGAAGTCCACGACCATTTCCTGCCTGACCACCGTCCTGCCGCCCGACGCCGGCACGGTTACCGTCGCGGGACATGATGTGGGCAGCAGCGGCAACGGGGTCCGTGAAGCCATCGGTGTGGTGTTCCAGGATTCCCTGCTGGACCCCATCCTCACCGGAAGGGAAAACCTGCAAACCCGGGCACGGTTCTACTCCCCGGACAAAGCTGCCAATAATGCACGTATTAACGAGCTGGGCCGCATGATTGGCCTCGGGGACTTCCTCGACCGGCGCTATGCCACCTATTCCGGCGGGGAACGACGCCGGGTGGATATCGCCCGGGCGCTGCTGCACTCGCCGTCGATCATCTTCCTGGATGAACCCACCGCCGGCCTGGACCCGGCCAGCCGCGCAGTTGTCTGGTCCACCATCCACGACCTGCGCGAAAACCACGGCCTCACCGTCTTCCTGACCACCCACTACATGGAGGAGACCGAGGAAGCCGACCGGGTCTGCGTGATTGAGAAGGGGCGGATCATCGCGGACGGCACGCCCACCACCCTGCGGGCCGAATACAGCAGCAGTATCCTCTCCATCACCTCCGCCGATCCGCAGGCGCTGGCCGGCCTGGCCGACGACGCCGGAGTCGCCGTCGTCGGTTCGGACCGCAACGTGCTCCGGCTGCGGGTGGACCGGTCCGACACTGCCCGCCGGCTCCTCGCCGCGCACGGCGACAGTGTGCTCGACTTCGAATTCCGCCACGGGACCATGGACGACGTTTTCCTGGCCCTGACCGGCCGGCAGGGGGAAGCGGCATGAACATAGTTATGGACCTCACCGGCCGTAACCTGCGCCTGTATTTCCGCGACCGGCTCAATGTGTTCTTTTCCCTGATTGCCGTATTGGTCCTGTTCCTGCTCTACACGCTGTTCCTTGGCAACCAGCAGGTCGAGAGCCTTTCCGAATCCTTTCCGCAGGCCACCAGGGCGGAGGTCAAGGGGTTGGTGGACAGCTGGATGTTCGCCGGAATCGTTGGGATCACCACCATCACCACGGGCCTGGCCGCCGCGAACGTGGTGGTGGATGACACGGCCACCGACCGTTTCCGGGACTTCCTGGTTTCTCCAATCAGCCGCGGCCAGCTGGTGCTCGGGTACCTGCTTTCCATCATCGCTATCTCGCTGATCATGACGACCCTGGTGATGGTGGCCAGCCTGGTTTACCTCGGCCTGGTCGACGGCGTGGCCCTCACCGGCGGGCAGCTCGCCCGCACGTACGGCTACGTGGTCCTCAGCTGCGCGGCATTCGGTGCACTGAGCGCCTTCGCGGTGACCTATGTCCGTACGCCCGGCGCCTTTGCCGCCATGTCCACGGTGGTGGGCACGGTCCTGGGCTTCGCCGCCGGGTCCTATGTTCCGGTCGGAGCCTTTCCCGAAGGGGTGCGGAATTTTGTGAGTGCGCTGCCCTTTATGCAGTCCTCCATGGTGATACGCCAGGAAATGACCGCCGGACCCATGGACACCGTGACCGACGTGCCCGAAGCGGCGGCCGTAGTACAGGACATCTTCGGGATCACCGCGAGGGTGGGGGACTGGGTGGTGCCCACCGGTTACGTGGTGTTTGTGCTCGCAGCCATGGTGGTGGTCCTGACTGCGCTGGCGGCGCTGCGGATACGCTCCCGCATCCGCTAAAGACGCACCCGGTCTACCGACGCTGGCCTGCCGCCCGCCAGACTGGAAGAACCGCCGTCGAAGGGAAGACCAGATGGGCACCGATTCCGTCCTCATCATCGGCTCCGGTCCGGCCGGTTACACCGCAGGGGTCTACGCCGCCCGGGCCGGCATGAAACCGCGCATCCTCGCCGGCTCCGTCACCGCGGGCGGCGCCCTGATGAACACCACCGAGGTGGAGAACTTCCCGGGGTTCCCGGACGGCATCCTGGGGCCCGACCTGATGGAGAACCTGCGCCGGCAGGCGGAAAAGTTCGGTGCCCTGGTGGAGTACGACGACGTCGTGTCGGTGGACCTGGGTGCCCACACGAAGCGCGTGGCCACCGGCGGCGGGAACAGCTACAAGGCCCGCAGCGTCATCCTCGCCACCGGGTCCGTGTACAAGGAGCTGGGACTGCCGGAGGAAAAACAGCTCAACGGCCGGGGTATTTCCTGGTGTGCCACCTGTGACGGGTTTTTCTTCCGGAACCGGGACATCGCGGTGGTCGGAGGCGGGGACTCGGCGATGGAGGAAGCGCTGTTCCTGACCCGCTTCGCGGACTCGGTCACCGTCGTCGTCCGCCGGGACGCCCTGCGCGCCTCACGGATCATGGCCCAGCGCGCCCGCGACCACGCCAAGATCCGGTTCGAGTTCAACAACGAGGTCACCGCGATCCACGGAACGGACAAGGTCACCGGGATGACGCTGACGGACACCGTCACGGGTACTACCCGCGAACTTCCGGTGCAGGGGATCTTCGTAGCCATTGGCCATGCCCCGCGGACGGATCTGCTGGCCGGACAGGTGGATTTGGACGCGGAGGGGTACATCAAAGTGGCCGCCCCCAGCACCCAGACCAACCTGGACGGGGTGTTTGCATGCGGCGACGCGGTGGACCACCGCTACCGGCAGGCGATCACCGCGGCCGGCACCGGCTGTTCCGCCGCCCTGGATGCCGAACGGTACCTGGCCGCGCAGGCGGACGCGGACAGCATCGCCACCGCACTGGTGGAGGGTGTGCTGAACGGGTAGCGGTCAGGCGCCGGTGAAGGTCAGCACCAGCAGGGTGATGTTCAGCCCCACCAGCAGCACCGAGACCAGCACACCCAGGCCGGTGGTCCACCAGCGGTTGCGGTGGACGCCCATCAGGTCCCGCTGCGCGGTCAGCCAGACCAGCGGAATCAGGGCAAAGGGAATGCCGAAGGACAGGATGACCTGGCTGAGGATCAGCGCCCACGTGGGATCGATCCCGACGGCGAGGATCGCCAGGGCGGGAATCAGGGTGATCAGCCGGCGCAGCAGCATGGGGATGCGCACCTTCAGCAGGCCCTGCATGATCTCGGCCCCGGCGTAGGCGCCCACCGACGTCGAGGCGAGCCCGGAGGCCAGCAGCCCGACGGCGAACAGGGTGGCCACCACCCCGCCCAGCGACGCGGAGATGGCCGCGTGCGCGCCCTCCAGGGTGTCCGTGCCCTCCACGCCCTGCAGCGAACCGGCGGCGAGCAGCAGGATGGCCAGGTTCACGGTACCGGCGACAGCCAGGGCAATGGTCACGTCCCACTTGGTGGCCTTGATCAGCCGGGGAGTGGTGAGGGTGGCCGTGCGGCGGGGGAAGCGGTCCCGGGTCAGGGCGGAGTGGGCGTAAATGGCGTGCGGCATCACGGTGGCACCCAGGATGGAGGCGGCCAGCAGCACCGATTCGCTGCCCTCGAACCGCGGCAGCAGACCCTGGGCAACCGAACCGGCGTCGGGCGGGTTCAGGAACACGCCCGCGGTGAAACCGACGGCGATCACCAGCATCAGCGTGACGATGACGTACTCGAAGCTCCGGTGCCGGCCGCTGTTCTGCAGCTGCAGCACCACCATGGAGATGCCGCCGGTGATGATTCCGCCCAGGAAGAGCGGCAGGTCGAAGAGCAGCCAGAGTGCGACGGCGCCGCCGATCACCTCCGCGACGTCGGTGGCCATCGCCACGAGTTCGGCCTGCAGCCAGTACAGCCGCCGGGCCGGTTTCCGTCCGATGCGTTCGCCCAGGAGTTCGGGCAGGCTGCGGCCGGTGACCAGGCCGAGCTTGGCCGAAAGGTACTGGATCAGCCACGCCATGACGTTGCCGGTCACCACCACCCAGACCAGCAGGTACCCAAACTTGGCTCCGGCGGTCATGTTGCTGGCTACGTTGCCCGGATCCAGGTACGCGACTCCCGCCACGAGCGCGGGGCCGAGGAGCCACAGGATATTGCGGGGCCTGCTTACCGGGCGCGCGGTGGTGTCTGGGAGTGGGACTGTACGTACCATGACAGCAACCTAGCACTCAAAGTTCGGCGTGCCTAACAATTCTTCCGGGAGTCCCTATGACGGGGGAGCATTGCCCGCCGGCGGCGGCTTTCAGGCCGCTTTCAGGCAGCGCGGCCAGCTCCGGCGGCGGCGGGCGAGGGGGAGTAATAGAACCGGAAATCATCGTAGGGATCGCGCCAGGCGGACTCGTCCCGGGCAATCCGGCTGACCGTGGAGGCAGGTGTCCAGCGGTTGTGGGCCTGGCCGTGGTCGTCAATCCAGTGCAGCAGGACCTCGGTGCGCGTCCAGGCCACGGCCTTGCCGTCCACCGTGCCGTTGCCGGTCCGGCAGCGGACGTAGGGTTCCCGGCGGTAGTGGGCATGGGTGACGGGGGCGGCGGGGGTGGTGGGCATCCGGGTGCCCAGGGAGGAACTCATGTCCTCCACAATGACAACCGCCTCTGACATTCCTGCCGAAACGGTGTTGCAGGCCGGTTAGGAGGCGAGGTCCCGCCGCTTGGCAGGGGCGGCCGGTGCGGCCGGTGCGGCACCGCGGGCGGTGCCGCGGGGTGGGGCCATCCGGACCACGGGTGCCAGGCGTGCGCGGTGCGCGTCCCGGGACCGGGATGCCGTCCTGTCGGCCTGCCCCGGGACCCGCGGGCGGTTGAGCACCAGGTAGGCAATGCAGATCGGCAGGAAAAGCAAGGAAACAAGCGTCAGCGCACCGAGAGCTAATACGGCGAGGGCGGCATATGCGGGGGATCCGAAAAGGGCGGCGATGAAATCCGCGGCGCCCAAAAGCATCCATCCCCAGAAGAGGGCAATGAGGAAAAGGCCGCTGCGTGCACGGCGGTAAAGCATGGCGGAGCGTCCGCGTGCAGAAGGCACGGCCTGAGACTGATTGCCCATTTCGGTTATTTTCTCCCCAGCTGAAAGCCCCTTATATTCGGAAGGCTTAACGCTGATAATAGCCGGTATTTTCCCCAGCGGAAGATCATTCGGCGCCCCATTCCTTTGCTCCTGACCGCCGCATTCATTTGATCCAGTCCCCGGCTTACCCTTCCGGCTGGGGAGCCGGGCTGATCCGTCCGTGCCGGGGACTGTTGGGATTGAGCAGCGAATGGCGGTAGCCGTAGAGCGCGTAGACCAGGACCCCGATGACCAGCCAGATGCCGAAGCGCAGCCAGGTTTCCCAGTGCAGCTGCAGCATCAGGAACCCGGAGGCCAGCACCCCGAACGCCGGTACCCAGGGCATCAGCGGGAGCCGGAATTCGCGGGGAGCGTCGGGCTGGCGGTAGCGCAGCACAATCACCGCCACGCAGACCACCACGAAGGCAGCGAGGATGCCGATGTTGGTCAGGTCGGCCACGGCACGGATGGGGAAGAAACCGGCCAGCAGGGCTGAAGCGCCGCCGGCAATCCACGTCACCCGCTGCGGGGTTCCGCGCTTATCGGTCCCGGAGAACCAGCCCGGCAGCAGTCCGTCCCGGCTCATGGAGAACCACACCCGGGTGACGCCCAAGAGGAAGGTAAGCATGACGGTGAGGATGGACAGCACGGCGAACGCGGAAATGACCGTGGCAATGACGGGCAGCCCGACTGACTGGAACGCCGAGGCGAAACCGGCCGTGGGGCTGATGTCCCGGTAATTCTGCATCCCCGTGAGCACCAGCGTGGCGAGGATGTACAGGACCATCGCCACGGCCAGGGAGAGCAGGATGGCTTTGGGCATGTGTTTCTTGCCGTCCGTGGCTTCCTCGGCGGCCGTGCTCATGGCGTCGTAGCCGAATACCGCGAAGAACACGGTGGCGGCACCGGTGAAGACGGCGCCGAAACCGCTGGGTAGGAACGGGGTGTAGTTGTCCGTGTTCACGTAGAAGAACCCCAGCCCCACGATGAACAGAATCAGCAGTACTTTCAGGCCCACCGCCACCAGTTCAAAGCGTCCGAAGGTCTTGGTGCCGCGGCTGAGGATCCAGGTGATGAACAGGCAGACGACGGCGGCGGGCAGGTTGATCAGTCCGCCCTCCACCGTGTCTCCGGTGCCCTGCATCCAGACCGGCATGTCGATGCCGAATCCGGCCAGGAACTCGGTGAAGTAACCGGAAATGCCGATGGCCACCACCGCCACGATCGCGGTGTATTCCAGCAGCAGGTCCCAGCCGATGAACCAGCCCACCAGCTCCCCCAGCGCCACATACCCGTAGGTGTAGGCGGACCCGGCGCGCGGCACCATCCCGGCGAACTCGGCGTAGGACAGGGCGGCCGCGGCGCTGGCAAGGCCCGCGACCAGGAAGGAAATCAGCACTGCCGGGCCTACGGGGGAGGCATCGGCGCCGCCGTTGGCGACCAGGCCGGCGAGGGTGAAGATGCCGATGCCGATGATGCCGCCTACCCCGATGGCGGTCAGCTGCCAGAGCCCAAGGCTCTTGAACAGCCTGTTCCCGGTTTTTTCCTCGTCAATCTCCTCGATGGGCTTGCGGCGGAGAACGGAACCTCCGCGGCCGGCGGCTGTGGACATATCTGCTCCCATCCGTACCGGCAGCGGTGCCGCCGGGAATGAAGGTGCCTGGACACCAGCTACCGCAGAAGTATGGACCTGCGTCCGCCGGGCGGGTACCCCCGCCGGCTATTTATTCCGCCGGGCACCGGCAGCCTTAGAGCAGAAGCAGGCTCAGGACCCATACCGCTGCAAAGCCGGCAACGCCCTGTACGGCGGTGGCCGGTGTCAGCGTGCGGTACGCGGTGGCCGTCGGAATGCGGCTGAACTGGGAGACCACCCAGAAGTACGAGTCGTTGGCGTGTGACACCACCATGGCACCGGCACCGACGGCGAGCACCGCGAGGACGGGACCTGCACCACCGGCCAGTCCCAGCGGCTCCAGCAGCGGCAGGAGCATGGCCGACGTCGTCACCATGGCAACCGTGGAGGACCCCTGCGCGGTCTTCAGCGCCGCGGAGATCACGAACGGCACCGCAATGCCAAGACCCAGTGTTGCAAGGTTGTCGGACAGGAAAGTGGTGATTGAACTCTTCCCCAGCACCCCGCCGAAGGCTGCCCCGGCACTGGTGATCAGCAGGATGGGGGCTGCCAGCACGATGGAATCCGTGATCTGGGTATTGAAGGACTCGAGCTTGCCCTTGCCGCGCAGCAGGAACACCGCCGCCCCCAGGCCGAGCGCCAGAGCCACCACGGGGGTGCCGACAAAATTCACGGTTGCGGCCAGGCCGCCGCTACCCATGGGCGCGCCGGGCAGCTTGGCTATCGAGGACAGGCAGATGAGCGCAATGGGCAGCAGGATCGGCAGGAAGGCCATGAAGGCGCTCGGCAGCTTTCCGTACTGGGTCCGCAGATCCTCGTAGCTCACGTCCGCCTCTTCGGCGGGAACGGGCAGCAGTTCAACGTCCTTGTTCAGGAACCGGTTGGCGAAGAGCAGGGCGGCCCCCGCCGAAATTGCGGCCACCACGAGGCCGAGGGCAATCAGCAGGCCCAGGCTGTCCACCACATTCAGGTTGGACGCGGCGGCCAGCGGGCCCGGAGTGGGCGGAACCATTGTGTGAGTGGCATACAGGCCGGTCATCAACGCTATCGACATGGCGACCAGGGACACCTTGGCCCGTTCAGCCATGGCTTTCTTAAGCGAGTTGAGGATGATGTACCCGGAATCGCAGAACACGGGGATGGACACGATGTAGCCGATGATGCTCATGGTCAGGGTGGGAAACCGCGTCCCCAGGACCTTGATCAGTGCGTCAGCCATGGCAATCGCGCCGCCGGACCGCTCAAGAATGACGCCGATCATCGTGCCGAAAAGGATCACCAGGCCGATGTTGCCCATGGTGTTGCCGAACGCCGTCGTAATGGTCGGGATGATTTCCTCGACCGGCAGGCGAAACGCCAATGCCCCGATGAAGGCGGCTGCGAGGAGGGCGAGGAATGGAGAGATTTTCAGCTTCGCGGTGACGGCGACAATGCCGATCACCAGCAGCAGCAATATCAGCAGATCAATCATGGGGTTCCTTTAAAGTGAAAAACTTCGGTGTTCATCAACGGGGCAAATCATGGAATCACGACTTTTCGTGAAGTCCCAAACTCCTTGGTGCGGCGGAGTCGAACGCAAGCACGGAGCACATGTGGGCGGCGGCGTCCTCAATGAGGGTGTCCGCAGCGGCCGTAAGTTCGGGGAGCGTTGAGGCTCCCCGGGCGATGGACACTGCCGCGGTGATGCCGGCCTCCCGGCACTGCGCCGCGCTGAGCTGGACGGTTCCGGCGACCACAAGGACGGGGGCGGACGCCGGCGCGAGGCGGCGGACGGCGTCTACCACTTTGCCGCCCAGCGACTGTGTATCCAGGCAGCCTTCACCGGTCAGGACGACGTCGGCGCGCGCCAAGGCGGCGTCGAGACCGACCGCGTCTGCCACCAGTTGCGCTCCCGGAACGGTTTCTGCTCCGAGCAGGGCCACCAGCGCCAACGGCAGGCCGCCGGCAGCACCGAAACCGGGGGTGGAGAGATAGGGTGGGCCCTGACGGCTGGACTTGCCCTCCGTCGGTGGCCGGGTTTCTGCAGCGAGGTCGGCAAGGACCCGGGCGAGGTTGGCGAGACCGGCGTCAAGCAACTCGATGTCCGCCGGGCCTGCACCCTTCTGTGGCCCGAAAACCGCCGCCGCTCCTCGTTCCCCGCACAGGGGATTGTCCACGTCGACGGCGATCCTCCACTGCACGGTGGCCGCACGCGGATGCAGGCCGGACTTGTCGACGGAGCAGATACTGGTGAGCCCGCCGCCGCCTGGCGCTGCGGGATTGCCGGCTGCGTCCAGAAAGCGTGCCCCCAAGGCTGTGAGCAGGCCGGTTCCGCCGTCTGTGCTGGCCGAACCGCCAATGCACAGCAGGATCTCCTCGGCGCCGTCATCCAGAAGCCGCTTGGCGATAGTGCCTACGCCGTGGCTGTCCGCCCGCAGCGGCTGCAGGGGAACGTCCGAAACACCAGGGAGACCGTTTCCCTCGGCGGCTTCGATGATGCCGACTCGGCCGTCTGCAGAGCTGCCGTAGCGGGCCGCCTTCGGGCGTCCCAGCGCGTCGGTAGTCGCCGTGCTCAACGGCGGGCGGTGCCAGGTTGCCAGCAGTGCGTCGAGTGTCCCCTCGCCGCCGTCGGCCATTGGCAGCTCAACGATCTCGGCAGCCGCTCCGAACACCAATCGCGCGCCGCGGGCCATGGCTGCGGCGGCACCGGCGGCGGAAACGCTGCCCTTAAACGAATCGGGCGCGACGACAATTACGGGTGGGCGGGAATTTGGCACTCTGTCAACATTAGAGTGTTGATACTCACAGTCCTATGGTGAAAATGGCCATTAAGTATTCTCTTTCAGAGCTGTTTAGTGGTCATAACGCACGGGTTATAGACGTGCAGCCACCAGACCTAGCCGCAGCGTCAACGCCTGATGTGCGTTCCGGGGGTTCAGCTGCGTCACCTCCGCAATGCGGTCGAGTCTCTGGATGACGGTGTTCCGGTGTGCGTAGAGGACGCGGGAAACCTCGGAGAAGGACCCGCCGGCGTCCAGGAAAGCGGACAGCGTTGTCCTCTGGGTGTCGGTCAGGTCAGCTATGCGGGAGGCCAGGTGCCCGGCAGTTTCACGGGGCATGCAGGCCACGGCAAGTTCGGCGCTTAACTCCCGAAGGTGGAGGACGGCGGATGCCGTGGGAAGGATCTCCGGGCGGGCAACCAGGAGGCCGAGGGACCTCGCGGCCGATTGAAGCGACTCCGTCCCGGTGCAGGCATCGCCCAGCAGCAGCACCGAGCCGCTATCCGATGCCGCGGTGCTGAGCGCTCCGGCGTCGTGGGCTGGCAGCAGAATCCAGAGGGCACCCTGGAACGAAGCCGAACGGTAGCGGCCCGACCGGGACACCAGATCACCGACCGGGCCGGAACGGACAGGGAGCCGGTGGGCGGGCGGACCTGCGGCGGTGCGGTCCAGGACGGCGGCCAGTCGCCACGGTCCAGGCAGGGCTGGGGAACCCGCCGCCAGCTCCTGTTCCAGGGAGGCCGACGGGGAGCCGCCGTTGACCAGGCGCGCGAGCAGTTCCCTGTCCCGCGCCTCACGCAACGCGGTACTGTCCATCTCCCGGTCGCGCTCGAGCAGCAGCCGGATGGTCAGGACCACGACGTCCGCCAGTGGCATCACCACGTCGGGGGCGCCGGTCAGGCCGACCACCCCAACAACGGCACCGTCGAGTTCAATCGGACAGTTCACACCGGCCCGCATGCCGTCGCGTTCCGCGGAGGGCCGGATGACGACGGGTTTCCCCGTGGCTGCGGCCTCCCGGGCACCCGCGTGCAGTGTCCCGATGCGGGAGGCGTCCCGCGAGGCGATGATGAGTCCCGCTGCGTCCATGACGTTGACGTTGTGGTGAAGCGTGGGGGAGATGCGGTCCACGACGCGTTGCGCCAATGCACTGCCTAGCGGCGCTGACATATCCCCAGTCTAAAGCGGGCGAACGGCTGCCCAGTCTGCACCGCCGTCGTCCCTTACCGGTTCGCGCGCCGCTACCGGTTAGCCCGAAGGGCCGCCGCGGCGTCGCTGGCCGTGGTGCGGATCCGGTACAGGCTGGAGGTGGCCGTCATATACAGGGTCCGGCCGTCCTGTCCGCCGAAGCAGACGTTGCTGACGGTTTCAGGCACCGGAATGTGTTCAAGCAGTTCACCGGACGGCGAGAAGACGCGTACGCCGTCGCCGCCGGAAGACCAGATGTTCCCGTCCGTATCCACGCGGAACCCGTCGGGTACGCCGGGGGCAACGCGCACGAAGACCCGGCCGTTCTTCGCCTGCCGGCCGCCGACGACGTCGTACGCGCGGATCGGGTTGCCCGCGGACTGCGCCGGGCCGTAGGGGGAGACGGCGTCCTCGGCAGTGTCGGAGACGTAGAGGACGGACTCGTCGGGGGAGAACGCCAGCCCGTTGGGGGCCATGATGTCGGTAATCACCGCGGTCAGCTCACCGCTGGCGGGGTCGAAGCGGAACACGTACCGGTCGCCGTATTCCAGTTCACCGGGGTGGCCTTCGGCCGGGTTATCGATCCCGTAGGAGGGATCCGAGAACCAGATGGTGCCGTCGGACTTCACGACGACGTCGTTCGGGGAGTTGAACCGGACGGTGCCAAAGCGGTCCACCAGGGTTTCCACGGTGCCGTTGCGGTCGCGTTCAATGGCCCGGCGCCCGTGCGAGCACTGGACCACGGAGCCGTCCGGGTCCAGGGCGCGGCCGTTGGTGAACTCAATGTCCTCGCCGTAAACGCTCAGTTCGCCGGTGGTTTCGCTGTATTCCAGGATCCGGTTGGAGCGTACGTCGCTGTAGCGCACGGCATTGCGTTCCGGAACCCAGATGGGACCCTCGGCCCAGACCGCGCCAGTACCCACCTGCTCCAGCGAGGCTCCGTCTTCCAGCAGTGTCTGGCGTGCGTCCATGCGGTGTCTCCTTCTGAAGGGCCTGATCATTGGGTCCTGCCTTTTCGCGCGGGTGGCCTGCGTCCTTTTATACGCGAGGCTGCACTGCGGCCCAAAGCCCGGGGCCGGGCGTTGGACCGCGACAGGGGGGGTCCGGGAGCGGTCCGGAGCGGCTAGTGCCACGCCGGGCGGACGACGACGTCTGCCCGTGCCTTCGTCTCCTGGACCAGCCGCGCGTTGCCCTCATCCACGTCCCGCACCCATGCCGCGGCCTCCTCCGGGGACTTCCCGAACCGGACGTGCCGTTCCACCAGCCGCCGGACGCGCAGCTCTTCGTCGGGCTCGCAGTACCAGACCTCGGTGCACCGGGAGCGGACCTCCTGCCATTCCGGCCGGTCCAGCAACAGGTAGTTTCCCTCGGTCAGGATCACCTTCGCGGCCGGGAACACCGGAATGTCTCCGGCCAGCGGCTGCTCCAGGGTCCGCTCAAATCCTGGCGCGTAGACCACCGCGGTCCGCGGGGAGCGGAGCCGTTCCAGAAGTGCGGCATAGCCATAGGCGTCGAAGGTTTCCGGGGCGCCCTTGCGGTTCAACAGGCCAAGCCGGGTCAGCTCCCGGTCCGAAAGGTGGAACCCGTCCATCGGCACGTGCGCAAAGCGGTGCTGCTCGACGTCGGGAACCCCGCCGTTCAACTCGCGGACCAGTGCTTCGGCCAGGGTGGTCTTTCCAGCTCCCGGGGCACCGGCGACGCCGACGACGACCGTCCCGGCCGACGTCCTGGCCAATCCGGTGAGCCGCTCGGCCAGCCCTTCGGGAAGCTGAATGGAACCGTTCACTTTTCCTCCGTCTTAGCGGCCGGCTTTCTTTCAGTTCTACACGCTTCCGGCCGGCCCCCGCCAACGATTTCGCAGCCAGCACCCCGCCGCTGACCCCTTCCGGCATAACGATTTGGACGGCAGGCAAAACGCCGAATCCGGTCAGTTCCCGGTATTCGGGAGACGGTTACAGTGAACCGTCGTTTATCAACGGCAATAAACATTCCGGGGGGAACAATTGAAGAAATCCGTGACTCTGCTGGCAGGTGCCGCAGTTGTCCTCGCACTATCGGGCTGTGCGGAGATGAAGTCTGCATATGAGGCCGTTTCTGGTCCGAGCCATTCCGAGAAATTGGAAATCGACGGTGAAGTCGAAACGCCGACTGGAAAGTACGCGTCGATCCGCGTCAGCGACGACTACATCAACTCCGTCCTCGAAGCCGCGGGCAGTGGTTCTGTTGACATTCCCAACCGGGACGATCCAACTATGCCGCTCTCGACGTACCACCCCATCAGAGAGCGGGCAACGATCACCAGATACTTCTTTAATGACTGGCTCGACTCCGCAGCACTGGAAGGCGGCGCGGAGGATTTCAATGCATGGAAGGCCGCTGCCCTGGCCGAAGGCAAGCTTTCCTCCTCTCCGACGACGCTGTCGTGGCTGAACGGAGAACTTGGAGGGCAGGACCAGTGGGGCGTCCTGGGCGAGGGAAACCTCTTCGGATCAGCCCGGGAATCAACACTGATCCACGATGGCAAACCCCGCATCGCCGATGCCGACATCAGCTTCGGTGATGCCAGCTGGAGCCAACGCGATGAGGGTTACTACACAGTGCTGGACACTGAATGGTGGGTGAATTATCGGGTCTCCGAAGAGGTGGCGCGGGAGATCTCACGAAGCCAGGCCAATACCACCGACGAACAGTGGGAGGCATTCCTGGAGGAGGAGCCCAAGCACGGCGACGGGGAAACGTTCGTCCGGGTCGAAGGGACAGCGGCCTGGTGGTTGGAACAGGGGCATGAGGGACACGGAAATGTCCCGATCTATTTCATCGAATACACAGCCAACCCAAGCATTGTGCGGTAGCACCATGCCTGTAAGAACCAAGATGAATCAGCGGGTCACATTGATGGCCGTTGCGCTGCTAATGGGGTCGGGTGCAGTGGTGTCATGTTCTGATGGGGGCCGGTCGGCTCCAGAAAACGCGGCCAGCGATAACCAGAGCCTTCCTTCCCCCGGCACCAGTGGGGCAACGGGACCGGCAGGTGGGGTGGACGGAGAATTGTCCGGCCTGGAGTCAGGCGAAGCTACGCTCTCTGAGCTGGACGCTTTTATGCCACCGTCGGGTTCAGACCCCTATGCAGCTGGACCCATTCAGACGGCGGACCTTGAAGGCAACCGTGTTTATGCGCACCTGCAGTACCTCATCGGAAGGATCGACCGCTTCCTTGCCGAGAACGGGGTTCTGGGTGACTGGGAGACGGACGGCTTCAACCACATTGCCTTCGTCACGGACGGCAGCTACTGGGACCCCGAAGTCCTCGTCGGCTTTACCGGGTTTGCGGACGGTGGCTACGAACTATCGGGATGGAGCGAAAGTGATGACCGGTTCAGTGGCCCCACTGCCACTCTCACCTACAAGTCCGACGGCGGGTTCAGCGGGTAGCGGCCAGCCGGCCCCGGCATAAGCTGGGACTGTCATCTATCTGAGGAGAAACCGTTGTCACTGCTGACCCCTTTGATCACCACAGCCGGCCTGATCGGCGGCTACAAGACCGCCCGTGACACCGGCAACCGCCAGCTGGGCGGCGCCGTACTCGCAGCCGCAGGCGCCGGTGCGTTTGCCCTCTGGAAGCGCGACGCCGGAACGGGCACCGCCGCGGCACTGACCGCCGGCTACGTGGCCGCGTTCGGTCTGTCCCACCCGCTGGCCAAGAAGATGGGTGCCTGGCCTGCCGTGTACACCGTCACCGGTGCCGTGGCCGCAGCTTCGCTGATTTTCGGCCGCCGCCGCTAGGGCCAGCCGCGAAGGCGTGCAGCGGTTCCGCGGTGGGAAAAGCTGGCTTCGGAGCCGCCGCACGCGCGGAAGCAAAACGCCGCAGCAGCCGGGAATGATCTGCGGAAACGGGTCGTTGTATCTACTGAACGGCCTGAGCAGGGCCGTGATGCAGGGGCCGGATCACCGGCTGCTGCCGCTTGATTGGTAACTCAATACGGGGATGATCGGTTTCGACGATGTTTGTTGAGCCAGGGGAAGCGGGCCGAGAACGCAGAGTTATCTCGTTAACGCTCTCTGCAAAACAATAAGTGCCAAACCTATGCGCACTGACTTCGCTCTCGCTGCCTAAGTAGCCGGAGTAGTCCGTCAGCCCGGAGTTGCTCTCGCTCCGGATCCTGGCGTCGTTTAGAGGGCCACTGCTGAACACTCCCGCCGTCGGGGTGTTCGGGACATTTTGACGGCTGGGCCTGGAACAGCCACCTGTATGCAAGATGGCTGGGGCCGAGAAAATCCGACGCATACTGCGCCCGGAGAAGCCCTGACAAAACAACACCGGACGGGGGTTCGATTCCCCCCATCTCCACCACTTTGAAGGCCTGCCCCCGGGGTGGGCCTTCGTTGTTTCCAGGCCCGGAATTTCCTGGACACGGAAGCCCCGGACACGGAACCCAGTCCTTCCGGACCCATTTCCGTAACGCCTGGCTCCAGCGGCTTCTCCCCGCCGGTTTGCGCCGCACCGGCGGGCGCCCCTGCTTGACCGGGGCCCGGCGGCGCTAATCTGGGATACAGACGGGCAAGCAGCCTTGGTACGCGGGAAGGGAAACACATGCAGGCACTGACGATTACCCCCGGACAGAAGGACTCGCTCGAACTGCGGAATCTTCCGGAGCCGGAAGCCGCCGAAGGCAGCGTGCTGGTGGAGACGCTCGCAGTGGGACTGTGCGCCACGGACCGTGAGGTTATTGCGGCCGAATTCGGCACGGCACCTGCGGACCGGGACTACCTGGTGATGGGACATGAGAATCTGGGCCGCGTGGTCGAGGCGCCGGAGGATTCCGAGCTTGCCGCCGGCGATCTGGTGGTGGGCATTGTCCGCCGCCCCTGTGCCGAAAACTGCCGGGCCTGTGCGGCCGGTGAGTGGGACATGTGCCTGACCGGCACCTATACCGAGCACGGCATCGAGGGGCTCGACGGCTTCGCGCGCGAATACTGGCGCGGCGACCCCGAGGACATGGTGAAGCTCGAACCGTCGCTGGAACGCGTAGGAGTGCTGCTGGAACCTGCCACCATCCTGGCCAAGGCCTGGGAACAGATCGACCGGATCGGCGGCCGTGCCTACTTCCGGCCAGGCGTTGTCGCGGTCACCGGCGCCGGCCCCGTGGGCCTGCTTGCCGCGCTGCTCGGTGTGCAGCGCGGACTCGAAGTGCATGTCTTCGATCTGGAAGAGGACGGGCCCAAGGAGAAGCTGACCAAGGAACTTGGCGCCGTGTTCCACACCGACACCCTTCCGGAATCCGGCATCAAGCCGGACATCATCATTGAATGCACCGGCGTGCCCACGGTGATTAACGACGTCCTGCACCACGGCGCCAAGAACTCGGTCACCTGCCTCACCGGCGTTTCCGAGCCCGGCGGTGAGCAGCCGGTGGATCTGGGCCAATTGAACCTGGACCTGGTGATGGACAACCGCGTGGTCTTCGGCACCGTCAATGCCAACCGCCGCCACTACCTCAAGGCTGCCGCGGCCCTGGCCAAGAGCGATTCCCGGTGGCTCGAGCAGTTGATCTCCCGCCGCGTTGCGCTGGCCGACTATGCACAGGCTTTCGAGGACCACGACGGCGATATCAAGGTAGTGCTGGACCTGCGGGACGCCTAACCGTTCCGCAGGCTATTTCTACCGGGCGGCTTCGGTGATAGACAGAAGAGACCCAAGCCGCCCGCGGCGGTAACGGCAACCCGCATTGGAGGCATGCACATGCGCAAGGACGCTGATCAACCGGTAATTCCCAGCGGTTCGGATGCGGACCGGGCGGAGCAGTCACTGCCTGCGGTTCCCGGTGCCGGTGATGCCGGCCCAGCCGGGGAGATCCACCGCGATGGTTCCGAGGCGGACGGCATTGAGCAGGACATTCCCGCCGTGCCGGGTGCAGGGGACGCCGGGCCCGAGGGTGCGGTCCACCCCGACGGATCCGAGGCCGACATCCTGGAGCAGAACACGGCCGTCCCGGGAAACGACGACGACTATCCGCCGGGGGACGAGGGCTGACCCCGCTTTCCGGGCCCGCAGCCACGTAGAATGGACCCCGGCAGAACCGGCGACGGAAACAGCAGGAGCGGCGTGGACCTTTTCGACCCGGGGGCGGTATTCGACGTCGTCGACCTCGCCGGTGTGCTGGCCAACGGCGTCCTTGGCGGAGCCGTGGCGCGGCAGCTGCGGATGGACCCGGTGGGGTTCCTGGTTCTGGCGCTGACCTCGGCGCTGGGCGGCGGCGTGCTGCGCGATACCTTGCTGCAGGCCGGTCCGCCCGTCGCGCTGACCAACCCCGCCTATCTCTTCACCGCCATTGCCGGGGCCTTCATTGCCTATGCCATTGAGCTCAAGGGTAAGTGGGCCAACCGGTTCCTCATCGTGATTGATGCATTCGCGCTGGGCTGCTGGGCTGCCACCGGCACCGCCAAGGCGCTGGGGTTGGGGCTGGACTGGCTGCCGGCCATCCTGATCGGCGTCGTCACCGCGGTGGGCGGCGGGATGATCCGTGACATCGTGGTGGGCCGGGTGCCCGCCATCTTCGGCGGCAACACGCTGTACGCCACGGGCGCCCTGGTGGCCGCCGTCGAAATGGCCATCCTCTACGATCTGGGCCTGCAGAACGTGGGCATGGGCGTGGCCATCGGCACCTGTGCCGTGCTGTGCACGGTGGCCCGCCGGCGTGGGTGGCGGCTGCCCGGACCCGGGGAATTCAGTGTCCGGCTCAGCCGGCGCCCCCGCACCGAGGACCGCCGGAGCCCGGCGCAGGGCTGGCCGCGTCCTCGATTCTGGAAAGCGCGCCTGCGTCGCTGACGGACGGCAACCGGTCTCTGTGTGCCGTTAATCTCCGCCGTTCGGCGGTGGCCCGCCGCTGCCGTTCAACAAGCCCCGACGCGGATTTAGTCCCGGAATTCCAGCCTTTTGCAGACTCGATTTGCGGGAGTAGCGTGGCCAATATGAGTGCTTACAAGAGCGTAAATCCAGCCACCGGAGAAACCCTTCAGGAATTCGCTGAATCCACCGACGCCGAAATCAACCAGGCCGTCACCGCAGCACACGGAGCCTTCGCCAGCTGGCGGAACGAGCCCGTGGAGAACCGCACCAAGGTCATTACCCGCGTTGCGGAACTGTACCGGGAGCGCGCCGAGGAGCTCGCCAAGCTGATCGCCCTGGAAATGGGCAAGCCGCTGCGCGAGGCGAAAAACGAGGTAGCCCTCTCCGCCAACATCTACGAGTACTACGCCACCCAGGGCCCCGGCTTCATGGCCGATGAGCAGCTGGATGTGAAGGGCGGCGGCAACGCCGTTGTCCGCACGGAGCCCGTCGGCGCCCTGCTGGGCATCATGCCGTGGAACTACCCGTACTACCAGGTGGCCCGCTTTGCCGGCCCGAACCTGATGCTGGGCAACACCGTCCTGCTCAAGCACGCGAACAACTGCCCGCAGTCCGCCCTGGCAATGGCACAGATTTTCGCCGACGCCGGTGTGCCGGAGGGTGCCTACGTCAACCTCTTTGCCACCAATGAGCAGGCCGCGGACATCATCGCCGACCCGCGGATCCAGGGCGTGTCCCTCACCGGCAGCGAGCGGGCAGGATCCGCCGTGGCCGAGGTGGCCGGCCGGAACCTGAAGAAGTACGTGCTGGAACTCGGCGGCAGCGATCCGTTCATCGTCCTGGACACCGAAGACCTCGACGCCACGGTCAAGGCCGCCGTCGCCGGCCGGATGGGCAACGGCGGGCAGGCCTGCAACGCCGCCAAGCGCTTCATCGTGATGGAAGACCTCTACGACGATTTCGTGGAGAAGTTCACCGCCCGGATGTCCGCTATTGAGCCGGGCGATCCGCTGCAGCCGGAGACCCGGTTCGGACCGCTCTCCACGCAGGCGGCCGCAGACGGCCTGGTGGAGCAGATCCGCGACGCCGTGGACAAGGGCGCCACCCTGCACACGGGCGGCAGCCTGATCGACGGACCGGGCGCCTACGTCCAGCCGACCGTCCTGACCGGCGTCACGCCCGAAATGCGGGCCTTCTCCGAAGAGCTGTTCGGCCCCGCCGCCGTCATCTACAAGGTTGCCAGCGAGGAAGAGGCCATTGAACTGGCCAACAACTCCCCGTTCGGCCTCGGCGGAGCGGTGTTCAGCACCGACGAAGACCGGGCCTTGGACGTGGCTGACCGGCTCGAAAGCGGCATGGTCTGGATCAACGGCACATCCGGCACACAGGAGGACCTGCCCTTCGGCGGCGTCAAGCGCTCCGGCGTCGGCCGGGAACTGGGACGCTTCGGCATGGCCGAGTTCGTCAACAAGAAGCTGATCCGCACCCCGCGGAAGCAGTAACGCTTCCCTAGGCCGCGCGGGCGCTCTCCGGTTCTTCCTCCGGTTGCTCCGCGCGGCTGCTGGGTCCGTTGAACACCACATACCGGTACGCGAAATAGCGGAAGATGTTGCCCAGGGCGATGCCGACAATGTTGCCCGAAACGTTGTCCGCAAAGTGGCTGTCGAAACCCAGCACATAGTGCGAGATGTACAGGCAGCCCGTGGAGATGAGCAGGCCCACCAGGTTCGTCAGGGCGAAAAGCAGGGATTCGCTGCGGATGCTGCGGGTCCGCAGCTTCCGGAACGTCAGGTACCGGCTGCCCAGCCAGGAGACGGTGGTGGCCGCCAGGACGGAGACGGTCTTGGCCAGGATGGGGCTGTCTTGAATCAGCGTGGCGGAGAGAAGATTAAACAGGCCGACGTCCACCACGAAGGCGACGGCGCCGACGGCGGAAAACGAGCCCAGTCGGCTGACCACCCTGTGCATCCTGCTGGTTTCTGCCATTGCCGACAATCCATTCAACCCGCTGCTGCGGGACGCCGTTCCCTGCCCTTGCCCGCTGCGTGTATGCGGGCTGGGACTTTTACCTTTCGGATGATTACATAGCGCCTAAATGGCCGCAAAATCGGGAGGAATGCAAGTCCGGTCAGGGCAGGGTTACGGTAAAGACGGTGCCCTTGCCGGCCTCGCTCGCCATGGCGATGGTGCCGCCGTGCTCCTCCACGATGCGCTTGGTGATGACCAGCCCAAGCCCGACGCCGGGGATCTGGGCCCGGCGCGCGGTGCCGGAGCGGAAGAACTTGGTGAAGACTTCCGCCTGCTCGGCCTCGGTCATGCCGATGCCTGAGTCCGCTACCTGAAGGACGGTGGAACCGGCGTCGGTGCGCCAGGCACTGACCGTCACCTGTCCGCCGTCGGGCGAGTACTTGACGGCGTTGGACAGCAGGTTGTCCAGCACCTGGGAAATGCGCTTGGGGTCCACCATGGCCGGCAGGGTTTCGGGAACCTTGGCAACGATATCCACCGAGTTGATTTCGGCGCGAGGGGCGGCGGAGGTGATGCCGGCGCGGACCAGTTCGCTGAGGTCGGTGACTTCCTGCTGGATGTTGGCGGACCCGGCCGCGGCGGTCAGCAGATCCGAGACCAGGTGCAGGAGCTTCTCCGAATTCCGCTGTGCCACCTTCAGCGAAGAGGCCACATGGGACGGGATGGCGTCTTCCTCATCCAGGGCCAGTTCCAGATAGCCCATGATCGAGGTCAGCGGTGTGCGCAGTTCATGGGACACATTGGCCACGAAATCGTCCTTCGCGGCCACGGCATTCACCAGTCCCGTGACATCACTGTAGGCAATCACGGAGCCGCGGAAGGCGTCGTCGTCGCCCTTGACGGACCGGGCCGAGACGCTCAGCGCCTTCTGCTCCTCACCGTTGCCGTACCAGACGAGCTGGTCGGAGAAGGACTGGCCCGAGGCTGCCCGCTGCACGGGGCGCTGGTCCACGGGGATCGGCGTAATGCGGTCCGGACCGAAAATCTGCATCTCGGCTTCGGTGGGACGGTGGGTGAAGGAGGGCGCGGCGAGACGCTCGTGGAGACGCTGGCGCGAGTTGGTGAGGATGCGCCGGCCGTCCTCGTCGATGACCGCCACACCCACGCGGATGGTGTTCAGGATGGTTTCGAGCATGGACTCCTTGCGGAGGCTTTCCATCAGCGATGCCTGCAGCACCACGTCCTTTTCCTGCAGCACCGCGGCCTGGGCGGTAAGGCTGGCTTCGGCTTCCGCCCGTGCGGCTTCGGCGTCCTCGGCGGTGCGCAGGGCGGAGATGAGGTCCCGTTCATACAGCCGGCGTTCGTGCGCGTAGAACGCCACCACCTGGTCGAGGGCGGGCCGCCCGTCGGAGGCGGGGGAGCGGGTGGCGGAGAGCAGCACCGGGATCCGCTGGCCCTCGGGACCCAGGAGGTCGACGGCGAGTTCGGCGAACTCCTCGTTCAGTTCCAGCTGCGGCATGGCATGGGTGGTGTAGACAATCCGGTCTCCCACGGGCAGCAGCTTCAACAGGCTGGTACCGCGGACTTCGTCCAGCGTCTTGCCTATCCACCTCTGGGCGGTGCCGTTGGCGTTCACCACCGTACCGTCCGTCAGGGTGATGAAATAGCCCGCCGGAGCCGATTCGGACAGGGCACGGTAATCAAGCCGGAAATCCAGGTCCATGGCGCGTCTACTCTGAGTGCTGCAGGTAGGCGAGGATGAGGTCCGCGGTTTCTCCCGGTGCACTGACGTGGGGGAGATGGCCGGTGGCCTTCATCGGCACGAGCGTGCTCTGCGGGATGTGCTCCTGCAGGTACCGGCCAACGTGCTCCGGAGCCAACAGGTCCGCCGATGCCTGCATGATGAGGGCGGGGACGGCTACCTGCGGGAGCAGGCTCCTGACGTCCGTCAGGAAGGCGACGCGGGCGAACTGTCGGGCAATGGACGGGTTGACCCGGCAGAAACTGCCCTGGAGCTCTTCCCCCAGGGCAGGATCGTCGGGGGCACCCATGATCGCCGGCGCCATATTGGCAGCCCAGACCAAATAGTTGGTGTCCAGGGATTCGAGCAAGTCGTCCAGATCGGCCCGGCTGAAACCGCCTTCGTAGCCGTCTTCGGGATAGTCCATGTAGCTGGGGGACGGTGCCACCAGGATGAGCCGGGCAAAGCGCTCCGGTGCGGCGGCTCCGGCGGCGATGGCCATCATGGCGCTGACGCTGTGGCCGATGAAGGTGACATCCTGCAGGTCGAGTTCGTCGCACAGTTCGAGGACATCGGCGACGTAGCCGTCCAGGGTGGCGTACTTGGCAGGGGTGTAGGCATCCAGATCGGAACCGCCGGCACCAACATGGTCGAAAAGCACCACTTTGTACTCGTCGGTGAAGCGCGGCAGCACCCGCGACCACATGCCCTGGTCGCAGCCGAAACCGTGGGCAAAAAGCAGTACGGGTCCATCTGCTCGTCCCAGAACCCGAACATTGTTCCGGGTGCGGATATCAGTCTTCATTTGCCTGTGTGCCTGCTTTTCTTCTTATGCGCCTTGCCCCAATGCCATAAGCGGAGTCACAGCAAACCTTACAGGGCCGGGACTCCTAAAACGGCCAGCCGGGGTGCGGTTGGAATGTCCGTGGCGGTCCGGAGGGAATAGGAAGAAAGTGCACGGGAAAAGGCGGTTATACCAATAGCCGCATTTCCCGCGAAGAAAGTGCCACCAGGTGCCTTGATGATCAGCCCACTGCATAACGGAGTTCGGCGGCGCCGCCGTCGAACTGCGTGCTGGCAATAAGCCGCATGGGGGAGGTGGGGCCGGACACGGGCAGCAGCCGCCGCCCACTGCCCAGGGCAACCGGCATGTAGGTCACCCACAGTTCATCCAGCAGGCCCGCCTCCGCAAACTGCGCCGCCACATTCCCGCCGCCCACCACCCAGATGTTGCCCTCACCGGCAGCGTTCCGCGCGTCCTGGAAGACTTCCCGCACATCACCGGCGGCGAAGCGGACATCCCCCGCCGGCGGTGCGGATTCCTCCCCGTGGCTGAGCACCCAGCATGGCTGGGCGTACTCCCAGGTATCCGGCTCCTCCGCCCGGAGCCAGCGGTAGGTTTCCGCGCCCATCACTACGGCGCCGACGTCGGCCATAAACCGGTTGTAATGCTCCTGGAAGGCCTCAAAGCCGAAGTGGAGCAGCCAGTCCAGCCGGTTGTCCTCGGTGGCAATAAAACCGTCCAGGGAAGACGCGACGTAATAGATGACCTTGGGCATGGGATGAGGATAGCGGGGCCCACATGCCGGTTGTCAGTGGCGGGTTCCAAACCTGTTCTTCGCGGGACGGAATACCTGCGCAATAGTCCGCCCGCCCCGGGCAGGGAAATCATGTATTGCGGAGGCGTCGGGGGACGTATCTGGGATAGGTTGATAGACGGTGGACCATAAGCAGCCTGACTATTTATCCGCCGGCCGGTGTTGCGCCGGACCAGCCCGGTGGAACAGCGCGGAAGGAAAAGAATATGAGCGAGCGGCTCGTAGCGGATCTGATTGTCGAACGCCTGCAGGCCTGGAACGTGGACCGGGTGTTCGGCTACAGCGGGGACGGCATCAACACCGTCCTGGGCGCGATGCGCCGCAGCGGTGATCCCGAGTTCATCCAGGTCCGGCACGAGGAAAACGCCGCCTTCATGGCTGTGGGACATGCCAAGTACACCGGCGGGGTGGGTGTGGTGATGTCCACCCAGGGGCCGGGCGCCATCCACCTGCTCAACGGGTTGTATGACGCCCGGCTGGACGGGGCGCCCGTGGTGGCCATAGTGGGCCAGCAGTCCCGCAGCGTGCTGGGGTCCTCCTATATGCAGGAAGTGGACCTGATGAACCTGACCCGGGACGTTGCCTCGGCGTTCCGGCAGCAGATCAATTCTCCTGAACAGGTTCCGCTGGTGCTCGACCGCGCGTTCAAGAAGGCACTGGCCACGGGCACTCCCGCCGTCGTCATCATCCCGCATGACGTGCAGCAGGCCCCTGCACCGGAACTCGAACAGGAACACGGCATCCTCAATACCGTTCCCGTGTTCAGCCCCGCGCGCACCTCACCGGCCGAAGCGGATATCCGGGCGGCCGCGGACCTGATCAACTCCGGGCAGCGGGTGGCCCTGCTGGTGGGGCAGGGTGCACGCGATGCCCGCGCCCAGGTCGCCGCGCTGGCGGAGAAGATCGGTGCGGGCATCACCACCAGCCTGCTCGGCAAACCGTATGTGGATGAGACCCTGCCGCTCGCCGCCGGAACCATGGGGCACCTGGGGACCAGCTCCGCCGGGTACGTGATGGACAACTGTGACACCCTGCTCATCATCGGATCCAGCGACCCGTGGACCGAGTTCTATCCGAAGCCGGGCACTGCCCGGGGCGTGCAGATTGACCGGGATGCTTCCGCGGTCGGCAACCGCTACCCGGTGGAAGTAGGCATCACGGGAGACGCCGCAGCCACCCTGGACGCCCTGATCCCGCTGCTGGAAGCCCGCCCCGACGCCGCATGGCGGGGGCAGATCGAGGAAAGCGTCCGCCGCTGGCACGAGCTGGCCCGGGTGCGGGCCATGACACCCGCCGATCCGGTCAACCCGGAACGCGTGGTGTACGAGCTGAATCTGCGCCTGCCGGGCAATGCCCAGGTGGCGGTCGACGTCGGCAGTTCCGTGTATTGGTACGCACGGCAGCTGCATCTTCCGGAGGGTGTACCTGCCCACCTTTCCAGCACGCTGGCCAGCATGGGCTGCTCCGTGCCGTACGGCCTGGCCGCGAAGCTCGCGTACCCGGACCGGCCGGTGGTGGCGCTCTCCGGTGACGGCGCCATGCAGATGGCAGGGGTGACCGAAATGATCACCCTCAGCCGGCTCTGGCAGAAGTGGGAAGATCCGCGGTTTGTAATCTGTGTGCTCAACAACCGCGAACTGGCGGAGGTCACCTGGGAGCAGCGCGAGATGGAGGGCGATCCGCGGTTCGAGGACAGCCAGTCGCTGCCGGACTTCAAATACGCCGAGTACGCCAAGCTGCTGGGGCTGGAAGCCATCCGGATCGAGGATCCGGAGCTGCTGGGCGAGGCCTGGGACGTGGCGCTCGCCGCCAAGCGGCCGTTCCTGATCGAGGTGGTCACCGATCCCGCGGTGCCCCTGCTGCCGCCGTTCCCCAGCGGCGCAGCCCAGGCCGAAACCATGAAGGCCGGGCTGGCGCAGGAAGGGGCGGCGGGGGAGCATTCGCGCCAGCTGCTGGATGTCTATCTGGCACAGGAAGAGGGCCTGTACCGGGATCTCTGATTCCCCGTCGGGGGAGGGGCCCCGGCATGCCGGAACGGGTGTACCCCACGAGGGATACACCCGTTCCTCCTTTCGGCGCCCCGGCTAAGTGCGGGTCGGTGCACCGAGTTCCACGGGTTCCTCGTCATTCAGGTACGCCGATTCGGAGTGCGCCATCAGGTCGATGCCCTTCAGCTCGCTCTCTTCCGGGATACGCAGCCCGATGGTCAGCTGCAGTACCTTGGCAATCAGCCAGGTCACCACGAAGGAGTAGACCAGGACGGCGCCGCAGGCGAGGGCCTGGATGCCCAGCAGGGAGAACCCGCCGCCGTAGAACAGTCCGCTCACCCCGTTGGGTGCTGCCTCGGTGGCGAACAGGCCGATCAGGAGGGTGCCCAGCAGGCCGCCGACGGCGTGTACCGCCACGACATCCAGCGAGTCATCAAACCCGAGACGGAACTTCAGTTCAATGGCCAGCGAGCAGACCAGCCCGGCAATCGCACCGATGGCGACGGCGCCCAGCGGGCTTACCGCTCCACAGGCCGGGGTGATGGCCACCAATGCGGCAATCAGCCCCGATGCCGCGCCCAGGCTCGAGGAACGGCCCAACCGCAGGCGTTCCATCAGCGCCCAGCCCAGCAGGCCGGCTGCCGCGGCCACGGCGGTGTTGAGGAAGACGACGGCGGCGGAGTGTCCGGCGCTCAGGGCCGAGCCGGCGTTGAAGCCGTACCAGCCGATCCACAGCAGGCTCGCTCCCAGGAGGATCAAGGGCCGGCTGTGCGGCTGGCCGTGCGAGTGGGGCCAGCCCTTGCTCCGGCCCAGGACCAGCGCCAGGGCCAGGGCGGCGACGCCGGCATTCAGGTGCACCGCGGTGCCGCCGGCGAAGTCGATTGCGCCCAGCTGATTGGCGATCCATCCGCCGACGACGGTGCCGTCTGCGCTGTCGAAGGCGAAGACCCAGTGCGCCACCGGGAAATAGACGAGCGTTGCCCAGAGGCCCGCGAAGACCATCCAGGCGCCGAACTTCATCCGGCCGGCGGCGGACCCGGCCACCAGGGCCGTGGTCACGCAGGCGAACATCAGCTGGAAGGCCGCGAACAGAGCCAACGGGATGGACGCTTCGGGGTCTTCCGTCAGGAGGGCGGACAGGCCGAGATACTCAGTGGGGCTGCCGAGCAGGCCCAAGCCGCCCAGCGAGTCGCCGAAGGCTGCGGAGTAGCCGTAAAACACCCACAGGACGGCCACGAGGCTGGCCCCGCCGAAGCACATCATCATCATGTTCAGGATCCGCCGTGAGCCCACCATGCCGCCGTAGAAGAAGGCGATCCCGGGGATCATCAGGCAGACCAATGCGGAACTGGCGAGCAGCCAGGCCGTGTTTCCAGAGTCCATGGAGGTACTCCCGTTCGGGTTGCGCCCGTTTCTGCCTCTGCCGATGCAGCCGGACGGAGAATATGGACGGACCAGCCCCCCGAGGCTGACCGGCACCGCACTGCACGAGGTGCTGCTTTAAGGGTGCGGGCGGGATGTTTCGTCCGGGAGCGCCTGCAGGTTATCGCTGCGTTAACGCAGGCTGGACGCCGGCTGGGAGGTTTCTGGACGCGGTATCCAGGGCAGCGCTATCAGGGGAGGGCCGCCGTCGGAGGGGTCCGCCGTCGGGCGGGGAAGAACGGAAGACTAGGCGGTCCGGGGCATGCCGCGTCCAAAGGCAAATGCGCGGACAATCTGGATGGCGCCCAGGACCACCAGGAAAATGCCGCCGTAAATCACCAGGACCGCGAGGGATTCGAGCGGGATAAACAGCACGACGATCCCCGCGAGGATGCTCAGGACGGCCAGGACAATCGCGAACCAGCGGGACCCGCCGCGGTCGGACTCGGCCAGGGCCATCACACCCTCCACAATCCAGGCGATCCCGATCACCAGTCCCAGGGCCGTGAGGGTTTCCATGGGGTTGCGGACAGCAATAACCCCCACCACCAGCAGGGCCAGCCCCACCAGGATATTCAGGATTTTCAATCCTGCGCCCAGCCCGGTGAAGACGCCGAGGAGGATGCGGACAGCGCCGGCGATAACGAAATACAGGCCGAAGAGGACGGCGAGGACCTCGAGCGTCGCTCCCGGCCAGAACAGGATCAGCAGCCCCAGGACCACGGAGACCAGTCCGGTGATACCCAGGCCGAGGCGGATGCCGCGGACGGCGGACTTGGCCAGGTTCAGGGCGTCCAGCGCGAACCCGCCCTCTTGATGGAAAGTGCTGCCTGATGCGGACATTCTCAAGACCTCCAAGGAGATTCCCCCATCGGCCCCGGCGGAGCGCCGGTCCCTCCAGTATCGGCCGCAGGCACCCGGCTTCTCTAGGGACCGGCCGCGGATCGGGCGTGGCCCGGACCGGATCGCTGCGGCTGGCATGAGCCTCTGGCCGCGGCCGGCTTACAGTCCCAGCAGTCCGCGGACCTGGGCGTCGGAAACCTGGCCGAAGCGGCGGTAGGCCAGCCCCACGGCCTCCAGCCCGCTGTCCGGCCAGAGAACAACGACGTCGTCCGCCGGCGGGGCCAGGAGGTCCGCCGCATTGCCGCACGCCACCGGTGCGGCAGCGGCCAGGCGGGCGGGAGCCAGTTTCCGGACGGCACCCAACGCCGCCCGCATGGTCGCTCCGGTGGCCAGTCCGTCATCCACCAGGAGGACCGTACCGCCGGTAATGCTCCGCGCCGGTGCGTCCGGCCGGAAGAGTTCCTCCCGGCGCCGGACTTCGGCGAGCTGGTCCTCGGCGGCGGCCGCGAACCGGGCCTCGGCATCGGAACGGCGGCTGCGCCAGTACCGGAGCACATCCTCGTTGCGGACCACGCAGACCGTTCCCGCAATGCCCGCCACCGCCCCCGCAGCGAGCTCAGGCTGTTCCGGATAGCCGATCTTGCGCACCACCACCACATCCAGCGGTGCGGCCAGGGCGCGGGCCACCTCCGCGGCCACCGGAACCCCGCCGCGGGGAAGGCCCAGGACCACCAGGCCCGGGGCGCCCGCGTAGCCGGCCAGCCGGGCGGCGAGCGCCCGTCCGGCGTCGGTACGGTCCTGCCAGCCGGGGGACGGAACAGAGGCGGAAAACATGGGAATGACCGGATCGGGTGGGGGAATACAGCGTGTTCTTCCCAAGCTAGGGTCCGCTGCGGGCACCGGCAAGAGGCAGCGCAACCGCTCGCGTTGCCAAACCCGGCGCGGCATAGAAAAGTGGCGGTATGACTCAGACAGCAGTAATCACAGGGGCCACCTCCGGTATTGGGGCCGAGTTTGCCCGCCAGCTGGCACAGCGCGGCTACAGCCTGGTCCTCACCGGACGGAACACCGAGCGGCTGGAATCCACCGCAGCGGAACTGGCGCGGGCCTACTCCGTCAAGACCGAGTGGATCGCCGCCGATCTTGCGACCTCGGAGGGAGTTGCCGCCGTCGCCCGCCGGGTGCAGCGGCCCGACGTCGGACTCCTGGTGAACAATGCCGGATACGGGCTGAAGAATGATTTTGCCCGCAACGGGCTGCAGGCGGAGGTGGACCACCTGAACGTGTTGGTGGGGGCGCCGCTGCAGCTGAGCCACACCGCACTGAACGCCATGCTGTCTAACGGCGGCGGACGGATCATCAATGTCGCCTCCGTGGCCGGCTTCATCCCGAGGGGAACCTACAGTGCGGCAAAGGCCTGGGTGATCAGCTTCAGCCGCTGGGCCAACCTCTACTACAAGGGCCGCGGCGTCACCGTCACAGCTGTCTGCCCGGGCTTTGTGCACACGGACTTCCATGCCCGGATGGAAATGGACAAGAGCCTGTACCCCAAGTGGATGTGGCTGAACGCGGACCGCGTGGTGCGCGAAGCCCTGGCGGATGCCTTCGCGGGCAAGGGCATCTCCATTCCGACCAAGCGGTACCGGTTCCTCGCGGCCGTGGGCAGCCGGGCCCCGCAGGCGCTGGTCGCCCGGTTGGCGGGCCGCGGGCGGTAAGTACGTTGGTTGACCTCAGGCCGGCGGGTTGGGCGCGGCAGGGGAGCGGCCGACGTCGGGCGTCACGGGAGCTGGCGGTGCCCCGCCGTCGGGCCTAGGGTTGCTGTGCACCGCCGGCCCATCCCGGGTCCGACGACGACACCGGCGAAAGTGAGCCCCATGAGCACCGGCACCCCCACGGTCTATGCCCTTCACGAGAACCCGGAGTGGTTCCCGCCCTTTGCCCGCGCCTTCGAAGCCGAAGGTGTACATGTGGAGGAATGGCTGCTGACCGACGGCGTCCTGGACCTGGATTCGGTGCCGCCGGAGGGGATTTTCTGGTCGCGGATCAGCGCTTCCTCGCACACCCGGGACCACGGCCTGTCCAAGGACTACGCCCGCGCGGTGCTGTCCTGGCTCGAAGCGCACGGCCGGCGCACGGTCAACGGCCGCCGGGTGCTGGAACTGGAAATGAGCAAGGTCGACCAGCTGACCGCGCTGCGGGCCGCCGGCATCGACACTCCGCGCACCGTCGCCGCCGTCGGGCGCCACCAGATCCTGGCCGCAGCGAAGGACTTCGAGGCACCGTTCATCACCAAGCACAACCAGGGCGGCAAGGGGCTGGGGGTCCGCAAGTTCGACTCGCACGGGGAACTGGCGGACTACGTGGCATCGGCGGAGTTCGAGGAGCCGGCGGACGGCATCACCCTGATCCAGGAGTACATCCAGGCAGCGGAACCCTTCATCACCCGGGCGGAAATCGTGGGCGGGGAGTTCATCTACGCCATCAAGGCGGATACGGCCCGCGGCGGGTTTCAGCTCTGCCCGGCCGATGCCTGCGCCATCGACCCGTCCACCGGCAAACCCATCATGCCGCCGGGTGCCACCATTGCCCCGGATGCCGACACCCAGCTGTTCAGCCTGCGCGGGGACTTCGACCATCCCGTGATCGGCAAGTACCTGGAGTTTGCCCGCCGCACCGGCCTGGAGGTGTGCGGTATTGAATTCATCGAAGCCGCCGACGGCCGCCTGCTTACGTACGACGTCAACACCAACACCAACTACAACGCCGCCGTCGAAGCCGTGGCGCCGCGGTCCGCGCCCCGCGCGCTCGCCCGGTATCTCGCCTCCCTGACAGCACCCGTGGGATAGCGTGGTGCGGCACAACTTTTTTATCCACAGGGCTGCCGCGTCGATATAGTCGTGCTGTAAAGCCCAACCCGAAGGAGACCTCCATGTCCGCTGCCCTGGAACCGCATTGGGTCAAGAACTACCAGCCCGGCGTTCCCGCGCAGATTGAGCTGCCCACCGAATCCCTCACCTCCATGATGGAAGACGCCGTGGACCGGTTCGGCAGCAAGGTGGCACTGGAATTCTTCGGCGCCGAAACCACCTACAAGGACCTGGGCGACCGGATTCGCCGGGCTGCTGAAGGCCTACGCAAACTCGGCGTCCGCAAGGGCCACCGGGTGGCTGTCATCCTGCCCAACTGCCCGCAGTACCTGATCGCGTTCTACGCCGTGCTCCGGCTGGGGGCCGTCGTCGTCGGCCACAACCCGCTCTACACAGAGCGGGAGCTGCGCCACCAGTTCGAGAACCACGGCGCCAAGGTCGCCATAGTCTGGGACAAGGCCGTGGCGAAGGTCCAGGACTTCCCGGGCGACGTGGCCGTGGAAACCATCGTGGCCGTGAACATCGTCAAGGCGATGCCCCGGGTTAAACGGATGGCGCTCGCCCTTCCGGTTCCCTCCCTGCGGCGCACCCGCGAGGGCCTGACCACCAAGACCGAACACACCATGTCCTGGGAAGAGCTGCTGGACAACGCACCCCTGGCGCCGGAGCACCCGCGCCCGGCGGTCACCGACCTGGCGGCGCTGCAGTACACCTCCGGCACCACCGGGCTGCCCAAGGGCGTGATGCTGACGCATTACAACCTGCGGTCCAACGCCCTGCAGGGCAAGGCCTGGATGCACGGCGCGCAGGAGGGCAAGGAAGTCATTTACGGTGTCCTGCCGATGTTCCACGCCTTCGGCCTCACCCTGTACCTGACCTTCTCGGTCCTCACCGGATCGCGGCTGGTCCTGTTCCCCAAGTTCGACGTGGACCTGGTGCTGGCCGCCGCCAAGAAGTCGAAGCCCACCGTCTTCTGCGCCGTTCCGCCGATCTACGAAAAGACCGCGCACGAGTCCATCAAGCGGGGCGTGGACCTGTCCACCATCCGGTACGCCATTTCCGGGGCCATGACCCTGCCGGCCGCGACCGTGAAGCTGTGGGAAGAGGTCTCCGGCGGCCTGCTGGTGGAAGGCTACGGCCTGACCGAATCCTCCCCGGTGGCCCTGGGCAACCCCTTCGCCGAGACGCGCCGCAACGGCACCATCGGTGTTCCGTTCCCGAGCACCGAGATGCGCGTCGTGGATCCGGAGAGCCCGGAGAACGACGTCGAGCCCGGCGCCGCCGGCGAACTGCTGGTCCGCGGACCGCAGGTCTTTGCCGGGTACTGGAACAACCCCGAGGGTACCGCCGAGGTGCTGCTCGACGGCGGCTGGCTTCGTACCGGCGACATTGTCACTGTGGATGAGGACGGCTTCGTGAAGGTGGTGGACCGCCGCAAGGAACTGATCATCACCGGCGGGTTCAACGTTTCCCCGTCCGAGGTGGAGGACGTGCTGCGCACGCACCAGCACATTCTCGACGCCGCGGTGGTGGGCCTGCCGAGGGCCGACGGCGGCGAGCAGGTGGTGGCCGCCGTCGTACTCCAGGAAGGTGCCGAACTCGTTGAGGCCGCGCTGCGCGCCTACTGCCGGGAACGTCTGACGCCCTACAAGGTGCCGCGCCGGATTGTCGCCATTGAGGAACTGCCCAAGTCCATGCTGGGCAAGGTCCTGCGCCGCCAGGTGCGGGACACACTGCTGCAGGACGCGTAGTTCACCTCCTCGCTGCAAGTACCTATTGACGGGTCTCCCGGTGGGGGGCTGGAATGATAAGTGGGCTTGGTATGTATGCCAGGTTCCTCACCAGTCAACCAGCCGGCCCCGGAGCCGTAGGCGGGTAACCGACCGTCTTGTCGTCTGTCTCCGAACCGGGCCTGTGGTGAATCGCCGCCGGTCAACCGATCCGGCGGATTCGCTGTCGCGAGGAGAACAAGATGATCACGAATCAGCAGGTCGAAGGACTCATGAGTGGTTCGGGCAACGTGGTGGGGCCGAACGGCGACACAATTGGTTCCGTAGGCACCTTCTACCTGGATGACCAGACCGACGAACCGGCATGGGTCACTGTGAACACCGGCCTCTTCGGCACGTCGGAGACCTTTATCCCCCTCAGTGAGGCGAGCGTTGACGGCGCCGACGTCATGGTGCCTTACTCCAAGGAAGAGGTTCGGAACGCGCCGCATATCGAAAGCGACGGATCGATCAGCCCGGAAGAGGAAGTCACGCTGTACCGGTATTACGGCTTCAGCTACGACGACGGTTCTTCGGAATCGATTTCGGAAACCGACACGATTACCGAGACGCGGGACAGCGACCTGAGCAGCGGCACGGTGTCGGATTCGCGGACCGCCGGCACGTCCACCAGTTCGGGCACGTCCAACCTTTCCTCGTCCTCCGGTTCGGGATCCAGCGGAGATGACGCCATGACCCGGTCCGAGGAGCGCCTGAACGTGGGCACCGAGAGCCGTGCGGTGGGCAAGGCCCGGCTGCGCAAATACATCGTGACGGAGACCGTCACCAAGCAGGTTCCGGTCAGTCACGAAGAGGTGCGGATCGAGCGTGAACCCATCACGGACGCCAATGCCGGGGACGCACTGTCCGGCTCCGAGCTCACTGAGGACGAGCACGAGGTGACGCTGCACGCCGAAGAAGCAGTGGTGTCCAAGCACACCGAGCCGGTGGAACGCGTCCGCCTGGATACCGAAACGGTGACAGGCACCGAGAGCGTCTCCGAGGAGGTCCGCAAGGAGCAGATCGACACGGACGTCAACGACTCCTCCTCCCACGGGAAGAAGTCGGGCGGTTCGGGGTCTTCGGGGTCGGGGTCGGGGTCAGGGTCCTCGGGGTCGGGGTCCGGCTCCTAACTCTTCAGCGCGCACGACGCACTAGGCACGACGGCGGGTCCCGGGTTTCCGGGGTCCGCCGTTCTGCTGTGCGGCTTGTTTGTGCGGGTTCCCGGGGCTGAATCTAGTGAGCAGATAAGGGAGTTTTGCGGATCTACTGAGCACATAACGGGGCTAATCCGGCCCTGGCCGAATCTACTGAGCACAAAGCGGGGTTTTGGGATGCCCATAAGCCCATTTGCTGCTCAGTAGATCAGTCCCGCACGGCGCAGCATCGAAGGGCAAGCACAGGGTCCCAGCCTTTGGGGCATACGGGTGCTGGTGGGACCTCATCGGTAACAACAGCACCATTTCGTGGGACCTTGTGCGCGCGGCCGTGGGCTGGGAGCACTTATTCAGTAGGGCCAGCACAGGGTCCCAACCTTTGGGGCATACGGGTACTGGTGGGACCTCGTCAGTAACAACAGCACCATTTCGTGGGACCTTCTGCGCGCGGCCGTCGGCACAACCCCGGGTACTGGCCCTTGGTCCCGGCCGTGGCGTGCGGACCATTGCTAGTACAGCTGATGGGCTTATCCGGCGGCGATAAGCCCATCAGCTGTACTACGAACGGACATCGGTTGGGAATGAGCCCGTTAGCTGTACACCCGAGCCCCGGCACCGAAAAACCCCGGCCGCTCCGGTTTAGGCGCTAGGGTGGGGCCACTGTCTACGATTCCTGGGGGAACCATGCGCAAAACTGCTGCCGTACCGGCCTTGGCCCTGCTGTTCGTCACCGGCTGCAGCGCAGAAGCAGCGGAGCCGGACGCTTCAGCTCCCGCTGCCGCAACTGCGAAGCCTTCCGCAACCGCCGAAACGGTGGCACTGGACTCGGTGGAGGGAACATGTCTCAAGCTCCTCGGGACCGGCGGTAACGGGCCCCTGTACCAAGCCATCTACTTTGTGAAAGACAACGACACAACGTTCAGCGTCCAGGGCTCCGCCGACAGTGCCCGCACCGTTAACGCGGAAGTCCAAGATATCGCCGCCAGCGCCCCGGAGGGCATGGGCATCCTGCTCAAGGACCTGTCAGCCTCGATGGACGGCGCCATACCGCTGGCCGAGGGCCCCGGTCCCTTCCCGGGCTTCGATATCTTTGCCTGGCGAGACGCTGTTTCGGAACTCCTGATCCAGTGCGCGCCCTACGAGACCGCGGCCGACGCCGGGACGGCACCCGCTGCACCTGCCTCCTCAACGGCGGACGAGGCCAGCGCATCGTTCCCGGGCTACCCCATGATCGTCAACGTCGCCTCCGTGGATTACCGGGTGGGCGCATGGTTCGACGGGAAGCTTGTTGACGGGCTGGTGGTTGCGCTCGCACCGGGACTTTATGCGCCTTACGACCCCAACGTTCCTGACCTGTCGGCGTACTACGTTCCGGCCGGGGTGGCCGGGGACCGCACCATGAAGACAACCGTCTTCCCCAACTCGGGGGGTGCCGCCACCTGGTCCGGAGTAAACCCGGGAGCTGAGGAACCGCAGTAAACCCTCCGATATGGGAAAACGCTGCCGGTTTGGGAAATCCCTGCCACGCTGCAGTGGAGGAATTTCCCTAACTGGCAGCAGAACCCCTAACTGGCAGCAGAACCCCGAACTGGCAGCAGAACCCCGAACTGGCTGCAGGATCCCGAACTGGCAGCAGAATCTCGGACCGCCGGCAGCAGAACCCCGAACCGGCAGCAGGATCGCGGAACGCTGTCAGCAGAATCCCACCCCGGGAACGCAGAATCCCACCCCCAGAACGCAGACAGAGAACGCCGTCAGGAAACCAGCCCTAGGACACCAGCCGCGCGGTCCGCTCCAGCACCTCCCGGCACGCGAGAATGGCCGGCCGCTGGGCTCCTGCCTCCCGCACCGACGTGAAGATGGTCCGCCGCGGCCTGCCAGGCAGGTCCAGGAGCCGGACCGTGGGAGCCCTGCCGGTCCACACCAGTTCCGGCATCAGGCCGACGGCGTTGCCCGACTCGATCAGCCGGATCTGCGCCTGCAGGTCGGCCGTCTCGTAGCGGACATCCGGTTCGAACCCGGCCTGCCGGCACGCCTGCTCGGCCCAGTGCCGCGACGCCGCACCGCGGGGCTCCATCACCCAGGCACGGGAGGCGGTGTCCTCGATGGAACGGATGTCCCCGCCCTGCCCGCCGGAAGGCACAGCCAGATGGATGGCGTCCGTGGTGAGCTGTACCCTGTCCAGCCCGGGATGCCGGGGCGCGGCATGGCCGGGGTACTGCTCGGCAATCACCAGATCGAAATCCCGGGCCCAGGTTTCATACAGCGCCGTTTCGGGTTCACGCTGGATCATTTCAATCCGCACCTCGGGGTAGTCCCGGCCCAGGATCGTCAGGGCGTCCGGCAGCAGGGCCAGCGCCGCGGACTGGAAAACGGCCAGCCGGACCGTGCCCGTCACGGTGGTCAGGGACTCGGCCAGATCCGCTTCGGCCCGTTCCAGGGCGTCCAGGATTCCGGCCGCATGATCCACCAGGATCTCGGCCTGCGGAGTGAGGGTGACCCGGCGTCCGGTCTTGCGCAGCAGCGGGACTCCCACTTCCTTTTCGAGCAGGGCCAGCTGCTGCGACACCGAGGACGGGCTGAAGTTGAGGGCCGCAGCGACGGAGGCCAGTGTGCCCCGGATTTTGAGTTCGCGCAGCAGCCGCAGGCGACGGATATCGAGCATGCAGGGAGCCCTTCGAATCGTTAAGGAAAACCAATCTGTACCGGTCGGAAAAGATCGCTTTATCTAATTGAACATCAAGCGCAGACTGGGTCAGTACTCCGGGGACAGCCACTTGTGAAAAGAGCACCACATCATGACCGATATCTTTGAAGACCGCGCCACCGCCGACGCCGTTCCCAGCGCCGAGCTGGCGGAGCAGTCCGTCGCCCTCGTCCGGCGCTGGCTGACCGAAGCCGCTGCTGTCCCCGTGGATGCCTCCGCCGCCCAGCTGGCCGGAGTCCTGAAGGACCCGGACGGCCTCGGGTTCACGGTGGGCTTCGTCGACGGCGTCGTCCGCCCCGAAGATCTCCGCGTCGCCGCCCGCAACCTCGCAGCCCTGGCTCCCCGCGTACCCGGCTTCCTGCCCTGGTACATGCGCGCCGCCGTGCGTGCCGGCGGCATCCTCGGCCCGGTGGTTCCGCAGATCGTCATTCCGGCAGCCCGGAAGGTGCTGCGCGAAATGGTCGGGCACCTGATTGTGGACGCCACCGACGCCAAGCTGGGCAAGGCCATCGCCGGCATCCGCAAGGACAACATCCGGCTGAACATGAACCTCCTCGGCGAGGCGGTCCTCGGCCAGCACGAGGCAGCCCGCCGGCTGGAAGGCACCCATGCCCTCCTGGCCCGCGACGACGTCGACTACGTCTCCATCAAGGTTTCCTCCACCGTGGCCCCGCATTCCCCGTGGGCCTTCGACGAGGCCGTGCAGCACGTCATCGAATCCCTGACCCCGCTCTTCCGCCGCGCCGCGCAGTCCCCGGTGAAGAAGTTCATCAACCTGGACATGGAGGAATACAAGGACCTGGAGATGACCATGGCGGTCTTCACCGGCATCCTCTCGCAGCCCGAGTTCCAGGACCTGGAAGCCGGGATCGTGCTCCAGGCCTACCTCCCGGACGCCCTCTCGGCCATGATGCGGCTGCAGGAATTCGCTGCCCGGCGCCGCGCCGACGGCGGTGCCGCCATCAAGGTCCGCGTGGTCAAGGGCGCCAACCTGCCGATGGAGCAGGTCGAAGCCTCGCTGCACGGCTGGCCGCTGGCCACCTGGCACACCAAGGCGGACAGCGACACCAACTACAAGCGCGTCATCAACTACGCCCTGCACCCGGACCGCATTCAGAACGTGCGGATCGGCGTCGCCGGACACAACCTGTTCGACGTCGCGTTCGCCTGGCTGCTGGCCGGGGAACGCGGAGTGCGGGACGGCATCGAATTCGAAATGCTGCTGGGCATGGCCGCCGGCCAGGCCGAGGTGGTGCGCCGCGACGTCGGCAGCCTGCTGCTCTACACCCCGGTGGTGCACCCGGCGGAGTTCGACGTCGCCATCGCCTACCTGATCCGCCGCCTCGAGGAGGGCGCCAGCTCCGAGAACTTCATGTCCGCCGTCTTCGAACTGGCCGACAACGAGGCACTGTTCGAACGCGAGAAGCTGCGCTTCCTGGCCTCGCTGGAAAACCTGGACACCGCCGTGCCCGCCCCGCACCGCGTGCAGGACCGGAACCTGCCCGCCGTCGCCGCCGTCACGGACAGCTTCGACAACACCCCGGACAGCGACCCGTCGCTGCCCGCCAACCAGGCCTGGGGCCGGGCCATCCTGTCCCGCGTCCCCGGATCGAAGCTGGGCAAGGACGCAGTGGCAGCTGCCGCCGTCGAAACCGAAGCAGAGCTCGACGCCGTCATCACCACCGCGGTCACCAGGGGCAAGGCGTGGGGTGCACTCAGCGGCGCCGACCGCGCCGAGGTCCTGCACCGCGCCGGCGAAGTGCTGGAGGTACGCCGGGCCGAGCTGATGGAGGTCATGGCCGCCGAAACCGGCAAGACCCTGGACCAGTCGGACCCCGAAGTGTCCGAGGCCATCGACTTCGCGCATTACTACGCCGAGCTTGCCCGCGAACTCGACACCGTGGAGGGTGCACGTTTCGTGCCGTCCCGCCTGACCGTGGTCACCCCGCCGTGGAACTTCCCGGTTGCCATCCCGGCCGGTTCGACCCTCGCCGCCCTGGCCGCAGGGTCCGCCGTCGTCATCAAGCCCGCCCGCCAGTCCGCACGAAGCGGGGCCGTCATGGTCGAAGCCCTCTGGGAAGCAGGCGTTCCGCGCGACGTCCTGCAGCTCGTGCAGTTGGGTGAAACGGAACTCGGCCGCCAGCTGATCTCCCACCCGGCCGTGGACCGCGTGATCCTGACCGGAGGCTACGAGACCGCCGAACTGTTCCGCTCCTTCCGCCCCGACCTGCTGCTGCTGGCCGAAACCTCGGGCAAAAACACCGTGATCGTCACCCCGAGCGCGGACTTCGACCTCGCCGCCCGCGACGTCGCCGCGTCCGCCTTCGGGCATGCCGGGCAGAAGTGCTCCGCCGCGTCGCTCGTGATCCTGGTGGGCTCCGTGGCGAAGTCCCAGCGCTTCCGGAACCAGCTGGTGGATGCCGTCCAGTCGCTGAAGGTCGGCTACCCGGAGGATCCCACTACGCAGATGGGTCCGGTCATCGAACCCGCCGCGGGCAAGCTGCTTCGGGGCCTCACCGAACTCGGCGAGGGTGAAACCTGGCTGCTGCAGCCTGAACAGCTCGACGAGAGCGGCCGGCTGTGGAGCCCGGGCATCCGCACCGGTGTCCGCCGCGGCTCCGAATACCACCTCACCGAGTACTTCGGCCCGATCCTGGGCGTGATGACCGCCGCGACCCTCGAAGAGGCCATCGATATCGCCAATGACATTGACTACGGCCTGACCGCCGGGCTGCATTCCCTCGAACCCGCGGAAATGGACGTCTGGCTGAACCGCATACAGGCCGGCAACCTGTACGTGAACCGCGGCATCACCGGCGCCATCGTCCGCCGCCAGCCCTTCGGCGGCTGGAAGAAGTCCGCCGTCGGTGCCGGCACCAAGGCCGGCGGCCCGAACTACCTGATCGGGCTGGGCAACTGGGAAGCCGTCAACGGCACCTCCGCTCCCGCCACCGAGCTTCCCGCCGCCGCGCCGGCAGCACGCCTTGTCGCTGCCGCCGAATCGGCCGGTGCGATGTTCACCGCCGACGACGGCGCCTTCCTCCGCCGCGCCGCGAACCGCGACATCCGTGCCTGGAACAGCGAATTCGGCACCGCCAAGGACGTGTCCGGCCTCTCCGCCGAACGCAACGTCTTCCGGTACGTGCCCGTTCCCGTCACCGTCCGGCTGTCGGAGGGACAGCCCGCAGCCCTGCTGGTCAGGGTCCTGGCCGCGGCACTGACCGCAGGATCGGCAGTCACCATCTCCACCGCCGTCGACCTCCCCGCCGGGGTTCGGGCCGTACTGACCGAACTTGGACTTGAGTTCCGGGTGGAGGACGACGCCGCGTGGCTGGCCTCCGCTGCCTCGCTCACGTCCGGACGTATCCGGCTGATTGGCGGGTCTGTGCAGGCACTGGCCGAAGCCACCGGAGGCACCCCGGACATTGCGGTCTACGCCCAGCCCGTGACCGAGTCGGGCCGCCTGGAACTGCTGCCGTTCCTGCACGAGCAGGCCGTCAGCATCACCGCCCACCGCTTCGGAACGCCGAACTTCCTCTCGGACGCGCTGATCTAGGCGTTCCCCGGGCATTGCCTCTGCGCGTGGCACGGTCCATGATGGGGCCGGTCAAGCCAACCGGGAGGACGCCATGCAGCAGGGAATGCTCAACGGTAAGAACGCGGTGATCTACGGCGGCGGCGGAGGGATCGGCGGCGCCGTGGCGGAGGCCTTCTCCCGGGAAGGGGCACGCGTATTCCTCGCCGGCCGGACGCCGGAGCCGCTCGAAGCCGTGGCGGCGAAGATCCGCCATGCCGGCGGAACAGTGGACACGGCGCTGCTGGACGCCACGAATGAGCGGGCAGTGCGCGAACACGCCGATGACGTGGTTGCGGCTGCAGGAAGCCTGGACATCTCCCTGAATGTCATCCAGCACGGCGACGTTCAGGGAACACCGATGGTGGAGATGCCCTTGGCCGACTACCTGCGGCCGGTCGCCACGGCGGTCCAGACGTTTTTCCTGACCTCGCAGGCCGCCGCACGGCAGATGATGCGCCAGCGTTCCGGAGTGATCCTGGTTTTTGGCGGCTCCGGTGATCCGGTGCCGGGACTGTACCTGGGCGGGCTGCTGACCGCCTTTGAAGCTATGGAGGCCATGCGCCGCCAGCTTGCCAGTGAACTGGGGTCCTACGGCATCCGGGTGCTGACCCTGCGCTCGGGCGGAATCCCGGAAACCCTGCCGGAAAACATGGAAGGCGCCGGCGAGATCGCCGACGCCATCACTAAATCCACCATGCTGGGCCACGCAGCCACCCTGGAGGATGTGGGCTACGCGGCAGCGTTCGCGGCCTCAGACCGCGCTGCGAGCATGACCGCGGCCACGCTGAATATCAGCGCCGGGGCCCTCATCGACCGCTGAAGCAGGTTGGCAGCGGGGTTTCTAGACTTTCCAGATGCTGAAATCGTCCATGCTGGCCGCGCTCCGCAGGCCGGTGGACTCATCGCGGATCCAGACCGTGGCCAGGCCCGGCGCGGTGTCCTGGATCTCGCCACGGAAATAGGTGGTGCCGCCGCTGCGGGCTTCAACGGTGTCTCCACGGTGGAGTGAACGGATGCTGCGCACGCGCCGGGCGCGCGCAGATGTGACGGGGGAGTGGTCGCTGGTTACCGACAAAATGCATCTCCTGAATTAGTTGATACTTACACTAACCACGGCATCGCCGGTAAATATTCCCGTTCACGCATGGACCCCTGACCGGCAGGCATGGCGGCAGGTAGGATTCGGCCATGGATATCGTCGATTTCCTGGTCACGCGTTTCCAGGAAGACATCTCCGAGGCCCGCAAACTACTCTCCTCCTCCGATGTTTCACTTTCCGACCGCTGGTACGAAGAGCGGCTGCTGAAGGAATGCGAAACGAAGCTTATGCTCATCGAGATCATCGGAGGTGCCCGCCGCCATGCCCTTTCGCGCATGGTGGTGGATCCCGACGACGACCCCCAGTTCCGTGAGGAACTGGAATGGACGCGGCTGGCCCTCTCCGCCCTTGCCTCCGTGCACGAGGACCATCCGGATTTCCAGGACACCTGGCGCCTGACGCAGGAACGTCCCTAGGAGCACCGCCCGGCCGGGCCTGGCGGGGCCCGGGGGTCCGGGGCCGGGGCTGAAGATGCGGGCGTCGGCCTGCGGGCCATAGATTGGTTTTATGAGTGAAAAGCCAACAGCCCCCTCCACGCCGGATCTGCTCCGCCAGCTTGCCGACTTTCACAAGGTAGCCACCACCTTCACGGGCTGGGACGGTTCCGAGCAGCAGGTCTCCGATGCCACGCTGCGCAGTGTTCTTTCCGCGATGGGTATGGCGACCGGCTCGGAGGAGGATCTGGAACGGTCCCTGGCCGAGTCCAGGGCCGCCGCTTGGAAACGGCCGTTGCCGCCCACCGCCGTCGTCCGCCAGGGCAAGCCCGGCAGCGTGCCGGTACATCTGCCCGCCGGCAGCTCCGCGCAGCTCACCCTGCAGCTGGAGGACGGCTCCGAGCAGGAACTCGACTGGCCGAAGCAGTCCGACGAGGAACGGGACATCGACGGCACACTGCTGGCCCGCACCCTGGTCCCGCTGCCGCAGGACCTGGACCTGGGCTGGCACCGGCTTCAGGTGCGCAGCGGTGACATTTCCGCCAGCGCCGTCCTGGTGGTCACCCCGGACCGGCTCGACACCGCGGACGCCCTCGAAGCCCGCCGCACCTGGGGTGTTCAGGCCCAGCTGTACTCGGTCCGCTCCTCCCGCTCCTGGGGGATCGGAGACCTGACCGACCTGGCGGACCTCGCCGCCGTCGCAGGCACGGAGTACGACGCCGGGTTCGTCCTGATCAACCCGCTGCACGCCGCGGAACCCGTGCCGCCCATCGAACCGTCCCCGTACCTGCCCACCACCCGGCGGTTCTTCAATCCGCTGTACATCCGGGTGGAAGCCGTCCCGGAGTACGCCTACCTGACCGACGGCGAGCGGGAAGCCGCGGAGGAAGCGGCCCGTTCCCTCTACCCGGCCAACACCTCCGCCGGGGAACTGGACCGCGACGCCAGCTACGGGGCCAAACTGTCAGTGCTGCAGGATGTGTACCAGGTGGAGCGCAGCCCCAGCCGGCAGAAGCAGTTTGATGCCTTCAAGGCCGACGCCGGCCAGGGCCTGGACAACTTTGCGCTCTGGTGCGCCCTCGCCGAGGACCTGGCGCCCGGTGCCCCCGAATGGGCCGAGGCTTCCAGCCCGGACAGCGACTATGTCGTCCGCCAGCTGCCCCGCCTGCAGGAACGGATCGAGTTCTTCAAGTGGCTGCAGTGGATCTGCGACGAACAGCTCGAGGCCGTGCAGCGGTCGGCGAAGAAGGCTGGCATGGGGATCGGCGTGATCCATGACCTTGCCGTGGGAGTGCACCCCAGCGGCGCCGACGCGTGGATGCTCCGCGATGTGCTGACCGAGGGCATCTCCGTGGGTGCCCCGCCGGATATGTTCAACCAGCGCGGCCAGGACTGGAGCCAGCCGCCGTGGCACCCGGGACGCCTGGCCGAGTCCGGCTACGCCGCCTACCGGGACATGATCCGCACCATCCTCCGGCACGCCGGCGGCATCCGGGTGGACCACATCCTGGGCCTGTTCCGGCTCTGGTGGATTCCGCAGAACGCGGAGTCGCCCGGTGAAGGTGCCTATGTCTACTACGACCACGAGGCGATGATCGGCATCCTGGCGCTCGAAGCGCAGCGGGCCGGCGCCGTCGTAATCGGTGAGGACCTGGGCGTGTTCGAGCCGTGGGTTCAGGAGTACCTGGGGGAGCGGGGCGTGCTGGGCACCTCCATCCTGTGGTTCGAACAGACGGAGGATGGTCCCCGCGCTCCCGAGGAATACCGGGTGGGGGCGCTGACGAGCGTGAACACCCATGACCTTCCGCCGACGGCCGGCTACCTGGCCGGCGAACACGTGAACCTGCGTGAGTCCCTGGGCCTGCTGAACCGGCCGGTGGAAGAGGAACGTGCGGCGGACAGCAAGGCCCAGGAAGCTGTCCTGGACGGGCTCCGGCAGCGCGGGCTGCTGCCGAAATCCGCCTCGAAGCAGGTGGCCGGGCAGATGCATGGGGAAGAAATCCAGCAGACCGTGGAGGGGCTGCATAAGTTCATCCTGCAGACGCCGTCGGTGCTGCTGGGCGTGGCCCTGGCCGACCTGGTCGGCGAGAAAAAGACGCAGAACCAGCCTGGGACCGCCGATGAGTATCCCAACTGGCGGATTCCGCTCTGCGGTCCCGACGGTGAAGCGGTGCTGCTGGACGGCCTGGAGCGGAACGAACGGTTCCGCTCCCTGGCCGCCCTGATGCAGAAGGGGATCTAGGGCTACTGCTCCAGCTTCATGGCCTTGCGCAGGGTCAGTGCGCCTCCGCTCTGCAGTACCGCCCGCCGGTAGATCTTCGCGGCGAAGGCCAGCAGGGCGTAGGCCGCGGCCAGCGCAATGGCCAAAGCTGCGAAGGTCTGCCACAGCGGCACATCCGAGTTAAGCATCCGGATGGGCATGGCCACGGAGGAAATGACGGGGACGAACGAGGCAATGACCAGCAACTGCCCCTTGGCGAACATCCCGGCGAACAGTGCCGCGAAGATGACCGCCATCACCGGGGTGGAGCTGCTGTTCAGGTCCTCGGACCGGCTGGCCATGGCCCCGAGCATCGCCCAGCCGGCGGCCAGGATCAGGAACCCGATCAGGAAGAAGACCAGGAACCAGCCGGAGACCGGGATGATGGACCCGACCATGTCCGCGGTCCCGGTCAGGTTCAGGGCCAGCAGGGCCGCGCCGCCGTAGAGCGCCAGCTGCACGACGGCCAGGATGGTGTTGCCGATGACCTTGCCGTAGAGGAGCTGCCGGATGGGAATGGCGGTCGCCAGGATTTCCACCACCCGGTTCTGCTTCTCCTCCAGCACCGAGGTGGCGATCGCCATGCCGAAGATGATGGTGGCCATGTAGAAGAGGAAGCTGAAGGCGAAGCCGACGATGGAGGCCATAACGGCCTTGTCTGCGTCTCCTTCGAGCAGGGCTTCGTCCAGCGCGCTGCCGGCGGTCAGCTCCTCCGCCGTGGTGCCGGCAGCGGCCGCGTTTTCACTGATGACGTAGCTGGTCAGGGCTTCGGACAGCGGCCCGCGCAGCCCGGAGCTGATCTCGTCCTTTCCGGTCAGGGTCCAGGTGCCGTCCTGTCCCTGGAGCAGCGCGGCGTCGGCGTCTTCATCGCGGACCAGCTGCAGGGCGGCATCCGGGGAGTCGGCCGTCTTGGCTTCGAAGCTGGTGTTTCCGTCGTCTCCCTGTCCGGCGGCGTCGGCGGCGGCGACGATTTCGGTGGCGGCGCTATCTGCCACCGCCACCGTATGGTCCGAACCGCGTGAGGACATGTAGGCGTTGAAGAGGACACTGCCCACGATCAGCAGCAGGGTCACGAGCGTGGAGAGCAGGTAGGTGCGGTCACGCATTTTGACCGTGACTTCGCGCAGCGTCACGATCGCCCAGGCCGGGGTGGTGTCCGGAATCTCCGGAGCCTGCCCGGGCTTGTCCACGGGGGTGCGGGTTGCGGTGCTCATGCTGTCACCTCACGGTAGATGTCACTCAGGGACGGGCGGAGAGGGGCGAATTCCTGCACCGTGCCGCGGGAGAGGGCGGCGGCGAGGGTGCGCTGTGCGGTGGTGTCGTCGTCGAACTCCACCAGCGCTGACGGGCCGGCGACGTCGACGACGGTGAGCCCGGGCTCCTCACGCAGCCAGCCGGCGTCGGGGGAGACCGTGATGCGGTGCCGGCGGGGTGCCGTGGCGCGCAGTTCGTCGCCGGTTCCGGCGGCCATCAGGCGGCCGCTCTGCAGCACCACCAGGTTGTCGCAGAGCCGGTCCACCAGGTCCAGCTGGTGGCTGGAGAACAGGACCGGAACACCGGCGGAGGTCCGCTCCCGCAGCAGCTCCACCATGGAGTCGACGGCGAGCGGATCCAGCCCGGAGAACGGCTCATCCAGGATCAGGACGGTGGGACGGTGCAGCAGCGACGCGGCAATCTGCACCCGCTGCTGGTTGCCCAGGGAGAGGGATTCGAGCTTGTCCTTGCTGCGGTCGGCGAGGTTAAACCGGTCCAGCAGTTCCAGTGCCTCGCGGCGGGCCGAGGACTGGCTCATCCGGTGCAGCTGGCCGAGGTAGACCAGCTGGTCAATGATGGGCTGCTTGGGGTAGAGGCCGCGCTCTTCGGGCATGTACCCGAACTGTGCGCGCTGCGCAGCGGTGACCGGGGCGCCGTCCAGCAGCACGTCCCCGGACGTGGCGGTCAGGACGCCCATGATCATGCGCATGGTGGTGGTCTTGCCGGCGCCGTTGGCCCCGACGAAACCGGTCATGCGGCCGGAGGGGATATCGAACGTGACGTCGTCGACGGCGGTTTTGTCGCCGAAGCGGCGGGTGAGGTTGCGGACCTGCAGCATGCGCTGCTCCTTTCCCGGAAAGGCCGGGCCTAGTGGGGGCATCTGCTTCGAGCTTAGGCAGAAGAGCGCCGCAGGGGATCGGCCGCGGGATGGAAGCCGCCGGGTCAGCCGGCCGCGGGCTTGTCCCCCGGGAGGATGAGAGCGGACTCGTAGGCGAACACCACGGCCTGCACCCGGTCCCGGACCTGGATCTTGCCCAGCAGGTTGGACACGTGGGTCTTGACGGTGGCTTCGGCGACGAACATTTCCGCGGCGATCTCGGCGTTGCTCCTGCCTGCGGCCACATGTTCCAAGACTTCGCGTTCGCGGGAGGTCAGCGACGCCAGCAGTTTCCGCTGCTCGGTGGACCCGGAACCGGACCCGGAACCGGACGACGACGGGGCGCCGCCCAGTTGCGCGGGGCCCACTTGGGTGCCGCCCGGCTGCATCCCCACGGCAGCGCCGGAACCGGCCCCCGGAAGGGCCGAATCGCGGCGGGCACCGGCGGTTTCGGCATGCAGCTGCCGGGTGAAGCGCTCGATCACGCGGACCGTCATCTCCGGTGCCAGCAGGGCGTGGCCGCCGGCGACGGCGTGGACCGCAGCCACCAGGTCGTCCGGGTCGGAATTCTTGAGCAGGAACCCGCTGGCGCCGGCACGGAGTGCGTCGAACAGGTAGTCGTCGCGTTCGAAAGTGGTGAGGATGATGACCTTCGCGGTGCCCGCCTGCACTACCTGCTCCGTGGCCCGGATCCCGTCGAGGACCGGCATCTGCACGTCCATGAGGATGATGTCCACGGGGTGGGTGGCGGCGAACTCCACCGCTTCGGCCCCGTTGGCGGCCTGGCCCACCACCTCGATTTCCTCCTCCACGGAGAGCATCATGGCGAAGCCGGCCCGCAGCAGGGCCTGGTCATCGGCGAGCAGGACCCGGATCGGTTCCATTGCTTAGGTATCTGCCTTTCGAAGGAATTCCGCCGGCCGCAGTATGCGGCCTTAGGCAACCACGGTAGCGGTCAGCGCACCGGAAACCGGACCCGGACGCGCCAGCCGCCGCCGGACCGCGGTCCGATCTCGGCGATGCCGCCGTGCAGATCAGCACGTTCGCGGATGCCCCGGATGCCGAATCCGGACCCGGCGGTGCTGCCGGTCCGCGGCCGGCCGTCATCGACCGTTTCCACTTCCACCCAGGCCCGTCCCTCCCCGGTGGTGCCGGTACGCAGGGCCACGACGGCGGAACCGGCGGTCGAATGCCGGCGGACGTTGGCGAGGGATTCCTGCACGGTGCGGTAAATCGACAGGCCCATCGGTGCGGGGACCCGGTCCAGGGCACCGGGAACATCCTCGGACCGGTGATAGGAAACAGACAGTCCCAGCTGCCCATGCTCCGCCACCAGTGCCGGGAGGTCCGCCAGCCCGGGCTCGGGCGCGCGCCGAGCACCGCCGTCGGACTCCGAACCGGGTTGCTCACCCGAGCGCAGTACGCCCAGCAGGGACCGCATCTGTTCCACCGCTTCGCGGGAGGAACCCTCGATGGTCTGCAGGGCACCCGCCGCAGCCCCGGGTTTTTTCTCCAGCACCCGCCGCGCCGCGCCGGCCTGGACACCGATCACCGCGATGTGGTGCGCGACGACGTCGTGCAGCTCCCGGGCGATGCGCAGCCGCTCGTCGAGCACCGCCTGCCGGGCCAGCTCGGCCGCCTGGACTTCCAGCTGGGCGGACTGCGTGAGGAGCAGCTCGCGCTGGTGGGCGCTGCGCCAGGCGTTCATGCCGAACATGATGGCCCCGCCGAAGTAGGCGGCATTGATGGCGAAGTTGTAGATCGCCAGCGACACCAGCGGGGGCAGGAAGCCGCGGTAGGTGTCATCGCCTTCCATGATCCGTTCCAGGACGGAGTCATAGGAGGAGGAGACGGTGAAGGAGAGGATGACCCACAAGGCCATCACGGCAATGACCACCGTAGTGCCGAGCCAGAGCATCCTGCGGTCCTTCGCCCAGGCGACTGCGGTGTAGAGCGAGGCGAAGTAGGCGGCCTGGAAGGTCATCTGCATGGAGACCGAGGGCACCAGCAGGCCCAGGCCGAGGAACACCGCACTGCACGCCAGCATCACGGCCACTGGGTAACGCCGGCGCACCGCCAGCGGCAGGATGATCAGTGCCATGGCCAGGTGCTGGAGCCAGATGGGTTTGGTTTCCCCGGCCACGGCACCGATTCCGCGGCTCACTTCCAGGATGAAGGCCGAGACCAGCAGCAGGACGATGGTGCCGATGATGTCGTGGCGCTGCTGCTCGCGGGTGGGGCCCGGGCGTTCCCAGTCCTCGCCGGTGCGCCACGGGAGGCGGGTAAGCCAACGCGGACGCGTCGGTCCGTGCTGCTCGGTGCCGGTGGAGCCTTGTCCGGGGCCGTGCCCGGACCCGGGTGTGTCGAAGGCCATGGTCTCGATCATGGTGCCCAGTCTAGGAGGGGCGGGGACGGCGGAGTATCGGCCGCAGGGATGAGCACCCCCAGAGGGAGCGGAACTCCGGCCGTCCCGCCGTCGTCGTTTCCCGTAATCGCCCTGTTGGGACGTCGACCGCTGTGCTGGAGGGGAAGGGGTGGTTTACTGCGTAGATAGCAGCGGCCGTACTGGCCGGTTATCAGCGCGGATGACGGGACTTCAAGCATGTTTGTACAGGAAGCACAGGCGATCCTGCCTGAACTGGTGGCCCTGCGTCGGGAGCTGCACCGGGACCCGGAGACCGGAATCAACTTGCCGCGAACGCAGGAAAAGGTCCTCGCCGCGCTGGAGGGGCTGGACCTGGAGGTCATCCTGGGGGTCAAGACCACCTCGGTGGTCGCCGTGCTGCGCGGGGCGGAGCCCGGTCCCACCGTCCTGCTGCGCGGGGACATGGATGCGCTGCCGGTGAACGAACTGACGGACCTGGACTATGCCTCCACCAACGGCGCCATGCACGCCTGCGGGCATGACCTGCACGTGGCCGGGCTGGTGGGTGCGGCCCGCCTGCTCTGCGCCCAGCAGCAGGACCTCGCCGGCAACGTGATCTTTATGTTCCAGCCGGGGGAGGAGGGCCACGACGGTGCGAGCCTGATGATCGACGAGGGAGTGCTCGACGCCGCCGGGGAACGTCCCGTGGCGGCCTTCGGTATCCATGTGCGGCCGGGTCCGCTGGGCTTGTTCCGCACCAAGTCCGGCACGCTGATGGCCGGCGCCAACGAACTGCGGATCACCGTGAAGGGATCCGGCGGGCACAGCTCGCAGCCGCAGACCGCCATCGACCCGGTGCCCGCGCTGACCGAGATCGCCACGGCGCTGCAGACCATGGCCACCCGCCGGTTTTCCGCGTTCGATCCGATTGTGCTTACCGTGACGCAGCTTTCCGCCGGGGAAGCGATCAACGTGATTCCCGATTCCGCCAGCCTGGGTGCCTCCGTGCGTACCTTGTCGGAGGAATCCCTGGACCGGGTGATCGTCGAGTCCAAGGCGCTCGCCGAGGGGATTGCCGCCGCGCACGGCTGCACCGTGGAGGTGGACTTCACCATCCGGTACCCGGTCACCCGGAACGATGCCGACCGGACCCGGGAGGCGATCACCGGGCTGCGGGAGATTTTCGGCGAGGACCGGGTGCTGGAATCCCGGGACCCGCTGATGGGGTCGGAGGATTTCTCCCTGGTGCTCAACGAAGTGCCCGGTACCTTCCTCTTCCTCGGTGCGACGCCGCCGTCGGTCAACCCGGTCACCGCCGCGTGGAACCACTCCCCGCGGGTGGTCTTCGACGATGCGGTGCTGGGGGACCAGGCTGCCGCCCTGGCACAGCTGGCGTACAACCGGCTGACCTAGGGGGCTGGGGAGGGAGCGGGTGCCCCTGCCCGCGGTCCCCGGCCCTGCCCGGGGTCCCCGGTCCGCGGGCCGGGGACCCCGTTCCCTTGCCCCTGTCCGCAGCCCTGCCCGTGTATGTCTCGCTGCCCCTCGGGGGCTGCCCGCACTCCTGCCCCGGCCGACGCCGGGGTGTTAGCGTCGGGAGCATGTCTGCCCTGAAGAAAGTCCTCGCCCTTGCTGCCCGCCCAGCGCCGCCGACGTCGAAACCCCGGCGTTGGGCCGCCGTCGGGCTGGGGACGTTTCTGGCGTTTGCCGGCACCTCACACCTGACCTTCGCCCGGCAGGAATTCCAGGCGCAGGTGCCGGACTGGGTGCCGCTGGACGAGGACGCCGTGGTGCTGCTGTCCGGCGTCGCTGAAATCAGTCTTGGTGCGTCGTTGATCCTGCTGCGGAAGCGCCGGGTCCCTGTCGGTCTTGCGGCCGCGGCGTTCTTCATTGCCATCTTCCCGGGCAACATCTCCCAGTACGTCACGCATACGGACGCGTTCGGTCTGGATTCGGACCGTGCCCGGCTGGTCCGGTTGTTCTTCCAGCCGCCGCTGGTGCTGTGGGCGCTCTGGTCCACCGGGGCGTGGAAGGACCTGCGGGAGGGGCTGAAGGGGTAGGTGCCTGGTGTTGGCGGTTGGGCGGGGTGTTACGTCCAGCCTTACCAATACCCGCGGGGTGCCGAGGGTAGATAAAGGCGCGAGCAGTACAGCGGCGGGCGCCAGAGCTCTGTCTATCCGCCGGCTGTACTAAAGGAAGACGCTATGACGCAGGACCCGCATCACCAGACCGCCCCCGTCCCCAACGCCGTCCATGTGCCCCCGGCGCCCCTTGCGCCGCCCGCGCAGCCACGACCGTTGGATCCACCGTCCGGAATGGTGCCGAATGCAGCCGCCATGCCGGCGTCGCCTTCTCCTCGCCGGAATTACGTGCTGTTTGCTGCAGCCGGATTGTTGGTGGGACTTGGTGCCGGCCTCCTAATCGCGCAGATTGATCTGACGTCGACTCAACCTTCCACCGCATTGATCGATGCGGTGAAAACATGCGGTGTAGAAGATGAAACAGGTATTGAGCTTGGCGACGAGGGCCAGAGCCTGACAATGGACGGCCAGGGCGAGGAGTACTACGCCACCGGTGCTGCCTACGAGGACATCGAATGCGTTCTGGGTGCGACCGGAATGCCGGATAGCGTCAGTAGCCGAATGGGAAACACTCGAGCCCTTGACGGCACACAAAATGCGCAGTGGGGGGACATCTCCGCTTCGTGGAGTTACCACCCTGACAGCGGGTCGAACGTCGTACTGGAAATTATGGAACCCGCGGAGAAATAGCTCGGGGACGATTTGGGGCGGGGGACGACGAAGAGGCCTAACGCGGCGCTCAGCGACTGTACAGATAATGGGCTTTTCGATGCCGAATGAGCCCATTATCTGTACAACGAACGGTGCTAAGCCCCGTTATCTGTACAACGAACGGGCGGCCCGCCGTTCATAGTGCAGTAAATGCTGCCTGCTGACTGGCCGGGGACATCTACTGCGCTATGAACCAGCCTGGGACTCTCAGTCTCAGCAGAGCGTCCCACCCGGTGGTGCCGTTGTTGCTGCTGAGACAACACGGGCCACACCAGTCACACCAAGTGGGAGGCTGTGTTGGGATAACCCGCCAGGATCCTCGTTCGCAGCAGAGCGTCCCACTCGGTGGTGCGGATGTTGCAGCTGGGACAACACCGGCCACGCCCGTCACACCGCGTGGGAAACCGTGTCGGAAACACCCTAGGAGACGGAGACGCTGCCTTCTGTACAGCAGATGCGCCCTAAGGGCCCGCCAGGCAGCATCAGCTGTACAGAAGGTGGAGGCCCGGCCTCATCAGCTGTACAGAAGGTAAAGCGGCCAGGAAAGAACCTCGGCACAAGGAAGAAAGCCCCGGCGGATACGGCCTGGCCCGGAGCTCTAACCGGAAGCCCCGCCGAGCAGTATCTGAAGCAGCCCGGCAAAGCTGGGAAACCGCGCCTGGAGCACCCGGAGTCCCGGGACCATTGAGGCTCGCCCCCGGAGCACCCCGTCAAACCCCACCCCCCCAACCCCCAAACCCCCGCCTAGCACCCCGCAAGAACCCACCCAAACCCCACCCCAGACCGCTGCTAAAGCGTCACGATGTTCCGGTTCGGAGCTTTTCGGCGCTTAATGTGAAGCAGGTAACGGTAAGCTTGCTTGGTAGTTTTCGCCCAGACACCATGTGCGGGCGGACCACAGAAGCGTTCGTAACCAAGTGAAGAGGTCTTGATGTGTGGGAATTCGTGGCGGACCGGTATCAACAGATCCTGTTCGCCGGATGGCAGCACTTCAGCCTAGTTCTGCAGTGCCTGCTCCTGGCGACGGTCCTCGCCGTGGTCATCGCAGCACTGGTGTACCGGAATAAGACCCTCAGTGGAGTAGCGAACGGCGTCTCCGCGGTGGGCCTGACGCTGCCGTCCTTCGCGCTGATCGGCCTGCTGATCGCACCCTTCGGATTCGGCGCCGTGCCGGCCGTCATCGTGGTGGCGTTCTATGCCACCCTGCCCATCCTGCGTAACGCGGTGGTGGGGCTGGCCGGGATTTCCCCGACCGTCATCGAATCTGCCCGCGGCGTCGGCATGGGCCGGATGCGCACCCTCCTGCGCATCGAACTGCCGCTGGCCTGGCCGGTCATCCTTGCCGGTGTCCGGGTGTCCGCCCAGATGGTGATGGGCATCGCCGCCATCGCGGCCTACGCCCTCGGCCCGGGACTGGGCGGCTTCATCTTCACCGGCCTGTCCCGCCTGGGTGGTGCCAATTCGCTCGAATCCGTAGTGGTCGGCGTCGTCGGCGTGATCCTGCTGGCCCTGATCCTTGACCTTCTCCTGGTCGGCCTCGGCCGGCTCACAACCCCGCGAGGTATCCGTGTCTGAGACCCTTTCCCCATCCACCGGCGCCACAGCCACCGGCACCGGCATCCTGCTCGACAACGTCACCAAGCGCTATCCCGGGCAGGACAAACCGGCGGTCGGCGGGCTGACCATGGAAATCCCGCGGGGCAGCATCGTGATGCTCGTGGGCCCGTCCGGTTGCGGCAAAACCACCACGCTGAAAATGATCAACCGGCTCATCGAGCCCAGCAGCGGACGGATCATCCTGGACGGCGACGACGTCACCGGTATCGACGGCGACCAGCTGCGCCGCGGCATCGGCTACGTCATCCAGGCCGGCGGGCTATTTCCGCACATGACCGTCGCAGCGAACATCGCCGTCGTCCCCAAGATGCTCGACTGGGACAAGGACCGTATCCAGGCCCGGGTGGATGAACTGCTCGAACTGGTGTCCCTGGACCCGGCGCTCTACCGGGACCGCTACCCGAAGGAGCTTTCCGGCGGGCAGCAGCAGCGTGTGGGCGTGGCCCGCGCACTGGCCGCCGATCCGCCCGTGCTGCTGATGGACGAACCGTTCGGCGCCGTGGACCCGATCACCCGGCAGCGGCTGCAGGATGAGCTGCTGCACATCCAGTCCGAGCTGCAGAAGACCATCGTCTGCGTCACCCACGACTTCGACGAAGCCGTGAAACTGGGGGACTGGATCGCCATCTTCGACGAGGGCGCCCAGCTGGTGCAGTACGACTCCCCGGAACGCATCCTCGCCAACCCCGCCAACGAGTTCGTGGAGAACTTCATCGGCTCCGGCGCCGGCCTGAAACAGCTCACCCTCACCCGGGTGAACGAGGTGGAACTGACCGCACCCATCACCGCCGGCATCGGCGACCTCGCCAGCGACACCCTCTCCCGGCTGCAGGGCGCGGGCGAGCAGAACGCGGTGGTCCTGGACGAACGCGAACGGCCCATCCAATGGCTCTCCCGGCGCCAGCTCTCCCGGCTGGACCGGCACACCGACGCCGTTGATCCCAAGCTTCCGGTCATCAGCGACCAGTCCACGCTCAACGACGCACTGGACACCATGCTGGTCTCCAGCACCGGGGCGGCGCTCGTCGCCGGTCCGCATGAGCGTTTCCTTGGGACCGTCACCGTGCAGACCGTGATGGAAGCGATCACGGCAGCGAACGACGCCGCGCAGCTGGGTTCCTCCAGCGCTCCGGTTGGTCTTAACCGCGGCGTCATCGAGCGCGGCACTGACGCGGCGCCGGTTCCGGTGCAGGACGACGCCGGTGCTGCCGCCGGCCAGGGCACCCGGTGACCGCCGTCCCCACGGCCGCGCAGGCCCGGGCCGAGGCCGAAACCGGTGCCGGACCGACGTCGTGGCGCCCCCTGCTGCTGCAGCTGGCCGGCATTGCGGTGGCTTTCGGGTTGCTGATGCTGTGGCTGACCACTGCGGAGCTCAGCGTCACCGAGCGCACCACCCTGGACCCCGCAGCGCTGTGGGAATACACCGTCCAGCACCTGCTGCTGACCGGTGTGTCCGCGGTGATTGTGCTGGTGGTCGCGATTCCGCTGGGCGTGCTGCTGACCCGCGGACGGATGCGCCGGTTCACCGGCCCGATTATGGCGCTGGCCAACATCGGTCAGGCCGCACCGGCCATCGGACTGCTGGTGCTGCTGGCCTTCTGGGTCGGCTTCGGCTTCCGGGCCGCCATCGGCGCCCTGGTGGTCTACGCCCTGCTGCCGGTCATGCGGAACACCATGGTGGGACTGCAGCAGGTGGACCCGCGCGTGGTGGAGGCCGGCCGCGGCGTGGGCATGAGCAACGCCCAGGTGCTGTTCCGGCTGGAACTGCCGCTCGCGGTGCCCGTGATGCTCTCCGGCGTCCGGACCGCCCTGGTGCTCCTGGTGGGCACCGCCACCCTCGCCACGTTCGTCAACGGCGGCGGGCTGGGCATCCTCATCACTACCGGCGTGAACCTGAACCTGACCACCGTGCTGGTTGCCGGCGCTCTGCTGGTGGCGCTGCTGGCCCTGGTGGTCGACTGGATCGGCCGCCTGGTCGAGCACATCGCCCGGCCGAAGGGACTCTGATGAACAAGCCGTCAACCACGCGCGTCCGCCTGGCCGCAGTCGGGGCCGCCGCCGTCGGCCTGCTGCTTTCGGGCTGCGGCCTGCAGCCGGCAGCCTCCTATGTGCCGGAGGCGGATCCCGGCTCGATCCAGCCGGTCGAGGGGCTGCCCGACGACGCGAAACTCACCGTCACGAGCAAGAACTTCACCGAGCAGCTCATCCTGGGCAAGATCGCCGTGCTGGCCACCAAGGTCGCAGGTTTCGAGGTCACCGACCTGACCAATGTGCCCGGCAGCCAGCCGGCGCGCGAGCTGCTCCTCTCGGGGCAGGCCGGCATGACCTGGGAATACACCGGCACCGGATGGATCGCCTATCTCGGCCAGAGTGCGGGCATTCCGGACAAGCAGGAACAGTGGCAGGCCGTGCATGATGCGGACCTCGCGAACGGTGTCACCTGGGGCGACCCGGCACCGCTGAACAACACCTATGCGATGGCCATCCGCACCGAGGCCGCGCAGGAACTGGGAGTGCAGAGCATTTCCGACATCGCCCGGCTGCCGGTGGAGGATCGCACCTTCTGCCTCGAGGCCGAGTTCAATTCGCGGCCGGACGGCATGAACCCGCTGCTCGAAAAGTACGGCATGCCGCGCGGTGCGCCCGACGGGGTGCCGGACGCCAACGTGGGGATCTATGACACCGGTGCCGTGTACTCGGCCACCGACGCCGGGGAGTGCAACTTCGGCGAGGTCTTTGCCACGGACGGGCGCATCGATTCGCTCGGGCTGACCGTGCTCGAGGATGACCTGGCCTATTTCCCCGCCTACAACGCCGCCCCGGTCTTCAACACCGAGGCGTTGGAGGAGTATCCCGTGCTGGTGGACATCTTCGCGCAGGTATCTCCGTTGCTTACCGACGAGGAACTGCGCAAGATGAACCTTGCCGTGGACGTTAACGGCCAGGAACCTGCCGACGTCGCGTTCGACTGGATGGTTGAGAAGGGCCTGATCACCGCTCCCGAGTGAGGTGGACACCGTGGACCTGCCAGCCATCCTCGACGCCGGCCGGGTCGACGACGCCGCCGGCCTGCTGCACCGCTACTACACGCAGAAGCTGACGTCCGGCCACGTGCGGACCGGGGCGCGGTTCGATACGTGGGCCGGCGGCGGCGATGCGCCGGGTGCCGCCAACCGCATCACCGCCGACGACCTGGTGGCGCTGGCCCTGCTGGGCGAGGACATCAAGGGTCCGGCGGTGGTTGGACTGCTTGAAACGCAGGCTCCGGAAATCGGCGAGCTGCTGGAACTGATTCCGGTGACCCTGGAGCTGGCAGACGTGACCGGCGTCGAATACCTGCACGTCCTGGGCAAGGAAAGCCCGGCCTGGCTGCTCTGGGACCTTTTCCGCGGCTACAAGGGCGGGCAGTGGAAAATGGGCCCGGGCAAAACCAGCAAGCTGCTGGCCCGCAAACGCCCGAAGCTGATTCCCATCTGGGATCCTCTGGTGGCCCGCAGCACCGGCGTGGCCAGTTCCCTCACCCAGTGGGAGGAATGGTACGCCCTGCTGACCGCCAATGACCGGGAGCTGGTCCGGCGCCTGGACACCGTGCAGGACCGGGCGGCACTGCCGGTACGGGTGTCCACCCTGCGGGCCATGGATGTGGTGCTGTGGATGGACGCCAAGCAGCGCGGGTTCCGGAAGGCGCCGGGCGACGACGACTAAGCCGCTACCGCCGGTAGGTGAACACGGTCAGCCCACCGGTGGCGAAGTTCGGGATGTCGGCATTGGCAGCCTGCCCCTCGGCCGTGGTCAGGGCGTCCTGCATGGCGGGCCCGTCATCGAAATCCGCTTCAAACAGCGCGAAATACGGGGGCGTGCCGGCAGACGAGCCCAGCTCCTCCGAGGCGCGCAGCTCCCGCACCCCGGGGATGTTGCGCACCAGCGGCAGGTGCACGCTCCGGTAGTGCCGGCGGAAGGCCTCAGGGTTCCGGGGATGCCCGAAGAGGACAACGAGGGTGTGCATTGGGCTCCTGCTCCACGAAGGGGAGTACGCGCTTCAAGGTACTCCGCCCGGCGCGTCCGGGACAGGGCAGGGGAAACGGAGTTGGGACAGGGGCCGGCGGTGGTTTAAGGACAGCAGGCCCGCACCGGGCTAGCGTCCTGACTACGCCGGAGCCCACCGGAGCCCGCGGACCCGCAACGAGGAGGAACCGCATGTCGCTTTCCACCAGTCCCGCCGCTGCAATGCCGACGCCGGACCTGCCGGACACCATGCGCGTCTCGGTCCTGCGCGTCCCGGTCGGACAGGGTAAAAACGCCGACGGCGCCGGCAGCGCCGACGCTCCCAACCTCCTTTCCGTCGACGAACGCCCGCTCCCGCAGCCGGGACCGGACGAGGTGTTGGTCCGGGTGGCCGCCGTCGGGGTCTGTGGCAGCGATGTGCATTATTTCCGGCACGGCCGGATCGGGCAGTTTGTGGTGGAGGAACCGCTGGTGCTCGGGCACGAGGCCTCGGGGACCATTGCCGCCGTCGGCTCCGCCGTGGATCCGGCCCGGATCGGTGAGCGGGTGTCCATCGAGCCGCAGAAACCCTGCCGCCGCTGCGGGCAGTGCAAACAGGGCCGCTACAACCTGTGCCCGGACATGGCGTTTTATGCCACCCCGCCGGTGGACGGGGCGTTCGCCGAATACGTGGTGATTGAGTCCGACTTCGCCCACACCGTTCCGGACACGGTCTCGGACGAAGCGGCTGCCCTGATGGAACCGCTGTCCGTGGGCATCTGGGCCTGCCGCAGGGCCGGGGTCGGCCCGGGGCACCGCGTGCTGGTGGCGGGTGCCGGACCGATCGGAGTGATCATTGCCCAGGTGGCGCGGGCCTTCGGTGCCAGTGCCGTCTACGTCAGCGATATTGCTCAGGACCGGCTGGACTTCGCGGCCGGGCACGGCGCCACCCACACCCTGCACGCATCGCAGCCGGTGGACGGGTTGGGGGTGGACTCGTTCATCGACGCCTCCGGCGCACCGAGAGCTGTCCGTGCCGGCATCCGCGCGGTGGCCCCGGGCGGCCGGGCGGTGCTGGTGGGTATGGGTGCCGAGGACGTGGAACTGCCGGTCGGCATCATCCAGAACCGCGAAATCTGGCTCACCGGCATCTTCCGCTACGCCAACACCTGGCCGCTGGCCATCTCGCTGGTGGCCGAGGGCAGGGTGGACCTGGACGTGCTGGTCACCCATGAGTTTGGGCTCGGCGAGGTGCGGGAAGCGCTCGACGCCGGCCAGCAGCCGGGAGCGCTGAAGGCCATGGTCCAGCCGTGGCGCTGAAAGGCGTGGGGTAGCGGGCACCCGAGCCGGTCCGCATAAAACGGATCGGAAAAAGAAATTTCCGCGGTGCACCTCGACACTATGTTACTGAGCGGTAATATAGCTGGCATGCACCTGATCCTGCGCACCATCCTGACCCTCTTCCGTGCCCGCCGCCGCCCCAAGCTCGGCTTCTTCGACACCTCTTCGGTGCCCATGAAAGTCCTGCTCTCGGACATCGACTTTGCGATGCACTTGAACAACGGCATGTATTTCTCGCTGATGGACCTGGGCCGTTTTGACCTGCTGGTCCGCAGCGGCGTCTGGGACGTGATGAAGAAGCGCGGCTGGAGTCCGGTGGCGAACAACGAGACCATAAGCTTCCGCAAGTCGCTGCAGCTGCACCAGCGCTACAGCATCGAAACCCGGGTCATCGGCTTCGATGAGCGCGCCATCTACATCGAGCAGCGCATGGTGGTGGACGGCGAGATTTACGCCAGTGCCGTCATCTGCACCCGGCTCGTGTCCAAGAACGGCCCGGTGAGCAACGAGGAGATCTTCGAGGCCGTAGGCGCCGTCCCGCCGTCGGACCTGGAACTGCCGGAGTGGATCAACGACTGGCGTGCCGCAGTCGCCCTGCCGAGCACCCGCCGCCCCGCTCCGCACACATGGGCCTAACCGGAACTGCCGCCCCGGGGGTTGTCCGGGACCGTTGACACCCCCGGATGCCGGGCCGACCCTAGAAACAGGGGGACCTAGGAACGGGGTGCTCGGTGAAGCTGACGGTCAACACTTTCCTGACGTTGAACGGCGTGATGCAGGCTCCGGGCAGCAGGGAGGAAGACCCGTCCGGTGGTTTCACCGGCGGCGGGTGGCTGATTCCGCATGCTGATCCCGACCTGGAGCAGATTGTCTCCGAGTGGTACGCGATGGCCGATGCACTTCTCCTGGGGCGCAACACGTACGACATGATGCAGCCCTATTGGGAGGCCGCGAACCAGCCCGGGGACCTCATTGCCACAGCTTTGAACAGCCTGCCGAAGTATCTGGTCTCCGCCACCATGCCGCGTGTGCCCTGGCACAACACCCTTCTGCTCGAAGGGGAGCTGATGCCCAGCGTGGAACGGCTGAAGTCCCGGCGCAGCGGCGAACTCCAGGTGCACGGCAGCTACCAGCTGGTGCAGGCACTGGCTGCGGCCGGGCTGGTGGACGCGTACCGGCTGCTGATTTTCCCGGTGGTTGTGGGCCAGGGCAAGCGGCTCTTCGAAGACATCCGGGAGGCCGCCTCCTACAGCGTCTCCGAGCCCCAGACCACCCGGTCCGGAGCCATCTCGGTGACGCTGCACCCTGCGGCACTGCCGACCGGTTCCGGGTCCGCCCCCTGACCATGCCGGACACGGAAAAGGGCAGGTACCGCGGTGCGGTACCTGCCCTTTTCTGCAGTGATGCGAGTGGTGGTGCGGTCTAGCGGTACAACGGTGGTGCTGTCTAGCCGTGGGCGCCGCGGCGTGTGCTGGCGATCAGCATGCCGATCGGGATCAGCAGCAGGAGCAGCGGGATGAGCACGGCCAGGATCTTCGGGGAGGTGAGGATTTCACCCGGAGTCAGCGCCGTGGTGCTGGCCCGCATGGTGTCCGCACCTTCGGAGATCTTGCTGTTGCCGTCGGCCAGGGTCTTGCTGCCTTCGGCCAGCTCGCCGTTGCCGTCAGCCAGGTCCGAGGCGCCGGTCTTCAGCTCCTTGGTGCCGGCGGTCAGCGTCTTGCCGCCGTCGTCGAGCTTCACCACGCCCTCGTCCAGGGACTCGGTGCCCGTGGCCAGGCGGCTGGTGCCGTCGGCGAGGGTGATGGTGCCGTCGTAGATCTTGTAGTTGCCGTCGGCCAGCGTGTACGCGCCGGTCTCGAGCGTATCCAGGCCGGTGTAGAGCGAACCTGCACCGGTGGCCAGCTGGCCGTTGCCCTGGGCGAGGGTCCCTGCGCCGGCCTCAAGGGTCTTCAGGCCGGTGTTCAGGTTGGTGGCGCCCTTGGAAAGGTTGCCGGCACCTGCGTAGAGCTCTGCGATGCCGGCAGCGGCCTCGCCTGCCTTGGCAGCCAAGTTCGGTGCGGCTGCGGGGTCATTGAGGTCGGTGAGGCCCTGCGCGATCGCACCGGTGCCATACAAGAGACCATCTGTGTCGTACTTCGGCGCTCCGTTGCCGTCCAGGTGATAAGGGACGGCGCCATCCACTTCGGGGTTGTAACCCGTAAGAGCTTTGTCAAACTCTGCGACAATCCGTTCAAGGCCCTCAAGCTTATTTGCAACGTCGACCAAGCCCGCCCCACGGAGTGTGGCCGCGCCAGCGGAATTGCCTTCCTTGCCATACGGGAACAAATCGGTGCTTATGTTTTCGTAGGCGGTTTTCCCGTCCTTGCCTGTTTGGGCATGAATGCCCTTCCACATCTCTAGGGCGCCCCCGCTCACCTTTACTGAACCGGGAGCAAGCTGACCGATACCACCAGCGACAGTCGCTGCACCCGTGGCCAGAGCAGGTGCACCATCAGCCAGTGGCTTCATCTTCGTGTAAAGCTGATTGGCACCCGCGGCCAGCTCGTCCGAGCCGGCCCGCGCCGTCGTCGCACCGGCAGCCAGGGTGTTAGCGCCAGCAGCAGCACTGTTGGCTCCGGCAGCCAGGGTGCCTGCACCGGTCCGGGCGTTGGTGGCACCGGCGGCCAGCGTGTTGGCACCGGTGTTGGCGGCTTCTGCGCCGGTGAGGAGCTTGAGTGCACCCTCATCCAGCGTGGTGGCGCCTTCCTTCAGGGTGGTGACACCCGTCTTGGCGGAGGAGATACCCGCGGCCAGGGTGTTCGCACCGGTATCGACCTTTTCCGAGCCGGCGGCAACCTTGTCCGCGCCGGCCTTGGCCTTATCCGCGCCCTCCTGCAGGTCGCCCGCGCCGGTGGAGGCACGCTCCGCACCGTCGCTGAGCTCTGATGCTCCGCTGGCTACCTTGCCCGTAAAGAGGACGAAGAAGGCCAGCAGGAGAACCAGGAACAACGCCAAAAGAATGGTTAAAAGTGTGTGCGGGCGGCTAGCGGCGCGTCCGGACGGAGAACTCGTCATTGAATGTCCTTTTTCTGCTTCTTACGGGTTCGAGACTGACTGCGCTGCGCGGGTAGGCGCAGCCTTCGCGGATGCAAAAGGCCGGGGCAGTCGCAACGGTGAGACATATCCGGCCGAACTCAGTGTGATGTCTGTTACATCTAAGCTACCCATCGGTAACAAAGCAAGCCTTTTTCAAAATTAGTTACCGGCGAGTAGGTTGCGCGGTATGTCGGCCCGCTGTTTGGTCCAGCCGGTGAAAACTGCGTGTCGGACCGGGGCAAGACATGCCGCACGAGGCATCGTTGTTGAGAGACAAGATTTAGCGTGAGATAAAGGGAGTTTTTTGATGAGTTGGCTGGACCGCGACCGAACGATCGCACCGCCCGGATTTAACCGGTGGCTGATTCCACCGGCAGCGCTGGCGGTGCATCTATGCATCGGCCAGGTGTATGCCACGAGCGTTTACAAGACGGCATTGGTGGAGTACTTCGACGCCAGCCTGACGCAGATCGGCGTCATTTTCTCCATTGCCATCGTGATGCTCGGCCTCTCCGCTGCCGTCTTGGGCACCTGGGTGGACCGCAACGGACCCCGCAAGGCCATGTTTGTCGCCGCCGTGTTCTGGGCGGGCGGTTTCTTCGTCGGTTCCGTGGGCATCTTTACCGGCCAGCTTTGGCTGCTTTACCTGGGCTACGGCTTCATCGGCGGCATCGGCCTGGGCATCGGTTACATTTCCCCGGTCTCCACCCTGATGAAGTGGTTCCCGGACCGTCCGGGACTCGCCACGGGCATGGCCATCATGGGCTTCGGCGGCGGCGCGCTGGTCGCCAGCCCGTTGTCCTCGGCACTCCTGGGCTTCTTTGATCCGGAGTCCGGAACCGAAGGATGGGTGGCCAGCGGCGACGCCGTAGGCAAACTGTTCCTCACCCTGGGACTGGTGTACCTCGTCTACATGCTTTACGGAGCGTGGAGCATCCGCGTGCCGGCGGCAGACTGGAAGCCCGCAGGCTTCGACCCCTCCAAGGTCAAGGCCAAGGCCATGGTCACCACCAACCACGTGTCCGCGGCCAACGCCATCAAGACAAAGCAGTTCTGGCTGGTCTGGGTTGTGCTCTTCTGCAATGTCACTGCCGGCATCGGCATCCTGGAGCAGGCTGCCCCGATGATCCAGGACTTCTTCCGCCAGCCCGACGGCGTTTCCCTGGTCTCCGCTGCCGTTGCCGGTGGATTTGTGGGCCTGCTTTCCATTGGAAACATGGGCGGTCGTTTTGTCTGGTCCGCCACGTCGGACCTGGTGGGCCGCAAGCGCATCTACATGGTCTACCTCGGCCTCGGTGGCGCCCTGTACATCCTGCTGTCCCTGTTCGGCGGCGGTTCCACCTTCCTGTACGTGGCTTTGGCGTTCATCATCATCTCCTTCTACGGAGGCGGATTCGCTACGGTACCGGCCTACCTGCGGGATCTCTTTGGCACCTACCAGGTCGGTGCTATCCACGGCCGGTTGCTCACTGCATGGTCTGCCGCGGGCATTGCCGGTCCGCTGATCGTCAACTCGTTCCTGGATTCCCAGGGCACCCCCGGTGAACTCACGGCCGCGGCTTACCAGCCCGCGCTCCTGACCATGGTGGGCCTGCTGGTGGTAGGCTTCATCGCCAACCTGCTGGTGACACCGGTGGCATCCCGCTACCACGAGCCGAAGTCTTCACCCGTGGCTCCGGAACAGACCGCTACCGTAAACGGAGAACGCTAATGACTAAGGCAAAGCTGACAGTGAGCTGGGTGCTGGTGGGAGCTCCGCTGGCCTACGGGATCTTTCAGACCCTGACCAAGGCTTCGGCGCTCTTCGGCTAAAGCACCAATCAGTTAGACAACACCGTTCGGCTAAACGCTGTTTAGCCGAACGGAATACAACGGGCCGGCAGCGGGTGTGGAAAACACCCGCTGCCGGCCCGCAGTCTTTAACCTTCCTGCCGCAGCAGGAGGCAGTACGCCGGCTCTACCGATGGGCGCCTGGCTCCCCGGAGCCCCTGGACGAGTCCCTCGAATCCATCGCCTGGTCCAGGATCAGGGAACCCGCGGCGGCAGCAACCGCCATCACCCGCCGGGGCTGCGCCACCCCGCGCCGGACCAGCCACGTTTCCATACGCTCGTCCAGCACCAGGCCCAGTGCCAGGAGCCCGCTCACGGTTGTACCCACCGTTGCCGCCAGAACCGCCAGCGCAATTGCCGGCACCCGGGTCCGGTGTCCGGACGCGTTCCCGGCAACGTAGGAAGGCGCAGTGGTGGAATCGGTGCCTTCGCCGCCGCCGTCAGTCCCAGTCCCAGTCCCAGCCCCAGCCGTGAAGGGGGTGACGAGGTCAACGGTCCCGGCAGCGGCCAGTTCCCTTCCCTTTTGGGCGCCCTTCCGGACAGCCAGGACACCGATGGCGCCGAGGGCAACACCGGGAGCAACAACGTAGGTGCGGCGCATCCGCGGAGACCAGTCGGCCGGCCTCTGCAGGGTGAATATGCCGGAGGAGGCGGCGAGTGCGAGCGACAGCGGAAGATTCTTCATGGCCCACACGCTACCTGCGGCTCGAGGGCTACGGAACCGGCGACGCGGGTGCAACGCTTAAAGGGCACATTCCATCCACCGCGCCCCGGCGGATCCTCCGCCGCCGCGGAGAGCAGGAGCATGCCATGAGAGCCCTTCAGTACCGCACCATCGGCCAGCCGCCCGAAGTGGTGGAGATTGACACTCCGGAACCCGGCCCGGGGCAGGTGCGCCTGAAGGTCACGGCCTCGGGTGTGTGCCACTCCGACGAATTCATCATGAGCCTGCCGGAGAACGAATACATCTACGGACTGCCCCTGACATTGGGGCACGAAGGCGCCGGAGTGGTGGACCGGGTGGGCGAAGGCGTCCAGTACATCGAGGAGGGCACCTCCATGGCCGTCTACGGGCCGTGGGGCTGCGGACTTTGCTACGAATGTTCCAGCGGCCGGGAAAACTACTGCCGCAACGCCGGGAAATTCGGAATTGCGCCGCCCGGGCTCGGTGCCCCCGGGGCCATGGCGGAATACCTGATTGTGGATAGTCCCCGGCACCTGCTGCCACTGGGGGAGCTGGATCCCGTGCAGAACGTGTCCCTGACCGACGCCGGACTCACCCCATACCACGCCATCAAGGGTTCGCTGGAGAAACTGCCCTCCGGCGCCACCGCCGTCGTTATCGGTGTGGGTGGGCTGGGGCACGTGGCCGTGCAGATCCTGCGGGCCATGACCGCGGCCACCGTGGTGGCACTGGATATCGACGAGGCGAAGCTGAACCTGGCCACCGACGTCGGCGCGCACTACACCTTCCCGTCCGAGCCCGGTGCGGTGGACCTGGTCCGGGACCTGACCGGCGGACGGGGCGTGGACGCGGTCTTCGACTTCGTGACCATCCAAGCCACGCTGGACATGGGCCAGGCAATGGTGGGATCACAGGGCGACCAGGTCCTGGTGGGTGTGGGCGCCGGAACCCTGCCGGTGGGCCTGGGTGCCACCGCGGCTTGGGAAACCTCTATCCGGGCCCCGTACTGGGGCTCCCGGCCGGAACTTTTCGAGGTGCTGGACCTGGCCCGGGGCGGCGGACTCAACGTGCACACTGAGGTCTTCAGCCTGGACGACGCCCCGGCGGCCTACGAGAAACTGAAGAACAACCAGCTGCTGGGCCGCGCCGTCGTCGTTCCCTGACCCGGTCCGGAGGAACCGGCACCGGACGTTACAGCGGTGCCGGTGCCAGCCCCGCGAACCCTGCGGCGGTGCGCAGCAGCTGCGGCACCCCGGTCTCCAATGACGGGGCAAACACCCGGTCGTTGGGGCGTTCGCCCTTGAGCCAGCGGGTGTAGATGGCCTCACAGAAAATCGAGGCCTTCCACAGTGCCAGGGCCTGGTACCAGGGCAGCGCGTCCAGATCCAGGTCCATCCGCTCCCGGTAGGCCGCAATGACGTCCTCCCGGGTGTAATAGCCGGGGTTGCGGGTCACACCGGTCAGCTCGAGGGGCGTGACGGCGCTGCCGGGTTCGGAGTACGTGGCGGTGAGGTAGCCAAGGTCCGCGAGCGGATCGCCGATGGCGGACATCTCCCAGTCCAGGACCGCAATGACCCGTGCGGGGGACTGCGGAGCGAACATCAGGTTTCCGGGCCGGTAGTCACCGTGCAGCACCGATGCGGCCTGGCTTTCGGGCACGTTGTCCGCCAGCCAGCTGCCGATCCGGGCCACCTCGGGCAGGTTGCGCAGGGTGTTGACCTCCCACAGCCCGGAGAACCGGGTCACCTGGCGCTGCAGGTACCCCTCCGGTTTGCCGAAGGACGCCAGGTCCCCGCTGTCCACATCCACCGAGTGGATGCGGACCAGGGCGTCGACGACGGCGGCGCTGGTGGCCCGGCGGTCCTCCGGTGACGTCAGCGCCGGCGGGATGGTGTTGGTGATGACCAGGCCGTCGAGGAAAGCCATCACGTAGAACGGCACCCCGAGCACCGACGCGTCTTCGCAGACGGCCAGGATTTCCGGAACCGGCACCCCCTGCACGCGCAGCAGCTGCTGGATCCTCGCCTCGCGGACCATGTCATGCGTGGAGCGGGGCAGCGGCGGGCGCGGCCCGCGGCGCAGCACGAAGTCCTCGTTGCCGCGCCGGATCCGGTACGTGATGTTGGACTGCCCGTCGCCGATCTGCGTCCAGGACAGTGGTCCCGACCCGAGACCGTGCGCGTCGAAGAATGCGGTGACCTCGTCCAGGATCAGCAGGGGAGGGGAGGCAAGCGCATCGGCGTCGGCGCGGGTGGCTACAACTTCGGTGCCGTCGGCAGTGGTGTGCATGGCGTTCAGGCTTTCGCTTCGGCGGGGGACTCGGCGTCGGACACCGGACGGGACACATCGGCAAGATCGGGGGCGCCGTGCTCCACCTCGCGGCGGCGGTGTGCGGAGGCGCGGCGGGCAATGGCCCACTTATGCGTCTCGTTGGAACCGTCATAGATGCGGAAGGCGCGGACCTCGTTGAGGTACGAGGCCAGCGGCAGCCGGTCGGTGACGCCGTCGCCGCCGCACAGCTGCAGGCTGCGGTCGATCACCCGGTACACCGCCTCCGAGGTGTGGGCCTTGGCCACCGAGGACAGGGCGGATCCGGCCCTGGCATCGCTCTCCAGCAGCGCCGCGGTCTTGGTGATGATGGCATCGGAGGTTTCAATGTCGATCACGGACTGGGCGATCATTTCCTGGGCCAGGCCGAGTTCATTCATCACCGATCCGAAAATCTCGCGCCGGTTGGTCCGGTCCAGCGCAATGTCCAGGGACCGCCGGGCCAGGCCGAGCCAGCGCATGCAGTGGGTCAGTCGGGCCGGGCCAAGCCGGACCTGCGCGTAACGGAAGCCTTCCCCCGGTGCCCCGAGCACGGCGGTATCCGGCACGAATACGTCCTCGAAGTGCACGTGCGGATGCCCGCCGCCGATCGCCCGGTCCATGGTGTGCAGCTGCTCGCCGATCCGCACACCGGGGGCGTCCATGTCCACCAGGAGCATGGTGGCTCCGGCGGGGGCGCCGTCGACCGCCGGGGTGCGGACCATGGCGATGCAGAAGGTGGCGTTGTTGGCGCCGCTGGTAAAGCGCTTGTGCCCGGTGATCAGCCAGCCGCCGTCGACCTTCGCGGCAGTGCTGCGCAGGGCGGCCGGGTCCGAACCGGCGCCCGGGTGCGGCTCGGTCATACCGAAGCAGGAGCGGGCCGCGCCGGAGACCAGCGGAGCGAGGTAACGCTGCTTCTGCTCCTCGCTGCCGATCAGGTGCAGCATGTGCATGTTCCCCTCGTCCGGGGCCATGCAGTTCAACGCCGACGGGCCGATCAGCGAGTAGCCGGCCTCCTGGAAGATGGGGGACCAGTGCTCCAGCGGCACGCCCTGGCCGCCGTATTCGCGCGGTGCGTGCGGGGCGAAGACGCCGGCTGCCTTCGCGGCGGATCGCAGCTCCTCCAGCAGGGCCTCCGGTACGACGGCGCCCGGCCGCGGTTCGGCGGGGATCACCGTGCCGCGGATGAATTCACGGGTGCGCAGGCGCAGGTCTTCGATCTCCGGCGAAACGGTGCTCATGGCGGGGGTCCTTAGGGTGGCGGGATGCTGTTCGGCCAGCGGGCGGGTCAGGCCGCGCCGCCGGCCACCAGCAGGCCGCCGTCGAGGTTGATGATCTGCCCGGTGACCCAGGCGGCGTCGTCGGAGGCCAGGAAGGCAGCCGCGCCGGCCACGTCCTCCGGGGTGCCGAGCCGCTTGAGCGGGTAGGTGGAGCTGACCTTTTCCTCGCGCCCTTCGTACAGGGCACGGGCAAACTGCGTCTTGACGACGGCGGGTGCCAGCGCGTTCACACGCACGGTGGGTGCCAGTTCGACGGCGAGGGTACGGGTGAGCTGTTCCACGGCGGCCTTGCTGATGCCGTAGAAGCCGATGCCGGCGGCAGGTGTCTGCGCCGAGACGGAGGAGAGGTTCAATACCGAGCCGCCGCGGCCGCGGAAGTCCAGGGCTTCATGGGCGCAGACGGCGGTGACCCAGGCGAGGGTGCCGAGCACGTTGACGTCGAGGATCCGGCGGGCCGCCTCCGGGTCCAGCTCGCTCAGCGGGCCGTAGACGGGGTTCACCCCGGCGTTGTTCACGAGGATGTCCAGCCGGCCCCAGGTGTCCGCGACGGTGTCCAGCACCTCTGCGCGGTGGTCCGGGTCGTCGGACCGGCCGGCAACCGCCAGCACGGTGCCTTCCGGGAACTCCGCAGCGGCTTCCTTCAGCGGGCCGATGTTGCGGGCGGTGATGCAGACCTTCGCGCCTTCGGCCACCAGCCGCCGGGCGATCGCCAGTCCGATGCCGCGGCTGGCTCCGGTGACCACTGCTGTCCTGCCCTCGAGGCGGGGCCTGGCTGTCTCCTGCCCCGGCACCTGCTCCGGCTGCTCCGGCGTCTGTTCCGTCATGCTGCGCCAACTTCCGCTCAAACTACTACCGGGACCTACTACCGAGCGACCGCTCGGTACGGTTAGTCTGGTGCAGGCCCTCCGAACGTGTCAAGGGTCACATTATTCTCGCATTGCTCTCACATTGTTCCCATGGAAGGGACGGCATGACCGACACCCGTGTGCAGCCCGGCTGGCGGGACTTCTCCGTCCCCGCCCTGCCCCCGCTGCTGCGCGCCGCCCTGGACTGTTTTGTGGAGCACGGCTACCACGGGACCACCATCCGCACCGTCGCCACCCGCGCCGGGCTCTCCGTGCCCGGGCTGTACCACCATTACCCGTCCAAACAGGCGCTGCTGGTGGGGATAGCCGAATCCGCCATGGCAGACCTGTACGCCCGCAGCACGGCGGCCCTGGCCGAGGCCGGCGGTGACGTGGAGCAGCGGTTTGCCCTGCTCATCGAATGCCTGGTCCTGGTCCACGCCTACCGCTGGGAACACGCCTTCATTGCGGCCAGCGAGATCCGCAGCCTGGAGGGGCCGGCCCGGGCCGGGCATATCGCGGCCCGGGACCGGCAGCAGAAACTCCTGGACGACGTCGTGGCCGAAGCCGTGCGCAGCGGCCGCTTCACCACCGGCTACCCCAAGGACGCCAGCCGGGCGGTCACCACCATGTGCACCGGAGTGGCCCAGTGGTACCGCGCCGGCGGCCCGCTTCCGCCGGAGGAACTGGCGGACCGCTATGTGCAGATCTGCCGCGGCGCGGTCGGCGCCGTGTAGGCGGTCCCAGGCAGTCCTACCGGTACCAGCGGTGCAGGTTCTCCTTCGGCTCGTCCCCGCGGGCCGTCTCGGAAATCCACGGTCCGGTGCCTTCGGACCCGTCCAGCACACCCTCCTCCTGCCAGGTGTACCGCCCGGCCAAAACGCCCTTGGATAGCCGGCGGTCGGACTCGTCGGAGTTGTTCCACAGGCCGTCGAAAAGTGCTTCGATCCGGACCCGGGATTCCCTGCTGAACGCATCGGCGAGCTCGAATGCGCTGGCTCCTTCCGCCGGATCCTCCCGGCGGATCTTCACGGCGCGGACGCAGGAGGCGGAGATGGCAAAAATCTCGGCACCGATGTCCACGATCCGGCCCAGGAAAACCTGGTGCTGTTCCAACCCGGCCTGCCAGCGGGCCATGCCGTAGAAGGTGGAGCGGGCCAGCCGGCGCGAAGCCCGCTCGGCGTAGCGCAGGTGCCGGGCCAGCACGCCGAACTCCGTGTAGGACGTCGGCACATTGCCCTTGCCCGCGGCGAGCGTCGGCAGCCACTTGCCGTAGAAACCGCTGGCCTTCAGGGCCGCCCGCGCCTTGGCGCCCACCGGAGCATCCGCCACCGCCAGGTCCCCGGCCGCGGAGAGGTGGGCATCCACCGCTTCACGTGCAATGAACAGGTGCATGATCTCGGTGGACCCCTCGAACACCCGGTTGATGCGCAGGTCCCGCAGCTGCTGCTCGGCCGGGACCGCACGCTCGCCGCGGGCCGCAAGCGAATCGGCCGTCTCGAAACCGCGTCCGCCGCGCACCTGCACCAGCTCGTCCGCAATGTTGTAGGCCATTTCGCTGGCCCATAGTTTGGCCAGGGCCGCCTCGATGCGGATGTCCTTGGTGCCGGCGTCGGCCAGTTCGGCGGAGAGTTCAAACACCGCCTCCAGCGCGAAGCTGGTGGCTGCAATGAAGGCGAGCTTCTTGGCCACGGCCTCGTGCCGGCCAATCGGCCTGCCCCACTGCTCCCGGGCACCGGACCAGCCGCGGGCAATCTTCAGCGACCATTTGCCGGCCGCGGCGCACATGGCCGGAATGGACAGCCGGCCCGTGTTCAGTGTGGTCAGGGCGATCTTCAGGCCCTGGCCCTCGCGGCCCAGCCGGTTGGCGGCCGGGACGCGGACATTGGTGAACCGGGTGACCCCGTTTTCGATGCCGCGCAGGCCCATGAAGTTGTTGCGGTTCTCCACGGTGATGCCGGGGGAGGACATCTCCACCACAAAGGCGCTGATCCCGCCCTTGGACTCGCCGTGCGGCGGAACGGCGGCCATCACCACCACCAGTTCGGCAATGACCCCGTTGGTGGTCCACAGCTTGACGCCGTCGATCACGTATTCGCTGCCGTCGTCGGAGGGGATGGCGGTGGTGCGCAGCCGCGCGGGGTCGGACCCGACGTCGGGTTCGGTGAGCAGGAAGGCGGTCACCGCCCCGGCGGCGCAGCGCGGCAGGTACTCCTCCTTCTGCGCCTCGGTGCCGAACACCTTGACCGGTTCCGGCACACCGATGGACTGGTGGGCGGAGACCAGCGCACCCAGGCTGGGGTGCACGGTGCCCAGGATCATCAGGGCACGCCCGTAGTTCAGCAGGGACAGGCCCAGCCCGCCGTAGTGCTGCGGGATCTTTATTCCAAACACCCCCAGATCGGCGAGCCCGCGCAGGTTCTCGTCGGGGATGATGCCGGTACGTTCAATTGCCCGGCCGTCCATGGTTTTGCAGTAGTCCGTCAAGGCCGCCAGGAACAGCTGTGCCCGGGCCTCTTCATCGAGGTCCCCCGGGGGCAGGGAGCCCACCAGGTCCAGGTTGTAGTTGCCCAGGTAGATTCCCTTGGCGAAACTCGGCCGGGACTCACCGGTATCCCGGGCTGCTTCGGTGGCGTTGCGGGCGTCCTGTTCGGTGACGACGCGTTCCTTGATTTTGCGGGCGCTGCCGTTGCGGCTGGCGTCCTGGGAAAGATCAGTGGTGCTCATGGGATTTCTCCTCTGTCACGGCTGCCCCGTGTGCACGGCTCAACAGCCTCGGCTCACTGTGGGGACCATGCTACGCGCCAGTAGGTACGGGTAAAGGGGGTTCGGTGGCTAATGTTGGCCGTAGGCCACATTGCCGCAGGTAACCGCCTGGAGAGGGCGGAAAATCAGCGGCGTTCAACGCGAAGGAGTGCAACATGGCATGGGTGGATACGGAACGCGCGGAACTGGTCCGGACGCTGCGGGAGGCGGATCCGCTCGCACCCACCCTGTGTGAGGGGTGGGACGTGCGCCGGCTGCTGGCGCACCTCGTGCTCCGGGAGCACGCCCCCTGGAAGATCGCCGCCGATGCGGTGCGCCGGCCCAAACCGGGCCAGGAAAAGCACCTCGGCGCCGAGGCTGCAGCGGCAGCGGTGCCTGAGGGCTATGCTGCGCTGGTTGACCGGTTCGCCGCCGGTCCGGGCCGGTTTTCGCCCTACCGGCTGGAGGCGGCAAACCTGGTGGAATACGTCGTTCACCATGAGGACATCCGCCGCGGCGAGGGAACGGCCGCACCACGGGAACTCCCTGCCGGCCAGCAGCAGGCGCTGTGGAAGCAGCTGGGCCTGATGGCGCGGATGGGATACCGCGGCAGCCCTGTCGGCGTGGAACTGGCGCTGCCCGGTTCGGGGCGGCGCAGGGTCAAGCGCGGCACTGAGTCGGTGTTGGTTTCCGGGGATGTAGTGGACCTCGCGCTGCATGCCATGGGCCGGCGCGCAGCGGCCAATGTCAGCATCGAAGGCGGGGGTGACGCCGTCCGCGCGTTCCGCCAGTGGGCAGGCAGGTAACCCCACCCGGCTTGACAAGTACCCCCTCTGTGCCGTTGAAATAGTAAGCACACTGATTGTTCAGCGGAGCAGAACCGCTTACCAATGACGTATCAGGAAAGCAGGAAGATGCAGAACGAGGGGGATTGGGAACCCGTGCGGCTGCTCTCGACGGCTGCACGGCTTGTACGGCGGGAAGTGGATAACAAGCTTCGCGCAGTGGGACTAACCCAGGAACGTGTGACGGTGCTGCGGGTGCTCCTTGCCGATGGGCCCATGCGCCGCGCGGAGCTTGCCCGGCGGCTGCGTGTTACTGCACAGACCCTGGGGACGGCGCTCGTGAGTATGGCCGGGCAGGGCCTCGTGGAAGAGGTGCCGGCGGAAACTGTCGGCAGGTCCGGACGATGGGTTGCCATTTCCGAACGCGGGCAAAAGCTCCTGGCCGACGCCGAAAACCTTGAGCAGGACGACTCCACCGCCGGGATCGGCCCCGAGCTGCGTGCGGAACTGACTGCGCTTATCAGGGGACTGGAACCGGGCAGGCCGACCCGGCGTGCGGCTCCGCTGTTCCCCTCCGGCCGGCAGCAGGGTGTGCCCCCGCTCACCGCGGGCTCCGAGCCACCGCTGCCGGGGTAACGTGTTGACGTAAGCAACACGTTATTGGCCTGGTGCCGGGGAAGGAAGGGCATGAGCGAGGGTATCCGCGTTGCCGACGTTGATGGAATAGAAGAGGGCGAGGCCCTCACGGTGGACGCCGAAACGGCGGGCACCGCGGACGACATTGCCGTGTTCCACAGCGACAACGGACGCTTCTACGCGCTCAATGACACCTGCACGCACGAGGATGCATCCCTTGCCGAAGGATGGATCGAGGGGGATGAGGTGGAATGCCCCGTCCACTCCGCACGCTTCTGCCTCCGCACCGGCGAGGCCCTGTGCCTGCCGGCCCTGGTCAATACCAAGGCCCACCGGGTGGACGTGCGTGACGGTGGGGTCTGGCTCTACCCCAACGAGAGTCCGCTCGGCGCTTGAGTACCGACGGAGCCCCGGCGTCCATAGCCGTGGTGGGCGGCGGAATCGCCGGCTTCAGTGCGGTGCGTGAGCTGCGCCGGCGCGGTTATGCCGGCGTACTGTCCCTGGTGGATCCCGCCGGACTGCCCTATGACCGGCCGCCGCTGAGCAAGGCCTTCCTCGCCGGGACCCTGGACCGGCTGCGCCTGCAGCTGGCTCCCCGGCAGTGGTTCGAGGACAACAGCATCTCCGTGATTGCCGACTCCGTGGGCAGGCTCGACGCCGGCAGCGGCACCACCGCGCCCGTCCTCGCCCTGGCCTCCGGCACGGAGCTGACGGCCGACGTCGTTCTGCTTGCCACCGGTGCCCGCGCCCGCCGGCTGCCGCTGCCGGGTGCGGACCTGCCCGGGGTGTTCACCCTGCGCAGCGCCGGCGACGCCGAAGCGCTGCGGGAGCGGATCATTCCCGGTGCACACCTGGTCATCCTTGGCGCCGGACTGATCGGCGCCGAAGTGGCAGGTACCGCCCGCGCCCTGGGCGCCGACGTCACCCTGGTGGATCCCGCCGGCCTGCCGTCCGCATCCGCGGTGGGTCCCGAGATGGCCGGCTCCCTGCATCAACTCCACACCGCGCACGGCACGCACTACCGGCGCGGCATGCCGGAGGCCATCTGTGCGGACGGGGGAGCCCTGACCGTGGAGCTCACGGACGGCAGCAGGCTTTCCGCCACCGCGGTCCTGATGGCCGCGGGCAGCGAACCGGTCACGGAACTCGCCCGCGGTGCGGGGTTGGCGGTGGACGGCGGCGTACTGGTGGACGGCTCCGGGCGCACTTCCCACCCGCGCGTTTTCGCCGCCGGAGATTCCTCCCGCCGCATTGGTTCCGGCGGAGTGCCCGGCCGCAGGTTCGAGCACTGGGATGCTGCCCGGCACACGGGTGAGGCGGCCGCGGCCGGGATGCTCGGCGTCGACCCTCCGGCCGCGGCGGTGGACTGGTTCTGGTCCGACCGGTACGGCGTGCATCTGGAAGTGGCCGGCAGCATGACGGTTCCGGGGCGGACCATGCTCCGCGGCGAACCCGGCCCCGGTTTTATGGCCTTTCGCCTCGGTGCGGACGGGACGCTGGCCGGCGTGGCCGCCGTCGACGCCGGAACCGCCGTGCGGGCCGCGCGCAGGCTGATTGAAACCGGGCGCCGTGTGGACCCGGAACAGCTGCGGGACCCCGCCGTGGACCTGCGGCGGCTGGCGCGGGCCAAGTCCTAGGGCACCTCCCGGGCCGTCCGGGGCGCCCGGATGGCGGGGCACTCAGCGGCCGAAAGGGTATTACGAAAGATTAGCGTTGCGTAATTGGGTTAACCCTGGGCTAATCTTATTTTTGGACCCGCGACCGCCGGGTCTGTTCCGTCCGTTTATGTGATCCAAGGAGCCCAAAATGGCCCTGTCCCGGATGCGGCGCGCAGCCGCTGCGGCCGCCGTCGCCGTTCTTTCCCTCTCCGCCTGCTCCACCGGCGCCGCGGGTGAAAACGAATCCTCCAGCAGCGCTGCCGCTGCCGAAGACCAGTTCCCCGTAACCATCGAGCATGCCTTCGGCGAGACCACCATTGAAGGTGTTCCCGAGCGGGTGGCAGCCGTGTCCTGGGCCAACGCGGAGACCGCCCTCGCGCTGGGTGTGGTTCCCGTGGGTATGCCCTTGATTGAGTTCGGCGGCAACGAGCAGGGCACCACCCCCTGGATCGACGACGCGCTCGAGGACCTGGACGCACCCATCGGCTCCGAAAACGCTCCGGCGCAGTACTCCGAGGCTGACGGCATTGCCTTCGACGACGTCGCGGCCACCAACCCCGACGTCATCATCGCTGCGTACTCCGGCCTCTCGCAGGAGGACTACGACAAGCTGAGCAAGATTGCTCCCGTGGTGGCCTACCCCGAAGCTCCCTGGGGCACCTCCTGGCAGGACACCGCCACCATGATCGGCGAGGCCCTGGGCAAGAGCGACGACGCGGAAAAGCTGGTGGCGGACACAGAGCAGGCCATCACCGACAAGGCCGCCGAATACCCGCAGCTGGAAGGCAAGACCTTCATCTACGGCAACCTCGCCCCGGGTGCGGAGAACTCCGTCTACACCGCGCTGGACAACCGCCCCAAGTTCATGGAGTCCCTGGGCCTGACGCAGGCCCCCGTGGTGGCCGAGAACAGCAAGGAAGGCGAGTTCTACGTCCCCTGGTCCGACGAGAACCTCAACCAGCTGGACTCGGATATCTTCGTCAGCTGGGTGGCCAGCGACGACGTGGCGGACACCATTGCCTCCGATCCGCTGTTGAGCCAGATCCCCGCTGTGAAGAACGGCAGCCTGGTGGCCGACGCCGATCCCACGCGCGTCTTCTCCACGTCGGCCATCAACGTGCTCAGCATCCCGTACGCCCTGGACAACGTGGTGCCGATGATCGCCGACGCCGCCACGGCAGCGGACAACGCGAAGTAACGTTCCTGCCCACGTAAGCAAGAACACATCTGCCGCCTCAAAGGCGCAGCGGACACCCCGGCATCCCCGGGGTGTCCGCTTTTTAACCGTCCTGCACCCGCTCCGGCTGCGGTCCGGACGCCCCGCGCCGATTGGACAGTTCCCCACGGCAGTTTGCAATCATCGAACCTATGGAAGACCTCCTTTCCCTTGCCGTCAGCTTTAAACCGCTCTTTGCCGTGCTGGTGGCAGTGGGTGTTGCCCTGATCCTCGCCCGGATCCTGCGGGAGGTGGTCCACCGGGCCTTCCGGAAAACACCCGGCATCCGGGAAATCTCCGTCAAGGCCCGGAACCCGCTGCGTCTGGGGCTCGCCCTGATCGGAGTGCGGATTGCCCTCGGCGCCACGGCAGCCGGGACCTCGTGGCTGCCGGCGGTGGACTATGTGCTGGTGCTGGGCCTGATTGGTGCGGTGGCCTGGCTTGCAGTGGTGGTGCTGCTGGTCATTGAGGCCATGATCCTCACCAGGTACAGCACCGATACCCGCGATAACCGCAGGTACCGGCGCCTCAAGACCCAGGTCATCCTGGGCCGGCGGGTCGGCATCGCCATCCTGATCAGCCTGGCCGTGGCCTGTGTGCTGCTGACCATTCCCGAGGTCCGTGCCCTCGGCGCCGGCATCCTGGCCTCCGCCGGTGTGCTGTCCATCGTGGCCGGCCTCGCCGTGCAGGGGACGCTGACGAATGTCTTTGCCGGAATGCAGCTGGCCTTCACCGATGCGATCCGGGTGGACGACGTCGTTGTGGTGGAAGGCGAATGGGGCACCATCGAGGAAATCACCATGACCTACGTGGTGCTCCACATCTGGGACGACCGGCGCCTGATCCTGCCCTCCACCTACTTCACCACCACGCCGTTCCAGAACTGGACCCGCCGCCGGTCGGACATCCTGGGCACGGTGGAACTGGACCTGGACTGGCGGGTCCCGGTGGGGGAGCTGCGCACCCTGCTCAGGGAGATCCTGGCCGACACCGACCTGTGGGACCAGCGCACCAGTGTCCTGCAGGTGACGGACGCGGTGAAGGGCCTGGTGCGGATCCGCATCCTCGTCAGCGCCGTGGACAGCGGCACCCTGTTCGACCTGCGCTGCCTCATCCGCGAAACCATGGTGACACACCTGCAGGAACACCATCCGGAGGCCCTTCCCCGGCAGCGCTGGGAGGAAGTCCGTCCACCGGCCCGCGCGGCGCAGCGCGTTCCCCGCAGCGCCCCGGCGACGCGCAGCGAGGACACCAGCGACTCCCAGCTGTTCACCGGCAGCATCGACGCCGTGGAGCGCCGCGTGAGCTTCTCCGGCCCCGGCGAGGAGGTCTTCGCCGAACGGGAGGACGCCGCAGAGGAGCAGTCCCGCTGACTTTCCCGTTCCCGGCCGGGCCACACGCCGGAGGTGTTGACAGCAGGCCGTACGCCGGGCGGCAATAAGAACCCCGGCAGCACCGCCGGGCCGGCGAAGGGACGGGACGATGGCGGATGCTTTTGTGCTCCACGAAATCCAGGGCTCCAGTGTCTGGGCCAACGACGGCGAACGGCTGGGGCTGGTGGGGGAGGTCCACCTGGACCGGGTCACGGGCGAACCCGTCTGGGTCACCGTCGATCTGGGCCTGTTCGCGACCGAGGAGCACTATGTTCCGTTGATCAGTGCCCGGCGCGACGGGCAGGACATCTTCGTGAACTACAGCAGGAACCAGGTGGCGCACTCGCCGGGAGCGAATCCGGAAAATCCGCTCAGCCCCGGAGAAGAGTCGGTTTTGATGGATTACTACGGCCTGCGCTGAACCGCCGGGGTGCCCACGTCAGCGGAACCTCTTTGTTGCTAAGAACGCTTACTAATAGCATGGGGGCAGACATCCATCCCCGCAGGAGGCCGAAGTGGCGCAGGACAGCAACAGCAAAGCCGAGACAGCACCGAGTCCGGACGACGCACGCAAACCCGATAAACCCACCGAGGTTTCCAAACCCAACTGGAAATACATCCTCAAGAAGACCGTCCGGGAGTTTTCCAAGGACCAGTGCACCGACCTGGCCGCGGCGCTGACGTACTACACCGTCCTGGCGATCTTCCCGGCACTGCTGGCCATGGTCTCCATCCTGGGGGTCGTGGGACAGGGCGAAAGCACCACGAATGCCCTGCTGGACTTCGTTAAGCAGTTTGCGCCCGAAGACGCCGCCAAGGTCATTCAGGGACCCATCGAGCAGCTGACGAACTCCAGCGCTGCCGGCATCACGTTGATCATCGGTATCGTGGGCGCCCTCTGGTCCGCCTCCGGCTTCGTGAAGGCGTTCGGCCGTTCCCTCAACCGCATTTACGAAGTGGATGAAGGCCGGCCCGCCTGGAAACTGCTTCCCACGCAGCTGCTTGTGACCCTGATCCTGGTCCTGATGGCGGCCGCACTGATGCTGATGCTGGTGATTTCCGGCCCGATCGCCGAAGCGATCGGCAACGTCATCGGCCTGGGCAGTGAAGCGGTAACCGTCTGGAACATCGCCAAGTGGCCGGTCATGCTGATCTTCGCCGTGCTGATCATCGCAGTCCTTTACTACGCCACCCCGAACGTCAAGCAGCCTAAATTCCGCTGGATGAGCATGGGCTCGCTGATTGCCCTCGTGATCCTGGCGATCGTGACCCTTGGCTTCAGCTTCTACGTCGCAAACTTCGGCAACTACAACGCCACCTACGGTGCCATCGGCGGCGTCATCGTCCTGCTGCTGTGGATCTGGCTGGCCAATGTGTCCCTGCTCTTCGGTGCGGAGTTCGACGCCGAGGTGGAGCGCGGCCGCGAACTGCAGGCAGGCATCCAGGCCGAGGAATCCGTGCAGCTTCCCCCGCGTGACACCCGCCAGACGGAGAAGCGCCAGGAGCAGGAAGAGAAAGACATCGAGGAAGGCCGGAAGCTGCGCCAGCAGCACGCCGGCAAGGACTACGACGACCACCTGCACGAGTAGCCCTTAGCGCCAAAGCTCTCAAAGAAACAGAACGCCCCGGACCGAACGGTCCGGGGCGTTCTGCGTATTGGGGGCTCTGCGTTCCGGGGGCGTTCTGCGTTCCGGGTGGGGCGGGAGTTACCAAATTGTGAGTTGTCTCACAATGTATTAACTAGTAAGTTACAACCGATCGGCAGCGCCTGCCGACGTTGTTGACGAAGGAGTCAAGTGCCGGACAAGCAGCAGCCATCACCCGGACAGGGGCGGTGGCAGAAAACCGCGGCGGTTATCACCCGCATTGAAATATTTATCGGCGCCGTCGCGCTTATCACCATCCTGGCAATGGTCTTTATGCAGGCCCTGCAGCGCTACCTGCCCGGAGGAGGCTACGCCTGGACCGGTGAGCTTGCCCGCTTTGCACTCATCTGGCTGACCTTCGCCGCAGCCGGCGTGCTGGTGAGCACCAACGGACATATCGCCTTGGAGATCGTGGACGCCATCCCCAACCAGATGGTGGTCCGCTGGGTCCAGGTCATTGCGCTGGTGGTGGTGGCAGTCACCGGATTCGGTCTGACCATCGAAGCCTTCGCGCTCATTGACTCGCAGCAGATCATTAAGTCACCCGTGCTTCGCGTGCCCATGTCCTTCGTCTACCTGCCCGTGCTCCTGGGCGTGCTCAGCCTGACGGTCCGGGCCCTGGTTGCAGCGGTCCTGGTCGCGAAAAACGGCCCGATGCTCACCGAGTACGACAGCGATGAAGCACCGGCGGTGGTCGTATGATGCTCGCCCTCCTCGGCATCGCCATTGCGGTGCTCCTGGTCATCCGTGTCCCGGTGGCTATTGCCTTCCTCGGCCCGTCGCTGGTCTACATGCTGGTGAACGGCCGCTCTCCCGGCAGCGCGCTGCGCGAAGTGGCCAACGCCGCCGACAGCTTTCCGCTGCTGGCTGTACCGCTCTTTATCCTCCTCGGCGCGCTGGCCAACCATGCTGGAATTGCGGACCGGCTGTTCCGCTTCGCCATGGCGGCCTTTGCCTCCGTGCGCGGCAACCTCGGTTACGTGAGCGTCGGCGTCAGCCTGGGCTTCTCCTGGATGAGCGGATCCGCCGTTGCGGATGCGGCAGCGCTGGGCAAGGTGGAAATTCCCGCCATGCTCCGCAACGGGTACAGCCGCCGCTTCGCCACCGGCGTCGTCGCGTCCTCATCCCTCATCGCGCCGGTGATGCCGCCGAGTATCCCGGCAGTCATCTTCTCCGGCCTCGCCGCCGTGTCCACCGGCGCGCTGTTCGCAGCCTCCGTCCTGCCTGCCCTAGCCATGACCCTGGGGCTCTGCATCGTGGTCTACATCCTGGTCCGCCGGCAGCCCAACATCGTCAAGGGCACCTTCGACAAGGCCGAATTCGTTGCCTCACTCAAGGGTGTCGCCCTGCCGCTGCTGGCGCCGATCATCATTCTGGGCGGCATCCTGGCCGGCATCTTCACCCCCACCGAAGCCGCCGCCGTCGGCGTGATGTACATGCTGCTGCTCGGCCTTGGCCAGCGCACCCTCTCCATGGCAGGGCTGCTGGCCGCCATCAAGGAAACCGTCCTCACCACAACCGGCATCATGCTGATCGTGGCCAGTGCGTCCCTGCTGGGCTACATCCTCGCCCGGGAGCGGCTGCCGCAGATGCTCACCGAGGCGCTGTTCGGGTTCACCGACAATCCCACGGTCTTCCTGATCCTGGTGGTCCTGCTCGCACTGCTGCTGGGCACCGTCATCGATGCGACGGCCATTCTGGTGCTTGTGGTTCCGATCCTGATGCCGATTGCCGTGCAGTACGGGGTCAACCCGATTTCCTTCGGTGTACTGCTCATCATCTCGCTCATGATCGGCCTGCTGACCCCTCCGGTGGGCACGGTGCTCTTTGTCACCTCAGCGGTGTCCAGGACCCGGATCGGCGAGGTCTTCCGCGGCTGCCTGCCGTTCATCATCCCGTTCCTGGCCATCCTGGCCCTGATCATCGCCTTCCCTGAAGCGCTGCAGGTGCTCCCCGGCCTGCTGGGGCTCTAGGCCCTTGAATCCCCCTACGCACAACCATCCCAAACCGAGAAGAGAGACAACCATGAAGGCACAACGAAGCAAGCACCTGGCCCTGGCCACCCTCGCAGTGCTGCCGGCAATGATGCTGGTCAGCTGCTCAGGCGGAGATTCCGGAGCTGAAGGAGGAGGAAGCGGAGAGGAAGTAGAGCTCACGCTGGCCCACAGCTACAACGAAGACCAGCCGCAGCACCGCTGTGGAGCCCAGGTCATCGCCGACGAGGTTGCGGCAGCGGATGTCGGGGTGACCGTGGAGATCTTCCCGTCCAGCCAGCTTGGCGGCGACGCGGACCGCGTCGCCTCCGTGGCCTCCGGCGACATCGATATCGATATCCAGGGAGCATCGGCCCTGGGCTCGGTCTACGAGCCCATCAGCGTGCTTGACGCAGCCTACGTCTTCGAGGATTCGGACCACCTTGCCGCATTCATGGCCAGCGACGAGTCGAAGACCGTGGTCGACGGCTTCGCCGAAGCCGCCGGTGTCCAGACCCTGGGCGCCTGGTCTGCGGGGGCCCGGCACTTCACCGCCGGCAAGCCCATCACCAAGCCTGAGGACCTGGAGGGTCTGCGGATCCGCTTCCCCGGTTCACCGCAGTTCCTGATGAACGCAGAAGCCCTTGGTGCTTCCGCCACCGAAGTGGCCTATGAGGAGCTGTATCTCGCCCTGCAGCAGGGCACCGTGGACGGCCAGGAAAACCCGGTCACCAACATCAAGGCGCAGAACCTCGCCGAGGTGCAGGACTACCTGTCCCTGACGGGCCACCAACTGAACACCAACCTCATCATTGCGGGTCCGGTCTGGAACGAACTCTCCGGCGACCAGCAGGACGCCGTGAACGCCGCCGTCGAGAAGGCTGTCACTGAAGTGACATCCTGCGTCGAGGAAGACGAAGCGGAAACGCTGTCCGAGTGGAAGGCTGAAGGCGCCTGGGAAATCGTGGAGGACGTCGACGTGGACGCCTTCCGCAGCCAGTCCCTTGAGTACCTGGAGTCCGAATACACCGGAGATTCACTGGAAGTATTCGAAGCCATCCGCGCCACGGCAGAGTAACCGCCGTGCGGTCGACGACGGCGGCGCACACCGTTCCAACCTTTACCGGTGACGTGCCCGCGGACGAGCTCGGGACAACCCTGATCCATGAGCACGTTTTCGTGGGCCATCCGGAACTTGACCTCAATCTGCCCCATCCTGAATGGGATGAGGAGCAGGCGGTCGAGAAGGCTGTGGCCGGTTTCGAGCGGCTCTACGCGCTCGGGGTGCGCACCGTCGTCGACCTCACAGTGCCTGGGCTGGGACGCGATGTTGCCCGGGTGCTCCGCGTGGCGCGGCGCAGCCCGGTTCGGCTGGTCGCGGCCACGGGGTACTACACCGCTGACGGGCTGCCACAGTTTTTCCGGACCCACGGCCCCGGCGGCCTGGTGGACTCGGAGGATCCGTTGGTGGAGCTGTTCCTGCGGGATATCCGGGAAGGAATTGCCGGCACGGATATCCGGGCGGGCATGTTGAAGGTCTTTTCCGATGCCGACGGCATCACTGCCGACGTCGAACGCGTGTTCGCGGCTGCGGCGCACGCCCATTTGGAAACCGGGGTACCGGTGACCACCCACTCGCACGCTCCCTCCCGCGGCGGGATCGGCCAGCAGCAGCTGCTGGCGCGGCTGGGGGTGCCGCTGGACCGCGTAGTGATCGGCCATGCGGGGGACTCCGACGACCTTGACTATCTAATGGCCCTCGCCGACGCCGGATCCTTCCTGGGCTTCGACCGGTTCGGCATGGAGCATGTGGTCTCCGACGCGCAGCGGTTCCGCATGCTGTGGGCACTCATCAGCCGGGGCTACGCTGACCAAATAGTGCTCTCGCATGACGCGGCTTTCTTCAGCAGGATCACCCCGCCGTCCTGGCGCAAGCGGACCGTGCCGAACTGGCACATGGAAAACGTGCATACCCGGGTGCTGCCCCGCCTCCGCGAACTGGGGCTGGACGACGGCGTCCTGGACGCAATGATGATTGACAATCCCCGCCGCCTGTTGGCGCATGCGGGCCACAAATGAAAGACGGTGGAGTTATCGCCAGCGATACCGTGCAGCAGGGCGGAACACTGCGGAAGCGTGACCCGGAACGGACCCGCGCCGAAATTTTGGCGGTATCCACCGAGGTTTTCGCCGCACAGGGTTATTCCGGAGCGCGCGTCGACGAAATTGCGGACCGGACCCGCACCACCAAGCGGATGATCTATTACTACTTCGGCAGCAAGGAACAGCTTTACCTGGCGGTGCTCAAGAAGGCCTACAGCGGCATCCGCGAGGCGGAGCGGGCCATCCAGGTGGACAGCCTGAAACCCACCGAGGCCATCCGGCAACTGGCCGAACTCACCTATGACCACCATGTGCGCCACAGCGACTTCATCCGGCTGGTCATGATCGAAAACATCCACCGGGGTGTCTTCATCCGGCAGATCGACTCAATCCGCGACCTGGCGGAACCCGCTGTCGGCATCCTCGACGAGATCCTGGAGCGTGGGCAGGCCGAGGGAGTCTTCCGCCATGACGTGGATGCCTTTGACGTGCATCTGCTCATCAGCGCGTACTGCGTCTTCCAGGTGGCGAACCAGTACACCTTCGGCTATCTCTTTGGCCGGGACCTGCACGCCCCGCCGCTGAACGGGCATCTGCGGTCGATGCTCGGGGACGTCGTGGCGGCGTGGCTGCTGGCACCGGAGGGAACTCCCCGGCCGGCGTTGTGACGCCGGCCGGGACCCGCGGCTTACTGTTCCTTGCCCGCGTCCTGGGATTTCCGGCCGCGCCGTGGCTTGGCGCCGAGGTTCTTCCCCTTGGCCAGGAACCGCGCGCCGAACAACAGCAGGCCAACGGCCATCAGCGCTCCGGCCCGCAGCCACACGGTGCCGTCCTGCTGGGTCAGCAGCAGCAGGCAGGACGCGATGGCCAGGTACGGCACCACAATGGGGGCCTGGAAGTGTTTTTCCGCTACCTTGTCCCTGCGCAGCACAATGACTGCCACATTCGTGCTCAGGAAGACGAAGAGCAGCAGCAGGACCACGGTCTCCGCCAGGGAGGCCAGCCCGCCGGTCATGGTCAGCAGCATGGCGATGGCGGTGGTGGCGATGATGGCCACCCACGGAGTCCTGCGGTTGGGCAGCACCCGGCTGAAGACGGCGGGAAGCAGGCCCTGCTCCGACATGCCGAAGGTCAGCCGTGAGGACATGATCATGGTCAGCAGGGCGCCGTTGGCCACGGCGATCAGGGCGATCAGGCTGAAGAGCCAGTCCGGGACGCCGAAGCCGGTGGCGCTGACGACGTCGAGCAGCGGGCCTGAGGAGCCGGTGAGGTCCTCGGTCGGCAGCGCAATCGAGGCGGCCAGTCCGATCAGGACGTAGACCAGGCCGGCGGTGAGCATGGCGCCGAAAATCGCCTTCGGGTAGACCCGGCGGACGTCACGGACCTCTTCGGCAACGTTGGCCGAAACCTCGAAGCCGACGAAGGAGTAGTAGGCAATGACGGACGCGCCAAGGACGGCGGTGCCCGGATTCACGCCTACCGGGAACTCGGTGATCTGCTCGGTGTAACCCTCGTCCTGGCCCAGCATCAGGCCGACCAGCACAATCACCAGCACGAGGCCGGAAAGCTCAATCACGGTCATCACCACGTTGCTGCGCACCGACTCGGAAATTCCGCGGGCGTTCAGCAGCGCCACCAGCAGCAGGAACACGATGGCAGCCGGGACCGGCGGCACATCCAGGAACGGGCTGAGGTAGTCCCCGGTGAACGCCAATGCCAGGCCCGCGGCGCTGGTCACGCCGGCGGCCAGCATGGCGAAACCGACCAGGAAGGAAATGGCCGGGACCTTGAAGGCACGCTGGGCGAACACCGCCGCACCGCCGGCCTTGGGATACTTCGTCACCAATTCGGCGTACGAGGCCGCGGTCAGCAGTGCGAGGACGAGGGCAACCAGCAGCGGAACCCAGATGGCCCCGCCGACTTCACCGGACACTTCGCCCACCAGCGCGTAAATACCGGCGCCGAGGACGTCGCCCAAAATGAACAAATAAAGCATGGGGCCGGTGATGCCCTGCTTGAGTTTGGAGGCAGGCTTTTCCTGCGTGGTTTCTTCCATGGGGAAAAGTCTAGACAACATACTAAGAATGCTGATGATCGCCGTTCGGTCCTGTAAAAATTACGTATGACCAGTTCGAACTCTTCATCACCAGTGTCCGGATACGACGTTGTCATAGTGGGTGGCGGCATGGCCGGCCTCACTGCCGCGCTCGTACTCGGCCGGGCCCGCCGCCGGGTTCTGGTGCTCGACGCCGGAGCTCCGCGCAACTCGCCCGCCGGCCACGTCCACGGCTTCCCCACCCGTGACGGCATGTCCCCTGCCGAATTGCTGAAGCTTGCCCGTGACGAGGTCCGCGGCTACGGCGTCGAAGTAATCCAGGCCACGGTTGCCGCCGTCGAACCCGACGGCACCGTCCGGACCGGCGACGGCCGGGAATTCCGCGGGCGGCAGCTGATCCTCGCCACCGGACTGCGGGACGTGCTGCCGGATATCGAGGGCCTGCGGGACCGCTGGGGCCGCGACGTGCTGCAGTGCCCCTACTGCCACGGCTACGAAACGGCAGACAAGGTCCTGGCCGTGCTGGGCACCGAGGAAACGTCCATCCAACAGGCGCAGCTGGTCCGCACGTTCTCCCCGGATGTGGTGCTGGTGCTGCACGCGGATATCAAGCTCAGCGACGAGGATGCCCACGGCCTGGCCTCCCTGGGGATCAAGGTGCTGGACGGCAAGGTCGCGGAAGTTCAGGTTGAAAACGATGCCCTGGCCGGCCTGGTGCTGGCCGACGGACGGACAGTGCCCTGCGAGGCGCTGTTCCTGGAGCCGGCGGCCGAAATGGACAAGGGACTCACCGAACACCTGAAAGTGGACGACGACGGCTGCATCGTCACCAACGAGCTGGGCCGCACCAGCCAGGACCGGATCTGGGCCGTGGGCAACGCCACCGACCCCTCGGCGCAGGTGGTGGCCGCAGCCGGCGACGCGTACCGCCTGGCCGTGGTGGTCAACGCCAAGCTGCTCGAAGAGGACCTTGGCCTGGCGAGGGCTTCCGCAGGGGAGGACCCGGCTGCGGGACTGGTGGAAGCCGCATCCCTGCGGGAAGCCGTGTAGACCACGTGCTGTCTGAGTACAGCTAGGCCCGTTCCCGTCGGCGGGGTGCCAGCAGCGGGGAGCCGGACACGCCGTCGCCGGCGCTCATTCCGTCCAGCACATACCGCAGCGATTCGAGCGAGGTCCGGCGGGGCTGCCAGCCCAGCTCTTCCCTCGCCCGGGTGGTGTCCATGACCGGTGCACCGGCGGCCATGTCGATCCAGCCGGGATCGGTGGCCTGCAGATGCGCGGCCCAGGTCAGGCCGACGACGGCGCGCACCAGTTTCACCGGCACGTTCAGGATCCGCTTGGCACCCAGCACCCCGGCCAAAATCTCGGGGGTGATGACCGGATCGGCGGCGATGTTGAACGCGCCTTCGGCCCGCTGGGCCACCACGCGCCAGTACGCGTCCGCGATGTCATCGGCGTGGACCGCCTGGAAGACAAACTCGGCGGGCAGCGGGATCAGCGGCAGGCGCAGCTTGTTCAGGACGAACTTGGGGATCACCCGGCCGACGAAATAGCCGGCGATCTCGCTTCCGGCGTCGGAAGAGAAAATCAGCCCCGGACGCAGGCGTGCCACCGCAATCTCCGGGTACTCCAGCTGGAACCGGTCCAGCAGGGCTTCCTGCTCGCCCTTGTGCCGGCTGTAGTGCGAACTGGCGATGCCGCGCGCCGGCCAGGACTCGTCCGTCAGGCGGTCCTTGGGGGCCGGGCTGTACGCCCCCACCGAGGAAGCACAGACAAACTGGCGGACCCCGGCGGCCGCTGCCGCGGCCAGGGCATTCTCCGTGCCCTGGACGTTGACCCGGTGCAGTTCCGCCTCGTCGCGGTTGGGCTGGATGAGCCAGGCGAGGTGGATCACCGCGTCCGCGCCGCGGAGCGCATCGGCCAGCACCTCCACGTTCCCGGTGTCGCCGACATCGATGGAGTGCCACTCGACGCCGGTGTAGGGAGGCAGCGAGGTGTCCGGAATCCGGCGGGCAATGCCTACAACCTCCAGGTCGCCGCGCTCGATGCGGGCGTCGGCAAGCCGCCGCAGAATGGCTGTCCCCACGTTTCCGGTTGCTCCGATAACGGCTACTCGCATGGCCCAGATCCTTCCGTTGCACTGCTGCCGGCGTTGCAGTCGACTCTACCGCCGCGGCCTTAATCTCCGGCAGCCTCGGGGCCTCTGCAGGCCGCCTGCGGGAGGGCCGAACGCGTTAGTCTGGAGGGCATGACCACTCAGGGATCAGCCCCGGCGGACAGCGCCGCGCACAGCACCATCGGCTCCTATGTCACCGGGGGCACCGAGTACACCCGGGACACGAACTACATAGAAACCAGGATCACCCGTGACGGCCGCGACGGCTACCCCGTGGAGGCGGGCCGGTACCGGCTGGTCGCCGCCCGTGCCTGCCCCTGGGCCAACCGGACCATCATTGTCCGGCGGCTGCTGGGCCTGGAGGACGCCATTTCGCTGGGCCTGCCCGGACCCACCCACGATGCCCGCAGCTGGACCTTTGACCTCGACCCCGACGGGCGGGACCCGGTCCTGGATATCGAACGTCTGCAGGAGGCCTTCTTTAAGCGGGTCCCCGGCTATCAGCGCGGGATCACGGTCCCGGCCATCGTCGACGTCCCCACCGGCGCCGTGGTGACCAACAACTTCCCCCAGATCACCCTGGACTTCTCCACCGAGTGGAAGGACTTCCACCGCGAGGGTGCCCCGGACCTGCTTCCGGCCGAGCACATGGAGGAGATGGAACAGGTCAACAAGCGGATCTTCACCGAGGTGAACAACGGTGTGTACCGGTGCGGCTTCGCCGGATCCCAGGAGGCCTACGACGCCGCCTATGACCGGCTGTGGACAGCCATGGACTGGCTGGAAGAACGGCTTTCCCGGCAGCGCTACCTGATCGGCGACACCATCACGGAGGCGGACGTCCGCCTCTTCACCACGCTGGTGCGCTTTGATCCCGTCTACCACGGGCACTTCAAGTGCAACCGGAACAAGCTCACGGAAATGCCTGCACTCTGGGGTTACGCCCGGGACCTGTTCCAGACGCCCGGCTTCGGGGACACCGTGGACTTCGAGCAGATCAAGGCGCACTACTACGTGGTGCATGAGGACATCAATCCCACCGGAATTGTGCCCCGCGGGCCGGAGCTGTCCGGCTGGCTCTCAGCGCACGGCCGCGAGGAGCTGGGCGGCCGTCCGTTCGGCGACGGGACTGCCCCCGGACCGGTGCGGGAGGCAGAGCGTGTGGCCGCGGGTCACGGCGCCGGAAACTAAGCGCGGCAGTCCTTCCTATTACGCAACATAAACGTTTCTTAAAGGCCCCGACCATAGGCTAGCCTTACTTAAGAAATTCGCCGTTGCCCTTGGGAGGTGCCTACGTGAGTGTTGCTGCACGCCCAGCCGGCGTTCTCCGCCAGCAAGGCTCCCGGACCGCACCCGCGACCCTCCTTATCCTGACCCTCGCCGTGCTTGCCGTGGCATCCGCCGCGTCCGTCGCCGTCGGCGCCCGGCCGGTGGCCCCCGGCACCGTGTGGGACGCCCTGACCGCCTTCGACCCGTCCAACGGCGACCACGCAGTGGTCCTTTCCCGCGTTCCCCGCACGGTCCTGGGGCTGGTTACCGGCGCCGCCCTGGGCCTGGCCGGCGCGGCGATGCAGGGCGTGGCCCGCAACCCGCTGGCCGACCCCGGCATCCTCGGCGTCAACGCCGGAGCGGCTTTCGCCGTCGTGCTGGGCATCTACGTTTTCGGCATTACCAGCCTCAGCGGCTACGTCTGGTTCGCGCTGGCCGGCGCAGCCGGAGCCGCCGCCATCGTCTATCTGGTGGCAGGCGCCGGCCGCGAAGGTGCCACTCCGGTCAAGCTGGCGCTGGCCGGCGCCGCGCTGAGCGCCGGATTGATGTCCCTGCTCACCGCCGTGCTGGTCTCCAGCCAGCAGACCCTCGACACCTTCCGGTTCTGGCAGGTGGGCAGCGTGTCCGGCCGTGACTGGAACACCATCGCCGCGGTGCTGCCGTTCCTCGCCGCCGGGGCCCTGATCACCGTCTTCGCCGGCCGCGCCCTGAACGGCCTGGGCCTGGGCGACGACGTCGCCCGCGGACTGGGCCAGCGCGTGGGCCTCAGCCGGGGAATCACCGCGCTGGGCGTGGTGCTGCTGTGCGGTGGAGCCACCGCCGCCGCCGGTCCCATCGCGTTCATCGGCCTGGTCATTCCGCACGTGGTGCGCAGCTTCACCGGCCCCGACTACCGGTTGATCCTGCCCTTCTCCATGCTGCTCGCCCCGGCCCTCCTGGTGACCGCCGACGTCATCGGCCGGGTCCTGCTGCCGCCGGGGGAGATTCCCGTGGGCGTCACCACCGCCGTGATCGGCGCGCCCGTCTTCATCTGGCTCGTGCGCCGCCGGAAGCTGGCCGAACTGTGAGCGCCGCCGTGGAGACGTCCCGCAGTCCGCGCACCGCCCCCGCCGGTACCGCACAGGCCGTCCGCGCCGCCCGGAAACAAGGACGGCGACGCCGGGTGCTGGTGCCGGCGCTGCTGGCCGCCGCCGTGCTGGTGCTCTTCGCCGTCTACGTCCTGCTGGGCACCTACACCTTCACCATCCCCGATTTCTTCCGGATCCTGTTCGGTGAGCAGATCCCCGGGGCCAGCTACATCCTGATGGAGAGCAAGCTTCCCCGGGCCGTCATCGGCACCCTGATCGGGGTGGCCTTCGGAATAGCCGGCACCGTGTTCCAGACGCTGCTGCGCAACCCGCTGGCCAGCCCGGACATCATCGGCATCAGTTACGGGGCCAGCGCCAGCGCGGTGTGCGCCATCGTGGTCTTCGGCGCCGCCGGCACCACGGTCTCCGTGACCGCCCTGCTCGGAGCGCTGGCCGTGGCCCTGGCCATTTACCTGCTTGCCCGCCGCGGGTCGGCGGCCGGGTACCGGCTGGTCCTGGTGGGGATCGGCTTTGCCGCCGTGATGCAGGCACTGGTGAATTTCCTGCTCACCCGGACCGATATCCGCACCGCTTCCGAAGCCCTGGTGTGGCTCACCGGCTCACTGAACAACAGCAGCTGGGACCGTGCCGCGGTCCTGGCCGTGTTCCTGGTGGTGCTGCTGCCCGCCGCGGCCGTACTCGCCCGCAGCCTGCGCGGACTGGAGCTGGGCGACGACGCCGCTGCCGGGCTCGGCATCCGGGTCGAAACGGCACGGCTGGCCCTGATCATCACCGGCGTCGGACTGGCCGCCGTTGCCACCGCGGCCGCCGGACCGGTGGCCTTCATCGCGTTCCTGTCCGGGCCCATCGCCCGCCGGCTGATGGGTGGGGAATCCACCCTGCTTTCGGCCGGGCTGGTGGGCGCGTGCATCGTCCTGGCTGCGGACTTCGTCGGCGCCAACCTGATTCCCGGAGTCACCCTGCCCGTGGGCGTCGTCACCGGTGCGCTCGGGGCCCCTTTTCTTCTGTGGCTGCTGGTCACGTCAAACCGCGTAGGCCAAGGAGGCTGACATGGAGAACCTGCTTTCCGCTGAGAAGCTGGAGCTCGGATACGACGAGCGCAAAGTGGTGGACTCACTCTCGCTTACCCTGCCCGCCGGCAGGATCACGATCATTGTCGGCGCAAACGCCTGCGGAAAGTCCACACTGCTGCGCGGCCTGGCCCGGCTGCTGAAGCCCACCGGCGGCACCGTCTACCTGAACGGCAAGGACATTTCCTCCGTGCCCAGCCGGCAGGTGGCCCGCACTCTGGGCCTGCTGCCGCAGACCCCCACGGCACCCGAGGGAATCACCGTGGCGGATCTGGTGGGACGCGGCCGCTACCCGCACCAGGGCTGGTTCCGGCAATGGACCCCCGCCGACGACGAAGCCGTCGCCGCCGCCCTGGCCGCCACGGACACCGTGGACCTTGCCGGCCGGAACGTGGACGAGCTTTCCGGCGGCCAGCGCCAGCGGGTCTGGATTGCCATGGCCCTGGCCCAGGAGACGGACATCCTGCTGCTGGACGAACCCACCACCTTCCTTGATGTCACCCACCAGATCGAGGTCCTGGACCTGATCACCGACCTGAACCGGCGCTCGGGCACCACCGTCGCGATCGTGCTGCATGACCTGAACCTGGCGGCCCGCTACGCGGACCACCTGATCGCCATGAAGGACGGCCGGATTGCCGCGGAAGGCGCCCCGTCCGACGTCGTGACCGAGGAACTGGTGGGCACCGTCTTCGGGCTGGCGTCCCGCGTCATTGCGGACCCCGTCTCGGGAACACCCATGGTGGTCCCGCTTGGACGCCACCACAGCGCCGCTCCGGAGACGGACAAGGAAGAACCGGAACCGGAAGCGGAACAGACGCAGGGGTACCTGCCCAACCCGGGTGACGGCCAGCGCCGCTCCGGCATCAATGAGCCCATGGAGGCAGCATCATGACGCACGTCCGCTCCACATCCGGGGCAGCCGCCGCGTCCGAGGCGCAGGAAACCGGGCCCGCCCGCCCGGCCCGCACCGGACGCCGGGCCCGCACCGCAGGGGCAGTCATGTCCTTCGACGTCGAGGTCAAGCGGATTGTCCGGCTGGGCTCGAACTTCCAGCGCATCACCTTCGCCGGCCCCTGCCTGGCGGACTTCGGGGTGCAGGGACAGACCCATGACCTGCGGATCAAGGTCATTGTGCCCTGCGTCGACGCCGAGGGAACCTCACTGCCGCTGCCGGACCTCTCCACCCTCGACGCCGGCTGGTACCAGGACTGGTTGAAACTGGATCCGGCCACCCGCGGCTGCATGCGCACCTACACCGTGCGCGGCGCACGCTGCTCCGGCCCGGAGCCGGAAATCGACGTTGACTTCGTGCTGCACTTCGATGAAGACGGCAAGGGCGGCCCGGCGTCCAGCTGGGCCGCGTCCGCGGAGCCGGGGGACCGGGTCTGCATCATCGGACCCAACGCCGCCCAGTGCGTCACTGCCGAGTCCTACGGCGGCATCGAATGGCGTCCGGGCATGGCCCGGCACGTCCTGCTGGCAGGTGATGAAACGGCGGTTCCGGCCATGACCGCGATCCTGGAAGCCCTCCCCGAAGACGTCACCGGCCACGCCCTGATGGAAATCCCCTCCAGCGGTGACCGCCAGGAGGTCCGCACCCGGTCCGGTGTCCAGATGATCTGGCTGGCACGCGGCTCCCGGCCGCATGGCGAACTGCTCGACGCCGCCGTGCGGCAGGCAGTGGCGCTGCCCGGCTGGGCATCGGTGGACACCGCCGACGGCGAGCCGTTCCGCCCCAGCCCGGCCCTGCCCGAACCCGAAGACGTCAACGTGGACGAAACCATCCTGTGGGAAACCCCGCAGCGGCTGGACCCGGCCGTGGTGGAAGCTTCCCGGAACCCGCACGCTCCCTCCGGCGCGCTTCCCTTCTACGCCTGGATTGCCGGGGAAGCGGCAGTGGTCCGCGGCCTGCGCCGCTACCTGGTCCGCGACGTCGGGATAGACCGCAAGCAGGTGGCCTTCATGGGCTACTGGCGCAAGGGCCGTGCCGAGCTGACCTAGGCTCCCCGGATTTTTTGCTGTGCCCGGCCCGCCGTTCGGCGGGCCGGTTCTTCTGAGAGGAAAAACAATGAAAAGAGCTCCGATCGCCGCCTTCCTGGCGGTTCCCGCCGTCCTGCTGGCCCTGAGCGGCTGCGGCGCGGACGCTGGGGAAGGCCCGGCATCCGATTCGAGCGAGACGGCATCGGAGAACTTTCCGGTCACTATCGAGTCCGCCCTGGGCGAGGCAGTGATTGAGCAGAAGCCCGAACGGGTAGTCACCATCGGCTGGGGTTCGGCTGACACCGCCGTAGCCCTGGGCACCACCCCGGTGGGCGTCGAGGAGGTTACCTGGGGTAATGACGAGCACGGGAACTACCCCTGGGTGACCGAAGCGATCGAAGAACGCGGCGATGAGCTGCCGGCCACCTTCACCGGCGGGCAGGACATCGACATCGATGCCATTGTCGCCCTGGAGCCGGACCTGATCCTGGCCCCCAACTCCGGCATCACCCAGGAGGATTTCGATGTCCTCAACGAACTCGCCCCCACCGTGGCGTACCCGGAGCAGGCGTGGAACATCAAGTGGGATGACCAGATCTCGCTCATCGGCAAGGCGCTGGGCGAGCCCGACGCCGCAAAGGACGCAGTGGACGGCATCGGACAGTCCCTGGCCGACAGCGCCGCCGAGCACCCGGAGTTCGCCGGAAAGACCTTCGCCTATGTCTGGGGCGGAGGAGCCCCCGGTTCCCTGGTGCTCTACAACGAGGGCGATGCCCGGGTGGACATCCTCACTGCACTGGGCATGACCGTGGCCCCCGAGGTGAAGGACATCCCCTCGAGCGAGGGAAGCTTCACCTCGGACCTGGGACTGGAGAGCGCCGGCAAGCTGAACGACGTCGACGTCCTGTTCACCTGGTACAACGACGAAGCCGAGCAGCAGCGTACCGAAGAGCAGCGGCTCTTTGCGCAGATTCCCGCCGTGGAGCGCGGCTCCGTGGTCCGCAGCCTGGACCGCCAGGTGGGCATGGCCTCCAGCTTCCTGACCCCGCTGAGTGTCCCGTGGGTCCTGGACCGCTTTGAGCCGATGATCGAAGAAGCAGTTGCCAAGGTCGACTAGTTCGATCAACCAACGGATCCTGGCGGAAGCCGGGAACCCGGGAGCGGCCGGTGCGGATGCACCGGCCGCTCCCCGGCGTCAGCTCCTGGGCGCCCGCCGCGGCACGGTGCTCCTCGCTGCGGGGGTGGGCGTGCTGCTCCTTGCCGTCGTCACCAGCCTGGCTGTCGGCGCCCACCAGCTGAGCCCTGCGGAGGTTGCGGCCTCGCTGTGGACGGAAATCACCGGCACCGGCAGTACCTATGCCGACGACGTCGTCGCGAGCCGGGTGCCGCGCACCGTCCTGGGTCTGGTGGCCGGCGCCGCCCTGGCCGTGGCCGGGGTGATGATGCAGGGACTGACCCGGAACCCGCTTGCCGATCCGGGCATCCTCGGCGTGAACGCCGGTGCGGCCGCTGCCATGGTCACCGGAATGGCGTTTTTCGGTCTCGGAGCCACCAGCGCCAATGTCTGGGTGGCCCTGCCGGGAGCCGTGCTCACCGTGCTGGTGGTGTACGCCCTGGCCTCCGGCCGGCGCGGTGCGACACCGGTCCGGCTGGTCCTGGCCGGCACCGTGATCTCCGCCGTCCTGATGTCCTATATCCAGGCCGTCGCCCTGACCCGGCCGGATGTGTTCACCATGTACCGGTTCTGGGCCGTCGGATCACTCAGCGGCAGGACCATGGAGCAGGCGTATGAGGTCCTGCCGTTCTTCCTGGTCGGGCTGGTTGCCGCCCTGGCCGCCGGCCGGTCGCTGAATGCCCTGGCGCTGGGCGAAGAGGCCGCGGCGTCGCTGGGCCTGCACCCGCAGGCGGCGAAGATCATGGGCGCACTGGCCGCCGCGCTGCTCTGCGCCTCGGCGACTGCCGCCGTCGGACCCATTGGCTTCGTTGGGCTCGCCGTACCGCATATCGTCCGCAGCTTCACGGGTCCGGACCACCGCTGGCTGCTGCTGATCAGCGCCGTGGTTGGCCCTGCGCTGCTGCTGTTGGCCGACGTCGCCGGGCGCCTCGTGGCCCAGCCCGCCGAGCTGCTCACCGGCGTCGTCACCGCACTGCTGGGCGCACCACTGCTGATCCTGGCCGTCCGCCGGATGCGGGCCGTGGCATGAGCGCCCTGACCGCCGTCCGCGGTGTCCGCACCGTCCGCATCGGCAGGAACCTGAGCTTCCGGTACCGCCGGCGAAGCGTCCTGGTGTCCGCACTGCTCGCCGCGGGCGTACTCCTGGTGGGGGCGTTCACGCTGACTGCAGGGGAACTGGGGCTTTCCTGGCGTGAGCTTTTTGCCGTGTCACAGCCGGAGGGAAGCGCCTCCTTTGTCCTTGGCGTGCTGCGCGGTCCACGGTTCCTCACGGCTGTGGGAGCAGGGATGGCCTTGGGCGTGGCCGGGTCCCTTTTCCAAACCGTCACCCGCAACCCGCTGGGCAGCCCCGAGGTTGTTGGGCTAACCAGTGGTGCGGCTGCCGGGGCTGCTGCGGTCACGCTCTGGCCGGGCTATCTGCCCGTTCCGGCAGCGGCAATCCTCGGCGGAGGACTTGCCGTGGGGCTGGTGTGGCTCAGCACCGGCCGCGGGTTCTCGCGTCCGGGGAAGCTGATCGTGGCAGGCATCGGCATTTCGGCCGTGGCCACCGCCCTGACCTCGCTCGCCATGACCACCGTGGGGGAGCGCCAGGCGCAGACCCTGGCCTTCTACCTCAACGGATCCCTGGCCTCACGTTCCTGGTCCCACGTGGCGACCATTACCGCAGCGCTGGTGCTGGTACTGCCCGCCGCGGCACTGCTGCAGCGCCGCCTGAACCTGGTGTCCCTGGGTGATGAGGTGGCTGAATCACTGGGTGTCCGGGTCGACCGGACCCGCACGGTTGCCGTTCTCCTTGCGGTGGTGCTGGCCGCCTCGGCGGTCAGCGTCTGCGGCCCGGTGGCCTTCGTGGCCCTGGTTGCCCCGCAGATTGCGCTGCGCCTGCTCGGGGTGTCTTCTCCCGGCGTCGTCGCCCCTGCGCTGGTGGGGGCGCTGGTGCTGACCCTGTCCGATTTCGCGGTGCAGCAGATCGACTTCGGTGCGGCGCTGCCCGTGGGAATCTTTACTGCGGCCCTGGGCAGTCTCTATCTGGGATACCTGTTGTTTATCCAGGCCCGGAAGGGTGTGCTCTAGGGCGGGCTGAAAAGTGTCTGCCGGTTACCTGCGGGACGGTACGAACAGTGCCCGTTCCGCAGGTCACTGGGGGAGTTGGGATTGGCCACAAAAGGCGGACGGTGCGCGGGCCGGTTCTTAAAATGGAAGGAGTGCCGGATTACGGTGCGCCGGGCCGTGCGGGTCCGGCGGCGCGTTCCCTTCCGGCACCATCCTTATAAGGCGCCCGGTGAAGGCTGCCCGGGCTGGAACGTTCCGGATGACGTCCGGAACCACTAAAAGAGTTCGTGACCAACGCACATTGAGGTGATTGTTGACCGAGAACTTTTTCGACTCCGTACGTTCAAAATGCGCCGGCTCCGTCCCGGAGCTGCTTCGCGCGCTCTCCACGGTCCGGGACCGGGTCGCCGGCCTGGCCGATTGGCGTCCGTCCGATTGGCACCTGTCCGATTTACGCGTGTCCGGGGCGCAGGCCGGACAGAAAGCCGCTGAGGTCCGCGCCCGGGCCATCGGGTTGGGGTCCTCCGCCAAAGACTGGATCGAGGCACGCGACACCCCCAGCCGTCGGACAGGTGCACTGTCCATCGCCGCCGCCGTCGCCATCGGCGGACTTGTGGGCGGGGCAGTCAATGCAGTCGAAACCGACTTGGAGCTTGAACGGCAATCCGTGGTGACTGAGCTGGCTGCGGTCCAGGGTGGGGAAGGCGGCGGCGATCCGGATCCGGATGCAGCCGAACCGGTGCCGGCCGCCGAACCCGCACCGGACCCGGCACCTGAACCGGCTGCCGAACCCCAGGGACCAGTGCCGCCCGTGGATGACATGGCGGTCACATCCCCGTTTGGCTACCGCAACAACCCGATGGCGCCCGGAGCCCTGGAATTCCACACCGGAACGGACTTCGGTGCCGGAACGGGAACCCCGGTGAAGGCCATGCTTGGCGGAACCGTCACCGAAGCCGGCTGGCATACCACCGGCGGCGGCGGGCTGCGCGTGGTGGTTGACCACGGGGATGGCCTGCAGACCACCTACAACCACCTCAACAGCATTGATGTGAGTGTGGGGCAGGCGGTGGACGCCGGCGTGGTGGTCGGCGGAATCGGCAGCACCGGCAACTCCACCGGGCCCCACCTGCACTTTGAGGTGCTGCGGCACGGGAACTACGAAGACCCGATGGGCTGGCTGTAAGGCCGTCCCACCGGAGGTAAACCCGCAAGCAACCTGGAAGCCTTACGGCACCGGGTTGGTGAGAACTGCCGGATCCTTCTTGCCGTGCGGCATCCGGATGCGCAGGGCATTGGCATCCATCTCAAACAGGATGTGGGTGGCGTTGCCCAGGTGGTCGCCGTCCATTTCAAAGTCCAGCGGGGAATCGGCCCACACCTCGGCGCGCTTGCACTGGTAGTACTCCACAGCGGTGCTGCTGCCCTTGCCGCGGCGCAGCAGCCCTGTCACCACGCCCAGCCAGCCGAGCTTGCCCTTCGGCGCCAGGGTCAGGATGTCCAGCAGGCCGTCGTCGAGACGGGCCCCCGGGAAGATTTCCAGGCCGCCGGTGATCTTGCCGCAGTTGCCGCCCATCACGCTGCGCAGGCGGCGGTGGATCGGCTTCCCGCCGTCGATCGAGATGGTGGTCTTCACGGGCTTGCCCGGAAGGTTGCGGATGCCGGCGTCGACGTACGCCAGCCAGCCAATCTTGTCCTTGAGTGCGTCCTTGGTGTCCGCCATCATGCCGGCGTCGTAGCCCAGCCCGGCCATCACCAGGAACGTGTCGCTGTCCACGGCCTCGTCAACGGTTACGTGGACGACGTCGATGCGGCGCTCGGTTCCGTTCAGGGCGGCGCGGACCGCCTGCTCCGGGTCGTCGACGCCAATGTCCAGGTTCCGTGCCAGCAGGTTTCCGGTGCCCAGCGGCAGCAGTCCCATGGGGAAGGAGGTGCCGGCCAGCTCCGCGGCAACGCAGCGGACGGTGCCGTCTCCGCCTGCGGCAATGACCAGGTCGACGCCGGCCTCCATGGCCTTGCGTGCCATGGAGTGTCCCGGGTCCGCTTCCTCGGTGTCGAAGAACAGCGGCTCGTCCCAGCCTTCGTCGGCGCAGATCTCGGCCACCCGCACCCGGACGTCAAAGTCGGTCTTCTTGATGGGGTTCACAATGACGGCGGCGCGGGGACGCGACTGGGTCTCTGGGCTGGTCATGGTGTCCTTATCGTAAGCAGGCGAACTTTAATCCGGCTCTGAGTCTAGCCCGGCATGCGGCCGGGCGGGGGCGGTACCGGCTGCCTGCTTGGAATGCAGGTGATCCGGAAGCTTGTAATCTGTGGGGGTGACTTTTAAGCAGCGATACGTGGCCCTGGGAGATTCGTTTACCGAAGGCGTAGGTGACGAGGACGAGTCCCGTCCCAACGGCGTGCGCGGGTGGGCGGACCGGGTGGCCGAGCAGCTGGTGCTGGCCGACAGTTCCTGGGGGTATGCGAACCTCGCCATCCGCGGCAAGAAGCTGCACCAGGTCCTGAACGAGCAGGTGGATGCCGCCATCGCCCTGTCGCCGACTCTGGTGACCATCTACGCCGGCGGCAACGACATCCTGCGCCCCAAGGTGGACATTGACGCCATCGTGGCTGCCTACGATGCCGGAATTGCGAAACTCTGCTCCAGCGGCGCTGCGGTGCTGGTCTTCACGGGATTCGACTCCGGCAACTCCCCGGTCTTCGGCCGGACCCGCGGACGCACTGCCATCTACAACGAGCTGGTGCGCGAAGCCGTGGAGAAGAACGACGCCGTGCTGGTGGATTACTGGCGGATGAAAAACCTCCAGGACGAGCGGTACTGGGCGGTCGACCGCCTGCACATGTCACCGGCCGGGCACATGCTCACCGCAAAGAAGGTGCTGGAAGTGCTCCGCGGCACGGATGCCATCGACATTCCGGAACTGGAGGAGCAGCCCGCCCGCAACCGGGTGGAGCAGCTCCGCAGGGACGCCCAGTGGGCCCGGGAATACCTCGGACCATGGGTGAGCCGGCGGCTGCGCGGGGTCTCCTCCGGAGATAACCTCAGCCCCCGTTATCCCGAGCTGACACACCCCGTCCTGCCCTCCCAGGGCTAGGGGTGCGGTAAATCACATCCATGTCGGCATATTCCCTGTTTGTTTGACGGAACCGGCCTAAACCCCCGGCCTTGTGGGAATGAAACCGGTCCCCGATTCGTTCAATCCGCGGCATTTTCCTAAACTTGTATGTCAGTCCGGCACCGTGTGGTGCCCGGGCGGTTGCTTTTGTCTCCAGCAGCCCATCGATCTAGGGAAGGCCCACATGTCGAAAGATGCACCGCCCCACGCTTCCGGAACCCCGGCGTCACCGGCCACCCAGGCGGCCCGTAAGATCCGCCGGCCCCACCTGCGGCGCCGCCGCCTTGAGGTGGACGATGTCAACGTCGTCGACAAGTCCATGATGAAGAAGGCCGTCGGCGGAACCGTCGTCGGCAACACCATGGAATGGTTCGACGTCGGTGTGTACGGCTACCTCGCCGTCACCATGGGCGCCGTCTTCCTGTCCGACGCAGACAAGGAAGCGCAGCTGCTTTTCAGCCTGGGCGTTTTCGCAGCCACCTTTATTGCCCGCCCGCTGGGCGGCGTCGTCTTCGGCCGCCTCGGCGACCGCATCGGCCGGCAGAAAACCCTCGCCATTACCCTGATCATGATGGCCGCTTCCACGTGCGCCATCGGCCTGCTGCCCAGCTACAACACCATCGGCATCTGGGCTCCGATCCTGTTGGTCCTGATGAAGCTGCTGCAGGGCTTCTCCACCGGCGGCGAGTACGCCGGCGCCACCACCTTCGTCTCGGAATACGCCTCTGACAAGCGGCGCGGTTTCCTGGCAAGCATCCTTGACCTGGGCAGCTACATGGGCTTTGCCCTGGGTGCCGCCGTCGTCTCGGTGATGCAGCTGACACTGTCCGAGCAGACCATGCTGGACTGGGGCTGGCGGATCCCGTTCCTCGTCGCCGGGCCGCTGGGCATCATTGCCATCTACTTCCGGCTGAAAATCGAGGAGTCCCCGGCCTTCCAGGCCACGATGGACGCCCAGGAAGCCAGCGCCAAGGCCGGTGACGAAACCGCTTCCCTCGGCACCATGGGCATCTTCCGTGCCTACTGGCGTCCGATCGTGCTGGCCATGGTCCTCGTGGCCGCGGTCAACTCGGTGGGCTACGCACTCACGTCCTACATGCCGTCCTACCTGACTGATTCCAAGGGCTATGACCCGGTACACGGCACCCTGCTGACCATCCCCGTGCTGGTGCTGATGGCCCTGTGCATTCCGCTCGCCGGCAAACTGTCGGACCGGATCGGCCGCCGCCCCGTGCTGTGGATCGGTGCGGGATCCACCATCGTGCTGGCTGTTCCTGCCTTCATCCTGATTGGCCAGGGACCGGTTGTGACAACGCTGCTGGGCCTGCTGCTGCTCGCCATCCCGGTGACCTTCTATGTGGGTAACCTGGCCGCCACGCTGCCCTCCCTGTTCCAGACCTCCAGCCGCTACGGCGCCATGGGCATCTCCTACAACATTGCCACCGCCGTCTTCGGCGGTACCGCTCCGCTGATCATGCAGGGCTTGATCACCCTCACGGACAATGACATGGCGCCGGCATACTGGCTGATGTTCACCTCCGTGGCCGGTGCCATCGCCGTCGTCTTCATGAAGGAATCCGCCAACCGGCCGATGCCCGGTTCCATGCCGAGCGTGGATACCGACGCCGAGGCACACGAACTGGTGGCCGGCCAGGACGCAAACCCGCTGCTCGACGTCGACTCGCTGCCGTTCGACACGCTGGGAAGCCAGCAGGCTGCCCCCTCCGGCGACGACCGTGCGGAGCCCGGCATCGCCCGCTAGGCGATAACCGCACTACCGGCAGTCACGGGAGCCGGCCGGACGCACTGCGTCCGGCCGGCTCTTATTTTCCCCGCCCGCCTGGAAGTTTCGGCGCCGGACGTCTGCAGACGCTTGGAGCCGCTGGACAACCCTGCGATGATTGAACAGTAAAGCTTTTGAAGAGAGGAGTGCCGGCATGACTGAAGACGCCCCACGCTGGCTGACGGACCGGGAACGGCAGGCCTGGCTTGCGCTGTATGCGGTATCCGGCCTCCTGCCCGCAGCCCTCGATGCGGACCTGTTCCGCCGCGCACGGATCACCCTCTTCGACTACCACGTGCTGGCCATGCTCTCCGAGGCGGAAGGCAGGTCCCTGCCGATGAGCGAGCTCGCATCGCGTACCAATGCCTCGTTGTCCAGGCTCTCCCACGTGGTCAAGAAACTCGAGCAGCGCGGCTGGGTGTCCCGGACCCCTTCGCCGGCCGACGCCCGGGTGACGACGGCGGCGCTCTCGGAGGAGGGCATGGCCGCGCTCGAAGGCTTGGCGCCCGACCACGTGGAATCCGTTCGGAAGGTGGTCTTCGACTGCCTTTCGGACAAGGACGTGGCGGACCTGGAACGGGTGGGGAAGAAGGTCCTTGCCCGCCTCGACCCGTGCAACGGGATCCTCGGTCCCAATGAGGCACCGTAAACCGAGCCAAACCGCAGCCGGAAGTCAACTTGTCGCCCGGGTGCCTCCGCTTGTTAGCGTGGACTTACAGAACCACGGCACGACGAGAGGCACCACAGCATGCGCGTACCCCGAATCCTGACCGTAATCCTCGCCGGCGGTGCCGGCGGTCGGTTGGGCAGCCTGACGGACCACCGGGCCAAACCGGCCATCCCGGTCGCGGGGTCCTACAACCTCATCGATATTTCCCTCTCCAACCTGCATAACAGCGGCTTCGGCGACGTATGGGTTGTCGAGCAGTACAAGCCCCAGTCCCTCAACGACCAGCTGGTCAGCGGACGGCCCTGGGACCTGGACCGGACCAACGGCGGGCTGCGGGTGCTCCCACCGTTCCAGGGCGGCGCCGGCGAGGGCTTCGCGCAGGGCAACGCCGATGCCCTGTACCGCCAGGTGGATTACATCCGGGAATTCAATCCGGACCTCGTTCTGGTCCTGAGTGCGGACCACCTCTACCGCCTGGATTACCGCGACGTCGTTGAAGCCCACCAGGAGAACGGCGCAGCACTGACCCTTGTCACCACGAAGATCCGCAACAACCCGGGCGACCACGGGGTGGTCGAAGTATCCGATGGGCTGGTGACCGGCTTCGAGTACAAACCGGAGCATCCGAAAACCGATCTGGTCGCCGCCGAAATCTTCCTCTATGACACTGAAGTCCTCCTGTCCGCACTGGAAACCCTTGTCCAGCGGGACGGGCGCCTCGAAGACTACGGCGACCAGCTCATCCCCTACCTGGTGGAGCAGGAAAAGGTGGCTGAGTACCGGTTGCCGGGGTACTGGCGGGACATGGGCACCCCGCGCAGCTACCACCAGGGGCATCTGGACCTGATCGAGGGCCGCGGCCTGGACTTCGATGACCCGCAGTGGCCCATCCTCTCGGCCAGCCCACGCCGGCTGCCCGCCTTCGTTGGTCCCCACGGCACCGCCGCCAACAGCCTGCTTTCTCCCGGTGCACGGGTTGAAGGCACCGTTCGGCGCAGCGTCCTCAGCGCCGGGGCGGTAGTGGAGGCCGGAGCGGAAGTCGACTCCTGCGTGCTTTTGGACGGCGTCGTGGTCCGGTCCGGGGCCCGCATCGCCAACCTGATCGTCGACTCCACCACGGTGATCGGCGCAGACCGGAAACTGGACGGTGCCGAGCTGGATCCGGAAAACGGCGTGGCCGTGGTGGGACGCGATTCCAAGGCGGACGCGCCGTCGTCGTGATACCCGGCACGCAGGTGCCAACGAGTTTGAACGAAACGCCCATTGGCCCTAGGATAGAGAGGCGTTAAGTCGCGTATGTGTTAACCTCTCCGCTTCGCGTGGACAGGGGAGCATTTGCGTGGCCACCCGTATAAACCTAGAATTGAAGGCTGTCGAGCCGGGTTACCCCGTTCGGCTGCCTGAACTTCACCGTCTTCCCCGCGGCGAGGCACTTCGGCTGGATCTCACCCCGCCAGGTTAACCTCCGGAAAGTCGCAGTAATAACGGTGTCAAAACTGGTGGCGGGACGCTCTTTATGGCAGGTGCTTAGGCGCTTGAGCCTTGTGTCTGTTTTTTGAGGACCGTCATATTTACTACAACTGGAGGAGAGATCATGGCAGCTTACTGCCAGGTAACCGGAGCCATCCCCGGCTTTGGTCACAGCATTTCGCACTCGCACCGCCGCAACAAGCGTCGGTTCGACCCGAATATTCAGAAGAAGCGCTACTGGGTTCCGTCCCTGCGCCGCAACGTGACGCTGCAGGTTTCCGCACGTGGCATCAAGACGATCGACGTGCGCGGTATCGACGCCGTTGTAACTGATCTGATCGCGAAGGGTGTGAAGCTGTAGTGGCTAAGGATAAGGACGTACGTCCGATCATCAAGCTGAAGTCCACTGCGGGCACCGGCTACACCTACGTAACTCGCAAGAACCGTCGTAACGATCCGGATCGTATGGTTCTGAAGAAGTACGATCCCAAGATCCGCCAGCACGTCGATTTCCGTGAGGAGCGCTAAGAATGGCAAAGAAGTCCAAGATTGCCCGCAACGAGCAGCGCAAGGTGATTGTTGAGCGTTACGCTGCCAAGCGCCTCGAACTGAAGAAGACCCTGGTCGACGCAAACGCCACCGACGAAGCCCGCGAAGCTGCACGCCTCGGCCTGCAGAAGCTCCCGCGCAACGCTTCCCCGGTCCGTCTCCGCAACCGTGACCAGATTGACGGACGCCCCCGCGGTACCCTCCAGAAGTTCGGTATCTCGCGTGTACGTTTCCGCAACATGGCCCACGCAGGCGAACTGCCGGGTATCAAGAAGTCCAGCTGGTAAGCACTGCCTACCGGTTGAAAAAAGGACGGCCCTCCAAAGGGGCCGTCCTTTTTTGCTTTAACCACGATTTGCGGCCTGGCTGGCCTGCCCTGCCCTGCCCGTCGGTCTGCCGTGCCCGCCTGCCTGCCCGCCGGTCCGTCTGCCTGCCGGTCCGCCGTGTCGACGTGGAAGCCCCACCCTGCGGCCTCCTGCGCAGGTGATGTGATGCTCCCTGTGGGACGGCTCCTGTACAGCTGATGCTCCCTGGAGGCCGGCCAGGCAGCAGTTGCTGTACACAACCGGGCCGTCGCGCCGTCCTTCCGCACCGCACGGTCCGGGCACTGGTGCCGTTGCCCTCCCACACTGCCTGGCCTAGGCCCTGTCGTTTTGAGCCGTCGCACGTCGGAAGTGGATGCTCCCGGGCACAGGCCATTCGAGGGCACCGAAAGCCCTGCGCGTCAGAGGGCACCGGGCAGGGATTCCCACCCGCGGATGCCGCTGTTACTGATGTGGTCACTTTCACCATCCCCGTACCACCGCGCAGGATTTCGGAACCAAATTTTTGCTGTCCCATCCGATTGGATGGCCGGCCCGGCGTTGATAGTACAGATACCGGGGTTATGGGCGCCGGATACGCCCGTTATCTGTACACCGGATGCGGCTGAGCTCCGGATAGGCCCGTTATCTGTACACCGGGCAGGGCTGGGCGCCGGATAGGCCCGTTATCTGTACACCGGGCACGGCTGGGCGCCGGATAGGCCCGTTATCTGTACACCGGATGCGGATGGGTGCCGGATACTGCGGCGGAGAACCAAGACCCTCGGCCGGGGACCTAGACCGGCGGGGTGCGGCAGAGGGCCAGCGGTTGATTGCCCCGGCGGATGCAATGAACCCGCGCCACAAGCCCGCAGATACACTTCTGCCCCGGATTTAGCGGGTACTGGGCCCCGCACCCGCGCCGAAGGCCAACCCGTATCACGAGATCAGCTTCCAGACGAGTTGAGTGGAAAATGAGGGCAAAAATCCACTTTTCGGCCCAAAAATCCGGAAAAATCCGCTAAATGCAGGGGATTTTGCCGGAGTTGGGGGTCCAAGCTGGTAAGTTTTCGAACAGCGGCGGTTTCGCATCCGCGTTCCGCTCGAATTACCCACAGTCCAGGAGGACATAAATTGGCTATGAACCGCAGTGAACTTGTTGCCGCAGTTGCAGAAAAGTCCGGCAACAGCCAGACGGCAGTCAACGGCGTGCTGGATGCCGTCTTCGACATCTTCGTAAGCTCCGTCTCCAAGGGCGAGAAGATCACCATCCCGGGTTGGCTTGCAGTTGAGCGCACCGACCGCGCCGCACGTACGGGCCGCAACCCGCAGACCGGCGAAACCATTCAGATCCCGGCAGGCCACAGCGTCAAGCTGACCGCCGGCTCCAAGCTGAAGGCTGCTGTTTCCACCAAGAAGTAGTATTGCGCCGCGGCAACCCGCCGCAGCACACAGAGGGCCGGCATCATGGCGATGCCGGCCCTCTGCGCATTCTGCGCCCCTGGGACACCGGAGAACCGTCCGGACGCGGGACCCCGCTCCCGTCCCGGCATGGTGAGGGCCGCAGCAAAGATTGGCCCTATTTTTACAGCGGGTAGAGAATAGGTATTGTGCCAAAATCCGTCAAAACCCAGACCGAACGCCCCGCCGGCAGTTCCCTGCCTCCGCAGCACGGCAGCGGGGACGTCCCGAGCCCAGCAGGGGAGAGCGGTAACGCGGTTCCTTACGTGCGCAGAGGCTGGCTTGCCGCCGCCGGCGCGCTGGTTTTTGTTGCCCTCGCAGCGGCCCTGCTTTTCACCGGAGCAGCAGGGGCCTCCCAACTGGGGGATCCAGGCGTCCTCACCCGCTGGGGCCTCCCGGTGGCGAAGGCCATCCAGAACGTTTCCATGGCAGCAGTGATCGGGTCCCTCGTCTTCGCCGTGGCGATCCTGCCCAAAAACATCAACTTCCGGCGGACCCGCAAATCAACGTCCGGCCGGCCGGCGCCAGCAGAACCGGAACACCCGGCATTTACCCGTGCGCTGGCCCTGACCTCCGCGGCCGCCATCGCCTGGACCCTCTCCGCGCTGGCGGTCATGGTCTTCACCTATTCGGATGTTTCCGGCCTGCCGCTCAGCACCGACTCGACTTACACAGCGGGCCTGGCATCCTTCCTTACGGACTTCGCCACCGGACGGGCCTGGCTGGCCGTGAGTATCATCGCAGCCGTTGTCGCTGCGCTGACCTTCGGCGTGCGCTCCCTGGGCATGCTGGCCTTCACCCTGGTCCTGGCGGCCGGTGCCCTGCTGCCCATGGCCTTGACAGGCCACTCGGCCGGTGGTGACGACCACGCGGCAGCTGTGAACTCCATCGGGCTGCACCTGCTGGGCGTGTGCCTGTGGATCGGCGGGATCATCGTCCTGGCCGTTGTTTCCCGGCAGCTCGGCTCGATCACCGGAGTAGTCCTTGCCCGGTTCTCCGCCCTCGCCGGATTCGCGTTCGCGCTGGTGTTCCTCTCCGGCGTCGTCAACGCTTCCCTGCGCATCAACTCACTGGACCAGCTCGCTACCCCGTGGGGCGGCCTGGTGCTCACCAAGGCAGGCCTGACGCTGCTCCTGGGCGTCCTGGGACTCCTGCACCGCCGCTGGGTAATCCCGCGCCTGGAAGGCTCCCATCCGGCCCGTACGCCGGGTGCGGAGGGTGCACCTGCCCAGCGGAACGGGATGCCTGCCCAGCGGGTGCTGTGGCAGCTCATCGCCGTGGAACTGGCCATCATGGGTGCAGTGTCCGGTGTGGCCACGGCTCTGGGGCGCACCGCACCGCCGCGGACGGAAGAGCTTCCCCAGGATGCGTCCCCTGCACGTATCCTCACCGGTTATGACCTTCCGCCGGAGCTGACCCCCGAACGCTACCTCACCGAATGGCGGCCGGATTGGCTTTGGGTGGCTGTCATCCTGACCCTCGCCACCACCTACCTGATCGGCACCGTGAAGGTCCGCCGCCGGGGCGACAAGTGGCCGGTGCTCCGCGCGGTCTGCTGGCTGGTGGGCCTGCTCGCCCTGGGCTACATCACCTGCGGGGCACCGCAGATCTACGGCATGGTCCTGTTCAGCACACACATGCTGGGGCATATGGCCCTGACCATGGTGGTCCCGCTGTTCCTGGTACTCGGCGCACCGGTCACCCTGGCGCTCAAGGCCCTGACACCGCGGACCGACGGCACACGCGGAGTCCGGGAGTGGATCCTCATCGGAGTACATTCCCGCTTCTCGAAAATCGTCACCAACCCGGTCTTTGCGGCCGTCAACTTCGCCGGCTCGATCGTGGTCTTCTACTATTCGGACCTCTTCGGCCTCGCACTGCGCGAGCACGTCGGCCATGAACTGATGGTGGTGCACTTCCTGCTCACCGGCTACATCTTCATCCTGACCATGATCGGCATCGACCCGGTCCCGGGCCGGGCCCCGTACCCGCTGCGGCTGGTGATCCTGCTGGCGACCATGGCCTTCCACGCCTTCTTCGGTGTGGCCGTGATGGGCGGCACGGCGTTGATCCAGGCGTCCTACTTCGGCAACATGGGCCGCGAATGGGGTCTGTCCGCCCTTGCGGACCAGCAACTGGGTGGGTCCCTGATGTGGGGAATCGGTGAAATTCCGACCCTCTTCGTGGCCATTGGCGTGGCTTATCAGTGGTCCAAGAGCGACGCACGGGAAACCCGCCGGTCGGACCGGGCGGCCGAGCGGAATAACGACGCCGATCTGACCGCTTACAACAACATGTTTGCAAACCTGGCGCAGCGCGATGCCGGGACCCCGGATCAAGGAGATCGTTAATGACTGAAACCGTGCGCGCCGGATACCGGGTGCGGGCCTCCGAACTGGAGGGCCGGAACTGGCTGAACACCGGCGGCCGGCAGCTGAACCTGGAGGATCTGCGCGGCAAGATCGTGCTGCTGGATTTCTGGACCTTCTGCTGCATCAACTGCCTGCACGTCCTGGACGAGCTCCGGCCGCTGGAGGAAAAGTACTCCGACGTTATGGTCACGGTGGGGGTCCATTCCCCCAAGTTCGAGCATGAAGCGGATCCGGTGGCCCTCGCCGCCGCCGTGGAACGCTACGAGATCCACCACCCCGTGCTGGATGACCCGGAGCTGCTCACCTGGCAGGCCTACACCGCCCGTGCCTGGCCCACCCTGGTGGTCCTGGACCCCGAGGGGTACATCGTGGCCCACCTGTCCGGTGAAGGGCACGCAGCAGGCCTGGAATCGCTTGTGGCGGAGCTGGTGGAGGAACACGAAGCCAAGGGCACGCTGCACCGCGGCGACGGCCCCTACGTCCCGGCCGAACCCACCGCCGGTGACCTGCGCTTCCCGGGCAAGGTGACAGCCCTGCCGGGCGGTACCTTCCTGGTGGCCGACACCGGGCACCACCGCCTCGTGGAACTTGAATCCGACCTGGCCGGCGTCCGCCGGACCATTGGCGACGGCGTCAAGGGCTGGCGCGACGGCGACGCCGGCACGGCACGCTTCAACGAACCCCAGGGTGTGGCCCTGCTGCCCGCCGACGTGGCGGAAAAGGCTGGGTACGACGTCGTTGTGGCGGACACGGTCAACCACCGCCTCCGGTCGGTGAATCTGGCCACCGGTGCAGTGCGGACCCTCGCAGGCAACGGGGTCCAGCGGCTGCTGGACGCCGGGAACCAGACCAAGGCGGGTGCGGCTTCGGCCGGATCAGGTGAGACCGCGGACGACAGCGCCCCCTCCGATTCCTCCGATCTGCGCGGCGCCGACCCGCTGACCGTTTCCCTGTCCTCTCCGTGGGACCTGGTCTGGTCCTCGAAGCTGCAGCAGGTGGTCATCGCCATGGCCGGCACGCACCAGATCTTCAGTTTCGACCCGGTGAACGGTGCCGTGGCTGTCCTGGCCGGAACGGGCCTGGAAGGGCTGCTCGACGGACCTGCCGGTGACGCCTGGTTCGCCCAGTCCTCCGGGCTGGCAGAAGACAACGACGGCAACCTCTGGGTTGCGGATTCCGAGACTTCCGCGCTGCGCCGCCTGAACCTGGACGCGCTGGAGACCGACGGCGTCCTGGTGGACACCGCCGTCGGCACCGGACTGTTCGACTTCGGCTTCCGCGACGGGGACGCCTCGGAGGCCCGGCTGCAGCACCCGCTGGGCACCGCCGTGCTGCCGGACGGGTCCGTGGCCATCGCGGACACCTACAACGGCGCCGTGCGCCGGTACGACCCGGTGACGGGTACCGTCTCCACGCTGGCCCGCGGGCTTGCCGAGCCTTCGGACGTGCTGGTGGACACCAGCGCCGCGGAGCCGCTCCTGATTGTGGTTGAGTCCAACCGGCACCAGCTGGTCCGCCTGCCGATCCCCAAGGAAGCCCAGTCCGTGGACGAGGGCGCCCGGCAGACGCAGCGGCCCAAGACTGCAATGTCTGCGGGACCGTTGTCCCTGACCGTGCGGTTCGCTGCACCCAAGGGGCAAAAGCTCGACGACCGGTGGGGAGATCCCACCCAGCTGAAGATCTCCGCCTCGCCGGAGAACCTGCTGGTTTCCGGTGGCGGCACGGCCACGGGGCTGACCCGTGAACTCGTGCTGTCCGACACGGTGACGGACGGGGTCCTGCATATCACCGCCCGCGCGGCGGCCTGCGACGGAGAGCCGGGCGGCGAGATCCCGGACCACGCGGCCTGCCACATGTACCAGCAGGACTGGGGCATTCCAGTAGTGCTGCAGGCCGGCGGCGAGTCGGAGCTGGTCCTGGACCTGCGCGGGCTGGACTAAGCAGCACCCAGCCGGGTTAGGGGAAACCGGCTGACCTTAAACGAAACGCCGGCGGCGGCACGGAATTTTCCCCGTGCCGCCGCCGGCGTTTTGGCTGGCTACTGGACCTGCGGACTCAACGTGACGTTTTCGCCGTCCACCCGCAGGGAAGCGGTGAAGGTGAAGGCCTCCTCCGCCACCAGGGGGCTCTTGCCGCCGGTGAAGAGATCAACCTGCGTGGCGGTGACCTGTGCAGTGCCGGTCAGGGGGCTGAGCACCCAACGGCCCTCCACCTGTGTCAGCTCCACGTCGGGGTAGTCCTGGATGCTCCAGCGGATCGGCTGTTCCACGCGGTTATTGGTCTCGTGGAAGAACGGGCAGCCGGGAGGTGCCAGCCGGTCGGCGGCCGTGCAGCCGTCAAGGAACTCGCGGATGCCGGCGTCGATCTTGGTGACCAGCTCCTTTGTCGCCTCCGGCACCAGGGTGAGCTGCGGATCGCCGTCGGCGGTTACCAGGGTCTCCTGCTCCGGAGCCGCCAGATACTGGCTCTCATAGGAGGCAGCCACCCGTGAGAGGGGGAAGGCGGCAAAGGTATTGGCTCCCTCGGGAAGGGTCACCCGGACCCCGTTGAGGGTCGCTTCGCGGAGCGACGGGGCGGTGACCTGCACCGTGGGCAGCGCGGCGGGCTCGAAGTCCCACGTGTCGAAGAAAAGCCAGCGTTTCCCGGTGTTCTCGAGCACGAAGCTTGTGGTGCCCTCGGCCGACCCGTAGGCGTACTTCAGGGGCACCTCTACGCGGTCTCCGCCGATGTCCTCGGCGTCACCGACCTCGAGTACCTCGAGTCCCTGAACCGAGGCGCGGAGCGCGTCGTCGTCGAGCAGCGCCGCATTGGCTTCGGGGACCTTGGCGTTCAGCAGGCCAAGCGCCTCTTCGCCTTCGCCGTCGGCCAGTTTCTGGAGATAGCTCTCGACATGTTTTTGGGGGCCGTACACCTTCGCATTCACGAAATAGGTCACGACGACGGCGGCCGCGATAGTGAGCATGAGGGCAAGCAGCCAAACGGCTACTGCCTTGATTACCGGTGATGTTCCCTGCACCGCTCTTACGTTACCTGCCCGGACCGACGTTGGCCGGATCGGTTACCCGGTCCGGCCAACGTGTCAGTTCCCTCCAGGGGTGCCCCCCTCCGGCCGACGGCTAGGAAGCAGCCGCCGGGACCGCTTCGTGGGCGGCAGCGATCTCCTCGGCGCGGGCGGCGTTGGCTTCCTCGGTCAGCTCCGCACCGGCAGCGGCGTCCCGGGTAAGGTTCTCCCCGGTTTCCGGGTCGAAGAGGTGCACCTTGCGGGTGTCCAGCCACAGTTCGGCGTCACGCCCGCCGCGGATCCGGCTGGCGGCGTCGAGCGTCACCACCACCTGCGGGCGCAGTTCGTCGGCGTCCATGTCCCGGGCCAGGTTGTCCAACAGCTCACGCACCTCGGGGGTGGGATCGAAATGGATGTACCCGTACTGCTCGTTGCCCAGCCACTCCGTGTGCGTGATCGGCGCCGTGAACGTGGAGCCGTGCTGGAGCTTGCTTTCCTCCACCAGGGAAGCATCCTCGAAGAACTCGGGACGGATGCCCACCAGGACAACCTTCTTGCCGGCAGCCTTCGCCGCCTTCTCCTCTGGAACGCGGATGTCCCCGACGGCGGTCTTCAGCACGCCGTTTTCCAGCGTGGCGGGCAGGAAGTTCATGGACGGAGAACCGATGAAGCCGGCCACGAACAGGTTGATGGGCTGCTCGTAGAGCTCACGCGGGGACGCGACCTGCTGCAGGATCCCCTTCTTCAGCACCGCCACCCGGTCGCCCAGGGTCATGGCCTCGGTCTGGTCGTGGGTGACGTAGACGCTGGTGGTGCCCAGGCGGCGCTGCATCTGCGCAATCTCCGAACGCATCTGTCCGCGCAGCTTCGCGTCCAGGTTGGACAGCGGCTCATCGAAGAGGAAGGCATCGGCCTGCCGGACGATGGCGCGGCCCATGGCCACCCGCTGCCGCTGGCCGCCCGAGAGGTTGGCCGGTTTGCGTTCCAGGTGGTCCGTGAGTTCCAGGGTGGCCGCTGCGTCAGTCACGAGCTTGCGGACCTGCTCATCGTTGTACTTGCCCTTGTTCAGGCGCAGCGGGAAGGCGATGTTCTCGTACACAGTCAGGTGCGGGTACAGCGCATAGTTCTGGAACACCATCGCCAGGTTGCGGTCACGTGGTGCTTTGTCGTTGACGCGCTCTCCGTTGATCAACAGGTCACCGGAGGTGATGTCCTCCAGGCCCACGATCATGCGCAGCAACGTTGACTTACCGCAGCCCGAGGGGCCCACCAGGATGATGAACTCACCGTCGGCAATGTCCAGGCTGACATCGTTGACGGCCGGAAAACCGTCGCCGTATTTCTTGACGAGGTGGTTAAGGGTAATAGATGCCATGGTTCGGGATCCTTTTCTTTCGTCCGGGTGCCGAAGGGACTAGCCCTTGACGGCGCCCTGGGTTAGGCCGGAAACGATTTGGCGCTGGAACGCCAGCACCAGGACGACTACGGGAATGGTGACGATGATCGCGGCAGCGGAGATGGCTCCGGTGGGTTCCTCGAACTGCGATGCGCCGGTGAAGAACGCCAGTGCCGCCGGAACCGGCCGCGCTGCCTCGGTGGAGGTGAGCGAGATGCCGTACACGAAGTCATTCCAGGCGATGAAGAACGCGATGATCGCGGTGGTGAAAACGCCAGGTGCCGCGAGCGGAACAATGGCCTTGCGGAACGCCTGCCACGTTGTGGCACCGTCCACCTGTGCTGCCTGCTCCAGTTCCCACGGGATCTGCCGGAAGAACGCCGCCAGCGTCCAGATGGAGATCGGCAGCGTCAGGGACAGGTAGGGGATGATCAGGCCGGGCCAGGTGTCGTAGAGGCCGATGTTGCGCCACAGGTTGAACAGCGGGGTCACGATCGAGATCACCGGGAAGATCGAGACACCCAGCGCCGTCGTGAGCACGAGCTTCTTGCCCGGGAAGTCCAGGCGGGCAATCGCGTAGGCGCACAGGGTGGCCAGGACGACGGCGATGAAGGTGGCGATCAGGCAGATGCCGATGGAATTACGCAGGCTGCTCAGGAACAGCCCCTGGGCGTCGCCGACCAGGATCTGCTCGTAGTTGCTCCAGGACCAGTTGGTCGGGAGGAAGGTCCCCGACGTCAGGTCGCTGGGCAGCTTGAACGAGGTCGCCAGGATCGACGCCACTGGGAACAGCGCGTACAGGACAACCACGATCGAAATAATGGTCCAGATTGTCCGCCGTTTGGCAGGTGAGGACTTCACTTATTTACCCCCTCGTGCGCCGGAAAGGTCCACTTTGAACAGTTTGATGGCGATGAAACAGATGATGATGACGCAGATGAACAGCAGGACCGACACGGCGGAGCCCATGCCTATCTCCAGGCGGGTAATCGAGGTCCGGTAGGCCAGCAGCGACAGCACCTCGGTGCCGTACGCGCCGTTGGTCATGATGTACACGTTGTCGAAGATGCGGAAGGCGTCCAGGGCCCGGAACAGGACGGCGACCATGATGGCTGCCTTCATGTTCGGGATGATCACCTTGGACATCCGCTGCCACCAGGTGGCGCCGTCAACCTCGGCCGCCTCGGTCAGTTCACCGGGCACCTGGGCCAGGCCGGCGAGCAGCAGCAGGGAAATGAACGGGGTGGTCTTCCAGATTTCCGAGGCCATGATGACGGACAGCGCGGTCCAGGTGTCGGCGAACCAGTTCAGGTCCGAATCGATGCCCGGCACCCAGGCGAACCAGCTGTTGATGTACCCGGAGTTGATATCGAAGGCGTAGAACCAGGCGAAGGCCGAAACCACCGTGATGATGCCGTATGGCACGAGGATCGCGGTGCGCAGCCAGCCGCGGACGGCCTTCAGCGCACTGTTCATCACCAGGGCCAGGGCAAAGCCCAGAATCAGCTCAATCACGACCGTGATGATCGTAATCAGCACGGTGACCCCCAGGTCCCGCCAGAACAGGCCGTCCGAGAGGATAGTGGCGTAATTGCCCAGGCCCACGAACTCCCGGTCCGCCGGGGCAGTCAGGCGGTACTTGAACAATGATTCCCAAAGTGCCAGCAGGATCGGATAGGCCGTAACCGCCAGCATGATGATGAAGGCGGGGCCGGCGAGCCAGAATCCCAGCCGCCGCTCCGCTTTGGCGCGGTCGCTGAGGGGCTGCCTGGTCGCAGCCGGCTTGGCCGGGGCGTCCCGGACCGCTTCGACGGAAGTGCTCACAGCAGTTTCTCCCCTCTAAGGACCTCGACAATGAATTTCTGGCTCTCGGCCGGGGTGGTGTCCGGATTGACCTCGCTCGGCGGTGTCCAGGTCTGCTGGATACCAGTGGAGATCTCGTTGTAGTACGGTGTCTGCGGCCGCGGTACGGCCAGCTCCAGCGAGTCCCGGATGGTCGGGGCCATCGGGAAGGTTTCGGCAATGCCCGGGGCTTCGTAGGCCTCTTCATTCGACGGCGGGTTGCCGTTGGTGGTGAAGTACTGGGCCTGGTTCTCGGGCGAGACAATGCATTCGATGGCCTCGAACGCCAGGTCCGGATGCTGGCTGTTGGAGCCCACGCCGAGGTTGATGCCGCCCAGCGGGGGAGCGGTGTCCTCGCCCTCGTTCATGGCCGGGTAAAGCGCCCAGCCGATGTCGTCGATGAGGGAGGCAGGCAGGGCGCCTTCCTCCACTGACGCGTTGGTGGCCGGCCAGACGAAGGGGTAATTGACCATAAACGAACCCTGGTCACCCTGGAACTGGATCATGGACGTGTTTTCCGTCTGTGTCGGAAGGCCCGGACCGCCCAGGCCCTCCTTGCCGATAGTGGAGACCACGTCGGCCGCCTGCTTTCCGGCCTTCGAGTCCAGGCCCAGCTTGAGTTCGTCCGCCGGTGCGTCCGGGTTCTCCACGATCTCGCCGCCGGCCGATGCCACCAGGGCATTGACCCACACGGTCATGGACTCTGCGCGTGCGCCCTGCACACCGATGTACTTGTCCTGGCTCTGGGCGGCGTCGATCACCTGGTCCCACGTCACGGGTTGGGTCATGTCCAGCCCTGCGGCGGCCGCCACGGACTTGCGGTACCAGAGGATCTGGGTGTTGGCCCAGAACGGAACCGCGACCACTTTGTCCTTCCACTTGGCACCCTCAAGGGCGCCTTCCAGCACGCCCTCGGTGGTCCTGGCGGCGACATCCTCGGGGACGGGGGCCAGATAGCCCGGCTCCGCGTACTCGGGCACGTTGGGCGGGTCCAGGCTCATGATGTCCATGCTTTTGTCCCCGGCCGCCAGGCGGCGGGCCAGCTGCTCGCGCTGGGAGGCGGCATCATTGGGCAGCAGCGACGTTTCGATGGTGTACGCGCCGCCGGAGGCCTCGGTGCATTGCTGGGCCAGCTCTGCCTGCCCGCCGGCATCCGGATTGATGTACCAGGTCAATGTTGGTGCTGCGCCCTCGTCGGTTCCGCAGCCGGTCAGCAGAGTCGCAGCCAAGGCCAGAACAGCGCCGGAAGCTGCCCGTACCCCTTTCCGGGTGCGCCCCACGTATCTTGCGTCCTTTGGCATAGGTACTGTGCCTCCACCTCGTCATAGACGTCCCCGCGGCATTGCAGGGAACGAGCTGCAACCTACTAAGCAGCCTTTTCTTTGACCATAGGCCCAGAACGTAATTTATGCCACATCCGAACGGGGTAGGGCGGGTAAATCCTCAGGTCAGGAGGGCTGCGGCGAGAACCAGCACGGGAAGCGAGGCAACGGTGGTGAGCAGCACGGTGTCCTTGGCGACCAGTACGCCCTCCCGGTAGCGGGCAGCGGCAACGAAGACATTCTGGGCCGTAGGCAGCGCGGCGGTGACGACGACGGCGAAGAGGAGGTGCCCGTCCATCCCCAGGACAAAACGGGCCAGCAGGTAGGCCAGCAGGGGCTGGAGCAGGAGTTTGAATGCAGAGGCGAGGACGACGTCGGCGCGCCTGCCGCCGTCGGCCTCCAGCGGCCGCGAACCCACCAGGGAGAGGCCGAAGGCCAACAGCATGGCCGGAACCGCCGCCCCGCCGATGAGGGAGACCGGTTCGTGGATGATCTCGGGCAGCTGCGTTCCGGTGGCGGCCAGCAGCAGGCCGATCAGGGACCCGACGATGATCGGGTTCCGCACCACCTGGCCGGCGAAAACCCGGACGGATGTGCGCCGCCCGCTGGTGGCCGAATCCATGAACATGAGGAACAACGGGGTGAAGAAGGCAAGCTGGAAGATCAGCACCGGCGCAATATAGGCGGCATCCCCGAGGACATACACACAGATGGGCAGCCCGAGGTTGGCAGCGTTCACCAGGGAGGAGGACATCGCCGAGATAAGGAGCTCCGGCAGCGGCCGGCGCAGCCACCAGCGGGTGACCAGCACATACAGGAGGGCGGTGGCCAGGGCGCTGGCGGCAGCCACCAGCAGCGGGAGTGAGAAGACCGTGTGCAGGTCCGCGTCGCTGAGGGTAATGAGCAGCAGCGCGGGGGAAGCCACGAAGAACGCCAGCCGGCTCAGGACGGTCTGGGCGTTTTCCCCCAGCACCCCGAGCCTGCCGATGGCATAGCCGGTAAGGATGATGATCCAGACAACGGCGAATCCGGTGAGTACCCCCAGCACCGGATGCGGCTATCTGGCTTCGGCGGGTACGTCCGGCGTGGTGCCCATGACCTGGGTGTTGTCCAGGGCCAGCGGGGGACGCTCGGTGCCCTCGGTCACGGCCTCGGCGGGATCCGTTCCCAGTTCGAGGATGCGGTTGGCGGAATCTACGTGGACGACCGTGGGCACAAAGGAGCGGGCCTCATCGGTCGTCATGTCTGCGTAGGTAATGAGGATGACGGTGTCACCCACGTGCACCAGATGTGCAGCAGCCCCGTTGATGCCCAGCACGCCGGAGCCGCGCTCGCCGGCGATGGTGTACGTCTCCAGGCGGGCGCCGTTGTCGACGTCGACAATCGAGACGAGCTCGCCGGGCAGGATGTCGGCGGCCTCGAGAAGGTCAAGGTCGACTGTCACCGACCCCACGTAGTGCAGGTCGGCATGGGTCACCGTTGCGCGGTGGATTTTGGACTTAAACATTTTCCGGTTCATCGCGGACAAGTCTACGCCGATTGCACAGGAACACGAGCCGGGGGTTGACACCGGCAGTCCAGAGTGGAGGGGGCCCCAGGGGAGCGGGCGACGGGAATCGAACCCGCGTATCAAGCTTGGGAAGCTAGCGCTCTACCATTGAGCTACGCCCGCAGTGTCCGGAAGGGATCCGGCACAGTTTCTAACTTTACATGCAACCCACTGGTTGCCTAATTCCCGCTTGCCTCGCCGGCGTCCTTTCCGTCCGCTGCCTCGCCGCCGGATGCCTCGCCGCCGGTGCGTGCACGGTCCACCAGTTCGCGCCACCTGCCCTTGACCTGGCGTTCCGGGATGGTGACGGCCGCGGGGCCCACGGAAATCTCGTACGTGAAGCGGTCCGGTTCGCTGTCCGGGACTTCCGGGGGGTCGTTGAGCAGCGGAAGCCACCGCTCCTGTGCCTCTTCGGAGCTGACCTGCGTGCTCCAGGTGCGCTGCATGCCGGCAAAGCCGCCGCTGCGCACTACAACCAGTTTCATACCAAGACGTTAACCTCTTTCCATGCGGCCTGCACAGCAGTACTTTCTTCGGTTCCGGCCCCGTACCGTTTTTCCGCCGCCGTAAGCGTGGCACCGGCGAAGACCGCGAAGGTCGCGTCCGCAGGGAAATTACGCTCGGTGATTGTGTCGTACCAGACCTGCCCCGCACGTTCCCACGCATACCCGCCCAGAGCCGCAGCCACCAGGTAAAAGGCGCGGTTGGGGATCCCCGAGTTGATATGGACACCACCGTTGTCCGCCGCGGTGTCCACGAAGTCCTCCATGGACCCCGGCTGGGGGTCTTTGCCCAGCACATCGTCGTCGTAGGCAGTGCCCGGAGCCTTCAGCGACCGCAGCGCATGCCCCTGCACCAGTGGAGTAAACAGGCCTTCGCCCACCAGCCAACTGGCCTCCTCGGCCCTCTGGCCCAACAGTTTCTGTTCCACGAGCACACCGAAGACGTCCGCAACCGATTCGTTGAGGGCTCCGGCCTGGCCGCGGTAGTCCAGCTGGGCAGTGTATTGGATGAGGCCGTGGGTCAGCTCGTGGCCGATCACCGTCAGCGACTTGCTGAAGCGTTCAAAGACTTCGCCGTCGCCGTCGCCGAGCACCATCCGGGAACCGTCCCAGAAGGCGTTGTCGTAGTCCCGCCCGTAGTGGACTGTGGCCTCGAGCGACCGCCCTGCGCCGTCAAGCGAGGACCGGCCGTAGGCATCGCCGAAGAGACGGTAGGTGGCGCCGAGTCCGTCGTAGGTCTCGTCCACGGCGGGATCGCCCGTTGCCGGCCCGCCCTCGGACCGCACCACGATACCCGGCAGGTCCTCCATGCCGAGGGCGTCGGAAACGGAACGGCGCAGCGACGGCGTGAGAGCCGTACCGGAACTTCGGGACGGGACTGGATGCGGTACCGAACGGGCCGCTTCCACGCCCTCGATCCCGGTCAGGGCCCGGCGGGCGGCCTTCGCCGCCGTCGCCCTGGCGGGATCATCGGCGGCAGCCAGGCGGTCCAGCAGATACGGCGGAACGATGGAACAGATCGACGAAGCCATCCTCGAGTTGGTCACGGTACAGCCCTCCCTCTGTTGTGAGGTTCCCAAGCGTAGGCTCCGCCACCGACACTGCAAGGGCCGGGGCTGCAAAAACGGCATCAAATGGCCATAACGCAACCTAAGCGGCCGTTTCCGGCCCTCCCCGCGCCGGTTTAGTGCTCCGCGTCCGTGCGTTCCGTCCGGACGGGCTCTTCCGTCTGATCTTCCGGCTGACCGGTGGTCTGTTCAGAAGCTGCGACCAGCGAGGCAACGACGTCGGGGCCGATTTCCAGCCCTACTTCGTGGCCGGGGTTCACGGACATGCCGTATCCCGCCGCAATGCTGCGGATGGTTGCCTCGCCGCTTGCCTTGACGATCACGGGCGCGGCCTCGCGCAGCTGCTGGGGGATGTGGTCCGGGGAGGTGAACGTGGCAGCCACGGAGTAGTCGGCATCGGGTGCCTTCAGCACCACGGCCTGGAAGGACGACGGATCATCGTTCTTCGCGAGCCGCCCCACGCTGAGCAGCTCCGAGGTCCAGATCACTGACATGACCTCGCGGTTGCTGAGCCGTCCCTCGCGGCCGGCGGTGATGGCTTCTTCCAGCGCCGCGCCGGGCGCCTCAACATCGTCATGGGCCAGCGGCATTGTCGGGATCTCGGGGGTGTTGTCCGGTTCCATGGGGGACTCTCCTTGGGAGGATTGGTGCCAAAACTCCAAGTCTGGCATATCCAGCGGCTACCGTGGTGGGCATGAGTCCGAACGAGAACACCCGCAGCCTCGAAGCAGGCATTGAACGGGATTTCAGCGACAAGATGAGCTACGGCTCCTACCTTGCCCTCGATGAGCTGCTGTCCGCGCAGCATCCCGTGAGCCGTCCGGAGCACCATGACGAGATGCTCTTCATCATCCAGCACCAGACCTCGGAACTGTGGCTGAAGCTCGTCCTGCACGAGCTGCTTGCCGTGCGTGCCCGGCTGGCGGCTGATGATCTGCGGTCGGCCATGAAAGGCATCGCCCGGATCAAGCACATCCAGCGCTCGCTGACGGAGCAATGGTCGGTGCTGGCCACGCTGACCCCGTCCGAATACTCCGAGTTCCGTGACGACCTGGGCGCCTCCAGCGGCTTCCAGTCCTACCAGTACCGTGCCGTGGAGTTCCTGCTGGGCAACAAGAACGAAGCGATGATTGCCGTCTTCGCGGCCGATCCGGAGGCCCAGGACCTGTTGTCCCGGGTGCTCTCCCAAACCAGCATCTACGACGAGTTCATCCGCTACCTGGCCCGCCGCGGCTATGCAGTGGCACCGGAACTGCTGGACCGTGACGTGACGCAGGCCCATGTGTATGACGAGTCGCTGCTGGCGGTCTACAAGTACGTCTACGAGAACCCCGCCTCAAACTGGGACGTGTACGAGGCCTGTGAAGAGCTGGTGGATCTCGAGGACAACTTCCAGTTGTGGCGTTTCCGACATGTGAAGACAGTGGAACGCACCATCGGCATGAAGCGCGGAACCGGCGGTTCCAGCGGAGCCAGCTTCCTGCGCCGCGCCCTGGAACTGACGTTTTTCCCTGAGCTCTATGCGGTGCGGACGGAAATCGGCCGCTAGGTGCATGCGCTATTTTTGAAGAGTGCTGATATCTGACCGTGACATCCGAGCCGAGATTGCCGATAACCGGATTGCCCTGGACCCCTACGACCCCGCAATGGTCCAGCCTTCCAGTGTCGATGTCCGCATCGACCGCTTCTTCCGGCTATTCGACAACCACAAATACGCCCACATTGATCCCTCGCAGGACCAGCCGGAGCTGACGCGCCTGGTGGAGGTGGCTCCGGACGAGCCCTTCATCCTCCATCCCGGCGAGTTTGTCCTGGGCTCCACCTACGAACAGGTCACCCTGCCGGACGATATTGCCGCGCGCCTGGAAGGGAAGTCCTCGCTGGGACGGCTGGGGCTCCTGACGCACTCCACCGCCGGCTTTATTGACCCGGGATTCTCCGGCCACGTCACGCTGGAGCTTTCCAACATGGCGACGCTGCCCATCAAGCTCTGGCCCGGCTCCAAGATCGGCCAGCTCTGCTTCTTCCGGCTGAGCTCTCCGGCGGAGCACGCGTACGGGTCCGGCCGCTACGGCAACCGGTATCAGGGCCAGCGGGGCCCGACGGCGTCGCGCAGCCACCTGAACTTCCACCGCACCGACGTCAGCACTGCCGCGAACGACGAGGACACGGCCGGCGTCAGCGCCTCCTAAGGGATGCCCCTGCGGTAACCGGCAACCCGGGCAAAAACCTCCGGTTTGTACAACTCCCTCCGGTTTGTGCACGTCCCTCCGCTGCGCGGCGGAGGGATTGCCACAAACGGTAGGGATTCCGACAACCCGGAGGGAGTCCGGGCGCAGGTCCGGACTTGCGGCGTGCCCACCCCGCCGGAGCCCCTGCCAGAGGTGCCGTGCCCGCCCGGCCGTAGGGTCTGGCGGAGGCGTGAGGTGCCGTGCCCGCCCGGCCGTAGGGTCTGGCGTAGGCGGCTTTAATATTCCAAGCGAGCTCTGCGAGCGAGGAATTTCGTTGCCGCCGGAGTCAGGCCTGGAGGCCGGAGTCAGGCGTAGGCCTGGAGGCCGGAGCTAGTCCCGCAGGCCGGGCCCGCACACCAGTCCGGCGGACCGGACCTACGCCGGACCTACGCCTTTTCGACGGGTGAAGCGGTCCGTGCAGCGGGGGAGCGGACGGGGAGCAGGACGAGCAGACCCAGCAGCAGCACGGCCACGATGCCGATGATGCCGTAGCGCTGGGCTCCGAAGATGACGATGCAGGCCGAGAACAGTGTGGGGGCCAGGAAGCTGACCGCCCGCCCGGTGGTGGCGTACAGGCCGAACAGCTCGCCTTCCTTGCCCTCCGGTGCGAGCCGGGCCAGGAACGCCCGCGACGCCGACTGGGCCGGGCCCACGAACAGGCACAGCATCAGGCCGAAGATCCAGAACGTGGTGTCCCCGGTCCACTGCAGCCCCAGCAGGTCCTGGTCGCCGGGACCCAGCACGACGACGGCGGTGCCTGCGATGATGAGCCCAATCAGCGAACCGACGATTACCGCCTTGGGGCCGAAGCGGTCGTCGAGGAACCCGCCGATGACGGATCCCACGGCGGCCACCACGTTGCCGAAGATGGCAAACATGATTACCTGGGACAGTTCCCACCCGAAGGTGCCTGCCGCGATGACGCCGCCGAAGGTGAAGACGGCCGCGAGCCCGTCGCGGAAGACGGCACTGGCCAGCAGGAAGTAAATGGTGTGCCGGTCAGTCCTGAAGAGGACCTTGATGCGGTGGAACAGCAGCTTGTAGGACGCAAGGATGCCCAGGCGCGCCACCGCCTCCTGCCGCTGGACTTCGGGAACGGCGAACATCAGCGGCAGGGCAAAGAGCAGGAACCAGACGGCGGAAAACAGTGCCACGGCCCGGAGGTTCAAGCCGTCTTCGGTAGTGACGCCGAACCAGCCGACGTCGGGCTGGACGAACCCCACGAGCACCAGCGCCAGGGCCGCGATGCCGCCCACATATCCCATGGCCCAGCCCAGGCCGCTGATCCTGCCGACGGTGGCGGGCGTGGAGACCTGGCCGAGCATGGCGTTGTAGTTCACACCGGCAAACTCGAAGAACAGGTTTGCCGCGGCGATCAGCGCCACACCCAGGATGAGGTAATCCGGGGAGGGCAGGACGAACCAGCACGCGGCGACCAGGGCGCAGGTCAGCAGGGTGTTGATGGTCAGCCATTTGCGGCGGCGTCCACCTGCGTCCGACCGCTGCCCGGTGACCGGAGCGAGGACGGCGATGGCAACGCCGGCAATGGCCAGTGCGGCGCCGAGCACGGCGGAGTTTGTGTCAGTGTCCCCAAACGACGAGGACGTCAGGTACACGGTGAAGACAAAAGTGGTCATCACCGCGTTGAAGGCAGCCGATCCCCAGTCCCAGGAAGCCCATGCCGCCACCTGCTTCCAACGGGCAGGTGCCGGGGTGCTCCCACTGGGAGCGGCCGGAGACGTTTTTTCTGTGCTGAGACCCATGCCGCTGAGCCTAGCGGGTGCTAGGGCCGGTGCGGGTATCCGGAACCTGAAACGCCGGTGCCGGCCCCCGGGGGAACGCTGCCCAGGGACAAAGGCATGCGTATGCCATGGGTAGTATGTATATACGACCCTGAACGCCCCCTTAGGAATTACAGCGATCACTACAGCCATATAAGTGCTGCAAAATCGATAAGAGAGCCCGGGAGATCATTGTGCTGTTTGTGCTCACCGTCATGTTTGCGGTGGCACTTGTTGCGCCCTTAATGTTCCGGAAGGCCGGACGGTCGGCGTTCTACATACTTGCCGCCTTCCCCGCGGCTGCCTTTGCCTGGCTCATTGCCACTTTCCCCCAGTACACCGGGGCCGGCCAGACCCTGGCCTCCGGCGCCCCGAACGCGCCGCCGTCGGTCACCATCCCCTGGATTCCCGAGCTGCGGGTTGAGCTGGCGTTCCGGATGGACACGCTCTCGGCGCTGCTCTCCATCCTGATCCTCGGCGTCGGCGCCCTGGTCCTGTTCTACTGCGCCAGGTACTTCCGGCCGAAAGATCCCAAGATGGGCAGCTTCGGCGCCCAGCTGCTGGCCTTCGCTGCCGCGATGTTCGGCTTGGTTACGGCAGATGACCTGATCCTGCTGTTCATTTTCTGGGAACTCACCACCGTCCTGTCCTACCTGCTGATCGGATACTCGGCACACCGGCTCTCCGCACGGCGTGCGGCGCTGCAGGCATTGATCGTCACGACCCTCGGCGGCCTGGCGATGCTGGTCGGGATGATCCTGCTCGGCTCCGCCGCAGGGACATACCGGATCTCCGAGATCCTGGCGCAGGCACCGGAACTGGTGGAGGCCGGGGCGCTGGTCAACGTGGCGATTGCCCTGATGCTCGTGGGGGCCGTTTCCAAGTCCGCCCTGGTGCCCTTCCACTTCTGGCTGCCCGCCGCGATGGCCGCCCCCACCCCGGTCAGTGCCTACCTGCATGCCGCCGCCATGGTGAAGGCCGGCATCTACCTCATTGCCCGGCTGGCCCCCGGCTTCTCCGAAACGCTGCTCTGGCATCCCATCGTCCTGGTCCTAGGTCTGGCGACCATGCTGCTGGGCGGTTGGCGCGCCCTACGCCAGTTCGATGTGAAGCTCATCCTGGCCTACGGCACGGTCAGCCAGCTCGGTTTCCTCACACTGGTGGTGGGGCTGGGCAGCCGGGAGGCCGCCGTCGCCGGGATGGGCCTGCTGCTGGCGCACGGCTTCTTCAAAGCCACCCTGTTCCTGGTGGTCGGGATCATCGACCACCAGGCCGGAACCCGGGACATCCGCAAACTCTCGGGCATCTTCCGCGCCGCGCCGAAACTGGCCGTCGTCGCCGTTATCGGTGCAGCGTCCATGGCAGGAGTGCCGCCGCTGCTGGGCTTTGTGGCCAAGGAATCCGTCTATGAGACCTTTGTGCACTACGCCGAGCAGCAGGGCAGCTTCGCCGCCTGGATCCTGCTGGCGGGCGTCGTGACGGGATCCATCCTCACCTTCGCCTACAGTGCCCGCTTCATTTGGGGTGCCTTCGCCACTAAGGGAGGCTGCGCCCCCACCCCGTTCAAGGCCGTGTCCTGGTCCTTCCTCGCGGCCCCGGCGATCCTGGCGGCCGCCACTGTCCTGTTCGGCCTCTGGCCGGGCCCGCTGGATGCAGCGATCGTCTCCTATGCGGACCTCTTCCCGGCGGAGGGCAAACCCACGCACCTGGCACTGTGGCACGGGCTGACTCCGGCCCTCGGCCTGACCGTGCTTACCCTCGCCGCCGGTACCACCCTCTTCCTGCTGCGGCGCCGGATGGAGTCCTTCCAGCAGGTCGTCGCCTTCCCGCTCGACGCCGAGCGGTCCTACCGCGGCATCGTCGGCGTGCTCGACGACGTCGCGGTGTGGGTGACGGGCCGGACCCAGCGCGGTTCGCTGATGTTCTACCTGTTCGTCATCCTGACCATGGCGATCATCGCTCCACTGACGGCAGTGATCCTGCGGTCAGCGCCCATGCCGGAGAGCTTCCGCTGGTTCGACAACCCGCTGCAGGCTGTGGCCGGCGCGGCCGTCATCCTGGGTGCGTTGGCCGCGGCCCGCGCCACCAAGCGTTTCCTCGCCGTGCTGATGGTCTCAGTCAGCGGCTACGGCATTGCCCTCATCTTCGCCCTCCAGGGCGCGCCGGACCTGGCCCTGACCCAGATGCTGGTGGAGACGATCGTGCTGGTCGCGTTCGTGCTGGCCCTGCGCTCCCTGCCCGCCCGCCTGTGGAAGCGCGAACCGAAGCGCCACCGCCTCCTGCGGGCGCTGCTGGGCATCGCCTTCGGCGCCAGCATGGTGGTGTTCGCGATGACTGCCATGGCCTCACGCGTCGCTGCCCCGGTGTCCCTCGACTTCCCAAAGCTCGCCTATGAAGGCGGCGGCGGCTCCAACATTGTCAACGTCACCCTGGTGGACATCCGGGCCTGGGACACGTTCGGTGAAATCACGGTGCTGGCCATTGCCGCCACCGGTTTGGCCTCGCTGATCTTCGTCCGCGGACGTGGCGATAAGCGCCGCCGGGCCGAAGGAGTGGCGACGGGATCGGTGGACCGGGGACGCGAGCAATTTGCTCCCACCGGCCGCCGGGAGGCAACCCTGGCGCTGGCCCGCAAATTCTCCAGCGTAGGCCGGGATGCGTGGCTCGTGGCTGGCCGGACGCTGGCGCCCGAGCGCCGCTCCATCATCTTCGAGGTGATTACCCGGCTGCTGTTCCACTCCGTCATCCTGTTCTCCGTCTACCTGCTGATCGCCGGGCACAACGCGCCGGGCGGCGGTTTCGCCGGAGGACTGATGGCAGGTCTCGCGCTGACCATCCGCTATCTGGCCGGCGGCCGCTTTGAACTTGCCGAAGCCAGCCCGGTCAGCGCAGGGACGCTGCTGGGCGGCGGGTTGGGCATGATTGCGCTGTCCGCTGCCGCGCCGCTCTTCTTCGGCGGGCAGATCCTGCAGAGCGCGATCCTCAAGTTCACCTGGCCGGTTTTCGGGGAGGTCAAATTCGTCACCTCCACGATCTTCGACATCGGTGTCTATCTCGTGGTGGTGGGGCTGGTCCTGGACGTCCTGCGCAGCCTTGGCTCCGAGATCGACGAGCGCAGCGAGGACGACGCCGACGATGAGGACGACAACGAAAGCATTGTGGAGGAACCGGAAATCCTGGATATTGCGGTACGGCCCGACGGCGGCTCCGACGCCGATGCCCGCCCCGAGGAAGAGGTGGCACGGTGACTGTGAACATCACTCTCCTGCTGGTGATGGGAGCCCTCTACGCCGCCGGTATCTACCTGCTGCTGGAACGGAGCCTGACCCGGGTGGTGCTTGGCCTGGCCATGCTCACCAACGCCACGAACATCCTGCTGCTGGCCACCGGCGGCCCGGCCGGGCTGGCACCGATCTTCAACAAGGACATTGCGGCGGATGCCTACAACGATCCGCTGCCGCAGGCGTTCATCCTGACCTCGATCGTGATTTCCTTCTCGGTCACCGCCTTTATGCTCGGCGTCATCTACCGGTCCTGGGTCCTGGGCCGGCAGGACGAGGTCCAGGACGACCTTGAGGACCGGCGCGTGGCCAGCCAGAGCAGCTTCGATGCCGAGGATGACGCTGACGTCCCGGAGGACACCACGGAATTCACTCCGCCGGAGGAAGCCGAAGAGGCTCCCGGCTCCCAGCGTGGCAACACACCAAACGACTCCGAGGTGACCCGATGAACACCGCCAGCCTTGCACCGCTGGCGGTGGTGCTTCCGGTTTTCGGTGCCGCCCTCGCCTTCATCCTGATCCGCCACCAGCGTTCCCAGCGGGCGGTCAGCATCAGCATCCTCAGCGTCACCCTGATCCTGGAAGTCATCCTGCTGGGTTCCGTCTGGGAATCCGGCGCGCAGGCAGTGGACCTGGGTGGCTGGCTTCCGCCGTTCGGCATCACCATGGTGGTGGACCAGTTCTCCGCGCTGATGCTGGTGGTCTCCTCGGCGATCAGCCTCTCCGTGCTGATCTACGCCGCCGGCCAGGGTATGACCGACGGTGACGAAGACGGGCCGATTTCGATTTTCCACCCGACCTATCTGATTCTCGTGGCGGGTGTGTCCAATGCCTTCCTCGCCGGAGACCTGTTCAACCTCTATGTGGGCTTCGAGATCCTGCTGACCGCCAGCTATGTCCTGATGACGCTGGGCGGCACCACGCCGCGTATCCGGGCCGGTGTCACCTATGTGGTGGTCAGCGTGGTGTCCTCGCTGCTGTTCCTGATTTCCATCGCCATGATCTACGCTGCCACCGGCACGGTGAACATGGCGGACCTGGCGCTGAAGCTCGGCGAACTGGATCCCGCGACCCAGCTGATGCTGCACCTGATGCTGCTGGTGGCGTTCGGGATCAAGGCCGCCATCTTCCCGCTCTCCTTCTGGCTGCCGGACTCCTATCCCACCGCTCCGGCGCCGGTCACCGCCGTGTTCGCCGGCCTGCTGACCAAGGTGGGTGTCTACGCCATGGTCCGCACCGAGACCCTGCTCTTCCCCGGGGACCGGATCAACACGCTGCTGATGGTGGTGGCCGGGCTGACCATGCTGGTGGGCATCCTGGGTGCCCTGGCCCAGACCGACATCAAACGTATGCTTTCCTTCACCCTGGTCAGCCACATCGGCTACATGGTGTTCGGGCTGGCGATTGCCTCCGTGGTGGGCATCGGTTCCACCGTGTTCTACGTGGTGCACCACATTACGGTGCAGACCTCGCTGTTCATGGTGACGGGCCTGATCGAACGCCGCGGTGGAACCGCCAACATGGACCGGCTCGGCGGGCTGGCCCGGCTGTCGCCGCTGCTGGCGGTGCTGTACTTCATTCCGGCCATCAACCTGGCCGGTATTCCGCCGTTCTCCGGCTTCCTCGGCAAGCTCGGCCTGATGCAGGCCGGCGTCGAGCTGGGCACGCCGCTGGCCTATGTCCTGGTGGGTGCGGGTGCCGCCACCAGCCTGTTGACCCTGCTGGTGATGGCCCGGGTCTGGAACCGTGCGTTCTGGCGGACCCCCGAGGACGCCGTGCACCCGGACCCCATCCTGCTGGCCACGAGCGCCGACGGGTCCAGCCTGCGCAGCTCGGAGAATGTCAGCGAGCACCCCACCGGACGGTTCTCCGGCCGGGATTCAGTGGACCTGCTGCCCCGGACCATGGTCTACCCGACGGCGGGGCTGGTGGCACTCGGCGTTGCCCTGACCGTGGCGGCGGGACCGCTGTTCTCGCTCAGCGACGGCGCGGCCCGGGACCTGCTGGACCGGACCCCCTACATCGAAGCGGTACTTGGCGAAGGGGCGGCCCAATGACCAAGGAAGCACGCATGCGCAACCGGCCACGTGTCCCGCTGCTGCAGGAACTGCCGCTGCTGATCTGGCTGGTCTTCCTCTGGGGTGCCCTGTGGCAGGATTTCAGCGCCGGGAACCTGATCTTCGGGGCAGCGATCGCCTTGATCGTGGCGAACATCTTCTACCTCCCGCCCGTGGAACTCAGCGGCAGGTTCAACCCGCTCTACGCGGCGGTCTTTGCCGGACGCTTTATCTGGAAGCTGGTGCAGGCCAGCTTCCACGTCTTCTGGCTCGCCGTCGTCCGCGGCCCGCGGATCCGCAACGGCGTGATCGGCGTGAAACTGCGCAGCCGCTCCGACTTGCTGACCACGGCCACTGGGCATGCGCTGTCCCTGATTCCCGGATCGCTGATTGTGGAAGTGGACCGCTCCACTTCCACGCTCTACCTGCACGCACTGAATGTCTCGACGCCCGAGCAGGCGGAAAAGGTGCGGGAAGACGTGCTGAATGCCGAAGCATGGCTGATCCGCACGATGGGAACCAAAGAGGAGCTGGCCGCACTGCGGGCTGAAACCGCTGAAACGCGGAAACAGAAGATAGGAGGGTGGGCATGATGAGTGCAGCCGTCATGGTGGTGTCCAGCATGCTGGCCGTGGCGGGCGCCGGTGCCATTTACCGGATTGCCCGCGGCCCCTCGATCCTGGACCGGGTGCTGGCCACGGATGTGCTGCTGGCCATTGTGGGGGCGGCGCTGGCCGTTGACATGATTGTCTACCGCAACCTCGACTACCTCGCCCTGCTGGTGGCCATCTCCCTGATCGGGTTCATCGGCTCCGTGACGGTGGCCCGTTTCGTGACGGACAGGCGGTAGGACATGGATGAGACCGTAATCGACATGATCGTCGCCGTGCTGATGTTCGGCGGTGCGCTGATGTCCCTGGCCGCTGCCATCGGCCTGATCCGCTTTCCGGATCTGCTCAGCCGCATGCACGCGGCGTCCAAACCCCAGGTGCTGGGACTGCTGCTGTTCCTGCTGGCCATGGCGGTGGAGTTCCGCAGCTGGAAACTGCTGCCCATCCTGGCCGTGGCCTGGATCTTTATGCTCCTGACCGCGCCGGTGTCCGCCCACATGGTGGGGCGCGCCGGGTACCGGACCAAGCACCTGCGGCCCGAACTGCTGGTCATCGACGAACTCGACGACGTCGTTGAACGCGCCCAGCGGCTGCTCCGGGAAGCCGAAGAGGAAGCCCTCGAAAATGAGGAAGACGATCCACGCGTGGACGATGATCCGGGGCACGAGCATGCTGTAGAGCTCGACGACGACGAGCTGCTGGCCGGCCGGGGCACGGCGGAGGAACGCAGGTTAAACAGCAACGCCCAGCACCCGGGAAGCAGTCCCGAGGGCTGAGCGTGATGTTCCGCCCGGGGGCGGAGCAGAAGCGGCGGGTTAGACCATTTCCGGGGTCTTCTGGTACCGCTGGATGGCGCGCTGCGTGCCGCGGTTGGTCAGCACACGGATGACCTGGCTGACAGCACCGGAGACCAAGGCGAAGGCCACGGCGGAGCGGAGGCTGTTTTCCAGGCTGCCCTCGGCATCTTTGGGCGGCTCGTTGCCGGTGGCCTTTGTCCAGGCGAAATCCAGCACCTTGGTGGCGACGAGTCCGGCGAGGATGCTGCCTCCGGTTCCGAGCAGTTTGAGGATCAGGTTCATGAGGACTCCTAGCTTCGGGCGTTTTTCCTAACCCTACGGTACCCGTTTACCCGTCGCCGGATCGGGGGTGGCTGTGTAGAGTGGAAGCGCAAACATACGACAGGGGAGCGCCGTCCCGCATCAGGTCCTTCGGACCCGCGGAGACAAGGCGCTGAGAGTGCGGGTAGCCGCAGACCCTCGAACCTGATCCGGTTAGTACCGGCGAAGGGAGTCGAGAGCTCAGGGAAATTCCCCGTTGGCCGGCAGCGGCCTACGGGGGAAGTGCGCCGGTTCGCCGGTGCCGCAGCACCCTCCCCTCCTGAAAACAGGAGGATATTCATGAAAGACCTTTCCGCAGCACCCCGCTCCGCCAGATCCGCAGCCTCCGGGCGCAGCTGGCGTGTGGTGGACATTGTTGTCGCGTCCGTCCTTGCCGTGGCCGTAGGCGTCGTGTTCTGGGCCTGGTCCCTGGGCTACGCCGGGATCAGCGCACTCACCGCGGCCTTTCCGCCGCTTGCCGGTCTCTATACCGGCGGCTGGCTGATCGCCGGGGTGCTGGGCGGGCTCATCATCCGCAAACCGGGTGCCGCCGTCTACTGCGAAATGCTGGCCGCGGCGGTGTCGGGTGTGCTGGGCACCCAGTTCGGCCTGTCCGTGCTGCTTTCCGGCTTCCTGCAGGGCCTGGGTGCCGAGCTGGTGTTCCTGCTGTTCCTGTACCGCCGCTTCACCCTTCCCGTGGCCCTGCTCGCGGGGCTGGGGTCGGGCCTGTTCCTGGGCTTGAGCGAAAACGTCCTCTACAACGTGGAGTGGGCCGCGCAGTGGCAGCTGCTGTATGTCCTGCTCACTGCTGTTTCGGGCGCGGTGCTTGCCGGCGGCCTGTCGTGGCTGGCCGTCCGTGCCCTGGCCCGGACGGGCGCGCTCGCTCCGTTTGCGTCCGGACGGACGGGGCAGGCGTAGCGGTGCGGTTCGGCTTCACAGGCGGCCGCGGCCGGCCCGCCGGGCTGTCCACGCTGGCTGACACATCGGCTGGCACATCCCCGGCATCCCGCACCCGGTCCCGCCCGGCGGCCTTGACGGCCCGCGGCTGGGGCTGGCGGCACGGCGGACGGACGGGCCCGGCGGTCTCAGGGCTGGACCTGACGGTTTCCCCCGGTGAACGGGTGCTGCTGCTCGGTGCCTCCGGTGCCGGCAAATCAACGTTCCTGCACGCCCTCGCGGGGGTCCTGGGCCCCGATACCGGCGGCGAGGAGCACGGCACCCTGCTGCTCGACGGCGCCCATCCCGCCTCCCTCCGCGGCCGGGCCGGGCTGGTCCTGCAGGACCCGGATTCCCAGACCGTCCTGTCCCGGGTCGGGGACGAAGTAGCGTTCGGCGCGGAGAACCTGGCGGTTCCGGCCGCCGAAATCTGGCCGCGGGTGCGGGCAGCACTGGCCGACGTCGGACTCGACGTTCCGCTGGACCGTTCCACGTCCGCGCTCTCCGGCGGGCAGAAGCAGCGTCTGGCCCTCGCGTCCGTCATGGCCATGGAACCCGGACTGCTGCTCCTGGACGAACCCACGGCCAACCTGGACCCCGACGGGGTAGTGGAAATCCGCGACGCCGTCACCCGGGTGCTGGACCGTACCGGCGCCACGCTCATCGTGGTGGAGCACCGGGTGGAGGTCTGGGCCGGCGTCGTGGACCGCGTGGTGGTCCTTGCCGCCGGCGGCGGGGTGCTGGCGGACGGCTCCCCGGAGCAGGTACTCGGCAATCCCTCACACCGGCGCACCCTGGCGGAGTCCGGTGTCTGGCTTCCCGGCAGCGGACCGGAAATCCCGGGCGGACCCTGGACCGCTGCCGCCCCCAGCCCCCGGCTGCTGGAGGCGCGCGGATTGGCTGTGGCCCGCACGGGCCGGGGCCCTGCGGTGCTGACGGGAGTGGACGTGAGCCTGAACGCCGGAACCGCCGTCGGCATCACCGGACCCAACGGCGCCGGGAAATCCACCCTCGCCCTGACCCTGGGCGGGTTGCTCCGGCCCAGGGACGGTACCCTGGCCGCTGCTCCGGTGCTGGCCGGAACCGCCCGGCCGGAACCCGGCCGCTGGACCTCCGCGCAGCTGGTGGACCGGATCGGCACCGTCTTCCAGGAGCCGGAACACCAGTTCCTGGCCACCACCGTGCTGGACGAACTCGCCTTCGGGCCCAGGCGGCTCGGCCGGGACACGGATGCGCAGGTGCTGGCCACGGTGCAGCTCCTCGCTGAACGGCTGCGGCTGGACAGATTGCTGGACGCCAGCCCGTTCACGCTGTCCGGCGGGGAAAAACGCCGGCTCTCCGTAGCAACCATGCTGGCGACGGAGCCGTCCATCCTGCTGCTGGACGAACCAACCTTCGGACAGGACGCACGCACCTGGGCAGAACTTGTGGCCCTGCTGCGCGGGCAGTTGGCGGAGGGACGCTGTGTGGTGTCCGTGACGCACGACGCCGAGTTCATCTCTGCGCTCGCCTCCCGCGAGCTGCGGGTGGTGGACGGAGTGCTGACAGCAGTGGGTAGTGCCCCCGCGCCCGCACCCGCACCCGCGCCCGCCGGCGTGGCCGGTCCGGTGCCGGATGCCGGGGTGAGTCCGTGAGCGCCGCAGTTGCCGGGGCACCGGCGCCGTCCGCCCGGACGTTCCTTGCCCGGGCCAATCCGCTGTCGAAGCTCGCGGCGGCAGTGTTCCTGACCCTGGCCGTACTGATCACGGTGGACTGGGTGAGCGCCGCCGTCGTCCTCACCGCCGAGCTGGCCCTGCTGCCGCTGCTGCATATCCGGCCGGGGACGCTGGTACGGCGGATCTGGCCGCTGCTTGTTGCGGCCCTGATCGGGGCGTGGGGGACGGCGCTGCTGGCGGAGAAGACCGGAACGGTGCTGTTCGACGCCGGTCCGCTGGTGTTCACCTCCGGTTCCATAGCCGCGGGTATTGCCATCGGCCTGCGCGGCCTGGCGATTGCGCTGCCGGGAATCTATCTGCTGGCCACCACGGATCCCACGGACCTGGCCGATGCCCTGGCCCAGAAGCTCCGGCTGCCGCACCGCTTTGTGCTGGGCGCCTTGGCGGCCATGCGGCTGGTGGGCCTGCTCGTGGAGGAATGGCGCACCATCGGCCTGGCCCGGCACGCCCGCGGGGCCGGTCCCGACGCCGGGGGAGCCGCGCGGCTCCGCGGCTTCGCGGGGCAGTCCCTGGCCTTGCTGGTGCAGGCCATCCGCCGTGCCACGCGCCTCGCCACGGCCATGGAAGCGCGTGGCTTCGGGGCTGCGGAACGTTCCTGGGCCAGGACGTCCACCTACAGCCGGATCGATGCCGTCATTTTCGGGGCAGGGCTGGCCGTGTCCGCGGCAGCCGTGGCCGCGGCGGTGACCGCCGGAACCTTCAACTTCATCCTGACCTGAGGCCGGCCCTGGGGGCTGGCCACTCCCGGGTCAGAGCGCTTCGTCCGCCAGTCGGGTGAGTTCGCTGTTCAAAGCTGCGGAAAACGGCAGTTCCCGCCCGTCGATGGACCGGACCGGCACCAGCAGGCGGATGCTGGAGGCCAGCCAGACGCCGTCGGCCGCGAACAAATCCTCCGGCACCAGCGGTCCGTAACCCAGTTCCCAGCCGGCTGCCTCGGCTGCCTTGAAAAGGGCGTCCTGCGTGGTTCCGGCCAGGATGCCGCTCTTCCGCTCCGGGGTGAGGAGGGTGCGCACACCGTTGCGCTCGCGGGCGAGCACCACGGTGGAGGTGGGCCCTTCGAGGACCTTGCCGTCGGAGGAGGTGAAAATCGCGTCGTCGGCGCCGTTCTGCTTTACGTAGCGCAGGGCAGCCATGTTCACGGCATAGGAGAGCGTCTTGGCGCCAAGCAGCAGCCACGGCGCGCGGGCGGCGGCCAGGCTGTCGTAACCACGGTCCAGGAGCAGGACCTTGATGCCCTCAGCACGCTGCCGGGAGGCATCGGCGGCCGCCGTCACCTGCACCCACGCGGTGGGCGTATCCGCACCCTCGACGCCTCGGGTCACCACGAGCTTCACGGCTGCCCGGCCGGTGTCACCGGTGCCCTCCGCCTCAGCATGCAGCTGAAGGGCCGTGGCGATGGCCCGTTCCCACGCCTTCCGGGAAGGAATCTCCAGCTCCAGCAACTGCGCGGAGGAGGCCATCCGGTCCAAGTGGGCATCAGGCTTGCGGGGGACCCCATCCACGGCCAGCAGGGATTCAAAGATCCCGTCTCCGCGCGTCACGCCCAGGTCATTAATCATCAGCTGCGGCTCACCGGCGTCGGCCGGCCGGCCGTCGGGGAAGGCGGAATCCAGGAAAACCAGAACAGTCATGGCACCAGCGTAATCCCGGAGGCCCGGGAGCAGCCTCCGGGCGGATAAGCTGTCTCCAAGGCGGCTTTGGGGAGGAGCAAGAGTGTGTGGTGGTCTCTGACCGGTGTTGAGCTGTCCGGATGGACGGCCGTCGTTCTGACGGCGGTGGATTACGCGATCCGGATTATTGCCCTGGGCGTTGTTCCCGGCAACCGCCGCCCCACCACCGCGATGGCCTGGCTGCTGTGCATCTTCTTCCTCCCGATTCCCGGCATCATCCTCTTTTCCCTCTTTGGCAACCACCGCCTCTCCGAGCAGCGCGTGAAGCGGCAGGCGGAAATCAACCGGCTGGTCCGGGAGAACACCAAGGAACTGGAAACCGAGGGCACCAACTACAGTGGCCCCGAGTGGGTGCTGAATGCGGCCGAACTGAACCGCCGGCTGGGGTCCTTCCCCACCCTGGACGGCAACAAGGTGGAGCTGCAGCGCGACTACCACGAGTCCATCACGGAAATGACCCGCGAAGTGGAAAAAGCCACGCGGTACGTCCACGTGGAGTTCTACATCATGGGGTACGACGACGTCACCCGCGGGTTCTTCCGTGCGCTGAAGGACGCTGCCGGCCGGGGCGTCACCGTCCGCCTCCTGTTCGACCACATCGGCACCCTGCGCATTCCCGGCTACCGGAAGCTGCTGCGTGAACTGCGCAGCAGTGATATCCAGTGGCGGCGGATGCTCCCGGTCGAGCCGTTCCAAGGGCGCTGGCGCCGGCCGGACCTGCGCAACCACCGCAAAATCCTCGTGGTGGACGGTGCGGTGGCCTTCACCGGTTCACAGAACCTGGTGGAACCGGCCTACAACAAGCGCCGCAACCGCCGGTCCGGGCGCAATTGGGTCGAGCTGATGGCCCGCGTGGAAGGTGCCGTGGTGGATGAACTCAACGTCGTTTTCGCCACCGACTGGAACGCGGAAACGGACGAAAACCTGGAGCAGGAACTGGACCTGTACGACTGGTCCTTCGATCCGGGGGACGTCACCTGCCAGGTGGTTCCCAGCGGTCCCGGCTTCAGCACGGAAAACAACCTGCGCCTCTTCGCGTCCCTGATCTATTCGGCCAGCGACCGCATCTCCATCACCAGCCCGTACTTCGTCCCGGATGACACCTTGCTGTACGCGGTGACCACGGCAGCGCAGCGCGGTGTGGCCGTGGAGCTGTTTGTGTCCGAGAAGGGCGACCAGTTCCTGGTGGACCACGCGCAGCGTTCCTATTACGAGGCGCTGCTGCGGGCGGGCGTCCGGATTTACCAGTACCCCAAGCCGCTGGTGCTGCACGCGAAGCACTTCACCATCGACAACGAGGTGGCCGTGCTGGGGTCCAGCAACATGGACATGCGGTCCTTCTCGCTGAACCTCGAAGTGTCAGTGATGATGTTTGACGGCACCATTGTGGAACAGATGCGCCGCATCGAGGACACCTACCGGGCGCTGTCCAAGGAACTGATCCTGGAGAACTGGGTGGGCCGGCCGGTGTGGCAGCGGTACATCGACAACGTCGCCAGGTTGACGGCCACCCTGCAGTAGGTTTTTGACTCCGCGCGTCCCCAGCCAGCCCAGCCAGCCCGGCCGGTTTTCCGGGCAGGGTCTAGCGAGGGAGGCAGGCGAGGACCGCGGCCAGTGCGGTTGCGGTGTTTCCCTGCGGCCCCACGAGGGACACGGTGAGGTCCGCGGCGGAGGCGGCGTCGTCGTCGGCCGCCCAGCGGCGTTCCTGTGCCGCCCAGCGTTCCCAGTGCGGCGCGTAGGTTCCGCCGTCACGCGCCAGCGCACAGCGGCGCCGGACCGTTTCCTCCCCCTCCACCCAGACCGCGGTGTCCAGCAGGGCGCGCGCCTCTCGGTGCGCCGCGCCCACCCCTTCGAAGACCACGACGTCGGCCGGCTCGGTGGTGCGCCAGTGCCCGTAGCGTCCGGCCTCCCAGTCCCAGGCCTGCCAGCGTGCGGCCCGGTTCCCGGCGAGCGGGCGCAGGATCTGCTCGCGGTAATACGTCATTCCCGATTCGAGGCCGTCCCAGCCGGGATAAATGTCCTCCAGATGGAACAGCTGCACCGAGCCGCGGCGCGTCATGGCGGCGGCGATTTCCGTGGCCAGGGTGGTTTTGCCGGCACCGGAGAAGCCGTCCACGGCAATGAGCAGGGGAGCGCCGGGTCTAGCGGGCATCGCGGGTGCCGCCGGGGCACGCGGTCAGGAATCGGAACATTCCCTAAGCCTAGCCAGAAAGGTCAGGCCCTCAGGAGCAGCTCCCCGCAGGGGATCAGGAACCAGCCCTCCGGGGCGGCGGCCCACTCCTGCCAGCCTGCCGCGAGCCGCTGCAGCCCCTGCGCGTCCGCCAGTCCGCGGTCCTGTGCCTGCTCTCCGAAGGCCGAATGCAGCACGCGTTGGGACCAGGAGTCCGCATGCCAGCTCCGCTCCGCCGGTGTGGCGTAGAGCCAGTTGGACGATGAGGGCGTGATTTCAGTGAAACCTGCCTCCAGCGCCCAGGCGAGCAGGTGCCTGCCGGCGTCGGGCTCGGCGGAGTTGCCGCGTGCAATCAGCTGGTAGATCCGCATCCATTCCGCCAGTTCCGGCGTGGGCGGATGCCAGACCATGCCGGAGAAATCGGCGTCGCGCACTGCCACCAGTCCGCCCGGCTTGGCGACCCGGCGCATTTCCCGCAGTGCGGCTACCGGATCCATCAGATGCTGGAGCACCTGGTGCGCATGGACAACGTCGAAGGTTTCGTCCGGAAAATCCAGGTCGTAGACATTCCCCGCAACGAAGGAGGCATTGGCCAGCCCCCGTCCCGCGGCGAGATCCCGGGCCTGGACCAGCACGTCCTCGGAGGAGTCCAGTCCCACCACCGGGCCGGGAGCCGTGAGTGCCGCAAGGTCCGAGGTGATGCTCCCCGGCCCGCACCCGACGTCGAGCAGGCTCATCCCGGGAGCCAACTCCGGCAGCAGGTACCCGGCACAGTCCTGCGCGGTGCGGACGGCATGGACGTCCACCACGCTGTGGTGGTGGCCGTGGGAATAGGTTTCGGAAGCCATGGCAGGACCCTACCGCCCGCCGGGCCGTTTGCGCGGAAGGAACGGCGGACCGGCCCGCGCAGTTCCCACCGCCGCAAAGTTGAGCCGGGAACGCTCAAGTTTGTTGACAAAGAAGTACCGCTGAGTAAAGTTGAGTGCAGAACGCTCAATTGCTCTACGTGGCTGACGGTGCGGCTTCCTTCAGGGAAGCCCAGGCCGGAAAGCCACGAGATGCGGGTTTCTCCAAAGAAAGAGGAAGCAAATATGTCACGTGCAGTAGGTATTGACCTCGGTACCACCAACTCGGTTGTCTCGGTCCTCGAAGGCGGCGAGCCCACGGTTATCGCCAACGCCGAAGGCGGCCGCACCACTCCGTCCGTCGTAGCCTTCGCCAAGTCCGGCGAGGTGCTGGTTGGCGAGATCGCCAAGCGCCAGGCCGTCAACAACATTGACCGGACCATCGCTTCCGTCAAGCGCCACATGGGCACCGACTGGAACGTCGACGTGGACGGCAAGAAGTACACCGCCCAGGAGATCTCCGCCCGCATCCTGATGAAGCTGAAGAACGACGCCGAGGCCTACCTCGGTGAGAAGGTCACGGACGCCGTGGTCACCGTTCCCGCCTACTTCAACGACGCAGAGCGCCAGGCCACGAAGGAAGCCGGCGAAATTGCCGGCCTGAACGTGCTGCGCATTGTCAACGAGCCCACCGCGGCTGCCCTGGCCTACGGCCTGGACAAGGGCAAGGAAGATGAACTCATCCTCGTCTTCGACCTCGGCGGCGGCACCTTCGACGTCTCCCTGCTGGAAGTCGGCAAGGACGAAGACGAATTCTCCACCATCCAGGTCCGCGCCACGGCCGGTGACAACCGCCTCGGCGGCGACGACTGGGACCAGCGGATTGTTGATTACCTGCTGAGCCAGGCCAAGGCCAAGGGTGCGGATCTGTCCAAGGACAAGATCGCCCTGCAGCGCCTGAAGGAAGCAGCGGAGCAGGCCAAGAAGGAACTCTCCTCGGCCACCTCCACCAACATCTCCCTGCAGTACCTCTCGGTCACCCCCGAAGGCCCGGTCCACCTGGATGAGCACCTGTCCCGTGCCAAGTTCCAGGACCTGACCAAGGACCTGCTGGACCGCACCAAGAAGCCGTTCCAGGACGTCATCAGCGAAGCCGGCATCAAGGTTTCCGACATCGACCACATCATCCTCGTGGGCGGTTCCACCCGTATGCCTGCCGTCTCCGAACTGGTGAAGGAACTGGCCGGCGGCCAGGAGCCGAACAAGGGCGTCAACCCGGACGAGGTTGTCGCCGTGGGCGCAGCCCTGCAGGCCGGTGTACTGAAGGGTGAGCGCAAGGACGTGCTGCTCATCGACGTCACCCCGCTGTCCCTGGGCATCGAAACCAAGGGTGGTGTGATGACCAAGCTGATCGAGCGCAACACGGCCATCCCCACCAAGCGCAGCGAGACCTTCACCACCGCGGATGACAACCAGCCGTCCGTGGCCATCCAGGTCTTCCAGGGCGAACGCGAGTTCACCCGCGACAACAAGCCGCTGGGCACGTTCGAGCTGACTGGCATTGCGCCGGCTCCGCGCGGCGTCCCGCAGATCGAGGTCACCTTCGACATCGACGCCAACGGCATTGTGCACGTGTCCGCCAAGGACAAGGGCACCGGCGCCGAGCAGTCCATGACGATCACCGGCGGGTCCTCCCTCAACAAGGAAGACATCGACCGGATGGTGCGCGAAGCCGAAGAGCACGCAGCCGAAGACAAGCTGCGCCGCGAGGCTGCAGACGTCCGCAACTCGGCCGAGCAGCTCGCCTACTCGGTGGACAAGCTCCTCACCGACAACGACGACAAGCTGCCCGAAGACGTCAAGACCGAGGTCAAGGGCGACGTCGACGCGCTGAAGAAGGCGCTCGAGGGCACCGACAACGACGACGAGGTCAAGACCGCGTTTGAGAAGCTGCAGGCTTCCCAGACCAAGCTGGGCGAAGCCATCTACGCCCAGGCCTCCGCCGCCGGTGCCGAAGGCGCCCCCGGCGCTGCTGACGGTGCTCCGGCCGGTGACGGCGCAGGTAGCGCCGCCGGTGACGAAGACATCGTTGACGCCGAAGTTGTCGACGACGAAGAAAAGAAGTAATCATGCCGGCGGAAAACGAGCACGGTAACCCTCCCGAAGGTGAAGAGCCGGTAAACGGCACACCCGACCCGGGCGAGGCAGCGGATTCCGCCAACGGCGCCGCGGCGGGGGAGGAAGCTTCGGCTTCCACCCCGGCCGCGGGAGCCGACGGAGATGCACTCTCCCAGGCGGAGCAGATCCTGAACAATGCCGACGTGCCGGCGCAGCCGGCCGCCACCGGTTCGCCCGAGGCAGCTGAACTGCGTAACGACCTGCTGCGCCTGCAGGCCGAGTACGTGAACTACCGCAAGCGGGTGGAGCGTGACCGCGACGTCGCCCGGGACATGGCCGTTATTGGTGTACTGAACTCCCTGATGCCTGTCCTGGACGACATCGACGCCGCGCGCCAGCACGGTGACCTGGCCGAGGGACCCTTCGCGGCGATCGCTGCCAAGCTGGAGAACTCGCTGAAGACGTACGGACTCAGCCGCATCGATGAAACCGGAGTGGAGTTCGATCCGAACATCCACGAGGCGCTCATCCAGCAGCAGAGCGCGGATGTCACGTTCGATACCGTCACGCAGATCCTGAGGGCCGGCTACAAGTCCGGTGCCCGGGTACTGCGTGCCGCGCAGGTGATTGTTTCGGTTCCGGAACAGTAGTAGTACCGTGTCCGGGGCCGCAGTACAGCGGCCCCGGACACTTTTTCCATCGGCAGGTCCCGCAGCAGGGGCAGCAGGCCCGGCGGCCGGGTTTTTCGGCCAAGCAGCGGGATCCGCACATGAGGAAGGGACACCAATTGGCTAGTCAGGATTGGGTCGATAAGGACTTTTACAAGATTCTGGGTGTTCCCAAGGATGCGTCCGACGCCGACATCAAGAAGGCGTACCGGAAACTGGCACGGAAGTACCATCCCGACCAGAACCAGGGCGATGCCGACTCGGAACGGATGTTCAAGGACCTCTCCGAGGCGTATTCGGTGCTCTCCGACGCCGAGGAACGCCAGCAGTACGACGCCATCCGCGCCATGGGAGGCGGCGCCCGGTTCACTGCCGGCGGTGCTCCCGGTGGTGGCGGCGGAGCCGGCGGGGCGGGCTTCGAGGATATCTTCGGTGACCTGTTCGGCCAGACCGCACGCGGCGGCAGCCGGCGGACCACCTTCAACGCCGGCGGCAGCAACATCCCACCCGAATTCGCCGATCTCTTCGGCGGCGGCAGCGGATTCGGAGGGGGCGGCTTCGGCGCACCGCCGCCCACCAAGGGCGCGGACCGTACCGCCAGCACCACCATTTCCTTTGCCGGTTCCATCAACGGAACCGTGATTGGGCTGCGCGAACCCAACGGCGACGTCGTCGAGGTCCGCGTTCCCGCCGGGGTCAAGGACGGCCAGAAGATCCGGGTCCGCGGCAAGGGCCAGCCCGGCCCCGCCGGCGCCGGAGACCTGATGGTCACCGTCCACGTCACCCCGCACGACTTCTTCGTCCGCGAGGGCAACAACATCCGGATCCACGTGCCGGTCTCGTTCCCCGAGGCCGCCCTGGGGGCCACGATCGAGGTTCCCACGCTGACGTCGGACACCGTCCGGCTCAAGGTACCCGCCGGAACGCCGTCGGGACGCACCCTGCGGGTCAAGGGACGCGGCGTCCACACGTCCAAGGGCAACGGCGACCTGCTGGTGACCATCGACGTCGCCGTACCGACACACCTGAACAAGGATGCCCGGGCGGCCGTGGAGGCTTTTGCCGACGCCACCAAGGGTGAGGACCCCCGGGTCGGATTGGCAGCAAAAGCACGGCTCTAGTGGGCGGGTCCGCCCGCCGGAGGATGAACGTCCCGCGCTACCATTTCAACAGCAGTGAAGGAGGAACAATGGGCATAGACGTCAATGCGCCTATCTTCGTGATCTCCGTTGCCGCTGAACTCGCGGAGATGCATCCCCAGACCCTCCGGCAATACGACCGGCTCGGGATTGTCCGGCCCAGCCGGGCCCCGGGCCGCGCACGCCGCTACTCCCAGCGCGACATTGAACTGCTGCGCGAGGTCCAGAAACTCTCCCAGGAGGGCGTTTCCCTTGAGGGAATCAAACGGATCATGGAGCTGCAGAACCAGGTCACGGGCCTGCGGCAGCGGATCGTGGAACTCTCCACCGAACTGGATGAGGCCCAGCGCCGGTCCCCGGACCGCAGCCGCGTCTTCGCGGCCGGGCTTGCCGGCGACGTCGTGACCCTCAGCCGGGGCCAGCGCCCGCCAGCATCCGCCGCCGCGGCGGTCCAGCAGCTCGGCCTGGTCTCGCTGATGGAGCGCCGGAGCCGGCTGCGCGCTTTGCCCGCCGGAAAGTCGGCGGAGCGGAACTACGCCGACGACGGGTACATCCAGTCCCTCTAGGCACCCGCCCGTGCGGGACCGCGGTTCAGCTGAAAGACCCTGCCCGTGTGACACAATGCCGGGATGCCATATGAGGAAACGCCGGTAGGCACGGTCCGGGCGCTGTACCGGTACCCCGTCAAGTCAACAGCGGGACAGGCACTGCGCACCGCGACCGTGACCGACAGGGGGCTGCTGCACGACCGCCGTTGGGCTGTCTATACCGGCGACGGCGGCATTGCCAGCGGCAAGCGGACCCAGCGCTTCCGCCCCGTCCCCGGCCTGATGCAGTGGTCCTCCAGTATTGCGGACGCTTCCGGTGTACCCCTGCTCGTCAGCCCCGGGGGCCTCCGCTACCGGGCGGATGATCCCGCTGCCTCCCGGGCCCTGAGTGCAGCCTTCGGACAGGACCTGATGGTGCGGCCCGAAACCACCATTCCGCACCACGATGAAACGCCCCTGCACCTGGTGACGACCTCCTCGCTTGCCGCTCTCTCCGCATTAACCGGTGGGGCGGTGGATGAACGCCGTTTCCGCCCCAACATCGTCCTGGACACCGGGATGCTGCCTGCCTTCTGCGAGGACGACTGGATCGGTGCCGAACTGGCCCTCGGAGACGGAGTAGTCCTGCGTCTGGGAGAGGGGATGCCGCGCTGCGTCATGATCGACCAGGCGCAGGCGGGGATCCCGGCAGAGAGCAAAGCCTTGAAGCTTCTCGGCGGGATCCATTCCACGGAATTCGGTCTGCAGGCCTATATCGTTCGCACCGGAACGCTGGCGGAGGGTGACGTTGCCGCCCTCCGCCGCACACCGGGATAGCAGCGGGAGGGCTCAGGCGCCCATGAGCCCGGTTCCGGGGGTCGGTCCTGCCCAGCCGTAGCGCAGGAGGACGGCGCCTTTTTCCGAACCGGCTGAAGCTCCGAGCAGTTTCAGTTCCGCGGGCGGTCCGTCCGGAGGAAACAGGCGTTTGCCGGAGCCCAGTACGACGGGATACACCCACAGGTTAAGGGAGTCGAACATACCGCCCGCAACCAGAGCGCGGGCGAAATCGATGCTCCCTATGACGTGGATTTCCCGGTGCCGCGCCCGTAGGCCTGCCACCGCCTCCGCCAGGTCTCCACCAAGGAGGTGCGAGTCCCGCCATCGGCCAAGATCCGGAGTTCCCCGGGACGCCACGTATTTCGGGATGGCATCGAATTTCCGGGCAATCGACGAATCCGTCCCCTCCAGCTGACCCGGCCAGTACGCCGCAAAAATGTCATAGGTTTTCCTCCCCAGCAGCAGCGCGTCCATGGCGTGGATGCCCTCGTCCACCTGCGCCCCAACTGCTTCGTCGAACAGGGGAGCCTGCCACCCGCCGTAGGCGAAGCCGGCCTCCGGGTCCTCCTCCGGACCGCCCGGAGCCTGGGCAACACCGTCCAGGGTCATGAATATGTCGATGGATACACGGCCTGCCATGCTGCCCTCCCGTTGCTTGCGGCACTGGGCCCCGGTGCCCGGCAACATGCTGGCGGTGCTGCGCAGCACCTGTCAATGGGTGGGAGACGGAGAGGCGGTTCCCTCGGAAGGAAAAGCAGCCAGACGACTAGTGCAGCCGACGTGCCCGCAGCACCACGTCCTCCTTGTGGTGCGCCCCGGCACCGGCGGAAACGTGCCGCGGGCGGATTTCGTCCACCTCCACCTGCCAGCCGTCATCGAGAAGGGCTGCCACGTCTCCGGGGAGCACATATTCGCTGAGGTCCACGCCGTGGTCCTGGGCCCCGTGGCCCTCCGCCCCGTGCGCCGCAGGCAGCGCATGGTGCACCAGGAGGAGCACACCGCCGGGGGCGACGGCCTGAAGCAGGGCCTGTTCAGCAATGTTCTGCTCGGTGCGGGGGAGCACCGGGTACTGTGCCGAAACCAGCTCGAAGGATGCCGGGGGAAGCGCAGCCTCGACCAGGCCCGAATGCAGCCAGGTCACCTCCACCGAAATCCGTTCGGCCTGGCGGGCGGCCCGGGAGAGCGCAATCCCGGAGACATCCAGTGCGGTCACGTCCCAGCCCTGTTGGGCCAGCCAGAGGGCGTCGGCGCCCTCACCGCAGCCGACGTCCAGCGCACGTGCGGGCGCAAGCCCGCTGGCTTCACTGACGAGGACGGGATTCGGCTGGCCGCTCCACAACCCGTCGCTGCCGGCGTAACGCTCGTCCCAGTGCGCCTCCACCGCTGCAGGATCCCGCAGTGGAGGCTGAGGGGTGCCGCTGCGGTCCGCGGGATGTGCTGAGTCAGGAGAAGCTGGGTTTGGAGATTCCATATCTGCAGGATGGCGCCGTCAGGCTATGTCCGCCAAGTTCTTTTGCCGAAGCGGCAAAAGCACCTGGCGGACAGTCACTTGTATCAGCTTCGGGCTTTGGCGTCCGGGCGGAGCCGGATAAGCCGCTGCGGGCCGTCGTCGTCCAGTTCCACCAGGTCGCCGTGCGAAGAGAGGAAATCGGTGAAGGACCGGAAGCCCAGCGGCTTCTCGTTGAAGGCCGGATCCATCCGGCGCATCTGGTTCTTGACCGTGCCCGTGTTGAGCCACTCGTCGGCGTCGCCCTTGGCATGGCCGATCTGCAGTGCCCGCACGAGCAGCTCCGTCGCGACGACACCCGGGTCGACGTCGTCGGCGGGTTCCGGCTCGTCGAATGCAGCCTGTCCGGTGTGCGAGAACATCGGAACAGTGGTGAGCCGGCGTGCAGGGGCCGGATCCGCCTGCTCCGGAGCCTGTCCCTTCTCCGCCGAAGATTCGGCCGCAGGGGGAGCAGCAGCAGCGGCTACGATGCCCGGCAGGGAATCGTAGTCCTCGAACTCGTCACAGGCCGCGGCGAGGGAGGTACTGGTGGATCCGGCGACGCCGATGCCAACCACGAAGCGGCCCAGGCGCTTGGACTTCTGCGCGAGGGCAATGTAATCGGAATCGCCGGCCACGATGATGATGTGCGTGAGGTCGGGCAGCCGGAAGAGGTCTTCGACCACGTCCACGGCGAGACGGATGTCCGCGCCATTCTTGGTTCCACGGGTGGTGGTGGTGAAGAGCTGGGTGAGGTCCACAGCCCGGGACATCAGCTGGCGCTGGTAGCTCGCGTTGACCGGCACGGACCAGTCGGCATAGGCACGGTTAACCACCAGGGTGCCGAAGGACGCGGCGAAGTCGATGATGGCATTGAAGTCCACCGTCGCTGCGGTGAGCTTGGCGGCTACCTCGGGGTCGGCCTCACGGCTGGTCCGGTCAAAGTTGCGGATGCCGTCGCGCTGGAAGGCGTTGCGGCCGTGCAGCTGCTGGTAGCGCGAGATGACAATGTTGTCGAAGTCGATGTAGAGGCCGACGCGGGCGTCGTTCGGTTCAGTCATTTTTTGGTTAGATCCTCCGGTAAGCAAGGTCGAAAATCAGTCGGCCGGCCTCGTGGGCCTTGTTTTCAAAGCTGGTCAGTGTCCGGCCCTCAAAGCGGGGGGCCCACCCGCCGAGGGTGTCCACCTCGTCCTGGGGTGCCTTGTTTTCGAGGCCTTCCCGGTTCACGCGGGTCAGCGGGCTCTGGTCGCCGGCATGCTCACCGGTGTGCAGGTTCTCAAACGAGGCCGAAGCGTCAAGCACTTCGCGCATCTGCACGGCGTAGTCGGACCAGTCGGTGGCCAGGCGCCAAGTGCCGCCGGGTACCAGCACCCGGGCCACGAGCTCGGCAAAGGATTCCTTCACCAGACGGCGCTTGTGGTGCCGGGTCTTGTGCCAGGGGTCCGGGAAGAACACCCACACCTCGTCCACGGAGCCGGCGGGGAGCATGGTGCTGAGCACCTCCGGCGCATTGGCCTGGACCACGCGGATATTCGTCAGGCCCTTCTGGCCGATCCGCTGCAGCGTCTGCGCCAGACCGGGGAGATAGACCTCCACGGCCAGGAAGTCCTTGTCCGGGTTCTGCTCGGCTGCGTGTGCAACGGCTTCACCCAGCCCGGAACCGATTTCGACGACGAGCGGAGCCGTGCGCCCGAACTCGGCAGCGGCGTCGAACACGTACTCGGGGTGCACCGAGGTGTCTGCTTCATCACGCGGGACATCCACAACGAAGCGGTCCGAGAGTTCATCCCAGGCCTGCTGGCGGCGGCCCTGCAAGCGCGAGCCGCGCCGGACAAAGGACACCGGCGCGCGGAAATGCTGCTCGCCGTCGGCGTCGGCGGCTGCGTCCGTGGACCCGTTTTCGGCGGCGTCGGGCAGGGCTGGTTCAGTAGTCATTACCGTTAATGCTATCGGCTGGGACCGGTCCGGATTTCACTGCCGCCCCTGCCGCCGATTAGGAAAGATTGCGCATTACGGTAAACTGAAGGCAGATGTTGGTCCTGCCACTGTCAATCCCGGTTGAAACGTTGAGTCGAAACCATTGGTGAAACGGTGTGTGTAAGCAGTCCAGCCTGCGTCGATGAACGCTTTCTTTTGTCCCGCTTCAGTGCGGTAGACACTGTCTGACTTTTCTTCGGCGAACCCCCGGCCCAAACGGCGTTGGGGGCCTCTTACCGAAAGTTGCCTGTCTTTAATGACCACTTTTGCTGCCCTTGGTGTGCCCAAGGCACTTGTTTCCTCCCTCGCCGCCGCCGGAATCGACGAGGCCTTCCCCATTCAGGTGGAAACCCTTCCGGATACACTCAAGGGCCGTGACGTCCTGGGCCGTGGCCGCACCGGCTCCGGCAAGACGCTGGCGTTCTCCCTTCCGCTGGTTGCTCGGCTGGCCGAGAATGAAGCAGCTTACCGCCGCCGCCCGAACCGCCCGCTGGGCCTGGTCCTGGCGCCGACCCGCGAGCTGGCCACACAGATCAATAACGTGATTGAGCCCCTGGCCAAGGAGCTGGGCCTGAACACCACCGTGATTTACGGCGGCGTGTCCCAGCAGCGCCAGGAAAAGGCACTCAAGGCCGGCGTCGACATTGTCATCGCCTGCCCCGGCCGCCTCGAAGACCTGATGAAGCAGAAGGTCATCAGCCTCGAGTCCGTCGAAATCACCGTGCTGGACGAGGCCGACCACATGGCCGACCTCGGCTTCCTGCCGGTTGTCCAGCGCCTGCTGGACCGCACTCCGGAAAAGGGCCAGCGGATGCTGTTCTCCGCCACCCTGGACAACGGCGTGGACAAGCTGGTCCGCCGCTACCTGTCCAACCCGCTGACGCACTCCGTGGATGAGCCGCAGGCAGCTGTGTCCACCATGGAGCACCACGTGCTGCTGGTCCAGGACCAGACGGCCAAGAAGCTGCTGGTCAAGGAACTGGCCGGTGGCCAGGGCCGCCGCATCATGTTCATGCGCACCAAGCACCACGCCCGCAAGATGGCCCAGTTCCTCACGGACAACGGCATCCCCACGGTGGACCTGCACGGCAACCTGTCCCAGAATGCCCGTGACCGCAACCTGGCGGAGTTCGCTTCCGGCGACGTCCGCGTGCTGGTAGCCACCGATGTCGCCGCCCGCGGTGTCCACGTGGATGACGTTGAACTCGTGGTCCACATTGATCCGCCCACGGAACACAAGGCCTACCTGCACCGTTCAGGCCGTACGGCCCGCGCCGGATCCAGCGGAACCGTGGTGACGCTGACCCTCCCGGAGCAGAAGAGCGAGGTGTCGAAGCTGATGAAGGCTGCCGGCGTCGACGTTTCCATCGAGAAGGTCAGCCACAATTCGCCGTCCATCGCCAAGCTTGTCGGCGAACGCGCGGCCGTCGTGGAACCGCACGTCCGAGCAGCGCAGCTTGCCGCCAAGTCCCCGCAGCAGGGTGGCGGGCGCTCCACCGGAGCCAATGCCCAGCGCAAGCGTGCAGCCCGGTCCACCGGTGCTCCCCGCGCCGGTGGACGCGGCGGCACAGGCGGACGTGGCCGCGTTTCGGCTGAACGTCCCGACCGCAGCGAACGCAATGACCGCGCAGCTGCCGGTGACGTGACGCAGCGCCCGGCCCGCTCGGGCGACGGCCGCCGCAACAGTGCTTCGGCTGCCACCGCATCCGGCCGTAACCGCCGTCCGGCCACCGGCCAGCGCGCCGAAGGTGCCGGCACCGGCCAGCGTGCGGGCGGAGCCGCCCGCGGCGCCGCTGGTGCTGCCTCCGGCCGTCCGGCACGCGCCGCCGGCCCCCGCCGCGCCACCGCGCCGGCGTCGAACGAACGCCGTTCCCGCTAGGGTTTAGCTCGACCGCAAAAGAGGCACCGCATCCACATGGATGGGGTGCCTCTTTTGCGCTGGAGGCCTATGTGGCGGAGGCGCAGGGACCTACTCGGTGTAAAGCCCCATTCCGCGCAGGACATTGCGGCGTGCGGCGTTCGAGATCAGGAACCGCCGTCCGGCCGTCACCTCCGGTTCAATGCGGACGAACGCGTTCTTGGTCCCCGACTGCCAGGGGAACAACGGCAGTTCCTCGGAGTCCATAACCTCGGCGTAGTCCTCCAACAGGGTGGCGCCACCCTTGAGGACGACGCTCCAGGCGGAGGAAAGGGTGTCGTCATAACCGTCGATCTCAAAAGCGACAGGACTGCCGGAGAGCGCACCGGCCAACTTGGTTCCCGCCGCGGTGCGGAAAACCACCGTGCCGTGGTCCACGGCGAAGTTAATCGGAAAAATCTCCGGGTGCCCGTCGACAACTACGGCAAGCCGGGCGAACCGCGCCTGCCGGATATAGTTCCAGCACTGGCTGGAGGTCAGGTGGTCCGGGGTGCTTTCGTCGCTGGTCAGCATGGCGACAGTCTAGGGCAGGAGCGGCCGGGCGGGTATGCAGGCGGCAAAGCCGTGGCTTATGCGGGGCCGGTGGAGAACAATGGAGCCATGAAAGCGATCCTGAACATCATCTGGCTCCTGTTCGGCGGTATTTGGCTGGCCCTCGGGTACGCCTTGGCGGGGGTGGTGTGCTGCCTGTTGATCGTGACCATTCCGTTCGGCATTGCGTCCTTCCGGATCGCCAACTACGCCCTCTGGCCGTTCGGGCGGACGGTGGTGGACCGGGGCGGCTTTACGGGTCCGCTCAGCCTGCTGGGCAATGTCATCTGGCTGCTGCTGGCCGGGATCTGGATTGCCATCGGACACGTCCTCACGGCCATTCCGATGTTCGTAAGCATTGTCGGGATCCCGCTGGGTATCGCCAACCTGAAGATGCTGCCGATTTCACTGATGCCGTTGGGTAAGGTCATTGTCCCCACGGACACCTGGCAGGTCACGCCGTATGCCGGCAGCGCCTACCGGCAGCCCGGATACGTGGGCCGGATGGCGCCGCATCAGCAGTGGCCCTCCTGACCGGCTGCGGCGGCCGGTAAGGCCCGGGTATCCCCGGTTAGCCCTGGGCGCCTTCGAGGAACGCCTTCATCAGCGGACCGCCCGACGTCGAGCCCCGCTCGCCCTGCTCCACGAACACCGCAACTGCGAGGTCACCCTGGATGGCCAGCACCCAGGCGTGGGTCTCCGGCGGGTCCTGGCTGCCGAACTCAGCGGTGCCGGACTTGGCCAGCACGGGCTCTCCGGGGACGCCCAGCAGCATCTGCACCCCGCCTTCGGCCACTACGGCCCGCATCATCTCCCGCAGGGAGGCAGCCTCTTCGCCGCTGAGGTTTCCCGGGGCCGTGGATTCCGTGGCAGTGGGTGAAGCTGTGGCGGAAGCTGACCCCTCAGCCGGTACCGGAGTGCCGGTCGACTGCCGGATCAGGGTGGGGGAGACGCGTTCACCCTTGCCAATGGAGGCACCGGCAACAGCCATGGACAGGGGAGATACCAATACCTGTCCCTGCCCGATCAACGAGGCGGCATGCTGGGTGCCTTCCGCCTCGGCGGGCACGGAGCCGAAGAACGCGTCGGTTCCGATCGAAGCTTCGACGCCGATGCCCAGATCGGCGGCGGCAGCCGAGAGGCTCTGCTGCGATACCGTGTCCCGGGCATTGAGGAACGCGGTGTTGCAGGAGTTTGCGAAGGCCGTCCGCAGCGGGACCGCGCCAGTGGCAGCGGCCGGATACCCGGGGACATTGCTGAATTTCCGGCCGTCGACGGTGAGGTCGGCGGGGCAGTCGACGGTGCTGGCCGGGGTACTGCCGCTGCGCAGCATCGCCAGGGCGGTGGCGGTCTTGAAGGTGGAGCCCGGCGGGTACTGGCCGAGCAGGGCGGTCTGCTGGCCTTCGCTGCCCGGCCCATTGGCCGCGGTCAGGATTTCCCCGGTGGAGGGCTGGATGGCCACGATCGCGGACGCCGAGGGTTCCTGTTCCAGGATGCCTTCGGCCAGCGCCTGCAGCCGAGGATCCAGCGTGGTGTGCAGGGCTGTACCGAGCTGCGGGTCCTGCTGATGGACGGTGTCATTGGTCCCGGCTGCGTTCTCCACCGTGATCTGGATGCCGGGGCTGCCTTGAAGCTGTGCGTCGTACTGTTTCTGAAGCCCGGAGAGCCCGGTCTGGTCTCCGGCGGACAATCTGCCTTCGGAATCCTCGATGAGTTCCGCCGTCGCCTCTCCCACCGTGCCGAGAAGGGCGCGGGCAAAGCTCCGGGTGGGAGCCAGGATCCGCTGGGCAGGCAGGGCCAGTGCCCCCGGGATGGCTGCGACGCCGTCTTCGGTTGCCGGGCCGTCCGCCTCGGCACGCTGGACAAGCGCCTCGACAAACGCCTCGGGACCGGCGCCCTGGACCGCCGCGGTGTACGCAGCGGGGTCCAACCCCACCAGGTTTGCCAGGGCAGCCGCTGAGGAGGCCTGCTGTTCCTCGGGGAGATCAGGCTTGTTGATGCCGATGCGCAGCACCGGCTGCAGACCCATCAGGGGATTCCCGTTACGGTCCACGATGTCAGCACGGCCGCCGGGTGTTGTGGTGCGCACCAGCCGGTCGCCGTCGACCAGGGAGCTGAACAGGACGGAGGGCTCCCACTGGACGAGCCATTTATCATCGTCGCCGCGGCGGAGCTGGGCGGTGGTTTCGTAGGACCAGTCCGGGGACGAATCATTGTTGACGTCCCAGTCGTAGGCCAGCCGCGCGGAGGCGGCTTCGTCGTCGTCCTCGTTTTCGTCGATCCCGGCCACTGTGACTTCCGGGCGGCCCGGGCCCATATCAACGACCAGCTGCTCCAGTTCTGCGTTGACCTCGGACGCGTCGCCCTCCGTAAAGACCGACGCCGACAGGTCCATCTCGCTCAGGCCCTGTGCGAGGGCTGCTGCGGCGTCGTCGGGAGACGGCTTGTCTCCCGAGCAGGACACCAGGGTCAGTGTCAGGGCAGCGGCGGCAAGAACGGAAACTGGCGTACGGTTTTTCCCCATCCGCACAGGGTACCGTGCGCTGGCGCAGACACGATGAAGGGCTGCGGGAATCCTCTGCCTGGTTGCGCAGGGGGTGGCGGTGCGCTGCGGTTTGCGGACCCTGTGCAGGGTCTGGTTTCCCTGCTACGGTTTTGAAAACGGCCAATGTGTGGCCACTCATGACAGCTCTCATGACATCTTTGAATACAACCCGCTTCCACTGGCAACCTGCTGACGGCCGTCACGGCCGCGATGGCCGCTGGAGGACCGGATCGGTTGCCGGTTGTTCTACGGCAGGAGTGGGCAAATGTCCGATCTGGACATGATTCTCGAGAAGACGGTGCGATCCTACGGGCGCCGGCAGATTCAGGCAGGCCACGCGTTGATGATCGTGATGGCGCGGGAGATTCCCTACCCCATCGGCGAGGTGTGGTCAGCCATCGCCGACCGGGACCGGCTGGGCCAATGGGTGGCACTGCCGGAAGGTGACCTGCGGCGCGGTGGGAGCTACACCCTTCCTGACGGCTCCCACGGAACCATCCTCCGGTGTGATGGTCCCCGCCTTCTGACCGTGTCCTGGTCCCGGGAGGCAAACTCCGTGGCCGAGGTGGAGTTCCATCTGACCGGGGAGGACGGGTCCACCCGGTTTGAGCTGCGCTACGCGTCCGTCCGGAAGGGATTTGCCGTAACGGCTGCCCCCGGAGCCGGGCTCTGGACCGGCGGTGCCGGGTGGGAATACTTCCTCGACGTCCTGGAAGAGTACCTGGCCGGACGCATCCCCGAAGAGCCCCCGGGAATCCAGTTCGAAATCGAGTCCGAAGGCGCCCTCGCGGATCTCTTCGAGGCCCGCAACCAACGGTGGCGCCAGACCGCCGATGACTTCGATCAGGAGCACATTCCCTAGGGGACTGCCGGGGCCGGAGGTGCTGTGGATAACTTTACTTCTAAAGTTGAGCTGACTAGACTCAACTCTGCCTAGCAGCACCCCCTGAAGTATTTCGCTGAGGTTTTTGAGGAGCCCCCGTGGACACTAAATTCACGAACAAGAGCCAGGAAGCCCTCTCGGCTGCCGCGATGAACGCCAATACTGCGGGAAACCCGCAGATTGAACCGTCCCACCTGCTGAAAGCGCTCATGGACCAGCGGCAGGGTGTGGCTGTCGCGTTGCTGAAGGCCGCCGGAGTAAATGCAGATACCGTCAGTGCGGCCGCCAGCAGCGCCATTCACCAGCTTCCGTCGTCTTCGGGGTCATCGGTGGCGCAGCCGCAGTTTTCCCGGCCGCTGCTGCAGGTCATCAACGCCGCGCAGCAGGAAGCCGAGCAGCTCGGCGATGCCTTTGTTTCCACGGAACACCTCCTGCTGGGGTTGTCCCTGGACAGCGGTCCCGCCGGAAAAGCGCTGCGGGACAACAATGCCGGACATGACGCCCTGAGCGCCGTGCTCCCATCCGTACGAGGAGACCGCAAAGTGACCAATGCCGACCCGGAGAACACCTTCCAGGCACTGGAGAAATTCAGTACCGACCTGACGGAAATGGCCCGTTCGGGCAAACTGGACCCGGTGATCGGCCGGGACGCGGAAATCCGCCGCGTCATCCAGGTGCTGAGCCGCCGGACCAAGAACAATCCGGTATTAATCGGCGAGCCGGGCGTAGGCAAAACAGCTGTCGTTGAAGGGCTGGCCCAGCGCATCGTTGCCGGAGACGTGCCCGAGAGCCTCTCCGGCAAAACCCTGCTGTCCCTGGACCTTGGGTCCATGGTTGCCGGTGCTAAGTACCGCGGTGAATTCGAGGAACGCTTCAAGGCGGTGCTCGAGGAAATCTCCAACGCCGAGGGGCAGATCGTGACCTTTATCGACGAGTTGCACACCGTCGTCGGCGCCGGTGCAGCCGAAGGGTCAATGGATGCCGGGAACATGCTTAAGCCGATGCTGGCGCGCGGGGAGCTGCGACTGATCGGTGCCACCACGCTGAACGAATACCGAGAGAACATTGAAAAGGACGCGGCCCTGGAGCGGCGCTTCCAGCAGGTCTATGTGGGGGAGCCCAGCGTCCCGGACACCATCGGCATCCTCCGCGGCCTGAAGGAACGCTACGAAGCCCACCACAAGGTCGCCATCGCGGACTCCGCACTGGTGGCCGCCGCGACCCTGTCCAACCGTTACATCACCGGCCGCCAGCTTCCAGACAAGGCCATTGACCTGGTGGACGAGGCAGCTTCCCGGCTGCGGATGGAAATCGATTCCGCACCCGAGGAAATCGACGAACTCCGGCGTGCCGTAGACCGGCTCACCATGGAAGAGCTGGCACTGGCCAATGAAACCGACGAGGCCTCGATTGAGCGGCTGGCGGTCCTGCGCGAAGACATGGCCAACAAGAAGGAACAGCTGGCTGCGCTTAACGCCCGGTGGGAGGCGGAGAAGGCCGGACTGAACCGCGTCGGTGACCTCAAAGCGAAGATTGATGCGCTGCGCAGCGAAGCGGAGAAATTCCAGCGCGACGGTGACCTCACCGAAGCCTCCCGCATTCTGTACGGCGAAATTCCGGCTCTCCAGAAGGAGCTGGACGCTGCCCAGCAGGCCGAGGAGAACAACTCCGGCGAGGGAGCCAAGGAGCTCATGGTCTCCGAAGAGGTCACCGCCGATGACATCGCGGAAGTGGTCTCTGCGTGGACCGGAATTCCCTCCGGACGCATGCTGCAGGGCGAGTCGCAGAAGCTCCTCGACATGGAGGAGGCCATCGGCTCGCGCCTGATCGGGCAGGGTAAGGCGGTGGCAGCGGTGTCCGACGCCGTGCGCCGTTCCCGCGCCGGCGTCAGCGACCCGGACCGTCCCACCGGTTCCTTCCTCTTCCTCGGTCCCACCGGCGTCGGCAAGACCGAGCTGGCCAAGGCGCTGGCGGACTTCCTCTTCGACGACGAGCGGGCCATGGTGCGCATCGACATGAGTGAGTACTCCGAAAAGCACTCGGTCTCCCGCCTTGTCGGTGCACCTCCCGGCTACGTCGGCTACGAAGAGGGCGGCCAGCTTACCGAAGCGGTACGCCGCCGCCCCTACTCGGTGATCCTCCTCGACGAAGTGGAGAAGGCGCATCCCGATGTCTTCGACATCCTGCTTCAAGTGCTCGACGACGGCCGGCTCACCGACGGCCAAGGGCGCACGGTCGACTTCCGCAACGTCATCCTGATCCTCACGTCCAACCTCGGATCCCAGTTCCTCGTGGACCCGGGCCTGACCGAGGAGCAGAAGCGCGAGTCGGTGATGGCCATGGTCAACGCCAACTTCAAGCCTGAGTTCCTGAACCGGCTCGATGACGTCATCCTGTTCGACCCGCTGAGCCTGGAGGACCTGACCCGGATTGTGGACATCCAGGTACGCGCCCTCGCCAGCCGTCTGCACGAGCGCCGGCTGGTGCTGGACGTGACCGACGCTGCACGGGAATGGCTGGCGCTGACCGGCTATGACCCGGCCTACGGCGCCCGGCCGCTGCGCCGCCTGGTGCAGCGGGAGATTGGTGACCAGCTGGCGCGCGGCATCCTGGCCGGGAAGATCAGCGACGGCGACACCGTCCTGGTGGACCGCACCGCGGACGGACTGGACGGCGACGGGCTGGTGGCCGAGCCCGGTCTAACGGTGGCAGCTGTCGCCTAGCCCGGGACGGCTTCGCGCGGCGGGTACTCCCCGCCGCGCGATGGGTTTTTATTCAGCCAGCAGGGATTCCGTGAGTTCCTGGCCCTCCGGAGCAAAGACGAAGCAGTCCACGCGGCGGTCGCCGGTGGCCCAGGTCTGTTCGGTGGGAATGGACTTGGTCAACTTCAAGCCGGGGAATTGTGTTGCCGCATCGGAGTACTTCACGGCTGCGCAGACCTCGTCGACCCGTTCTTCCAGGGCGCCGGTGCCGGGGAACGCAGCATCCTCGGTGAAGCTGTCGGTGGCAACCAGCTGTGCATCATGCGGTGTCTCGCAGGTGACAACGGTCGCCGAGGAGTTCACGTCATCCCAGTCCTGCAGGCACGCGCCGGCTTCGAGCTCGATCGGGCTGACGTCTTCGGAAAGGACTCCTTCTTCCTTGTCGTTAAACACGAACACAAACAACAGGATGGCGATGACGGCGGCCAGTACGACACCGCCGATCACGAGCAGCAGACGCGTGTTGCGTTTGCCCCTGCCGCCATCCTTTGCGGGGTCCTGGGCACCACCGGCAGGAGTTCCCATCCCGGCGGCGGAGCTGGAACGGTCTGCACCGGGGTTCTCAACGTCCGTGGATGTGCCGGCCGGCTTCCGTGCTGCCGCCCCCGCTGCTGCGGCCGCCTGGCTTTCGGCGAGCCGGCGGGACCGGCGGGTTTCGCCGGCGGGAACAGCGGCCGTGGCGGCGGGTGAAGCAGCGGCGTCGACGGCTTTAGGCTCCTGGTCGGGAAGCGCGCCCGTCACGGGTGCTGCGGCATTTATGCCGTGCAGGGCGTCCGCCCCACCGGCATGTGGTTCCGCTGCCGGTTTCTCGACGGCCTCCACTCGGATCACCGTGTCCGCAGTCGGTTCCTGACCGGCGTCCACAGTGTTCTCCGTGCCTGACTCGGCGGGGGTCCCGGGCTCCTGGGCGTCCTTTTCCGGTTTGGCCTCCGTGTCCTTCGCGAGATCAGCCGCCGTTTCACCGGCGCTGTCAGTCTTTTCGTCTGCGGATTCGACGACCTCCTCAGGCTGCCCTGCGGCCTCGGTTCCGGCCTCCCCATCAGCCGCCGTTTCCGGGGCTCCAGCGGTGTCGGAACCTTCGGCGTTGTCATTTGCAGCGTCATTCGCGGCGTCGTCCCCGGCGTCGTCCCCGGCGCCGGAACCGGCAGCCTCGCTGCCGGACTCTGCCTCTGCCTCTATCGCAGTATCTTCGGGGGCAACAGTGTCTTCGGGTACAGCAGTGCCGGAGCCTTCAGTGTTCACAGGAATTTCGGCGCCGGCGGGCGCGGGTTCGAGTCCGGAAAGGCGTCCTGCTTCAGCGGCATTGGCCTCCACGGCGGCGGTTTCCGAGGCGACTTCGTCCAGCTCAGCAGCTTCTACGGCGTCCTCGCCCAGCGCCGGATCGGCCAGTGAGGGTTCTTCCAGTTCCAGGTCCTCGGGTGCCACAACCACAGGTTCCGCGGGGAGGTCTGCGTTGGGAGTTTCATCACCAGCGGCCCGGCCTTGATCGCCGCCTTCACCAGCGGCACCGTCCCGATCCTCACCCTTCGCATCCGCAGCGGGCATTTCACCGTCGGCAACACCCTCAAAGCTGCGTTCCCACACCCCGGCATCGTGGTTTCCGTCTTCGGAAAGCCAAGCGGGGGAGTCCGAATGTGCGCTCAGATCAGGGAAGGCACCCGGCGTACTGTCCTTCTCCGGTGGCGGAAAACCCGCTGCCGGTGTATTTTTCTGATCGCTCATGGTGAACGTCTGTCCTCCCTGTAGGCGGCGCCGTAATGCACCCCAAAACTGTCTCTACCTCCGACTTTAGCCAATATCGAGGGGCGGGGCGCGGAGGAAGGCCTGCCGGGACTGCTGCGCAAGTGCCCGGGCTCCACCTCCCTGCAGTGGTGGAGGGGCACAAGGGCGCGGGAAAGCATGTAACCTGTACTTACGACAAATTGACCAAATATTCCGGGGCCCTCGTTCATCTGCCCGAACGACTAACCTCCGGATCGACGCAAAAAGGGGGTCACGCCATGGGGCGCGGCCGTCAAAAGGCAAAAGCAACCAAGCAGGCCCGGGAGATGAAGTACTTCACCCCGGCCACGGACTACTCGGCGCTTCAGCGCGAGCTCTCAGGACCGACGAGTCGTCCATCCAGTCGATATCCCGAGGAACCGGCTGAGCCCGACTACTCGGCGTACGAAGATAAGTACGCGGATCAATTTGGCGACGATGACGATGATGAGGGTAACCGCCGCGCAGGCTAGCGGCCGTTCCTCAAAGACGTTGGCCAATTGCCATCCTTCAGCGGATCACCTAAGGGTGCATCCGCTGAATGGCGTTAAGATGCTTTTCTAGAAAGCTAAAGCCAAAGCCAAGGCCTCGAACCCGGTAAGCGGGGTCGAGGCCTTAGCAATGCGGCGGGGGCAGGGGGCTAGGCGTAGGCTCCGACGAGCCGCACGGCGCCGCCGTCGACCCCCTTGGCACCCTGGACAAAATCAGGATCGGCGCCGGCCGGGGTTTCGGACTGCCCGACGGTGCCCATGGCCCATGCAGGGACCCCGCGGGCAGCGAGCCGGCTGAGCGCGGCGTCAGCGCCACCCGCGTCGACGATCGCCACCATGCCGACGCCGAGGTTCAGTGTCCGTTCCAGGTCCGGCTGTGGAACATTGCCCAGCTCGGCAATCAGCTTGAAGACGGGAGGCAGCTCCCACGTGGCGCGGTCTACGGTTGCCTGCAGCCCCTTGGGCAGCACACGGGCGAGATTCGCCGCCAGACCGCCACCGGTCACGTGGCTGAAGGCGTGGACGCCGGCGGCTTCGTAGCGGGCCAGGTCCAGGCAGTCGGTGGCGTAGACCCGGGTAGGCTCCAGCAGTTCCTCGCCCAGGGTGCGTCCCAGTTCGGAAACCTGGCGTTCGAGCTGCCACCCGGCACGGTTGATGACATGGCGGACCAGTGAATAACCGTTGGAATGGATGCCCGATGATGCCATGGCGATGACTACGTCTCCACTGCGCACGCGGTCCGGGCCGAGCAGGCGGTCCGCTTCCACCACACCGGTGGCCGCGCCGGCGACGTCGTACTCGTGCTCACCTAGGAGGCCGGGGTGCTCGGCGGTTTCCCCACCCACCAGGGCCGTCCCGGCCACCTCACAGGCCGCCGCGATGCCGCGGACGATGGCTGCGATCCGCTCCGGCACCACCTTGCCGCAGGCGATGTAATCGGTCATAAAGAGCGGTTCGGCACCCACCACCACGATGTCGTCCACCACCATGCCCACCAGATCGAACCCGATGGTGTCATGGATGTCCAGGGCCTGGGCAATCGCGACCTTGGTACCCACTCCGTCGGTGGACGTTGCGAGCAGCGGCTTCCGGTACGTAAGCAGACGGGAGGCGTCGTAGAGGCCTGCGAACCCGCCTACCCCGCCCAGGACCGAGGAATTGTGGGTGGCCTTCACCGCCGCCTTCATCAGCTCAACGGCTCTGTCTCCGGCTTCGACATCCACCCCTGCGGAGGCGTAGGTGATGGAGGTGTCGGGGGCGTTCATACGGCCTCTTTCTTTTCGGTATCGGTAAGCAGGTTCTCGAACTCGCTGTCAGGACCCGGATCACATCCGGTGGCTCCGCTGTCCTCCGCAGGATTGGAGGGCTCCAGCAGGCTCTTGCCGAGGCGGTCCGCTGACGGCAGGGCGATCGGGTAGCTTCCCGTGAAGCAGGCTGTACACAGCCGTTCCCGCGGCTGCATGGTCGCGTTGATCATCCCGTCCTCGGAAATGTACGCCAGGCTGTCGGCGCCGATGGAAGCACAGATTTCCTCCACCGCGGCGCCGTTCGCGATCAGTTCGGCACGTGAGGCGAAGTCGATCCCGTAAAAACAGGGCCACTTGACCGGGGGAGAGGAAATCTTGACGTGGACCTCGACGGCCCCGGCCTCGTGCAGCATGCGTACGATGGCCCGCTGGGTATTGCCGCGCACGATCGAGTCATCCACCACGATCACCCGTTTGCCGCGGATCACGGATTCCAACGCATTCAGCTTGAGCTTGATGCCGAGCTGGCGGAGGGTCTGGCTGGGCTGGATGAATGTACGCCCCACATAGGAGTTCTTGACGAAACCGTGCGCGAAGGGGATCCCGGACTCCTCCGCGTAGCCCACCGCTGCCGGGGTGCCGGACTCGGGGACCGGGATGACGATATCCGCCTCGACCGAGTTTTCCCGCGCCAGCTGGCGGCCCATCTCGACGCGGGATTCATAGACCGAACGGCCGGCGATTGTGGCGTCGGGGCGGGCAAGGTAGACGTATTCAAAGACGCAGCCCGCCGGCGTCGGCTCTCCGAAGGTGCGGCTGCGCACACCGGATTCGTCGATCGCGATGAATTCCCCCGGTTTGATCTCGCGGATGAAGCTGGCGCCGACTGTGGCGAGGGCGGACGCTTCGGATGCCACCACCCAGCCGCGTTCCAGGCGTCCCAGCACGAGCGGGCGGACCCCAAAGGTGTCCCGGGCGGCGTACAGGGTGCCCTCGTCCATAAACACGAAGGAAAACGCGCCGTGGAGCTTCGGCAGCAGTTCCATGGCGGTGTCCTCCAGGGACCGTCCGTCGCTGCCGTTGAGCAGCGCGGTGACCAAAGCCGTGTCGGAGGTGTTGCCCTGGGCGATTTCACCGGCACGGGGCCGGCCCTCGCGTTCGAGGATCTGCTCGTACAGCTCCGCCGAGTTGGTGAGGTTGCCGTTGTGGGCCAGGGCCACGGTGCCGCTGGCGGTGGCTCCGAGGGTGGGCTGCGCGTTGGCCCAGTGCGAGGCGCCGGTGGTCGAGTACCTGCAGTGCCCCACCGCAATGTGCCCGACAAGTGTATTGAGCGTGGTTTCGTCGAAGACCTGGGACACCAGTCCCATGTCCTTGTACACGCTGATGCGGTTGCCGTCGCTGGTGGCAATGCCGGCGGATTCCTGTCCGCGGTGCTGTAGTGCGTAGAGCCCGTAATAGGTAAGTTTTGCTACCTCTTCGCCGGGGGCCCAGACTCCGAAGACACCGCACGCATCCTGCGGGCCTTTTTCGCCGGGGAGTAGATCATGGGAAAGCTGTCCGTCTCCGCGTGCCATGTGAGCATTCTCTCACGTTGCGGCTGCCGCGGAGGCAGTGTGCCCAACCGTTACGACGACGCCTGTCCCGGGCCCTGGGCCTCAGTGGAATCCACGCTTTCCACCATGGAGCGGCGCGCCCTGCGGACGCTGATCCAATCGAGGATGAGGGCGGTCAGGGCTCCCAGCAGCAGTCCGGGGAGGGCGAACATCATGGTGAAGAACCCGAGGGTCGCTTCACGGGTGAAGCCGGGGTTCTCGGCTCCGCCGTAGGCGACGAAGAGGGCAGCAATGAACCCGGCGACCACGCCCAGGGCCAGGAAAGGGACGAAGCGGGGGGCGCGGCGGACCGTAATCTCGCGGCGTTCAGGGCTGTGCTGCTCGGAAACCATAGGTCGATTCTACCGTTCGGACGGGCCCGTCCGACCCGTTGCCGTTCCCACACGGGACAGCGGAAAAGCCTGCTGCCTAGGAACCGCTGCCGAAGAGCGGCAGCACGCCCGCCAGGTCCGCGCGCAGCCCCGAGGCCGCCACCTTGCCCGCTGCGACGGCATCGGTCCAGGACTGCGCGCCCGTGACCAGCGCGAGCCAGGTGGCGCCGTCGGTCTCGATGACATTCGGGGGAGTGCCGCGGGTATGCCGGGGGCCGGCCACGCACTGGGTGACGCCGAACGGCGGGACCCGGACCTCCACACTGTTGCCGGGTGCGCGTTCGGCAAGTTCCTCCAGCGAATAACGCACCGCCATAGCCGTGGTGCCCCGGTCCGTTCTTCCGGCGGCCACTGCCTGCAGCGCGGCCCGGCCGTCTTCTCCGGAAATCCGGCGCCGTGCCACCCTGCTAGCCCAGCAGTGCGGTGACGGGTGCGCCCAGGCGCAGGCTCCCCACCGGGACGCCACCGCCGAGCACCGGCTGCATGATCTTGTCCAGCACCTTCTCGACCGCCACGGGATCGACGGCGCCGCTGGCGGCCAGCAGCGTCAGTCCCACCAGGGATGCGGCGCGCGTGTTGCCGTCAAGCATTTTCAAGGCCACCGAGACGCCCGTGTCGGTGCCCAGCACCAGGACACCTTCGGCACCGTTCTTGGCGATGATGCCCAGGTCTTCCATCACGATGGAGTTCTCGCGGCCGTGGCCGTGGACAGCCCACGGGTAGTCAAGCATGGCCGTGGCAACCGTCGCCGCGCGGGCGTTGCCGTGCTTGCCGGACGGCGCCTTGGACAGCCGTCCGATCCCGCGGGCCAGTCCGGTGAGGGACACAGCAGCCAGCGGTGCGCCGCAGCCGTCCACGGCCCAGTGCTTCACGGTCTCACCGGTGAATTCTTCGATTACCTCGGCGATCCTGCGCTGCAGCGGATGCCGCGGGTCCAGGTAGGTGGCATGGTCCCAGTTGTTCTCGGTGCAGGCCCAGAGGAAGGCGGCGTGCTTTCCGGAGCAGTTGAAGGCGATCCGCTGCGGCCCCTTGCCCCCGCGGATCAGTTCGTTGCGGGCCTCGGTGTCCTGCGGCCAATCCGCCGGGCACTGCAGGTGCTCCTCGGTCACGCCGGCGGCGGCCAGCATGCCGCGGACGACGTCGGTGTGTTCACGGGACCCGACGTGGCTGGCGGCTGCCAGGGCCACCTGCGGTCCGCGCAGCGGGACCCCCGACTGCATGGCGGCGACAGCCTGAAAGGGCTTGAGCGTGGAGCGCGGGAAAATCGGCGTGGTGATGTCACCCAGTTCCGTGACCACCGATCCGTCAGCGGCCATCACGACGGCGGAGCCGATGTGCCGGGATTCAATAAAGCCGTTGCGCTCGAGTACTGCCAGTTCAACGGCGTCGGACGCGGTAAAAGTTGCGTTCATGGTATTCAGTCTAAAGGGGTGCGGGGGGCGAACCGGCGATGACGGCCCCGGCACCGCCGTCGATCTCGTTGCCCCCCGCTGCTCCGCGGCGCACGTCCTGCGCTGCAGTGGCCGCAGTTCCACTATCGAGCCGCGTCCGGTTACCTGCAATGGAACCGGGCCTTACAGGTAGAGGCAGAGGGGAAAGAGGCAGCGCCCGGCGAAACCCTGCCGTGTGGCCGCCGCGTCATGTTGGGTGGATACTTCAGGCAGTCCACCGCAGCAAGTACCCTGATCTACTGTGAAGGTTCTCGTTGTTGGCCCAGGCGGCCGCGAACATGCCCTTGTCCGAGCACTCCTGGCCGATCCCTACGTCCGCGAGGTCCACGCAGCCCCCGGCAATGCGGGCATTGCCCAGCTGGTCCCGGTCCACGCCGTTGACGCCAATGACCCCGCTGCGGTCACGGAACTGGCCCGCAGCCTCGGCTCCGATCTGGTGGTCATCGGCCCGGAAGCGCCGCTTGCCGCCGGAGTGGCAGATGCCCTGCGCGAAGCGGGGTTCGCAGTCTTCGGCCCGTCGCAGGCTGCCGCACAGCTCGAAGCCTCCAAGGCCTTCGCCAAGCAGGTCATGGCAGCGGCCAACGTGCCCACCGCCATGGCGCGGGTAGCCAGCTCCCTCGAGGAGGCCTCGGACGCGCTGGACACTTTCGGCATCCCGTACGTGGTCAAGGACGACGGGCTTGCCGCGGGTAAGGGCGTGGTGGTGACCTCGGACCGGGATGAAGCCCTCGACCACGCCCGGGCCTGCTTCGACGCCGGCGGCAGCGTCGTCATCGAGGAATTCCTGGACGGCCCCGAAGTTTCGCTCTTCGTACTGTCCGACGGCCGGCATGTGGTGCCGCTGGCTCCTGCCCAGGATTTCAAACGGATCTTCAACGACGACGCCGGCCCGAACACCGGGGGCATGGGCGCCTATTCGCCGCTGGACTGGGCTCCGGCCGGGTTGGTGCAGGAAGTGGTCCGCCGGGTCGCGCAGCCGACCATCGACGAAATGGCATCCCGCGGCACTCCCTTTGTCGGCGTCCTCTACTGCGGGCTGGCCCTGACCACGCGCGGGGTGCGGGTCATCGAATTCAATGCCCGCTTCGGGGATCCCGAGACGCAGGCGGTGCTGGCCCGGTTGAAGACCCCGCTCGGCGGACTCCTGATGGCGGCGGCCACAGGCAGCCTCGACGCCATGGAACAGCTCAAATGGGACCCCCGGCCCGCCGTCGCCGTGGTGGTGGCCGCCGAAAACTATCCGGACAGCCCGCGGACCGGGGACCGGGTGCGCGGCTTGAAGAAAGCCGGACGGCTGGAAGGTGTACATGTTCTGCACGCCGGCACCAGGCTGAAGAAGGACAAGGTGCGCAGCGCCGGGGGCCGGGTGCTGGCCGTCGTCGGGCTGGGCACGGATTTGGAAGAGGCGAGGAGCCGCGCCTACGCCGGCGTCGACCTCATCCGGTTGGAAGGGTCCCAGCACCGCACAGATATTGCCCTCAAGGCCGCCCGCGGCGAAGTCCGGGTGCCGGAAGGCAGCGCGGGAGGGGACGGCGGCGGGGCAGCGCCGGAACCCGATGTTGCCCATGAGGGGGAACTGGCGTGAGCGGGACGGACAGCCCGGCCGGCGGCGCGCCCCGGCTGCCGGGCTGGCGGCATATCTATTCCGGTAAGGTCCGGGACCTGTACGTTCCAGCGGGCGCGGAGGGCGCCGGTGACCGTGTGCTTGTGGTGGCCAGCGACCGGATCAGTGCCTATGACCATGTCCTGGGCAGCACCATCCCGGACAAGGGCAGGATCCTGACCCAGCTCAGCCTGTGGTGGTTTGACCAGCTCGGGGACATCCCGAACCATGTGATCTCCGCGAACGAGGGCGTTCCCGGGGCGGTCGCGGGGCGGGCAATGATCTGCAGGAAGCTGGAGATGTTCCCGGTCGAGTGCATCGCCCGCGGCTACCTCACCGGTTCCGGGCTGACCGAGTACACGGCAGCCGGGACCGTCTGCGGGCTGCCGCTCCCGGACGGGCTCCAGGATGGGTCCCGGATTGAACCGGCGATCTTTACCCCTTCGGCCAAGGCAGAGCAGGGCGAACACGACGAGAACATCACCTATGAAGCGGTGGTGGACACGGTGGGCGCCGGCACCGCGGAAGAGCTGCGTTCGCTGACGCTGCAGATCTACACCCGGGCCGAAGCCGTTGCCCGGGAACGCGGGATCATCCTTGCCGACACCAAGGTGGAGTTCGGGAGGGACCCGCTGACCGGTGCCGTCACCCTGGGGGATGAGGTACTGACCCCGGACTCGTCCCGTTTCTGGGACGCGGCGCTGTACTCGCCGGGGAAGGCCCAGCCGTCTTTCGATAAGCAGTACGTACGGGACTGGCTGACCTCCCCGGCATCGGGTTGGGACAGGCATTCCGATGCCGCTCCGCCGCTCCTGCCGGCCGACGTCGTCGAACGCACCCGGGCCCGGTACGTGGAGGCCTATGAGCGGCTCACCGGGAAGACCTTCGCCTAATCCAGCCCGGCACCGCACCGGGTGCTTAACGCAAAAGTGTCCGGTCAGATTTCTCTGACCGGACACTTGCTGGTCGGGGTGACAGGATTTGAACCTGCGACCTCGTCGTCCCGAACGACGCGCGCTACCAAGCTGCGCCACACCCCGTAACCACTGCTTTCCAAGATGTTTGACCACCTCGCGAAGCAACTTTACAAGGATACTAGAGAATCCCGGATTCCGCGAAACGGACCCCCGGCAGGGCCACCGGACGCCCGTTCCGGGCCGGTTTCCGGCCCGGAACGGGGCTCAGGAGTCGCGGGCTGCCAGCGTCAGCAGGACCGCTTCGGGGCGGCAGGCAAAGCGCACCGGGGCGAACCGGGACGTGCCGATGCCGGCCGATACGTTCAAGGGCACCCGCCGTCCGGCGTGCGCCCATGAGGTCAGGCCGCGGGCCTGCCACGTCGGCAGGTCGCAGTTGCTGACCAATGCGCCGTAGCCGGGGATGCAGACCTGCCCGCCATGGGTATGCCCGGCGAGGATGATGTCGGCTCCACCGCCGGTGAACTGGTTGAGCACCCGCTGGTAGGGAGCATGTGCGACGCCGATCTTCACTTCGGGGGCTGCACTGGTTCCCGCAGCAGCGGTGTTGTCCGCCGGCACGTCGTCTCCGGCAAAGCCCGGGTACCTGTCGCGCTGCAGATGCGGGTCATCAACGCCGGAAAAATTCAACCGCAGGCCCGGCAGGTCCAAAGTGCTGCTGGTATTCGTCAGATCCTGCCAGCCAGCGTCCTGGAACGACCCGAACAGTGTGGTCCAAGGGAGTTCCTTCGGCTCGCGAGTGTGCTTCGACGGCCCGGTGAAATAGGTAAACGGGCTCTTCAAGACCGGCGCGTAGTAATCATTGGACCCCGGGACAAAAACACCCGGGAACCGCAGCACGGGCTTCAACGCCTCAAGCACCGCGGGAACGGCCTGGGAGTGGCTCAGGTTGTCGCCCGTGTTGACCACGAGGTCCGGCTCCAGATCCGCAAGGCCCTGCAGCCAGCGGACCTTGCGGTCCTGGCCGGGAACAAAGTGGATGTCCGATAGGTGCAGGACGCGCAGGGACGGGCTTCCGGCCGGAAGGACGCGGACCGTTTCCTCCCGGACACCGAAGCGGTTCCGTTCAATCAGGACGCCGTAGGCAAGGGCCGCAGCCCCGGTTCCGGCCATACCGCCGGCCAGCCAGGCAGCCTTCCGTCCGGCGGACGCAAGGGGAGAATCAGCCACTAGCCGTTCCCCCCGCCGCCGCCCTCCGGCGGCGTCGGGCCCGCGGCGGGGGGCGCCGGCGGGGAAGCAGGCGGGGAAGCCGGCGCTTCTGCTGGCGGGGATGCGGCCGGCGACGCTGCCGGGGACGCCGGCGGCGTGGCGCGGGGAGACGAATCGCCGCCGATCATGCTGGCGGGCGGATTGGTAAACGGCTTGGCGTCGTACTGGCCCGCAATCCGCTGGATAAAGTTCTTCCACGAGGGACCTGCGATAAGAGAACCGTCAATTTCGGGATAGATCCGTCCACCGATCAGTTTGTCCGACATGGTGGTGTTGTTGGCTTTCCAGTTGCCGAGCCAGGAGGCTGTCACCATGCCGGTGCTGTAGCCCATGAACCAGGTCTGGGAGCGGAAGTCATTGGTGCCGGTCTTGCCTGCTGTGGGCACGCCGACCTGCAGGTTGATGCCGGATCCGTTGGTCATCACCCGCTGGGTGGCCATGTTGACACCCTGGGCAACCTCCTTGCGCATCACCTGCTCGCAGGACTTCTCGGGCACCTTGTAGGTGGCACCGTCAGCTCCGGTCACCGATTCAAGGGCGATCGGTTCGCATTTGAGGCCCTCCGCGGCGAACGTGGCGAACCCGGTGGCCATGGACAGCGGCGAAACGTCGTCGCCGCCGCCGAAGGTGGAGGGGGGATCCACGGAAAGCATCTCCACTTCGCCCTCGGCGCTCTTGCCCTTATGCACGCCGGCGGCGAAGGCCATCTCCTGGTACTTGCAGAGGTCCAGCTCGCGGGCCTCGGACAGGGTGATGGTGTTGTAGGACTGTGCGAGACCATCCAGGACGGTCGTGTTCTTGTAGTTCTTGTCGCCGTAGTTAATGGGCGTCCAGGGATCCGTGCTCACATAGGCGCCGCCCTGGTAGCAGCTGGCATTCCAGCGGGTACCTGCCGGGTAGGTCCGCTTGCTGCCGTTCAGTGTTGTGTTCAGCGTCTTCCCCGCGTCCAGCCAGGCGGCAACCGTGAACGGTTTGTAGGTGGAACCGGGCTGGAAGCCGCCCAGGCCGTTGATGTACTTGTTCGGGTCACCGTTCAGGTAGGCATCGACGTTGAAGTTCTGGACCGAGTTGCCGTCCGCCAACTCCGGCGTGAACCGGGTGTTTTGGGCCATGGTGAGGATCTTGCCGGTGCCGGGTTCCATGCTGACCATCGAGTGGCCGATTTCGGCGTCGGTGGTGTCCGGGTTGGCAGTCTCATTTACGGCCGTCTGTGCGGCGTTCTGGAACGTTGAGTTCAGGGTGGTCTTGATGGTCAGCCCGCCGCGGTAGAGCAGCTTCTTGCGGTCCTCCGGCGTGGCGCCGAAGTTTTCGTCGTTGAGGACCAGCTGCATCACGTAGTCACAGAAGTAGGGGGCCTGCTCGGCTCCAACGCAGCCGCTGGGGACGGGGGTGATCTGCAGCCCCAGCTCGGTGACGACGGAAGCGTCAAACTCCTCCTGGGTGATGCGGCCCTTGTCCAGCATGGCCTGGAGGACCAGATTGCGGCGCTCCAGGGCGCGCTCCGGGTTCAGTTCCGGGCTGTAGAAGGTGGGGCCGTTGACGACGCCGGCCAGCAGTGCGGACTGCGCCACGTTCAGGTCCTTGGCGTCGACGTTGAAGAAGTAGCGGGCCGCGGCCTGCACGCCGTAGGTGGTGCCGCTGAAGGGGACGATATTGAAGTAACCTTCAAGGATTTCGTCCTTGCTCAGCTCTTTTTCCACGGCAATGGCAAGCTTCATTTCGCGCAGCTTGTCACCCACGGATTTTCCACCGCTGAAAACAACTTCCTCGTTGTTCTGCAGGTTGGTATCAATGATGACGTTGTTTACATATTGCTGCGTGATGGTTGAGGCGCCGCGCGTGCTGTCGCTGGTTGCGTTGGAGACCAGGGCGCCCATGATGCCCTGGAGGTCCACGCCGCCGTGGTCGTAGAACCGGTCGTCTTCGATGGCCAGCATCGCGTCCACCATGTTCGGAGACACCTGGTCGAGGGTCACCGGCTGGCGGTTCTCGTCATACACCGTCGCGATCACGGCGCCGTCGTTGGCGAAGATCTTCGTGGGGGTGGCGAGGGCACCACGCTGCAGCTCCGAAGGGAGCTGGTCGAAGAACTGGATCGAGCCGGAGGCGGCGGTGCCGGCTGCTGCGGCTACCGGAACCAGGAGACCGGCTGCCAGGACTCCGCAAAGAGCACTGATGCCGAAGAACGCGACGAGCTTTCCGAGGGTGGTCGCCGTGTCAAAGAACGGTGATTTGCGTGCTGCCATGCGAGACAGTCTACAAGCACGTTAGGCTTTCCCTTATGACCAAATGGGAATACTTCATTACGCCTCTTCCACTGCACACACCCGGGCAAGTCCTTAATATGCACGGCGAAGAAGGATGGGAGCTGGTGCAGATCGCTGCAGGGCCCAACGGAAACGGTTCCGTTGCCTACATGAAACGTGAAAAAAGCCAGTGACTTCCGCCCCCGGTGCAGTATCGGCCGTTGAAATCCGGCTCCGGGAACTGGGGCTGGCCCTTCCGGCCGTCGCATCTCCGGTGGCGGTGTACGTCCCGGCTGTAATCACCGGAAACCTGGTGTACACGTCCGGCCAGCTGCCGTTCGTCGACGGGGTCCTGCCGGCCACGGGCAAGGTGGGGGCCGGGGTGGGCGCCGAAGAGGCTGCTTCCTATGCAGCCATCTGCGCCGTCAATGCACTGGCCGCGGTGAAGGCGCAGATTGGTGATCTTGACCGCGTCAGCCGGGTGGTGAAGGTAGTGGGCTACGTCGCCTCCGACCCTTCATTCACCGGCCAGCCTGCCGTCATCAACGGCGCATCCGAACTCCTGGGTAAGGTCTTCGGGACGGCTGGAAGCCACGCCCGCTCCGCCGTCGGCGTTGCGGTACTGCCACTGGACGCCCCGGTTGAAGTAGAAATGATCGTTGAATTTGCCTAACCCGACCGTCCGGCTTTTCCCCGTAGCCCCCTCACAGCGGGTGGCGGCTCAAAGCTGGTTTGAACGTCCGGACCGGACGCCCCGCAAACCGCGGCTGGCGTCGTCAGTCGTGCTGCTCCGCGACTCACCGCGCGGCACGGAAACCTATCTGTCCTACCGGCGCGGCGAGTCCCCTTTGGGGAAGGTGGCCTTCCCGGGCGGGAGCATCGAAGAGAACGACGACGCGACGGTCGCCTGGTACGGTCCCGCGCCGGCCGTATGGGCCAAGACAATGGGCGCGGACGATGCCCGGCTGGCGCGCCGCCATGTGGTGGCGGCCATCCGTGAGCTGTTCGAGGAAACGGGCATCCTTCTGGCGGGTCCCGACGAATCATCGCTGCTGGAAGGCAACCGGGGTCCGGAGTGGATGGCGGCAAGGACCGCGGTTGCAACCCAGGATGCCTCCTTCCTGGAATTGCTGGGCCGCCGTGGCCTCGGCTTGAGGACGGACCTGCTGCGTCCGCTGTCCAACTGGCACAGCGCGGATTTTGCCCTGCGCCGCTTTGACACCCGCTATTTTGCGGCGGTCCAGCCGACCGGGCAGGACGCGACACTGCTGGAGGGCAAGGGCGTCTGGGCGGACTGGAAACCGGCAGCGGAAGTTATTGCAGCGCGGGACACCACTGCTCTAGGCGACGAAATCGGCCAGCCGGACACCACCGGACTGACCCTGGGCGAGCTGGTGGTCCCCGCCGTCGAACTCACGCTGGAAAAGGTCGCCTCGGCCCGCGGCTGCATCGCGTATCTCTCCAGCCGCCGGCCTGCGGCGGTGTACCGCCCTGAGCTGGTCGAAGTGGACGGCGAACCGTGTGTAGCGGTGCGCCCCGCCAGCGGCGCCGAAGGTTCTTCGCAGCACGGACGCTAGGGGTCAAAGGACCCCCGTTGCACATTTGTGCACAATAAAGGCGGCGCCGGTCCCCGGGACCGGCGCCGCCTTTATTGGTTTTCTTCGTGGTTTAGCGGGAGCGCTGGCGCAGCCGCTGGACGTCAAGAATGACAACCGCGCGGGCTTCGAGGCGCAGCCAGCCACGCTGGACAAACTCGGCCAGGGCCTTGTTCACGGTCTCGCGGGAAGCGCCGACCAGCTGGGCCAGCTCTTCCTGCGTGAGCTCGTGTGCCACCAGGATGCCATCGGTCGCGGGGCGGCCGAAGCGGTCCGCAAGGTCCAGCAGGGCCTTGGCGACGCGGCCGGGAACGTCGGAGAAAACGAGGTCCGCGAGGGACTCGTTGGTGCGGCGCAGGCGGCGGGCCAGTGCCTGCAGCAGCTGCACGGAAACCTCGGGCCGCGTTTCGATCAGGGCCCGCAGGTTCTCGTGGCGCAGGCCGGCAAGCCGGGTCTCGGAAACGGCGGTGGCCGTGGCGTTGCGCGGGGACGGGTCAAACAGCGCCATCTCGCCGAACAGTTCGCCGGGGCCGAGGATGGCCAGCAGGTTCTCCCGGCCATCCGGGGCGGAGCGGCCAAGCTTGATCTTGCCGGAGACGATGAAATAGAGCTGGTCGCCCTGATCGCCTTCGCGGAAGACGGAGGCGCCGCGTGAGAGGTCGACCTCAGTGAGCTCTTCGGTCAGGGCGGCGAAGACGTCGTCTCCCAGAGAGGCGAACAACGGCGCGCGGCGCAATACCTCGATATCCATGAAATCTCCTGTAAATAGTGGTCTCTACCTATTATCTTGCCGTACGTCACGCACCTATGACACCTGAAGCACGTTTGTTCACCTGCAGGGGTGAAAAAGAGGGAAAGGCCACAGCCGGCCAGGCCAGGGCTTATACCGGCTTCTGAAGGTTGTCCGGATAAACTCGTTCCTTGCAGCGGTCTTCCACCGCCCGCCACCCGATTGACACACTTGGAGCTCTTAGTGCTCGGATTGACACTTCTGGACATCATCCTGCTCCTCGTCCTGCTCTTCTACCTGGTTGCAGGGCTGCGCAACGGACTGGTGGTAACCCTCGGCGGAATAGTCGGCTTCGTGGCCGGCGCCGTGGCGGCTTTCTTCGCCATTCCGCTGGTGACCGGCTGGGTTCCGGACAACGGCTGGCGGCTGACGGCGGTGATCGCCACAGCGGTAGTCCTGGTGCTGGTAGGGCATGCCGCCGGAGCTGCGCTGGGCGGCATGATCCGCCGCTGGATGAATTTCCCGCCGCTGCGGTTCCTGGACCGGGTGCTCGGCGGTGCCGCGAACCTGGTGGTTGCCGCCCTGGTCATGGCCATGCTCGCCTTCAGCGTCACGACCCTGGGCGTGCCGTTCCTGTCCCAGCAGATTGCCGCATCCAAGGTGCTCACCGCCATTGACGATGCCACTCCCGAGCAGGTGAAGACATGGAGCGCCCAGATCCGGTCCTTCACCGTCTCCGAAGGGCTGCCGACCATCCTCGACAGCGCTGCACCGCGGGCCGTTGCACCACCCAGTGCCGAAGTGAGTTCCCCGGCACTCCAGACCGCATCCGCATCGGTGCTGAAGATCACCGGTACGGCCTACCAGTGCGGACAGAACCAGACCGGTTCCGGTTTCGTGGTGGCGGATGACCGTGTGGTCACCAACGCGCACGTAGTCGCCGGCGTGAATGAGCCCGTGGTGGAAGTGCCCGACGGCACCGTGCTGCCGGGCCGGGTGGTCTATTTCGATCCCGCACGGGACCTGGCGGTCCTGGCAGTGGACGACCTCGACGCCGACCCCATTCCGGTGGGGGAGCCGCTGGCTCCCGGCGCAACTGCCGCGTTCGCCGGTTACCCGGCAGGCGGGCCCTTCCGGCTGCAGGCCGCCAGCGTCGAGGGGCTTTCCGACGTTTCCGTCCGGGACATCTACGGGTCTTCACCCGAGGTGCTCGAGGTCTACACCCTGGCCGCAAATGTGCAGCAGGGTAATTCCGGCGGTCCGCTGCTCGACGTCGACGGCCGGCTGGCCGGGGTCATTTTTGCCAAGACCACCAGCGACCAGCCCATCGGCTACGCACTGTCGCTGGCCGAGGTGGGCCCCGTGGTGGATGCAGCGCCCGGTTACAGCAGCCCGGTTTCAGCCGGCCAGTGCACCAGTAAATAGGTCGGCTCCGGGACTAACGCCCGGCCGCGGGCCGGCCCGGACCTGAGACCCGGCCGCGGCACGGGACGCTTCGCCCGGACCTGAGACCGGGCTGCGCACGGGACGCAAATGACCGGCTAGAGCCAGTCGAGCGACTGCCCGTGCGGCCCGGTCCGGGCCACGGCCCTGCCGTTGTGCCGCAGCAGGAACAGTCCCGGCTCCGTTCCGGCTTCCGTTGCCTCCGGTCCCGGCATCACCCCGGGGCCTTCGTTGGAGAGCCAATGCACGGGGCGTCCAGGAACACCGAGGTAAGCGGATACGGTGTCCCCGAAAACCTCCCGGTCCGCCTTCGGAACGTAGGCCAGGACAGCCGTGTGGAACACCACCACGGCTGCCTCCGCAGGCGCGGCGTCGATCAGGCCGGCTATCTCTGCATTCAGGTCGCCCTGGACTATCCGGGCGGGGGACCCGGCCGCGGTGTCGGCCGCGGCGCGCAGGCGGACCCTGCGGTCCTCCATGCCCGGCCAGATCAAGGCATCCAGCCAGTCCACGTCTCCGGGATCGGCGGGGTCCAGCGGGGATAAATCAACCCCGGCCCGGTGGATGATCTCGGGACAGGCCTGTGGCAGCGGCGGGTTGCCGGTGGTTACGCAGTCCAGGACCAGGTCCGCGCGGCCCGGATCGTTGATGACCGCACCGCCGTCGTACCGGTACCCATAGTGGTCCGGATACAGGCACAGCCCCGCAGAGGCGCCGACTTCGATCAGCGCCAGCGGGCGCCCCTCGGTACGGGCGATTTGGGCGAGCAGGGGGAGGAGCGCAGCGCAGCGCCCGGGCTCATTGGTCTGCGTGCTCCGGCGCAGGATGACGGACCGGATCTCGTCCCAGCGCTCCTTCAGGAAGGATCTGAACTGCGGGTAGGGTCCCACGTCGGCGCCGCAGCTGCGGGCGGCCGCCAGGACGAGGTTGGGTTGCCGTTTGTGTTCCGGAAGCCCGTCGATGAGCTCCAGCACCTCCGGGTCCGTGCTGATGCCCTCGGTCCACTGTTCGTAGACAGTTGACGATCCCCGGGCCTCAACCCGGGCAAAACGTCCATACCGGTCCGCAGTGGAGTCCATGTTATTTCCCGGTGGGCTCCGCGGACTCGATCAGGTACTCCACCGCCATCCGGTAGCCGCTGATTCCCGCGCCGCAGATCACGGCCTGCGCCACTGCGGAAACGAACGAGTGGTGGCGGAACTCCTCGCGCCGGTGGATATTGCTCAAATGCACTTCCACCACCGGCAGCTCCACTCCGGACAGCGCGTCGGGAATGGCCACCGATGTGTGGCTGTAGGCGCCGGGATTGATGACGATGCCGTCCGCCGTACCGCGCGCGGCATGGATGGCGTCGATCAGGTGCCCTTCATGGTTGGACTGGACGCAGTCCACCGTCCAGCCCCGGGCTGTGGCGGCAGCTGCCGCCACAGCCTCAACATCGGCCAGCGTGGAGCTGCCGTAGATCGCCGGTTCACGGGTGCCCAACAGGTTCAGGTTGGGTCCGTTGAGGATCAGGAGCTTGCGCGTGCCGGTGGTAGTCATGGCTTAACTATGCCGGAGGTCATACCTCTGCCGGCACAGTTGCCTCCGTGTTGCGCCGGGTCATCCGCTGCGCGGCCAGCGCTCCGGCGATGGTGATCACGGACATCAGGGCCAGGACGACGCCGGGATGCCACCAGGCGCCGTCGGTTGCCGTGGAGAATGCCTGGGTAATGGAGGGGGTGAACCCGGAGAGGATGCCGGCAATGCTGTAGGCCAGGGACATGGCGGTGAACCCCGTGCGGGCGGGGAACAGATCGGCCATCAGCCCGCCCAGGGCAGCCCAGGCAGCGGTCGGGGCGATGCCGCCGATCAGGATGGTCAGGATGTAGACCGGCGTGGTGGCGTTGCTGATGATGAAGTACAGCGGGAAGGAAATCAGCAGCGTGGCGACGGCGCCGGCCAGCACCATCCGCGCCGAACCGATCCGGTTGGCCAGGAAGCCGAACGCCGGGATGGTCGCCAGCTGCAGCACGGAACCGACCAATGCTGCGTTTAGGACAGTGGACTCGGACAGGCCCAGGACGGAGATGCCGTAGGACTGGGTGTACGTGGTCATCAGGAAGTAGGAACCGATGCCCAGCAGCGCGGCCGAGGCCGCCACCAGGACGGCAAGCCACTGGGTGCGGAGCACCTCCAGCAGCGGAACCCGGGTGATCTGGTGGGCCTTGGCCACACCCTTGAACACCGGGGTTTCGTCGATGGCCAGACGCATATACAACGCGATGCCCATAAACGGGAAGGCGAGCAGGAACGGAATGCGCCAGACGCCGGCGGCCAGGGTCTCATCCGAGACCTGGGTCAGCAGGAGGAAGATGCCGGTGACCAGGATGGTGCCCACCGGGGAGCCGATCTGTGGGATGGCGGCGTAGAGGGCGCGCTTGCGGGGAGCGGCGTGTTCGGTGGCGATGAGGATGGAACCGCCCCATTCACCGCCGACGGCAAGTCCCTGGAGCAGGCGCAGCAGCACCAGGAGCAGCGGCGCCCAGATGCCGATGGTGTTGTAGTCCGGCAGCAGGCCGACGGCGCCGGTGGCCACACCCATCAGCACGATGGTTCCGATGAGGGACGTCTTGCGGCCTACCCGGTCACCGATATGGCCGAAGATGATGGCACCCAGGGGCCGGGCGATGAAGCCCATGCCCAGCGTCAGGAAGGACAGGAGGATGCCTGTCGCGGCGTCCACGTCGGGAAAGAAGATCCGGTTAAGGATCAGCGCAGCGGCGGTGCCGAAAACATAAAAGTCGTAGGACTCCAGGGCAGTGCCGATGAAAGAGGCACCCGCTACTTTGCGGGCCATCTTGGAAGACTCAGGGGAGGGGGCGGCCGGTGCGGCCGCTGCGGGTGAAGTAGACACGACAAGGAATTGTCCTATCCGGGTCCGGTTTCACCAAGCCGGTGAGTCCAACATCACATCCGGGCTTATCGGCGGCCTGCGGCGTGTGCGTTTATTTCGGGAGGTGGGGGAGGATCAGAGCCTTGCCGGCCGTCGCCAGTGCCTGCCCGACGGAGGTGCCGTCCGTGACATAGCCGTGGACCATGGCGCCGTCCCGGAGCATCAGGAGCTGGTCTGCGAGGGCTTCGGTATCCCTGATGCCGAGCTGCTGCAGCCGTTGGGTTACCAGGGAATGCAGCCAGGCGCGGTGTTCAGAAACGACGGCACGGACGGGGTGGCCGGGATCCGTGTATTCCGCGGCAGCATTGATGAAGGGACACCCCCGGAAGCCTGCGGAGCAGGCCTCCACCCCCATGGCTTCGGCGAACTGGCGCAGTCCTGCGCAGGGATCGGGATCCAGATCAGCTGCGCGCGCCCGCATCAGGGCGGACTGCTCCTGCAGATAGGCAATCACCAGGTCATCTTTGGAGCGGAAGTAACGGTAGAAGGTCACCTTCGCGGTCCCGGCAGCAGCGATGACCCTGTCCGCGCTGACCGCACGGATGCCTTCGGTATAAAACAGGGCGGAAGCCTGTTCCAGGATCCGCTCCCGCACGGTTTGCGCTGACATTGGTGTTCTCCTGTTTCCTTGCTTCACCAGGGTTCTGCGGCGGCATCCGCAGCTGCCGCAGACGTCATCCGTTTGCAGTAGACGTACTAGTTCGTCTACCTTGAATCCTACATGCTTTCCCCCCACCGAAGGCTTCCCCATTGAAGGAGTTCCCATGAGCGCTTTGTACACCGCAGCTGCCACCGCAACCGGCGACGGACGCAACGGCGAGGCCCGCACCAGCGACGGCAAGCTCGAAGTGAACCTGTCCACTCCCACCGAAATGGGCGGTTCCGGCGAGGGAACGAACCCGGAGCAGCTCTTTGCCACCGGATACGCCGCCTGCTTCCTCTCCGCCCTGAAGATGATTGCCCGCGCGGAGAAGGCGCCGATCTCCGATGCCGCCGTGACCGCCGATGTCAGCATCTACAAGAACGACGACGGCGGCTTCAAGCTGGGCGTTGAACTGCACGTGGAGATGTCCGGCGTCGACGAAGCCACTGCGGAGAAGCTGACCCAGGCCGCCCACCAGGTCTGCCCGTACTCCAATGCCACCCGCGGCAACATCGAGGTGGACCTGGACGTCACCGTCGGCTAGCGCCCGCAGACACCAACGACGGCAGGTGTCCTCCCCGCTCCGGGGGAGGGCACCTGCCGTCGTTGGTGGCGGACTACTTCTTGAGGGAAGCCGCGATCTGCTGCATCACCGTGTTGTCCGCGAGCGTGCTGGAATCGCCTGCTTCGCGTCCTTCGGCGACGTCCTTGAGCAGGCGGCGCATGATTTTGCCGCTGCGGGTCTTGGGCAGTTCGGGAACCACCAGGATGTGCCGCGGCTTGGCGATCGGGCCGATCTCCTTGCCCACATGGTTCCGCAGGGTCGTGACAATGTCGTCGTCGTCCTTCGCACTACCGCGCAGGATGACGAAGGCCACCACGGCCTCGCCGGTGGTTTCGTCCGCAGCCCCGACGACGGCGGCTTCGGCCACGGACGGGTGGCTGACCAGGGCCGACTCGATTTCCGTGGTGGACAGCCGGTGCCCGGAGACGTTCATGACGTCGTCCACCCGGCCCAGGAGCCAGATGTCGCCGTCCTCGTCCCTCTTGGCGCCGTCGCCGGCGAAGTACATGTTGTCGAACCGGGACCAGTAGGTCTGCTTGAAGCGTTCCGGGTCTCCCCAGATGCCGCGCAGCATGGACGGCCAGGGTTCCTTCACGACGAGGAAGCCGCCGGATCCGTTGGGTACCGATTCGCCCATCTCGTCGACCACGTCCACCGAGATGCCCGGCACGGCAACCTGGGCCGAGCCCGGCTTGGTGGCCGTCACTCCCGGCATCGGGGCGATCATGTGCGCGCCCGTCTCGGTCTGCCACCAGGTGTCCACGATGGGTGCGGGATGTTCCTTCTTGCCGCCGTTGGCACCGATGACCTGCCGGTACCACATCCATGCCTCGGGGTTGATGGGTTCACCCACGGACCCAAGTACCCGGATGGAGTCGAGGTTGTACTTCTGCGGGATGTCGCGGCCCCACTTCATGCAGGTGCGGATCGCGGTGGGCGCGGTGTACAGGATCGAGACCTTGTACTTCTCCACCAGTTCCCACCAGCGGCCCTGGTGCGGGGTGTCCGGGGTGCCTTCGTAAATCAGCTGCGTGGCTCCGTTAACCAGCGGGGCGTAGGCGACGTAGCTGTGGCCCGTGACCCAGCCGATGTCCGCGGTGCACCAGTACACGTCCGTCTCCGGGTGCAGATCGAAGGTGTTCAGGTGGGTGAACGCCGTCTGGGTGAGGAAACCGCCCGTGGTGTGCAGGATGCCCTTGGGCTTACCTGTGGTTCCGGAGGTGTAGAGGATGAACAGCGGGTGCTCGGAGTCGTGGCCCACGGCGGTGTGTTCGGCGTCTGCCGAGTCAACGACGTCGTGCCACCACCGGTCCAGTCCATCGTTCCACTGAACGGGTTCGCTGTTGCGGCGGACCACGAGGACGTTCTGCACGGTGTGGCCGTCTTTGGCCAGTGCTTCGTCCACTGCCGGCTTCAGGGCGGTGGGCTTGCCGCGGCGGTAGGAACCGTCCGCAGTGACCACAAGCTTCGCTTCGGCGTCGTCGATCCGGCTGCGCAGCGCCTCGGCGGAGAAACCGCCGAAGACGACCGAGTGCACTGCCCCGATCCGGGCGCAGGCCAGCATGGTGATTAACGCTTCCGGGATCATCGGCAGGTACACCGCTACGCGGTCACCCTTGCTGACGCCCAGGGACTCGAAGGCGTTCGCCGCCTTTTTTACTTCCTCGGTCAGCTGCGCGTAGGTATAGGTCCGGGTATCCCCGGGTTCGCCCTCGAAGTGGATGGCCACCCGGTCGCCGCGGCCCTCTTCGACGTGCCGGTCCAGGGCGTTGTATGCGGCGTTCAGCTTGCCGCCCACGAACCACTTGGCGAACGGTGCATCCGTCCAATCGAGGGTCTGGGTGAAATCCTGTTCCCAGCTGAGGATGTTCCTGGCTTGACGGGCCCAGAACTCGTGACCCTCCGCTGCCGCTTCCTCATACAAGGACGGCTGGGCCACCGCCGATGCCGCGAACTCGGTGCTCGGCGGGAAGCTCCGGTGTTCATGCAGCAGGTTCTCGAAGGCGTCTCCGTGCTTCTTTGCAGGGGACTGATCAGACATGGTTGAACCCTTTCACGTCGCTGAAATCCAGCACCAAAAGATCGTGCATGGTTGCCAACCACCCTATCGCCGGATTTCGACCAGTGTGTCCGGGGTCACTTAATCGGATGCAAAACGGCTCGATTATGCGGTGAGCGGTATGTCACTCCCTACGGGACGCGCCGCCGCCCGGCTAGTCTGCCCCGCCGTCCATGATTAGGCTGTCAGGAGGAAGCAACCGCCTACGGACCGTAGATGCGGCCTACCGTTCTGCGGCGCACCTGTGCGGTGCAGCGACGGGAGTCGTGAATGGAGATCAGTATGAACAACCCCCCTGTTGAGAATGAGGCCCGCGCCATGGCCGGATCTTCCGAAACCGGTGGACACCCCTCCGCATCGGACAAGGGCGTGCAGGCGCACCCCAGTGCCGCCGGCCAGGAGGCGCACCCCGGTGCCGCCGGCCAGGAGGCCCTCGCCGGCCCGTTCGGCCTGCGTGACATTGCCGTGATCGGTTCCGTTCTCGTGATGCTCGTGGGCAGCATCCTGCCCTTCTTCACGGTGACCCGCCTCGGGTTCGAAGAGGACTTCAACCTCTGGAGCGCGTTCTCCCTGTTCTTCATCGGCATCGGAATCCTGCTGCCCCTGGTGGTCGCAGGCCTGTTTGCCGGCCGCCGGCTCGCCCCGGGCATGAAGCCGCGCGTCGGCTCCCTGTCCCTGGACCAGTTCGCCTCCGTGACCGCGGTGCTGGCCCTCGCCTTCTTCTTCCTCCAGACGGTGACGGACTTCAGTGTCGGCCCGATGGTCGCCCTGATCGGCTCCCTGGGCCTGGTGGTGTCCACCACCCTGGCTCCGCACCTGCCGTTCTTCGCCCGGGAATTCAAGGACCGCCCCGAAGCCGCCGCCGCGCTGACGGCCCGTAACGCCGTGCCGCTCCGGCCGCGTCCGGCGCGTCCGAAGCCGGAGCCGACCGGCACGGACAATGCAGGCAGCGCCCGCCGCTTCCCGAACCCGCTGCGCCGCAGCGAGGCGGACGCCCGCACCACTGTGCACGGTGCACCGCACCAGGGCGCGTCCGCCGGACTTGCCGGCGCGGGCGGCACCGCCGTCGTCGGCGCTTCTTCTCCCGAGGCCTCCGCCGCTGCCCCCGCCACGCAGGCCCAGTCCGCCGCGGCCCCCGCGACGCACGCTGCCCCCGCAACGCACGCAGCTCCGGCAACGCAGGCCCAGCCCACTGCCGCGGCGGCCTCCGGCCTGCACGCCGAAGAGCCCCTGGCCGCCACCACCGTGAACCCCGTCGTCCGCGATGCGGGTGCCAGCGGTGTCGAAGCCTCCGGTGCCCACGAAATGGAATCCACCCCGGCGGAGCCGATTACCGCCACGCGCAACGAGTCCGAGCCCGTTGTGGAGGCCTTCTGGTTCGCCGTTGGCACACCCCGCCAGATTGTCGACGAGCGGACCGGCCTGCCGCTGTTTATGTTCCACCCGGGTGACTGGGAACTGGGGCTGGAGGACCGCGGCGACGAATTCCTCGTCCAGGACAAGCGCACGGGACGCATTGGTGTGCTGCGCGACCTGAGCAACATCGAACGCGTCGACGCCGACCAGTAGATTTTCGGCCCCCGGCCACCAGCAGCACGACCGCCAGCAGAAGGACACCAATAAGTGGCAAAGGCAACCGGCAGCGACCCGTCCCTCCTCGCATTGAAACGGAGGGCGCGGCGCATTAACCGGCTGCTCGGCGAGGCCTACCCCTACGCCGTTGCCGAACTGGACTTCACCAACGCGTTCGAGCTGCTGGTGGCCACTGTGCTTTCGGCTCAGACCACTGACATCCGGGTCAACGCCGTCACGCCCACCCTGTTTGCCCGTTATCCGGATGCCAAGGCAATGGCCGAGGCCGACGAGGAGACTCTGCAGGAGATCATCCGGCCTACCGGATTCTTCCGGGCCAAATCCGCGAGTGTAAAAGCCTTGTCGACCCGGTTGGTGGATGAGTTTGACGGCCAGGTGCCGGACCGGCTCGAAGACCTGGTCACCCTGCCCGGCGTCGGGCGCAAGACCGCGAACGTGGTGCTCGGCAATGCCTTCGGCATTCCCGGTATCACTGTCGACACGCACTTTGGGCGTCTCTCCCGCCGGTTCGGCTGGACCACCGCCACGGACCCGGTCAAGGTCGAGGAAGAGGTCGCGGCGCTGTTCGAGCCCCGGGACTGGACGCCGCTCTCCAACCGGGTGGTGTTCCATGGCCGCCGTGTCTGCCATGCCAAGAAGCCCGCCTGCGGGGCCTGCCCCGTCGCGCAGCTGTGCCCGTCCTACGGGGAGGGAGAGACTGATCCCGTGAAGGCCCGGAAACTGCTGAAGTATGAGCTCGCCCCAGGACGCGAGGAACTGCATGCCCGGATGATGGCCGCGGAAACCCGTGCGCAGCTGCGGGCCGCGGGCTTCGGACTGGAAGCATGAGCGTTCTCACGGACCTTGAAGCGCTGGCCGCCGGGGCTGCCGCCGGCACGACGCAGTTCAACGTCCACATTGACCAGCTGCGCAGCAGCGTGGACCCCGCCACGGCGCGTGCGGCGGCGGTGCTGATCCTCTTCGGCGTCCTGGACAGCCGGCCCGCTGACTTCTCTGCCGAGGCCGTCCCCGGCGACGTCGACGTGCTGCTGGTTGAACGTGCAGCCACGCTCAACGACCATCCCGGCCAGGTCGCCTTCCCCGGCGGGTCCGTGGATGCCTCGGACGCCTCGGTGGTGGCCGCTGCCCTGCGCGAAGCGGAGGAAGAGACCGGACTGGATCCCGCCGGTGTCCGGGTCCTCGGTGCGCTGCCGCCGGTAGGGCTGCCGGTCAGCAACTTCCTGGTCACCCCCGTCCTGGGCTGGTGGGATAAACCGACGCCGGTGGACGTCGTCGACTACGGCGAGTCCGCGTCGGTGTTCCGGGTCCCGGTGGCGGACCTGCTTAACCCGGAGAACCGCCGCACTGCCGTCCTGCCGGGCCGTAAGGGTGCTCCCCGGACCCCTGCCTTCCTGGTCAACGGGGTGCTGGTGTGGGGATTCACCGGCATTATCCTTTCGAGCCTGCTCGACGAGCTGGGCTGGACCCAGCCGTGGGATGAGGGCCGGGAAATCGTTCCCAAGCTCTAGCCGGATCTCTGAGCCGGAGCTACTTGGCGTCCGCGTAGGAGTCCACGGCAACCGCAACCACCGGGAACTCCAGCGGGATATCCCCGAACAGCAGTCTCGTGGCGGCAGCCGCTGCCTCGGTCACCAGGGTGCTGACCTCTTCGACCCGTCCGGCGGGAACGTGGAGCATCACCTCGTCGTGCAGGAAAAACACCAGTTCCCCCGCGGGGGAGGCCGACGACGCCGCCCGCAGCCGCCGTCGTATGTCCGCCAGCCAGCACAGGGCCCATTCCGCCGCCGTCGCCTGCACCACGAAGTTACGCGTGAACCGGCCCTGGGCGCGGGCGAGGGAGTCTGCCCGGCGCTGTTCCTCGGCGCTCGTGCTTTGCTGGGCGCGGAGCCAGCGTTCCGACACCGGCGGCGAGCTGCGGCCCAGATGGCTGCTGACCACCTGTCCTGCTTCACCTGCCCGGGCGCCGCGTTCCACGACGCCGATGGCCTGCGGGTAGGCGCGGGTCAGCACCGGCATCAGCCGGCCGGATTCGCCGCTGGTGGCGCCGTACATTGCTCCGAGCATCGCCAGTTTGGCCTTCGCCCGGTCACCCTCGAAATTCCGGTCGGCGATGCCTTGGTAGAGGTCCTTGCCGCGGGCCGCCGCGGCCAGTGCGGAGTCCTGCCCCAGGGCGGCGAGGACGCGGGGTTCCAGCTGCGCGGCGTCGGCCACGATCAGCCGGTGGCCCGGATCCGGGCGGACAGCGTCCCGCACGGTCTTGGGGATCTGCAGTGCGCCTCCGCCGCGCGAGGCCCAGCGCCCGGACACTACGCCGCCCACCACGTATTCGGGGCGGAAACGGCCGCGGTCCACCCAGGCGTCCAGCCACGCCCAGCCGTTGGCGGTCAGGAGCCGGGACAATTTCTTGTACTGCAGCAGCGGCTCGATGGCCGGATGGTGATGTTGCTGCAGCTCCCAGGAGCGGGTGCTGCGTACCTCGATGCCGGCACGGTGCAGGGCGCGCAGGAGCTCCTGCGGGGAATCCGGGTTGAAGCCGGGGTTACCCAGCAGCCGGCGCAGCTCCGCCACGAGCTGCTCGAGTTTCTCCGGCCGCTGGCCTTCGGGCGGGCGGGGGCCGAGCTCCTCGGCGAGCATGGCCTCATGGATGTCCCGGCGCCACGGAATGCCGGAGTTTTCCATTTCCACCGCGATCATCCCGCCCGTGGACTCCGCGACGGCCAGCAGGTTCAGTTTCGCCGGGGATGCAGACCGGGCCACCGCGTCCAGCTGGTCCGCGAGTTCGGCGGCGAGTTCCGCGGCCGTGCTCTGCTGCGGTCCGCCTGCCGTCCCGGCGGGGGCGTCGAGGGTATCGAAGATCGAGGTCTGGTCGGGGGAATGCCGGACCGGCAGCAGCTGCCGGGGTGCGGCGTCGGTGGGCTCTTCCGCCGTACGCAGCTTTTCGATGTACGGGGTCGGGGGCACCGACTCGGCAAACCGCAGGATGCCCCGTACCAGCGCGAGGTCATGGCAGCGTTCCACGGTGATTCCGTCCGCCAGCAACCGTGAATACACGCCGCGCGCCGTCTCCCAGACCCAGCGGACGGGTGTTTGCTCGTAGTGCCGGACGGCGGCAGGCAGCCGGTCGCGGGTCACGACGACGGCGGGTGCGGACGGCGCGCCGGCGTCGTCGGTTTCCTGCAGGGTCCAGGTCTCGTCCTCCGCCTGCGCAGCGCCGATGCCGGGGGCGAGGACGATGTACATGCTTCTATTCTCACCCGGAAGCGGCCCGGGCCGGGGACGGGCGCTGCGTGCCTTCCGCACGCGCCGCCGGCCCGGATAGGGAAGACTGGAGGTTCACCATCACCAAAGGCGGAACCACTTGATCACTCTTATGCAGGACACCGACGGCTTCATCCGGATGGACCGGCATTTCCCCGGCTCCATTTCCGTCAGCATCACGTTCACCGACGGCACCAGCGAAGTGGTGTCCGGTGCCGTCCTTAACCAGGCGTACGACGACGCGCTGGCAGTTTTCCGGGCGAAAAACGGCCTGGACGCCAAGGGGTTCTCCCGGGTGCCGAAAAAGGCCTTCGGCGGCGGTAACAAGATCGACTACATCCCGGTGTCCCCGGGTCTCGGGGAGAAGGCCTAGCGTCCTCCGGGGCGATAAATCCCTGCAGTCCCGGTAGGACTGAAAGAGGACTTCTGCACGGAAGCTTCCCCTCCACACGTCCTTGACGGTTGGTCGGTTTCCCCAGTGACCGCGCTGTGGATGTATGGATAGGCAGCCCGCCCGGAAGGGTGGGCGCATGAACGAGGAACAAGGCACCCAAGCCTATGCGTCGGGACGCGCCGGGCCGCTGCCGGAGCCTGACGGCAGGCGCGGCAGACGGTTGCGCGGGACTATGCCTGGCGAGGGCGCCGTCGTGGTGCTGGTAGCCGAAGACCAAGGGCTGCGGGACGAAGTGGCACGCCTGGCTGCCGCAGCCGGTGTTGAAATCTCCGTGGCCGCGGGCGTCGCAGATGCCCTGGCACTGGAACCTGAGGTGCTGCTGCTGGGCAGTGACCATGTGCGGTCACTGGCCGAGCGTGGGGGCGGCGAGCGCGGCATTCCGGGAGTCCGGGCGGCTTCCAGTCCGGGTGCTTTACCTCCGGGGGCAGGGAAAACCGAGGTCATTGTGGTGGGGCTGGCACCGGACACCGGCATTTGGGATGTTGCTGCTGCGAGTTCTGCGGCGCGGGTGGCCATCCTGCCCGCCGCCGCGGGGTGGCTCGCCGGTTACTTGAGCAGGCAGCGGAGTGTTTCCGGCGGGGTGGTGCTGGGCGTGCTGGGCGGCTGCGGCGGGGCCGGGGCTTCCGCCGTCGCGTGTTGGCTGAGCGCCGGAGCGGCGGACCGGGGCGAACCCGTGCTGCTCGTGGAAGGGGATCCATGGGGTGCCGGCCTCGAATGGGTGCTGGGGGCCGGGGAGCTGGAGGGCATCCGCTGGCCGGACCTGGTGGAATTGAGCGGCAGCCTGAACCCGGTGCAGCTGGCAGCAGGGCTGCCGGCGCTGGCAGGTTTTTCCTTGCTGGCACGGGGCGGCGGTCAACCTTCCCCGGATGTAGGGGTGATCCGGGCGGTCATGGACGCGGCCCGTAGCGGGTATGGACTGACTCTGGTGGATCTTGGCCGTGCAATGGGTCCGGATTGCCTGCTGCCGTTCTGTGACCAGGTGCTTCTGGTGGTTCCGGGCAGGGCCGCCGGTATCTTGGCCGCACGTACGCTGCTGCCGTATCTGGGGCCGGTTCCCGTCCAAGTTGTGGTCCGTGGTTCTCTCGGCGACGGACTTGATGAGCTGCGGACCGCTGAGGCCCTCGGGCTCCCGTTGGCGGGGTATGTTCCCTCATTGAAGGGGATGGACCGGGCCATGGACACCGGGCGGGTGCTGTCCTGTCTGGGGCGGCCCGGGATCAGGCGCGGCGTCCGACGGATACTGGACCAGGTTCTGCCCCGTCCAGCCGGGGCACACCCGTGAGTGCCACCGGAGGCACCTTTCCCGGCAGCTACGCACCGGCCATTGGCCCCGATCCGTTGCTGGCGCGGGTGCGGGACCGGATGCTGGCCCATCCCGAGCCAGTCACCGGCGCGCGGCTCGCAGCGGCGGTGCAGGCCAGCGGGCGGCTGCTGGGATCGGAGGGAGCCCTGCACGCGGTCGACCGGGTCCGAGCGGAAGTCCAGGGACTGGGCGTCCTGCAGCCGCTGGCAGCGCTGCCCGGGGTCAGCGACATTCTGGTGAACGGACCGGACCGGGTCTGGGTGGACGCCGGGCGGGGACTGGAACTGACCGGGGTGCGCTTCGCAGCGGACTCCGATGTACAGGCGCTGGCCACCCGGCTGGTGATTGCCGGCGGGCGGCGGCTTGACGATTCCTGCCCCTGCGTCGACGTCCAGCTGCAGGGCTACCGGGTACACGCCGTCCTTGCTCCCGTTTCCACGGGTTCAACGCTCCTGTCGATCCGTATCCACCGGAACCGGACCTTCACCCTTGGCGAGCTGGCGCGCGGCGGAACCCTGGACGAGCAGTGCGAAACCGTACTGCGGAACATTGTTCGCCAGCGTCTGAACTTGCTGGTCAGCGGGGCAACCGGTACCGGGAAGACAACATTGCTTTCAGCCTTGCTGTCCCTGAGCGGGCCTCAGGAGAGGGTGGTGCTGGTCGAGGACGCCGCGGAACTGAACCCGGTGCACCCGCACGTGGTCGGGTTGCAGAGCAGACACGGAAATGTGGAGGGCACGGGGATTCTGGACCAGGCGGAACTGGTCCGGCAGGCGCTGCGCATGCGCCCGGACCGGTTGGTGGTGGGGGAGTGCCGCGGAGCAGAGGTGCGGGAGTTGCTGGCTGCCCTGAATACCGGGCACGACGGTGCGGGTGGAACCATCCATGCCAACTCGGCAGCGGACGTCCCTGCCCGGCTGGCCGCTCTAGGCGCGCTCGCCGGGATGACGCCGGACGCTGTGGAGCTGCAGGCGGCGGCTGCCTTGGACGTGGTGGTCCACCTGAACCGTGCTGCGGGTGGCCGCATTGTTTCCGAAGTTGCCGTCCTGGGCATGGCGGGCGGCCGGCTGACAGCCATTCCGGCGCTCGTCCGAACAGGTACCGGTTATCAGCGGCGTGCTGGGTGGGCGGAACTGGAGCGCCGATTGGCGGCACATGGTGTGGACGGGGCTGCCTGACCATGGCGACACGTACCCGTCCGGTGGTGGCTCCATTGACTACGGCTTCGACGGTCTCTTCACTGGCTTCACCGGCTGTTCCATTCGCTCGATTGGCTGTGGTGGGTAGGGCGGCGGAACTATGGACGGGCTGACGGCCTCGGTGCTGCTTGCAGTGGCAGTGCTGTTTTGGACGGTGCCGGATCGAAGACGGGTGCTGATTCCTCCAGGGGACCGGCGCCCGCGCCAATCGCCCCGGCCCTTGTCGCGGCTGCGGAACCGGGCCGGGGTGGAGGGGGACGCCCCTGCCCTGCTGGTCCGCGAATTGGCTGGGCTCCTCGCGGCGGGACGGCCGGCGCACCGCATCTGGGCCGACGCGGCCACACTTTACGATGCGGAAAGCGCTAACGGAGGCGTTGTTCACCCGTTCACTCCCGTGCTGCAGGCGGCAGCGGCCACTGCTTCCATGGGGTTCAGTCCTGTTCCTGTTCTGGCCGCCGCAAGCCAATCGGGTCGCGCCGGGCAGTCCGGACCTGCACCTCCCCGTTCCCACGCCCGCTCGCCACATGAGCAGCTGCTCCGTGAGCTGTGGGCAGGACTTGCCGTATGCATCCGGGTGTCCGAACGCAGCGGTGCCCCGCTGTCTGCAGTACTCGCCCGTTATGCCGGACAACTGGATGCCGCCCGGGATGCGTCCGCCGACCGCGACGCGGCCCTTGCTGGTCCCCGCGCAACCGTGCGGCTGCTGACGTGGCTTCCTGCGGGCGGAATGCTGCTGGGCTACCTGCTGGGAGGCAACCCGCTTCACGTACTCGCGGCCACACCACTGGGATGGGCGGCAGCCGTGGCGGGCGGCGGCTTCTGGTTGGCCGGGCGGCTCTGGTCCGCGAGACTGGTGCGGGAGGCACAAAGCCCCTCCTCGGTGGGGCCGGGGTGAGCGGCCTGGTGGTCTTTGTGTGTCTGGCTGCGGCGGCACTTCTCCTGCTGCCGGAGGGCAGGCGCCCGGTGCCGCGGGAACGCAGCAGGGCTTCTATACATTCTCAGAGCGGTTGGATCAGCGATCCCGCCCTGATGCTTGACCTCATAGCGGCAATGTTGGAAGCCGGGCAACCTCTGACCTCCGCGCTGGCGATACTGGCCGACGGGGTGGACCCGGCAACCCGCCGGGACCTTACCCGTCTTTTGGGGGCACTGGAGCTCGGTGTTCCCTGGGAAACCGCATGGCAGCTTTCAGCTGGCGGCGGCGCGTCCGGACAGCGGACCGCCCGGATAAAGCAGCGGGGGACCAAGCGCTCCCCGGGACAGACCAAGGCTTCGCCGGGAACGGTGCCGGCTGGGCAGAGAGGTCCCTCCGCGCAGACAGGTCCCTTCGTGCAACCCTCCTCGGCGCTCGAGGCCCTTGGGCCGGCGCTGCGCTTTACGGCAACCATCGGAGCCCCGTCAGCTGCCGTCCTCTATTCACAGGCCGACTCCCTTCGACGGCGCAGACAAGCCGAGAGTAGGCGCCGGGCGGCAGCTCTTGGGGTGCGTCTTGTCGTGCCGCTCGGATTGTGTTCCCTTCCCGCTTTCGTCGCGCTGACGGTGGTGCCGCTGCTGCTGTCGCTGCTGCCCGGCGGTTTATGACGGGTTTCCAGCAGGGCACTGGGCCCCGGCCGGCGGGGAGGAAACGGTGTCCTCCTCCACAGCCCTCTGCCGGCGCCCGGTTGTTCCAAACAGCACACCATGAGCATCTATCGCGAACCGGTCAGCAACAGGATCGAGTTCCTCAGAAACTTTCCACTAGGAGGAAATACCATGGCACCGATCCCCGCATCCATCTCCAGCCGTCCGTCCCCGGCCATGCCTCATCACCTTCTGCCGCTTGCCGTCCCCGGTGACGCCGGTGGGAAGCCCGCTGGCAGCGTTGGATCTGGTGCCGTTGTGATGCCCGAGAGAAACGTTGCCTCCTCCGGCGTTGCTGGGCGCTCCGACGGTGTGGATTCCGCCGGCATGGCGGGGTCCGCGGTCAGCATTGCGCCGGTCGGTGCGGCTCTGCGGACCGACGAAAATGCCGCTGTCCGCAGTATCTGCCCCAATCCTTTGACTGACGGACGCCACGGACTGCACAGCCTGTCCGGGCGGGCTGCTCCTGTTACCCGGAGGCTCACGCTGGTTAAACCGGTCATGGGTTCTCCCCGCGAAGGCGGCTCAGGAGGACACCCGGAAGATGACCCTGCAGCAGGCCTGGCGGCAAAACCCGCTGTAAGGCGCCGAACTACCGCCGCGGAGCTTTCCGCTCCGGCCTGGTCCGACCGGGAAGCGGGAATGGCTACAGCGGAATATGCAATCGCCACGTTGGCTGCCGTGGCCTTTGCCGGGCTCCTTGCTGTGGTCTTGGGAAGCGATGAAGTCCGGTCGATGCTGGTGTCCCTGATCCGGTCCGCGCTGACCCTCGGATGAAAGGACGGATGAAAGGAATGGCGATGCCGGGAACCGCCGCGGGGGATCCGAGGGGTGGGCGGGACCGGGGCGCCGTCACCGCAGAGTTCGCCGTGGCGCTGCCGGCCATTGTGCTGGTGCTTGTAGGCGGGTTAACGGGCATTGCAGCGGGAGTTACACAGCTGCGGCTGGAGGAGGCAGCCCGGGCAGCAGCAAGGGAGATCATGCGTGCGGACCGGGAAGCAGCAGAGGCTGCCGTGGAGCGGTTGGCGGGCAGCCCGGCTCAGTTGGTGCTTTCGGAAGAGGATCAGTGGACAGTAGTGGAGGTCCGCAGGGCTTTGTCCCTTCCAGTGCTGAGCCTGCTGCCGCTGGAACTCTCCGCCGACGCCGTCGCCTTTCCCGGGGATGGGGGTCTGCCTGATGGGGCCAGACCTGAGCGCTGAAACCGTCCCGCCGCCCCGCACAACGGGCCAGGCGACGGTTAGGTCTGATTGTCGCCCGCGGAGTGTCCGGAGCTGCATGGACGTCAGCGGCACCGACCGACGCGGCACTGACCTACATGACACCGACCGGCACGGCACCGACCCGACGATCAGGAGTTCCGACACGAAGGACAGGGGTGCCGGAACGATTGCCGCGATCGGTATCTGCCTCATCTTGCTGGGGTTCTCGGTAGCTGCCTTGGTACTGGTGCAGGCATCGGTGGGTGCTGTCCAGGCCGCCACCGCTGCGGATCTGGCGGCGCTCGCCGGCGCCGATGCCCTGCGTGGTCTGCAGCCAACGGGCCAAAGGTCCGGACCCGTCGCCGGGTCCGCATCCGACGCCGCTGCCGGTCCCGGTCCAGGGGGCGCCTGCGGGGTGGCGGGGGAAGTGGCTGCAAGGAACAACGCAGCACTGCGGAAGTGCACCGCGGACCCCGAAGCGGGAATCCTCACCGTGGAAGCGCAGGTGCGGGTTCCTGCACTGCCGTATCCCGCCACGGCCACGGCACGTGCCGGGCCTCCCGGCTAAGAAAACTGCACGGAGGAAGCCAGGGCCAGGACGCCGGCGCCAGAGGTGGCGAGTTCCCGGCCCTCGGCGCCAGGAAGCCGAGGCTAGGGGGTCAGCACCAGCGCGTCCGGCGCATGATCCAACAGCACGTCCAGGAGCGTGACGGCACCCTTCTTATCCAGCGGGTTGTTCTTGTTGCCGCATTTGGGGGACTGCACGCAGGAGGGGCAGCCGCCGTCGCACTCGCAGGCCCGGATGGCATCGCGGGTCGCGGTGAGCCAGATCCGGGCAGCCTCATAACCGCGCTCGGCGAAGCCGGCACCGCCGGGATGCCCGTCGTAGACGAAGATGGTCGGCTTCTCGGTATCGGCATGCAGGGCCGTGGACACCCCGCCGATGTCCCACCGGTCGCTGGTCGCCACCAGCGGCAGCATCCCGATGGACGCGTGTTCTGCGGCATGCAGGGAACCGGGGAAATCGGCAGGCGCCAGTCCGGCCGAGACCAGGAACTTCTCGTCGATGACGAACCAGACGGCCTTGGTGAACAGCTCCTTGGCTTCCAGCTCCAACGGTTCCTCGCCGAGGATTTCGTTCGAGATCAGGGCCTTGCGCTGGTAGGACACCACCTGCGTCGTCACCTTGACCGTGCCGAAGCAGACCTGGATGCCGTTCCACTCCGAGGTCCGGTCGGTTTCCAGCACCTCGACCTGGGTGATGTCCCGGGCCTGGGTGTAGAACTCCGGGTTGGTCCGGGTCACCATGGCGCAGTGGTCGGCTTCATTGAGCTCGTCCACCAGGAACGTCTGTCCCTGATGAACGTAAACCGCCCCGGTGTGCGCCTGGTACTGCGCCTGCGGAGAGTCCATGGTGCCCAGCAGCATGCCCGTATCCGTCTCCACAATATTGATCGGACCACCGCCTGCCGCCCGCAGGTTGACCATGGACGCGGCGCTTTCCGGGTGCGTCCAGAACCAGCCGGAGGGCCGGCGCCGCAGATAGCCCTGGTCCACCAACTGCTCCAGCAGCCCGCCGGCAGTGGTGCCGAACAGCTCCCGCTCATCGGGAGTCAACGGCAGCTCCGCCGCGGCAGCGCACAGGTGCGGTCCGAGGACATACGGGTTGGACGGATCAAAGACCGTCGCCTCCACGGAAATATCAAAGATGGCTTCCGGATGATGCACCAGATAGGTGTCGAGCGGATCGTCGCTGGCCACGAAGGCCGCCAGGGCGTCCTGCCCCGACCGTCCGGCCCGGCCGATCTGCTGGAACAACGAGGCGCGGGTACCGGGCCACCCGGCCACCAGCACCGCGTCCAGGCCGGAAATGTCGATGCCCAGCTCCAGGGCGGAGGTACTGGCGATGCCCAGTAGCTCGCCGCTGCGCAGCCGCCGTTCCAGCTCCCGGCGTTCCTCCGGCAAATAGCCGGAACGGTACGCCGCCACCCGGTCCGGAAGCGAAGGATGCACCTCATCCAGCAGCCGCCGGGTAATGGTCGCAATCGTTTCGGCCCCACGGCGGGACTTGATGAAGGCAATGGTGCGTACCTGTGCCGCCACCAGGTTGGCCAGCAGATCGGCGGTCTCCGCCACGACCGTGCGCCGCGAACGGGCGCCGTTCTCTCCCTTGAGCTCGGTCAGCTGCGGCTCCCACAGGGCCACCGTCGTGGATCCGTGCGGCGAACGGTCGTGCGTCACGGCGGTGACCGGCGCGCCAATGAGCCGGCTGAAGGACTCCGAGGGTTCGGCGGACGTGGCAGAGGCGCCAATGAACACCGGATCGGCACCGTAATACCGGCAGATCCGCCGCAGCCGCCGGAGCAGGTTCGCGACATTGGAGCCGAAGACCCCGCGGTAGCTGTGCGCCTCGTCGATGATCACGTATTTCAGGCGACGGAAGAACCGGGCCCACCACGCGTGGTTCGGCAGCACCCCGAAGTGCAGCATGTCCGGATTCGCGAGCACGAGATTGGCGTGGTCCCGGATCCAGCGGCGGGCACCGGTGTCCGTGTCGCCGTCGTACGTCTCGGCGCGGACGGTGGGAAGGCGCAGCGATTTCACGGCGGCCAGCTGATCAGCGGCCAGTGCTTTGGTGGGTGCCAGGTACAGGGCGACGGCGCCGGAGGGCTCGAGGGTGGCGCGGTCATCCAGGGAGGTGCGGTGGATGGCATCGAGGACGGGCAGCTGGTAGGCCAGTGACTTGCCGGATGCGGTGCCGGTGGCGATGATCGTGTGCTGGCCGGCGTGCGCAGCTTCGGCGGCTTCCATCTGGTGGGCCCACGGCTCCTGGATGCCGAGCCCCTGATAGGCGGCAACGACGTCGGGGTGTGCCCAGGCGGGCCATGGCGCAGTGACGGCCAGGCGCGCAGGAATCTGATGCACGTGCATCAGCTGCTCGGGCTCGGCGCCGCCGCCGAGCAGCGGAATCAGGGAATCATGAAGAGCCACGTGCTCATTGTCCCATCCGGAAATCCGCGGCGGCGCATGTTCACTGCGGGGGAAACCAGCCCGGGAAACCGCCGGGGAAACCCACAGGGAAAATCAGAGCCGGGGCTCGAACATCACCACGGCCGCCAGGGACTCCCAGCCCAGGTACCGGTAGAGTTCCTGGCCGTCGAGGGACGCGATGAGCAGCCCGGACTCGGCGTCGTCCTCCAGCGCCTGGGCGGTCAAGGCCCGCATCACGTAGCTGCCCAGCCCGCGCCGTCGGTAGCCCGGCTCGGTGATGATCCGGTCAAACACTGCGTAGCCGTCCACAACGGCCATTCGCCCCTGGGCTATCGGCTGACCGTCGTCGAACACGGTCACGGCACCCACCCGGTCCTCATGGGTGCTTTCGGCGTTGAAGGTGTCCCACGGCAGCACGGGGGCCTCGATGTCCTGGCCCTCCATTTCCGCGACCATCAGCACTTCATCGGTTGAACGGATCTGCAGCCCGTACACCGAGGCTGCCCCGTGCATTTCACGGACCCGGGTCGTCACGATGGTGAACAGCCGGGAGGGACTGTGCCGTGCGGAGGAGGCGAGGGCTGCGAACTCGTCGGGGGAGGGCTCCAGCGCGAAATACTCCCAGTCATTGGTCCGGTCGTGCAGCAGGGCCGCAGGGAAACGCCCCTCGTGGCGGGTCTGGTAGCCCCTCGCCTGTGCCCACCCGGAGACCCAGGTCTCAAGTAAATCGTCATCCAGCGCTCTCATAGATGCACATTAGCGGCCGTCCGAGGGGAACGGTATGGATGGGAGATGAAAAGCGGTCCACCGGCTCGGTCTACCCTTGTCTAGTGGCATTGAACCGAATTGCACTGTATTACGCTTTCACTCCTCTTCCGGACCCGGACGCGATCCGCCTCTGGCAGCGCGCCCTCTGCGAAAAGCTGGGCCTGCGCGGGCGGATCCTGATCTCCAAGGACGGCATTAACGGCACCGTCGGCGGGGAGCTCGACGCCATCAAGGCCTACGTCAAAGCGACCCGGGAATACCCTCCATTCAAGAAGATGGACATCAAGTATTCCGAAGGGTCGGCGGAGGACTTCCCGCGGCTGAGCGTGAAGGTCCGCGACGAAATTGTGAGCTTCGGCGCACCGGGCGAACTGAAGGTCGACGAGAACGGTGTGGTCGGCGGCGGAACCCACCTGCGCCCCGAGGAACTCCACCAGCTGGTTGAAGAGAAGGAAAAAGCCGGTGAGGAAGTGGTCTTCTTCGACGGGCGCAATGCCTTCGAAGCGCAGATCGGCAAGTTCAAGGGCGCCGTGGTCCCCGATGTAGCCACCACCCACGACTTCATCAAGGAACTTGAATCCGGCAAATACGACGACCTCAAGGACAAGCCCGTCGTCACGTACTGCACCGGCGGCATCCGCTGCGAGGTGCTCTCCAGCCTGATGGTGAACCGCGGGTTCTCCGAGGTCTACCAAATGAAGGGCGGCATTGTCCGCTACGGGGAAACCTACGGAGACAAGGGCCTGTGGGAAGGCTCGCTGTATGTCTTCGACAAGCGGATGCATACCGAGTTCACGGACGACGCCGTGACCATCGGCGAGTGCGTCCGCTGCCACGCGCCCACGAGCAAGTTCGAGAACTGCTCCAACCCCTCGTGCCGGAAATTGACCCTCTACTGCGCGGACTGCGCCTCCGACCCCGCCACACTCCGCTGCCCCGACGGCTGCGACGGCTGACACCCGGAACCACTTGGGCGCCTATGCACTGCCTGTGTACTTCCCATGTACTTCCCCAACCGGCGTTGTTAGCATCCCCCGCACGGGCGGCGATGCCCGTGAGGAGTCCGGCCCGGGCCCGGTGACAGCCGGCGCACCGGGCTCGGCCTGGCCCGAAGGCGGGGGAACATGGAAACGGTTGACACAGCGCTGGATGCCGCAGGAGGAGCAGTCGGGAACGGGCCAGACAGGCAGGTCCCCGACACGGAAGCGGACCCCGGCGCCGGATCGGCGGCAGCCGGGGAGTGGGACCGGATAGTCGACGTCCTCGTGGTTGGATCGGGAGCGGCCGCGCTAACGGCGGCCATCACGGCAGCCGACGACGGCCTGGACGTGCTGGTGGTGGAAAGCACCCGGCTCTGGGGCGGCACCACGGCCATTTCCGGCGGTGGCCTGTGGATGCCGGACAACCCCCTGATGAAAAAGGCGGGGGTGCAGGACAGCCTGCAGAATGCCCTCACCTATATGGAGGAGGTGATTGCCGACGTCGGCCCCGTCTCCTCACGCGAACGCAAACTCGCCTTCCTGCAGTCCATCCCCGAGGTCGTGACGTTCCTGGGCGGACTCGGCGTGCAGTGGATGCGTTCCAAGGACTACCCCGACTATTACCCGGACCGGCCCGGCGGCATGGTGGGGCGTTCCCTGGAGGTCAGGGCCTTCGACACCAAGCTGCTGGGCCCCTGGTTTAAGCAGTCCCGAGCAGCCGCGTCGGGCATCCCCGCTCCGCTGGCCACCGACGATGTCTGGGAGCTCTCCCGGGCCTGGTCCACGCCGAGCGGCTTCGTCCGCGGAGCGCGTTTTGTCTTCCGCACCCTTGGCGGCCTGCTCCGGGGCAAACGCCTGTACGGTCTGGGCGGTGCCCTCTCATCCTCGCTGATGTACATCGTCCGCAACCAGCAGACCCCCGTCTGGCTTTCCGCGCCGCTGACGGACCTGATCCAGGACGACGACGGCGCGGTGCTGGGCGCCGTCGTCCGCCGGCAGGGCCGGGATGTGAGGATCAAAGCCCGCCGCGGCGTCGTCCTGGGTGCCGGAGGATTTGCCCGGAACGCGGCATGGCGGGAAAAGTACCAGGGCCTGGAAAAGGAGTATTCCTCGGCGCCGGAAGGTGATCTGGGCCAGGCTATCGACATCGTGGCTGCCCGCGGCGGTGCGCTGGCACTGATGGATGACGCGTGGTGGGGTCCCACCGCCGTCGGGCCCAAGGGCAAGGTCACCTTTACGCTCGCGGAACGGTCCATGCCCTTCTCCCTGGTGGTCGACGCGGCGGGCAAACGGTTCCTGAACGAGTCGGAATCCTATGTGGACTTCGGCCACCACATGCTGGAGAACAACAAGAAAGTGCCGGGGGATCCCGCGTGGCTGGTGTTCGAATCCCGCCATGCCCGCCGCTACCTGTTTAATGCCCTGCTGCAGGGGCGCCGGGAGTGGCAGCGCCAGGGCCTGCTTGTCCGGGACGGCACACTGGCCGGCCTCGCCGGAAAGATGGGTGTTCCGCCGGCCGCGCTCGAAGCCACCGTGGAACGGTTCAACGGTTTTGCCCGGACCGGAATCGATGAAGATTTCCACCGGGGCGACACCGTGTATGACAACTACTACAGCGACCCACGGGTGAAGCCGAATCCGAATCTGGGCCCGTTGGAGCAGGGACCGTTTTCCGCCGTACGCCTGTACCCGGGTGACCTGGGAACCAAGGGTGGACTGGTGACGGATGCCGATGCCCGCGTGCTCCGCGAGGACGGCAGCGTCATCCCGGGCCTGTACGCGGCGGGAAACACCACTGCGTCGGTCATGGGCCGCACCTACCCCGGGGCCGGGGCAACCATAGCCCCGGCGGTTGTCTTCGGCTACCGCGCCGCCCGGCACGCCGCCGCCTACGGTGCCGCAGCGGCCGGAACCGCCGCCGCACCCGCGGTGGCCGCCGCGGCTCCTGCCGAGCTGCCGGTGCAGGCCACGGCAGGGTAGGCCGCACCATGCCTCGGGGAGTCGGAACGGGGTGCGGTACAGACCACTGATTACCCGGCCATAGACTGTGGATGTGAGTGATTTCTCTTTCGTTCCTTCCGCACCCCGCAGCCGCGACACCTGGCTCCTCAAGGCGCTCGCCGCCGATCTGGAGGAGGCCGGATACACCGTGAACGGTGTGGCCGAATTCCTCGGAGAGGACGCATCGGCGGCCCTGCAGCGCGACCAGTTGGTCCCTGCGCTGCTGGCCTGCCGGGCGGAAGCCGAGGCTGCCTCCCCCCGCCGGGTGGCCGTTCCCGTCCAGCTCTGGCTTCTGGGCGAAACGGCGGAGCGCGCCGAACTCGACGGCGCGCTGCCCCGCACAGGCACGGAAGGCCTACTGGAACTCGGGCTGATTGAACGCGGCCGCGTGTTCGGCACCTTCCGCGCCGCGGTGGACCTTCGCCCCTACGGCACGGACGACGGCGGCACAGGGTCCGACGGGAACCCGGACGGCGACCTTTGGGTGGCCAGCGACTTGGGCAGCCACCAGCGCCCCGGAGTGCTCCGCCGCGACCATGTCCTGGGTATCGGGCAGGCCTCCCTGAGCCTGGCCCAGCTCACCGTGCGCGCACCCGTGGGCCGCGCCCTGGACCTCGGGACCGGCTGCGGTATCCAGACTTTCCACCTGCTCCGGCACGCGGACCACGTCACGGCCACCGATGTTTCCGAGCGTGCGCTCGCCTTCACCCGGTTCAACCTGATGCTCAACTCGTCGCAGCTGGACATCGATCCGGACCAGCCCGGGGAACGCTTCACCCTTCGGCTGGGAAGCCTGCTGGAACCGGTGGCGGAGGAGAAATTCGACCTCGTGGTCTCCAACCCGCCGTTCGTCATCACCCCGCGCACCGGTGAGGACAGCGACCGGTACACCTACCGTGACGGCGGCCTGGCCGGGGACGGCATTGTTGCCGCGCTGGTCTCCGGACTGCAGGACGTCCTGCGCCCGGGCGGCACCGCGCAGATGCTGGGCAACTGGGAGATCCCGGAGGACCGGGAGCAGGACTGGTCAGCCCGGGTCGAAGAGTGGCTTCCGGAGGGGACGGATGCCTGGGTCATCCAGCGGGAGACCCTCACCCCGTCCGAATACGCCGAAATGTGGCTCCGTGACTCCGCGCAGGGCCGCGACCGTGAAGAGTACGCTGCGGCGTACGCCGGCTACCTGGAGGACTTCGCCTCCCGGAGTGTCGGGACTGTGGGATTCGGCTCATTCTGGCTGCGCCGGCGACGGAAGCCCGGGGCTGAGCCGCTGCGCCGGTTCGAAGAGATCACCCATCCCATCGAGCAGCCCATGGGGCCGCACCTCGACGCCGCTGTCCGCCGGTTCGACTGGGTCAGCGCCCGCGGCGACCTCACCGACGTGCACCTCCTGGTGGCCGACGACGTCACGGAGGAGCGCCACCAGCGTCCCGGAGCCGAGCATCCCGGGGTGATCCTGCTCCGCCAGGGTGCCGGGCTGCGGCGCACCAACCTCATGAGCACTGAGCTCACCGGATTCGTGTCCGCGTGCGACGGCGAACTGTCCGCGGGGCAGATCATCTCGGCGCTGGCCGCCCTGCTGGACCGTCCGGATCCTGAGTTTGGCCGGGAGCTGATCGCGGAAGTGCGTAATCTGGTGTTGGACGGGTTCCTCGTTCCGGACCGCTGGTAGGCGGCGCACCTGTCCCCGGGCAGGTCAGTGCCTGCGGTGCTTTCCAGTTACCCTAGTGCTGGGGCATCGCGCATACTGTCTGTGGATGAACCGGACTGCGGATGCACCAAAGCGCCGGAACGAAGCGCCCCTAAACTCATTTGAACCACCTTTGTTACGTAGGAGAACAGTGCCAGTTAAGGCAACGGACAAGAAGACCGGCAAGAAGCTTGTAATTGTCGAGTCTCCGGCCAAGGGCAAGACCATCGCCGGGTACTTGGGCGAAGGCTTCGAGGTGACGGCATCGATGGGTCACATCCGCGATCTTCCGCAGCCCTCCGATCTGCCCGCCGAGCTGAAGAAGACGGGTGTCGGCAAGTTCGCCGTCGACCTCGACAACGACTTCGAGCCGTATTACGTGGTGTCCGCAGATAAGCGGAAGAAGGTGGCTGAGCTCAAGGCCGCACTGAAGGACGCCGATGAGCTCTATCTCGCAACTGACGGTGACCGCGAAGGTGAAGCCATTGCGTGGCACCTGCTGCAGGTGCTCAAGCCCAAGGTCCCGGTCCACCGGCTGACCTTCCCGGAAATCACCCGCGAAGCCATCCAGCGTGCCCTGCTGGAAATGCGCGACGTTGACGTGGCCATGGTGGACGCCCAGGAAACCCGGCGCATCCTTGACCGGTTGTACGGGTACGAGATTTCCCCGGTGCTCTGGCGCAAGGTCGCCCGCGGCCTGTCCGCCGGGCGCGTGCAGTCCGTCGCCACCCGCCTCGTGGTGGAACGCGAGCGGGAGCGCATGGCGTTCCGCGCGGCGTCGTACTGGGACCTGGTGGGAACCTTCGCCACCGAAGCCGCCGAGAAATTCAAGGCCCGCCTGGTCGCCGTCGACGGCGCCCGCGTGGCCACCGGCAAGGATTTCACCGACCGCGGTGAGCTGAAGTCCAAGACCGCCGTGCACCTGGACGAAGCGGCGGCCGTATCGCTTGCCGCCGGCCTGGAATCGGCCGCGTTCAGCGTCCGTTCCGTGGACACCAAGCCGTACACCCGCCGTCCGGCCGCCCCGTTCACCACCTCCACCCTGCAGCAGGAGGCCGGCCGCAAGCTGCGCTTCTCCTCGCGGGTGACCATGCAGGTGGCCCAGCGGCTGTATGAAAACGGTTACATCACCTATATGCGTACGGATTCCCCGGCGCTGTCGGACCAGGCCATCAACGCGGCCCGCCGCCAGGCTTCGGAGCTTTACGGTCCCGAATACGTCCCCGAAGCCCGCCGCGTGTACAAGGGCAAGTCCAAGAACGCCCAGGAAGCGCACGAGGCCATCCGCCCCGCCGGCGACTCCTTCCGGACCCCGGCGCAGGTCGCGTCGTCGCTGCGCGGCGACGAGTTCCGGCTTTACGAGCTGATCTGGAAGCGCACCGTCGCCTCCCAGATGGCCGACGCCAAGGGTTCCACCGCTTCCGTGCGCATCGGCGGGGTGTCCACTGACGGCCGCGACGCCGAGTTCTCGGCCTCCGGTACCGTCATCACCTTCCGCGGCTTCATGGCTGCCTACGAGGAGGGCCGCGACGCCGTCCGCGAGGACGACGAGGCCGAGGGCACCGAAGGCGCCCGCCTGCCGGTGCTGAAGGCCCAGGACGCCCTGACCGCTGCGGACATCGCCGCCGGCGGCCATGAGACCTCCCCGCCGCCCCGGTTCACTGAAGCGTCGCTGGTGAAGATGCTCGAAGAACTCGGCATCGGCCGCCCCTCCACCTACGCTGCCACCATCTCCACCATCATGGACCGCGGCTATGTCACCAGCCGCGGACAGGCGCTGGTGCCGAGCTGGATCGCGTTCTCCGTGGTCCGCCTGCTGGAGGAACACTTCACGGACTACGTGGATTACGACTTCACTGCCGAGCTCGAAGAGGACCTGGACCGCATTTCCCGCGGCGAAGCCGGCCGTGTGGAGTGGCTGAACCAGTTCTACTACGGCGACCGGGTGGAAACCGGCCTCCACACCATCGTGAACGACCTTGGCGAGATCGATGCCAAGGCGATCAACTCCATCGAGATTGCCGACGGCATCGTGCTGCGCGTGGGCAAGTTCGGCCCGTACCTGGAGCGGCCGCTGCCCGCCGACGCCCCCGAAGGGACCGAGCCCGAGCGGGCGAACGTCCCCGAGGATCTGGCCCCTGACGAGCTCACCGCCGCCAAGGCCCTGGAACTGATGGAGACCGCCGCCCCCGAGGAGCGCGTGCTCGGCACCGATCCCGAGACCGGCCGGACGATCGTGGCCCGCAACGGCCGCTATGGTCCCTACGTGATCGAACTGATTCCGGAGATCACCGAGGAAGAGCTGGCGAACCAGCCGGTGGAGTACTACAAGAACGGCAAGCCCAAGCCACCGAAGAAGCCGGTGAAGGCCAAGCCGCGCACCGGTTCGCTGTTCAAGTCCATGAGCGTGGAAACCGTGACCCTGGACGAAGCGCTGAAGCTGATGAAGCTGCCGCGCGTCCTGGGTACCGACGCCGAGGGCAACGAAATCACGGTGCAGAACGGCCGGTTCGGTCCGTACCTGAAGAAGGGAACGGACTCGCGCTCCATCGGTTCCGAAGAGGAAATCTTCACGATCACGCTGGAGCAGGCGCTGGAGATCTACTCCCAGCCCAAGCAGCGCGGCGGCCGGCAGGCGGCGGCGCCGCTGGCGGAGTTCGGTGCCGACCCCGTTTCGGAGAAGCCGATTGTGGTCAAGGACGGCCGCTTCGGCCCGTACATCACGGACGGCATCACCAACATCACGGTGCCGCGTTCCACGGCCATCGAGGAGCTGACCCGCGAGCAGGCAATCGAACTGCTGGCGGAGAAGCGCGAGAAGGGTCCGGCCAAGAAACCCGTGAAGAAGCGTGCTGCACCCCGTAAAGCCGCGGCAAAGAAGTAGGAGCCGGTAGAGCGATAATGGAACCATGCGCCTAGGCGTCCTCGACATCGGGTCCAACACCGTCCACCTCCTGCTGGTGGACGCGCACCCCGGTGCCCGCCCGGCTCCTTTTGCCTCGCACAAGCGGCCGCTGCAGCTGGTGTCGTATTTGGACGCCGACGGCGGGGTAAGCCGGGCCGGGCAGGACGAGCTGATCGGCTTCATCAACGAAGCCTGGGATTTCGCCCGCCGCCACGGTGCCCAGGACCTGCTCGCGTTCTCGACGTCGGCGATCCGGGAATCGGCCAACGGCGCCGAGGTGCTGGCCCGGGTACACCGGGAAACCCCGGTGCGGCTGGAGGAACTCTCCGGCGGGGACGAAGCCGCAATGACGTTCCTTGCCGCCCGCCGCTGGTACGGCTGGGGTGCCGGCTCCATTCTGGACCTGGACATTGGCGGAGGCTCCTTCGAAATGGCCCTGGGCCAGGACGAGCTTCCGGAAATCGCCCGCTCCCTGCCGCTGGGTGCGGGGCGGCTGACCCGGGACTGGCTCCCCGGGGACCCACCCACGCCCAAGAGCATCAAGAAGCTGCGCAAGTACATCCGCGGCATGGTGGAGGAAGTAGCCGGGGAGTTTGCTGCCTTTGGCCGGCCGGACCTCGTCACGGGCACGTCCAAGACCTTCCGTTCCCTGGCCCGCATTGCCGGCGCCGCGCCGTCGGCCGCCGGTCCGTTCGTGCCCCGCGTGCTGACCCTGGAGGACCTTTCCCTCTGGACCAAGCGGCTGGGCGCCATGAGTGCACGGGACCGCGCCGACCTGGACGGCGTCTCGGCGCTGCGGGCTCCGCAGATGCTTGCGGGAGCCCTGGTGGCGCAGGCTGCCATGGAGGCCTTCGACGTGCCGGTCCTGAAGATCTGCCCCTGGGCGCTGCGTGAGGGCTTGATCCTGCGCCGATTCGATACCCTGCGTTTTGAGACAACCGGTGACCTGCCCCGCGGTCCCGTCGAGGGGGAAGAATTCCTCGTGGAAGCGGGTCCCTCCCTCAATGGAAGCTGACATGTCGACGTCCCTATCAGAGCCGCAGACCGGACATTCCGCCGCCATCCCGGTGGCGCTGTCCAGTTCCTCCGTGTACCCACTGTCCGTTCACGACACCTTCGCCATGGCCCATGACCTGGGGTATGACGGCGTGGAAGTCATGGTGACCAACAGCCAGGTCAGCCAGGACCCGGATGCCTTGAAGGACCTGAGCGACCGGTATCAGCAGCCGATCCTCGCCATCCACGCTCCCACCCTGCTCCTGACCCAGCAGGTCTGGGGCAAGGCCTGGACGAAGATTGAGTTGTCCGCGGCGATGGCTGCTGAGGTGGGAGCCTCCACCGTCGTCACGCACCCGCCGTTCCGCTGGCAGACCGGTTACGCGGAGAACTTCGCCGAGGGCGTGGAGGACATCGCTGAACAGTACGGGGTCACCATTGCGGTGGAGAACATGTACCCGTGGCGGGTCCGCGGACGTGAGGCGAAGGCCTACCTGCCGCACTGGGACCCGGTGCCGCAACCCTACGAAAACATCACCTGGGACTTTTCCCATGCCGCCATCGCCGGCATGGATTCCTTTGAACAGATCCGCAAGCTCGGGCCACGGCTCCGCCACGTCCACCTGACCGACGGCACCCCGAACGGCAAGGACGAACACCTGCTTCCGGGTGAAGGCACCCAGCGGTGCGGCGAGGCGCTCTCCTACCTGGTTGATTCCGGTTTCAGCGGGGTGGTGGCCGTGGAGGTCAGCACCCGGAAGGCACGGGGAGCGGGGGAGCGCGAGGAGCAGCTGAAGCAGACCCTGGAATTCGCACGGGAGCATCTGCGGCCCAAGGCTGTGCTGTCGGGCCGCGACGTCCAGTAAAGGGTCCTGGCAGGCCCGCCGGACCATCCGCATGCACAGCATGACAGAATCGAAATCATGGACACGGCACAGAATCCCCGACTGACTTTCCTTGGCTGCGGCTCGATGAACGAAGCGATCCTTGGCGGGATCCTCGCTGGCGGCCTTGAGCCCGGGCAGGTTACCGCCACCGTCCGGCGCACCGAGCGGGCCGAAGAACTCCGCGCAGCCCACGGGATTACCGTCCTGGCCGGGAACGCGGACCCGGAGGCCAACCGGAAAGCGGTGGCCGGTGCCGACCTCGTCATCGTAGGCGTCAAGCCCGTGGGAGTTGCGGACCTGCTGCGGGAAATCGCGGCGGACCTGCCCCGCGGCGCCGTGGTGCTCAGCGTGGCGGCAGCCGTACCGCTGGCCCTGATGGAATCGCTGCTGCCCGAAGGCCAGCCCGTGATCCGCTCGATGCCGAACACCCCGTCCCGCCTGGGCCGCGGCGTCACGTCCATTTCCGCCGGACACTCTGCGGGACCGGAAGCCATGGACCTGGCTCGCCGGATCCTCTCGGCAACGGGCACCGTGGTGGAGGTACCCGAGGAACAGGTCGACGCCGTTTCCGCCGTCAGCGGCTCCGGCCCCGCGTACGCGTTCTACATGGCCGAGGCCATGGCCCGTGCCGGCGTGGAACTGGGCCTGGACCCGGACCTCTCGGCCCTGCTGGCCCGCGAGACGGTGGCCGGAGCCGGATACATGCTGGCCGAGCCCGACGCCGACGCTCCCACCCTCCGGCGCAGCGTGACCAGCCCGAACGGCACCACCGAAGCGGCCATCCGCACCTTCGACGAACTCAACCTGCCGGGCATTATCGAATCCGGCGCCCGTGCGGCTGCGGCCCGGGCACAGGAAATCACCGAGCAGCTGACCGCGTAGGCATACGGACCTAACCGGCCCACTCTTGCGTCCAGCCGGGCGTAGCACCCGTCCCGCGCGCTATTGCGTCTGGCCGACGGCGGCTGACCGCACCAGCTCCGTCTCGCCGCTGCTGACGAAGCGTCCAGGTGCGAATCGCCGTAAGGCGTGGCGGAGGCGGCTTTAATATTCCAAGCGAGCTCTGCGAGCGAGGAATTTCGTTGCCGCCGGAGCCACACCTGGAGGCGACCCACAGGCGACCCGGAAAGCCCCGGAGCCGAAACCCTACGGCCGCGCCGCAAACCGTTCCAGCAGATCCACGTGCCCGGACACGATCAGCGTGTCCCGGCTGGAGACCTTGGTGTCCGGCTGAGCGTAGGTGAAGTCCTCGCCCGGGGACTTCACGCCCACCACGGTGACGCCGTACTTGGCACGCACATTGGACTCACCCAGGGTGAAGCCCTGCGTCTCCTTGGGCGGGTACATCTTCACGATCGCGAAACCGTCGTCGAACTCGATGAAGTCCAGCATCCGCCCGCCCACCAGGTGCGCTGCCCGCCGGCCGGCGTCGGCCTCCGGATAGATCACGTGGTTCGCGCCGATGCGGGTGAGGATCTTGCCGTGTGCCGGGGTGATGGCCTTGACCCACAGGTGCTCGATGCCCAGGTCCACGAGGTTCACGGTGATCAGCACGCTGGATTCGATCGAGGTTCCCACGCCCACGACGGCGGCGGAGAAGTCTTCGGCGCCGAGCTGCTTGAGCGCCTCGATATTGGTCGCGTCGGCCTGGATCACGTGCGTGAGGATGCCCGAGGCCTTCTGCACGAGTTCCGGATCGCGTTCCACGGCCAGGACCTCGCGGCCCTGCCGGACCAGCTGCTCGGCGGTGGCCGCACCGAAGCGGCCCAGCCCGATAACCAGGACCGGTGCGTTGTGTGGGGGTCTGTCAGCCAATGATCGGCCTTTCTTCGGGGTAGTGGTAGAGGGTGTTGCGGTGCCGCACGGCCAGGGCCGCGGCAAGAGTAATGGTGCCCACGCGTCCGGCGAACATCAGCATTGACAGGACATATTTGCCCGACGGCGGCAGGGCCTCGCTGAGCCCGGTGCTCAGTCCCACTGTGGCGAAGGCCGAAATGACCTCGAACAGGACCGGCTCCAGGGATTCATCGGTGATGACCAGGAGCGCGGAGGTGGCGACGGCGACGAGGGTGGCACCCAGGATGGTCACCGAGATGGCCACCCGCATGGCGCCTTGGGGGATGGTGCGGCCGAAGGCCCGGACATCGGCGTCGCCGCGGGCTTCGGCGACCACGGCCAGGAACAGGACGGCGATGGTGGTGACCTTGATACCGCCGGCCGTGGAGGCGGAGCCGCCGCCGGCGAACATCAGCATGTCGGTGATGAGCAGGGTGCTGGAGTCCAGGTCCGTCATGGAGACGAGGTTGAAGCCGCCGGACCGGGTCATGACCGAGGCAAAGATGGAGTGGATGATTTTGTCCCCCACGGACAGGTCCCCGATGGTGCTGCTGTTGAACCACTCGAAGGCGCCCCAGAGTACGGCTCCGGCCACCAGCAGGATGCTGGATACCAGCACCGTGAGCTTGGTGTGCAGGTTCCATTTGCTGACCATGGCACGGGTCTGCAGGAGGACCATGATGACGGGGAAACCGAGGGACCCGATGAAGACGCCGAACATGAGCGGCACCAGGATCCACAGGTCCTCCTCGTACGGCACCAGACCGTCGGAGTGCGGCGTGAAACCGGCGTTGTTGAACGCGGAAATGGAATAGAAGACCGCGTGCCACACCGCCTGGCCGGGGGACTCGCCCAGGATCATGAAACGCGGTGCCATGACCAGGGCCAGGGCCAGCTCAATCACGACGGCGGTGCTGAAGACAATGCGCAGCAGGTGGCCCACTTCGCCGAGGCGGCCGGTGTTCATGCCTTCCTGCGCCATGAGCTTGCCGCGGACGCCGAGGCGCTTGTTCACGGCCAGGGCCAGCAGCGAGGCCAGGGTCAGGATGCCCAGGCCGCCGACCTGGATGGCGATCAGGATCAGCACCTGCCCGAACGTAGACCAGTACGTGGCCGTGGAAACCACCGTCAGGCCGGTGACGCAGACCGCCGAAACAGCAGTAAAGAAGGCGTCGTGCAGCGGCGTGACTTCGCCGCTGCTGGACGCCGCCGGAAGGCTCAGCAAAGCGGTGAAAAGCAGGATGACGAGACTAAAGACGAAAAGCGCCAGCCGGGCCGGCCGGCCGCTGACCACTCCGCCCACGGCGCCACGGATTCCGCCCACGGCGCCGCGGATCCCGGCAACAATGGCGGGACCGCTATGCTCCTTCTCGAGCATGGATTGCCGGGGGAATGCCATGGATGGTTCCAGTTCTTTTCCGCGGTGGTTCCGCACAGTAGTAGCACTTATCCGGCTGAGGGGCGCGGACACCAATATCAGAGTAGCGCCCGCATCACGTAGCCTGTCTGCATGATCAGTTCCGGGCTAAGCCTTCCTATTATGCCGACGTGCATTGTCTGGGATGAATCCATGCTGGCTTACGACTTTGGCAAAGGGCATCCGATGAGCCCGGCACGCCTGGATCTGACGGCCCGGCTGGCACGCGAACTGGGGCTCTTCGAGCTCGAAGGCGTCCGTTTGACCGAGCCCTATGTTGCCTCTGCGGCGGACCTCCTGACCGTCCATGGTTACGAATACATCAGTGCCGTGCAGGCCGCCGGTGCCGACCCCTCGAACTGCAACACACTGCTGGGACTGGGCACGGAGGACACCCCTGCCTTCGCCGGCATGCACGAGGCCAGTGCCCGGCTGGTCGGCGGCTCCCTGGCCGCGGCGGACGCCATCCTGTCCGGCAAGGCGACGCACGCAGTGAACTTCGCCGGCGGCATGCATCACGCCGGCTACGAGAAAGCGTCCGGATTCTGCGTGTACAACGACGCCGCGGCCGCCGTCGCGCGGCTCCTCGCCAACGGGGTGCAGCGGGTGGTGTACATCGACGTCGACGCCCACCACGGCGACGGAACACAGAACATATTCTGGGACGACCCGCGGGTCATGACCATTTCCATCCATGAAAGCGGGCTGACCCTGTTTCCCGGGACGGGGTTTGCCAATGAGACCGGCGGCAAGGAGGCCGAAGGTACTGCTGTCAACGTTGCCGTGCCGGCACGCACCTCCGACGCCGGCTGGCTGAGGGCGTTCCATGCGGTGGTTCCCCAGCTGACCGAGGCCTTCGCCCCGGAAGTCATCGTCAGCCAGCACGGCTGCGACAGCCACAAGGACGATCCGATGACCAGCCTGCGGCTTTCCGTGGAGGCCCAGCGGCAGGCTGCCCTCACGATCAGTGACCTGGCAGGACGGCTGTGCGAAGGCCGCTGGATAGCCACCGGCGGGGGCGGCTACAACGTGGCCTCCGTGGTTCCGCGGTCCTGGGCCCTGCTGATGTCCGTGGCTGCCAACGGGCGGGTCCGTCCCTCCACCCCGCTGCCTTCGGCCTGGCGGGACTATGTGCTGGAAAAGCACGGCGTGAAGTGTGGCGAGACCCTGGGTGACGGTGCCGACCTCTGGTGGCGGTCCTGGGAAGTGGGCTACGACCCGAACGACGAAATCGACCGGACGGTCATGGCCACCCGCAAGGAGCTTTTCCCGCTGCACGGGCTCGACCCGTGGTTCGACTGATCCCCGTGTGGCCGGGATGCTCCCGGTCGCATATGCGGATAGGGTAATTCCCATGGTCTTTGACGATGTGTTTGCAGTAATCGCGGAAGGTACGCGGCGTGAGATCCTCGGCGCTCTACGTACCGGCGACAAGTCCGTAGGGACACTGGTGGAGGAGCTCGAGGTCAGTCAGCCCACGGTCTCCAAACACCTCAAGGTGCTGCGCGAAGCAGGCCTCGTCTCCATGCGCGCCGACGGCCAGCGCCGCTACTACTCCCTGGAAACCGCACCGCTGGAGGAACTGGTCCTGTGGCTGCGGGCGTTCGACCTCCCGTCCTTCACGGAGTCCGCGCCCCGGCTGGCTTCCGTTTCCGCCGGCCCTCCGCTCGCCACCGCGGCTGCCGTCGCCGCCGGCACCCTGGTGCCTGGCGCCGTCGAGACCCGGCCCCTGCCCGTGGACGCCGGCGTGCAGAACCTCGGCCGCACGGTGGGACGTGCCGCCGAACGTGCGGCGGACCTGTTCGGGCAGCTGCCCAAATTCCGCCGCCGCCGGCCCTAGGAATACGGTCTGCAGCTGCATAGGTCCGGTCATGCATCGCCTCCCGGGTACCGGCGGGGCTAGCGTAGTCCTGAAGGGGGAACCCAAACCCTTGAGGAGCAGCACATGGAACGTGTCCTGACGCGCGTACGCGACGACGTCTTCCGCCGGAATCCCGGCGAGACGGAATTCCACCAGGCCGTGGTGGAAGTCTTCGACTCCCTGGCACCGGTGCTGCGCAAGCACCCCGAATTTGCCGAAGCGGCCATCCTGCAGCGGATCTGCGAACCCGAACGGCAGATCATTTTCCGGGTGCCCTGGGTGGACGACAAAGGCCAGGTACAGATCAACCGGGGTTTCCGGGTGGAGTTCAACTCCGCTCTGGGCCCCTATAAGGGTGGACTGAGGTTCCACCCTTCCGTGTATCTGGGCATCATCAAGTTCCTTGGCTTCGAGCAGATCTTCAAGAACGCCCTGACGGGCATGCCCATCGGCGGAGGTAAAGGCGGCTCGGATTTCGACCCGCGCGGAAAGTCCGACGCCGAGGTGATGCGTTTCTGCCAGTCCTTCATGACGGAGCTGTACCGGCACATCGGCGAGTACACGGATGTTCCGGCCGGGGACATCGGCGTCGGCGGACGCGAAATCGGATTCCTCTTCGGGCAGTACAAACGCATTACGAACCGCTATGAATCCGGCGTGCTCACCGGTAAGGGCGTCAGCTGGGGCGGGTCCCTGGTCCGTCCCGAGGCCACCGGCTACGGCGCCGTGATGTTTGTCGAGGAAATGCTGAAGACGAAGGGCATGAGCCTGGACGGGCAGCGGGTGATCGTCTCCGGCTCCGGGAACGTGGCCATCAACGGCATTGACAAGGCGCAGATGCTCGGCGCCACAGTGGTGGCCTGCTCGGATTCCTCGGGCTACGTGGTGGATGAAAAGGGCATCGACGTTCCGCTGCTGCGGCAGATCAAGGAAGTGGAGCGGGGCCGGATCTCGGAGTACGCCGAACGCCGTGGGCACTCCGTGCACTATGTGGCAGGCGGGTCCATCTGGGACGCGGGGGCCGGCGTCGCGCTTCCCTGCGCCACCCAGAACGAACTGGACGAGGCGGATGCGCTGGCACTGATCAAGTCCGGGGTGCGGGCGGTTGCGGAAGGGGCGAACATGCCCTGTACACCCGCTGCCATCAACGCGTTCCAAAGCGCCGGAGTGCTGTTCGGACCGGGCAAGGCCGCCAACGCCGGCGGCGTCGCCACCTCCGCCCTCGAGATGCAGCAGAACGCCAGCCGGGATTCCTGGTCCTTCGACCATACGGAACGCCGGCTCAGCGAAATCATGGTCAATATCCATGAGCGGTGTGCCCGGACGGCTGAGGAATATGGTTCGCCGGGGGACTACGTGGTGGGTGCCAATATCGGCGGCTTCGTCAAAGTTGCCGATGCGATGCTCGCCCTGGGCGTGATTTAGGGGCTGCCTTGCCCTGCCGGGCCTGCAGCGGCAGAAAGAACTTCCACTATGGTTACTCCTGCCACTACAGTAGGGACCATACGGGGCCATAAGTGACGCACGTCGCAGGAGGCCGGTGACGCGATGTCCTTCAGCCAGGTGCTCCTAACTGCCATGCTGCGGGAGCGGCGGCAATGAGCAAAGGAACGGGAATAAATGGCAGACGAGGGAAACTTCTCGGATGTGCGGTTTCTGACGGTGTCGGAAGTCGCCGACGTCATGCGCGTCTCCAAAATGACCGTTTACCGGCTGGTCCACTCCGGCGAACTGCCGGCGGTCCGCTTCGGACGGTCCTACCGTGTGCCGGAATCGGCCGTTCAGAAAGTGCTCCGGGACGCCGTCATCGACCGGCGTTCGGACACCGCTTAAACCTCTGGAGGGGCAGCAGCAGCGTCCCTTGATTCCTGCGGGTTGGAAGCTGTCAATTTCCACAGCGCCGAAGCTGTACCCTGTTAAGGAACGTTTTAATCGTCGCCAGTAACTACCGGCATGCAGCCCCTGTGCCCACGGCAGCAGGGGATGGGCGCCGGTGACTCCTAATAAGTTTGTGAGGACTCTGTGGGTTCAGTAATCAAGAAGCGCCGCAAGCGTATGGCCAAGAAGAAGCACCGCAAGCTGCTTCGCAAGACCCGTCACCAGCGTCGCAATAAGAAGTAACTTCTTCTCAGCGACCGTTGCCAGCGGGCCCCGGCTGTACGCCCGGTCCCGCTACGGCAGAGCCCGCCAGTCCTCACGGATAGGCGGGCTCCGGTATTTAAGAATGCGTCCCTGTTGTCAGCGTGCCCGGACCCAGGTGAATCCCCGCCACAGGCCGTAGGCGGCACCTGCAGCTGAAGCGGACTTCAGGCCCAGCGTGGCCGCCCTCCGCCCGGACCGGAAGTCGTAGACGGGCCAGTTGCGCTCACGGGCATGCCGGCGCAGCCGTCCATCCGGATTGATCGCCACCGGATGCCCCACCAGGCTGAGCAGCGGCACATCGTTGTACGAATCGCTGTAGGCCCAGCAGCTTTGCAGGTCCAGGCCTTCCTTTTCGGCCAGCGCCCGGACACCGGCGGCCTTGGCCGGTCCGTGTAGGAACTCGCCTACCAGCCGTCCGGTGTACATGCCGTCCGTAACCTCACTGACCGTGCCGAGGGCACCGGTGAGCTCCAGCCGGCTGGCGATCACGGACGCCACTTCGATCGGGGTCCCGGTCACCAGCCAGACGGGCCGGCCGGATTTCATATGCTGTTGGGTGAGGGCGCGGGTGCCGGGCCAGATCTTTGACACGATCATTTCGTCATAGACCTCTTCGCCCAACGTGCGCACATCCTCCGAAGAGAGCCCGGTGGCGAAGGCCAACGCGGCGTCCCGGACCGAGTGGACATCCTTGAGGTTCTCGCCCTGCAGCATGAACCTCAGCTGCTTGCGTGCGAATCCGGCCGCCTCACGGATCGTGAAGACTTTTCGCTGGTACATCTTCCGGCCCACGTGGAACAGGCTCGCGCCGCGCATCAGCGTATTGTCGACGTCGAAAAACGCAGCTTCTCCGGGTTTGCCCTCTGCGTCCGGAGTTCCGGAGGCTCGCACTGCAGTGGCTCGGGGCATGGTCCGAGTCTACGCAAAACCCGGTCCGAGCGCGGAAATCCGTCATATTGGGGATACTTTGGACCTATGAGTGAATCCGCCGGACCGGAAGTTGTCCTTCTTACCCGACAGGGATGCCACCTGTGTGAGGACGCACGGCTGGTGCTCAACCGTGTGGGGGAGGAGCTCGGAATGGTCTGGCAGGAGCGCAGCGCCGAAGATCACCCGGATCTTGCCGCGCGCTTTGGGGAGGAGATCCCGGTGTTGTTCATTGACGGAGTTCAGCGGGACTTCTGGACAATCGACGAAACCCGGCTGCGGCGCCTGTTGGGAGCGTGATGGCACCCGAAGGAGCCGGTTCGGAGCGCACCGCGCCGGAACGGGAAACCGAAAACAGCACCCAGCCACCCCGAACGCCGTCGTCCGGGACCGGTGCCCAGCGGCATATACCGCCGGCGTCGCTGGCCCGTCTGACCATTTACCTGCGCGCGCTGTCCGCCTTACTCTCCGACGGCGTCGAGCGGGTGTCATCGGACGAACTGGCCGAAGCGGCCGGCGTGAATTCCCCCAAGCTGCGGAAGGATCTGTCCTACCTCGGGTCCTACGGAACCCGCGGCGTGGGGTACGACGTGCTGTATTTGAGCGGGCAGATTTCCGCGGCGCTTGGCCTGACCCAGAACTGGCGCGTGGCCATAGTAGGTGCCGGCAACCTGGGCCGTGCCCTGGCCGGGTACCCCGGTTTCGGCTCCCGGGGATTCGAAGTAGTGGCACTGTTCGACGCGGACCCGATGGTGATCGGCCAGGAAGTCGGTTGGTTGAAGATCAGCCCGGTGGAGTCCCTTGAAACGGTGCTGACGAAGACGAAGACGAACATGGCGGTACTTTCGGTGCCCGCCGAAGTTGCCCAGGATCTCTGTGACCGGCTGGTGGCATCCGGTATCACCAGTATTCTCAGCTTTGCCCCGGTGGTGCTCCAGGCCCCGGAGAATGTCCAGATCCGGAAGGTCGACATGGCAACCGAACTGCAGATCCTTGCCTACCACGCACAGCGCTCCCAGGTCTCGGACATCGCAGCCCGCGCCCGCCTGCCCCGCTAGGAGGGCTCCGCTCAAGCGTCCTGGGGTGAATCGGCCTGGACCGGGTCCACGGGAAGCGGCTGGAGGCGTTGCCGTGGGCGGAACCAGGGAGCCGCCCCCTTCGTGAAGGTAATGGCCGCTCCTGCCGCTCCCAAGGCGGCCGCAGCGGCCTGCATTCCCGTGCCTGCATTCAAGGCGTAGAACAGTGCTGTGCCCGCCAATACCGCGGTGACTATCCGTGCCCAGCGGCGTCTGTCGCGGAGAGTGACGGCAAGCAGGAGCGCGATTCCCAGGACCACCAGGGCATAAGCAATCTGAATGCCCACCAGGACCTTGCCGTATTGGGCTCCCGTCACTCCGTACCGCTGGAGAAGGGCAATGGACGACGGCAACGCGTCCGGCACGGGCATACGCGAAACGACTGAGACAGTGTTTCCAAGGTTCACCAGTCCGGCGCCTGCGACGAAGGTACACGCTGTCGCGATCGAGGGCACCGGGTTGCCGGTGTTCGCAGGCAGCCGGCGCTGTACGGCCCGGACCCCTGCCCGGACCCAAACGTAAGCGGCATGAGCCAACGACCGGACCCGGACGGCCGCGGAATGCACAGCAGCGCCAACCCGGATGGCTCCGAGACGGACACGGACAGCCGCGGCGTGGGCGGCCGTGGAGACTGCGTGGGCGCCGGCCTGGACCCGGGTGGACACTGCGTGCGCACCGGCCTGGACCTGAGTGGAGATGGCGCTTGCTCCCGTTTGGACCCCCTTGGAGACGGCGTGCGCGGCGGTTTGAGCCCCGTTGGACACTGCGTGGGCTCCGGCCTGAGCCCGGGTCGAGACAGCGTGGGCGGCGGTTTGAGCCCCGTTGGAGACGGCGTGTGCTCCTGCCTGGACCTGCGTGGAGACGGCGTGGGCACCCGTCCGGGCTCCGGTGGACACGGCACGTGCGCCGGTTTGGACCCCGGTTGAGACGGCGCGCGCACCGGCCTGAGCCCGGGTCGAGACGGCGTGGGCGCCCGTCTGGACCTGCGTGGATACAACGTGGGCACCCGTCCGGGCTCCGGTGGACACGGCGCGTGCACCGGTTTGGACCCCGTTGGAGACGGCTTGCGCGGCTGTTTGAGCCCCGGTGGAGACGGCGTGGGCGCCCGTCCGGGCTCCGGTGGACACGGCGCGTGCACCGGTTTGGACCCCGGTGGAGACGGCGTGTGCACCGGTCTGGACCTGCGTGGAGACAGCGTGGGCGCCTGCCACCGCCCGGCGGGACGTGGTTCTCGCTCCGGTGTGGACCCGGGCTGAAGCGGTCTGTGCACCGGAGAGGACACGGTCGGTCCCCGCCCGCACGCTGCGGGCCGCTACGTGCGCTCGGGTCCGTGCGAATTCAGATGCAGCCTGCCCTCCCGCCCGGACCCTGCGATAAGCGCTGAGTATGCCGGAGCGCAGCCACCCATAAAGGCCCTGCCCGCCGATGCGCAGCCACCCATAAAGGCCCTGCATGCCGACGCGCAGCCAGGCATAGACTCCCTGCACCCCTGTCCGGAGCCAGGCATAGACGCCGCGTATTGCCGTTCCAACCCAGAGGAAGAAGCCCACCCAACCGGCCCGGAGCCAAAGATAGACGGCGTGCTCCCCGCGGGCGGTGCCCGAAACGTGCCTGGCTGCCATCCGGGTGCCAGCAGTGCGGCCCGGGGCAATAACCGATGGGATGTCCGCGGCGGCGGACGGCGGATAGGGCGGCGGATCCGGGAGGGGTGGGCCGGATCCCGGCGGTTCGGTCAACTGCTCTGGATACTGCAACGGCGTGCCTGATTTTTGTTGTTGCGGGTTCGGAAGCAGTGCTGCCACGGTCATCCCCTTCACGGCGGAACGGCACCCTCCGGCAGTCATGCGAATCAAAGCACCGCCGGGCGAGAAAACAACGCTACGCGGGCTGGACCCGCGTGTGACCCCTCCAGTGCCGAACCTGGTCCGGTAAGCGGAAAGTCCCGCCGGAGACCGGCGGGACTTTCGGGCATTTTCTGCGCGGTCGACTCAGTACGGGTACAGCGGTGCCGTGCGGAAGTACGGGTTGGACGGCTTCAGGTAAAGCATCACAATCCCTGCAATACCAGCCAGGCTGGAAGCGAGGGAGATCAAGCTCAGCGGCGACGTGAAGTAGGCGCCCAGCATGGTGAAGATCCCAATCAATGAAAAGGCGGCGAATACGGTTCCCAGGACGCGGGCCCAGTTCTTTCCCCGCCGGACAAAGAACGCAATCAGCACGTAAACGCCCAGGCCCATCAGCGCTACGACAATGCCGAAGGAAACCAGGAAGGAGTTCAGGCTCTGTTCGTCTACGCCTACACCGGAGAAGGCCTCCTGCTCCTCGGAAGTCATGAGGGAAGGCAGGCTGAACGAGGTGATGACGTTATTGATAAAGCTCAAGACGCCCGCAGCGATAATGAGCCAGAAGCCGGTGATTACTTCGCGCGGGGCCGGTCCCTTTGCCGGTTTGGCTGCTCCAGGCTGATAGGCATAGGCGGGCTGGGCCGCCTGCTGGCCGTAGGGGTCTGGCCCTGGAGCATACTGGCCGTACTGGGGCTCGGGACGAGCGCCGGGTCCCGTGCCGGGTCCGGTGCCGGGGCCCATGGGTCCACCGGAGCCCAGGGGGCCGGTCGGATTGGTCGGGTAGTTCTGCCCGGGGCCTGGCTCGGGTGTGTTCTCGGGTGTAGTCATGTCCGCCTGCTCAGTGTTGGTGTCGTGAGGCGGCTGGGCGGGTGCGCCACCGGCGTCGAACCTGGCCGTGGGCGCCTCCGCAGCCGGGTGTTCAGCGTATCGCGGCAGGCACGGGTGAGTCAGGGCTCCGGGAAACTAGGTGGAAAAAAAGCAGCCCCGGACCAGTCGGTCCGGGGCTGCCCAGGGTTGGCTACGCTGCTACGAACGCCGCATCAACGTTGATGGTGACCTTGTCGCCCACCAGGACGCCGCCGGTTTCCAGGGCAGCGTTCCAGGTCAGGTCGAAGTCCTTCCGGCTGATGACTGTGCTGGCGGAGAAGCCCGAGCGGGTGGCGCCGAACGGGTCCACGGCCACACCGTTGAATTCGGTGTCCAGGACCACGGAGCGGGTGATGCCCTTGATCGTCAGGTCGCCCGTGACCTTGTAGGTGGAGCCTGAGGCTTCAATGCCCGTGGCAGTGAAGGTCACCTCCGGGAACTGTTCGGCGTCGAAGAAGTCCGCGCTCTTGACGTGGGCGTCGCGGTTGGCGTCGTTGGAGTTGAAGGAGTCAGCAGCCATCACTGCAGTGACGGTGGTTTCCGCAATGGTCTCGCCGACGGTCAGGGTTGCCGCTACCTTTTCGAACTGGCCGCGGACCTTGCTGATGCCCGCGTGACGGACAGTGAAGCCAACTTCACTGTGCGATGCGTCGAAATTCCAGGTTCCGGTGGTGAGGCCGCTGGGGATCATGGAGAGCTCCTTCTGGTAGCGGTGCCGGAGGGGGACCCCGACGGCACGTTTCATGCATTTGCATACAGTGTTGCACGGTTTGGTTAAAGGTTCAAGTGAAATGCCCGAGGTGGGCTTCCGGAATTTAGCTGCTGGCTCCAACTCTGCGAAACTGGGACACATGTCCCGCTCATCCATACACCTCGTGCGCCACGGTGAAGTCTTCAATCCGGACAAGGTCCTGTACGGACGCCTTCCGGAGTTCCACCTGTCCGACCTCGGACGCCAGATGGCGGACCGGGTGGCGGAACACTTCACAGAAGAGCGCAGCAAAGGGGCCAACCTGGTCTACCTCGTGGCCTCGCCCCTGACCCGGGCCCAGGAAACTGCTGCTCCTTTGGCTGCTGCACTGAACCTGCAGATTGCTACGGATGAGCGGATCATCGAAGCGGAAAACCGTTTTGAAGGGATGTCCCGCATCAAGAGCAAGCTGCGCAATCCCCGTTACTGGCCGCTCCTGCGCAACCCCATGCGTCCCTCCTGGGGGGAGCCCTACGCGAAGCAGGTTGCCCGCGTAATGTCTGCCGTCGACGACGCACGGATGCGCGCCGTGGAACTCGGCGGGGACAATGCCGAAGCGGTCCTCGTCAGCCACCAGCTGCCCATCTGGGTGACCCGGCTTGCCGCCGAGGGCAAGAAGCTCTGGCACGATCCGCGCCAGCGTGAGTGCACCCTGACCTCCATCACCACCCTGGAGTTCGACGGCGCCGTGCTCACCGGCGTGCGCTACGCCGAGCCGAGCGCCGACCTCCTTCCCGGTGCAGCAAATGTTCCGGGAGCATAATAGAATTACTACGCGTTGTAGAAGTGGCTCCTCCCTGCCGCGATGAAAGCTGGAAATCCTTGAAGAACCGTCAGAGCCCTGTTGAGCGGGAAGCCTTCGGCCGCCGCTCCTTCCTTCGGCTCGGTGCCGGGCTGGCCCTCGCTGTCCCGTTCGCCGCTGCCGCAGCCGGCTGTTCCACGGATGACCCCTTGGCCGAACAGGCAAACGCAGGAGACAACAAGAATTACATTGCCGGTGACGGCTCGGTGACCGAATACGACGCGTCCGACCGCGGCGACGCCGTGCAGCTGGCAGGAACCCTGTTTGACGGCACCGAAGTCACCTCCGCCGAATGGGCCGGAGACGTCGTCGTCCTCAACTTCTGGTACGCAGCGTGCGCTCCGTGCCGGAAGGAAGCGCCGGACCTGGTGGAACTTCATGATGACTTCACTTCCGAAGGTGCCCGGTTCTACGGCGTGAATATCCGCGACGAGAAGGCCACCGCAGAGGCGTTCGAGCGGAACTTCAACATTCCCTACCCCAGCTTCAGGGACAAGGACGGCGGCGTGCTGCTGGCCATGACCAACTTCGTCCCGCCGTCGGCCGTGCCCACCACCCTGGTGCTGGACCGGCAGGGCCGCGTGGCGGCCCGCATCCTCGGGCTGGCGGACAAGGGCACCTTGAAGGCCCTGATCAGCGACGCGCTGGCAGCGTAGGGACAGTGTCCTTCCTTCCCGCCGTCGTGGCTCCCGTGGCCGAGTCCACTGCAAACACCTTTGCCGACACCGTGCTGAACGGGTCCGTGCTGCTGGCCATCCCGGTGGCTGCCCTGGCCGGCCTCGTGTCCTTCCTTTCCCCCTGCGTGCTGCCCCTGGTTCCGGGGTACCTCGGCTACGTCACCGGGCTGACCGGCGTCGACCTGCAAAAGCAGCGCAGGGGCAGGATGTTCGCGGGCATCGGATTGTTCGTCCTGGGCTTCTCGGTGGTCTTCGTGGCCCTTGGCGCCGGAATCGGACAGCTGGGCGCCTGGCTGAAAGGCTCCGAACAGGAATGGATCACGCAGGCCCTCGGCGTGGTGGTGATCCTGCTGGGCATTGTTTTCATGGGCGGGATGAGCTGGTTCCAGCGGGACCGCAAAATCGAGGCGAAACCCCCGGCCGGGCTGTGGGGTGCGCCGGTACTGGGCATCACCTTCGGCTTGGGCTGGGCGCCGTGCATCGGTCCCACACTCTCCGCTGTGCAGCTGCTCTCCTTTTCGGGAAGCGATGCCAGCGCCGCCAAGGGCGCGCTGTTGACGTTCGTGTACTGCCTTGGACTCGGGCTGCCTTTCCTGCTCATCGCCATCGGCTTCCGGCGCGGGATGGGTGCCCTGGGCATCTTCCGCCGCCACCGCCTGGCCCTGCAGCGCTTCGGCGGCGGCATGCTGATTGTCCTCGGCCTGCTGATGGTCAGCGGCGTCTGGAACCTGTGGATCAACGAGCTCCAAGGTTGGTTGGGTAACGTGTCCCTGCCGATCTGATTCGCGCAGCATCGAACGATTCGCGCACCACTGAACAGCGGACCACCGAACAAAATGAGAACAGACGAACCATGAGAACACTTTGACCCCGGGACCGGATAACGTGACAGACAAAGCAACAACGCCCCGCCCCTCCCGCCCTGCCAAGGACCGGAAGGACGATGTTGCGCTGCCCGCCCTGGGGCTGCTCGGCACCCTGCGTTGGGCCTGGACCCAGCTGACCAGCATGAAGACGGCCCTGTTCCTGCTGCTGCTCCTCGCCGTCGCCGCCGTTCCCGGTTCCCTGTTCCCGCAGCGCCCCGCCGATCCCGCCGTGGTGACGCAGTACCTCAAGGACAACCCCGAGACCGGTCCGTGGCTTGACCGTTTCCAGCTCTTTGACGTGTATTCCTCCGTCTGGTTCTCGGCCATTTACCTGCTGCTCTTCATCTCCCTGATCGGCTGCGTCATTCCCCGGGCCAAGGCGCACTTCAAGGCGATGCGCTCGAAGCCTCCGCGCACGCCCAGCCGCCTGTCACGGATGCCCGAGTACGGAACCCTCACGGTTCCGGCCAACGCGTCCCTGACCCCGGCGGACGCCGTGCGCGACGCCGCGAAGATCCTCCGCCGCCGCGGTTACCGGGTAGACGTCCGGGATGGGGACAGCGACCGTCCGTCCGTCGGCGCGGAGCGCGGGTTTGCCAAGGAACTGGGCAACCTGGTCTTCCATACCAGCCTCATCGGTGTCCTGGCCTGCGTTGCCGTAGGCGGATTGTTTGGCTACAGCGGACAGAAGATCGTGGTGGAGGGGGAGTCCTTCGTTAACACCCTGGTCAGCTACGACACCTTCACACCGGGCTCCAACTTCTCCGAAAGCCAGCTGAGCCCGTACTCGCTCACGCTGGATGAGTTCGACATCGAGTTCGACCGCGAATCCGAGACCCACTACGGCCAGCCCCTGGACTTCACCGCTCACATGACCGTGAAGGAAGACCCCGACGCCGAGCCGGAGGAGCAGGTCCTCAAGGTCAACTCGCCCCTGACGCTGGGCGGAACCCGGGTATACCTGGTCGGCAACGGCTACGCTCCCGTGGTCACGGTGCGCGACGGCGAGGGCAACGTGGCGCTGGAAGGCCCCGTGGTCGCGGTGCCCACCGATGCCATGTACACCTCGCTGGCCGTGGTCAAGGCCCCCGATGCCAAGCCCGACCAGCTCGGCTTTGTCGGCTTCTTCCTGCCCACCGCCATGATCGACGAGGCCGGGGTCAGCTACTCCGGCGATCCGGACCCGATCAACCCGCAGCTGAACCTCAACTCCTACTACGGTGACCTGGGGCTGGACGAAGGTGTCCCCTCCAACGTTTACGTGCTGGAGACCGAAGACCTGACGCCGCTGAATAACCGCGACCTGGACGCCGGCGGTATTGTCCTGGGCGCCAACCAGACCTACGAGCTGCCCGACGGCAAGGGATCGATCACCTTCGACGGGCTCAAACGGTACGCTGCACTGGACATCCACTACGACCCGGCAAAGACCGGCGTGCTCGTGTTCGCCGTGCTCTCCCTGTCCGGACTTGCCGCGTCCCTGTTCCTGGCGCGCAGGCGGGTCTGGGTCCGGGCCGGCCAGCATCCGGATGGCCGGGTCATGGTCGAGTACGGGCTCCTGGCCCGGGGCGAAGATCCCCGCCTCACCAGCGAAGCCGCAGCACTGCGCGGCCTGTTTGCCGCGAAGTGGTTGGCACCGCAGGACGCAGAAGGACACAATGTTGGGCGGGTTACCGTACCCGCAAACGCACCGGCGGACAGCAGCGCCGCAGAAGAATCAGATAAGGACCGGTAATGCCCTCCATCGATTACACCCTCGCCAGTTACAGCGAGCTCTTCATGCTGCTGGCGGCATTTGCCTACACGGCGGCGTTCCTGGCGTTCACCTGGGACCTGGCCAAGAGCAGCAAAACCATCAAGGCGGTGGAGAGCAGGCTGGAACAAAAGACGGCCGTGCGGGAAACCGTCCCGGCCGGCAACGGCTCCGTCCGGGACTGGGACGCCGAAGGCAGCCGTGAAGCGCAGACCGCTGACTCCGCCATGGGCTACACCGGTCCGCGCCGCAACGCAGCACGGGTTGGCGTCGCGCTGACCGTGTTGGCTGCCGCCATCCATGCGGCCGGCGTCGTCACCCGCGGCATGGCTGCGCACCGGGTTCCGTGGGGCAACATGTACGAGTTCTGCACCACCGGCGCCCTCGTTGTCGCCGTGGTGTTCCTGCTGGTGCTGACCCGCCGTGACCTGCGCTTCCTCGGCACCGTGGTGCTTGGCCTGGTGCTGGTAATGATGATGGCCGCCACCATCGGGTTCCCGACGCCGGTGGCACACCTTGTTCCGGCGCTCCAGAGCTACTGGCTGATCATCCACGTATCCGTTGCCGTGATCGCGTCGGCACTGTTCACGCTCACGTTCGCCATGTCCGCGCTGCAGCTGCTCCAGGCCGACCGGGAAACCCGTATCCGCTCCGGACGCAAGGAGCGGCTGCCCTTCATGCGCATCGTGCCGTCGGCGCAGAGCCTGGAGAACCTTTCCTACCGCATCAACGCGGTGGCGTTCGTGCTGTGGACCTTCACCCTTATGGCCGGTGCAATCTGGGCCGAACAGGCATGGGGCCGGTACTGGGGCTGGGACACCAAGGAAGTCTGGACGTTCGTTATCTGGGTGGTCTACGCCGGCTACCTGCACGCCCGCGCCACCCGCGGCTGGACCGGGACCCGGTCCGCCTGGCTGTCGATTGTCGGCTACCTCTGCGTGATCTTCAATTTCACCATCGTGAACATGTTCTTCTCCGGGCTGCACAGCTACTCAGGCGTCTAGCCCCAGCGGGGCCGAACGCCTCCAGCAGCAGAAAAGACCCGTTCCGGAACTCTCCGGGACGGGTCTTTTGCTGCCGATCATGCCGGCTTAGCGGGGGAGATGCTGGTCCTGCGGGTGGCGGCCAGGCTCAAGAGCTGATGCTTCTCGAGCCGCCGGTGGGCGTCGAAGGGGGCACCGCAGGGTAGGCGAGGAGTCTCAGGCTCCGGGCTTGCCGTCGTCGTTCTGCTTGCCGCGGCCCTCTTCACGGGCACGCAGCTCGGCCTCACGGGCCCGGAGCTCGGCTTCCTTCTGGGCCTGGCGGCGCCGGATCTCCAGGTTGCGCAGGAACTCGGGATCGTCGTCGGGGGCCGACGGACGCCGCGGCTCGCGCGGTCCGGAACCTCCCGGGGATCCGCCGGACGGGCGGCCAAACAGGAACCAGAGCACTGCGCCGAGGACGGGAATAAGGATGATCGTGAACAGCCATGAGGTCTTGGAGATGCTGCGCACCTCGTTTGCCCGGGACATAACGCAGTCGATTGCGGCATAGATGATCACGGCAGCGACGATGATGACGCCGAACAACACAAGACGGGGCATACGGCCATTGTAGTGGAGGGTCCTGCCCGCGGGGGCCTGCAGGGGGAAGGAACGCCCAGGACGCCAAGCGCATAGAATGAAGGCGTGGCTTTCTGGAAATTTACCGCACTCCGCCTGGGTTTGGTGGCCGTCTTCTTCGCGATCTGCATGCTGCTCGGACTGGGCCTCCTGCTTTCGGCACTGGCTGCCGCCGTCATGGCCTGGTGCGTCACGTACCTGTTTGCCCGGGACATGCGCGACGAAGCGGCCCGCACCGTGCAGCGCCGGTTCACCGAGGAACGCGCACCCAAGCGCAGCCAGGGCGAGCTGGATGACTCAGCAGCCGAGGACAACCTCGTGGCAGAGCACCCGGACGTGCAGGTCGACAACGACCGCCGCCGCGAAGCCTAGCCCCGGCAGGCCCTAGCCCCGGAGTCCTAAGCCGGACCGCCCCTAGGCCAGCAGCCGGGTGATGACGAGCCCGGCGCCGTACAGCACGCTGAAACCGAGGTTGATCATGCCCGTGTGCTTCAGCACGGGGATCAGGCTGCCGCGCTTCTTTCCGGTCAGCATGAGCCAGGCGGGCAGGATGCATGCCGGGATCAGGAGCAGCACCAGCAGGATCCACGGGTAGTCTCCGGCAATGAACAGCGGCAGCAGCAGGGCCAGGGCCAGCATCATGACGTAGCTGATCCGTGCCGGCCCGTCGCCCAGCCGGACCGCAAGGGTCCGCTTGCCGGACTCGCGGTCCGTGGGGATGTCCCGGACATTGTTGGCCATCAGCAGCGCCATGGCGATCAGTCCGGTGCCGACGGCGCCCAGGACAGCAGCCGTATTGATTTCCAGCGCCTGGGTGTAGGTGGTGCCCAGCGTGGCCACCAGTCCGAAGAACACGAAGACGAACACATCGCCCAGGCCAAGGTAGCCGTAGGGATTCTTGCCTCCGGTGTAGCCCCACGCGGCGGCTACGCAGCCGATTCCCACGAGGATCAGGGACCAGGTGGAGGCCAGGACCACGAGGGCGACTCCTGCCAGCATGGCGGCGCCGAAGCAGGCGAATGCAGCGTACTTGACCTGCTTCGGGGAGGCGAGGCGCGAACCGGTCAGCCGCAGCGGACCCACCCGGTTGTCGTCGGTTCCGCGGATGCCGTCGGAATAGTCATTGGCGTAATTCACGCCGACCTGCAGCAGGATGGCAATGAGGGCGGCCAGCACTGCGCGGACGGGGTGGAATGCCCCGAGGTCGTACGCGGCGGCGGATCCGATGATGACCGGCGCGATTGCCATCGGCAGCGTCCGGGGGCGGGCGCCTTCTAACCATTGGGCGGCTGTAGCCACGGTGTTGTTCCTTAGTTCTTAGTCGAGACAGGTGTTGTAGCGGCGGTTCAGTGCCGCGCAGCGGCCAGCAGCCGCAGCAGGGTCATCCGGTCCGCTTTGCCGGTGGGCAGCAGGGGCAGGGATTCAAGCAGCAGGACCACCTTGGGGACTGCGGCCGAGCCGAGCCGGGAGCGCACGGCTTCGCGTACCAGTTCCGGGTCAACGCTGCCGACGACGGCGGCCCCCACCTGGGAGCCCCACTCGGCGTCGTCCAGGCCCAGCACAAACGCCTGCTCGACGCCGGGGACGGTTTCCACGGCCTCGGCCACTGCCTGCGCGGAAACCTTGATTCCCCCGCTGACGATAACGTCATCCAGCCGTCCGGAGACACTGACCCGGCCGTCGTCGTCGACCGTCCCGGTGTCATCCGTGCGGAACCAGCGTTGTCCCGAGTTGAACCGGAAACGGTCGCTGGTGAGATCCGGCCGGCCCATGTAGCCGTCCGCAAGGACATCACCGGCAATCCAGAGGCGCCCCTCCCACCGGATGACGTCGACGCCGGGCAGCGGGACACCATCGTAAACGCACCCGCCGCACGTTTCGCTCATGCCGTAGGTGGTCACCACGTTCAGCCCGTAACCGCGGGCCTTGTCCAGCAGGGCGGCACCGGCCGGTGCCCCGCCGAGCAGGATGGCGTTGAACCGGCGCAGCACACGGAGGGTTTCGGGTGCCGGGTCCTGCAGCAGGCGGTGCAGCTGGGTGGGGACCAGGGACGTGAAGCGGTTGCGGTCCGTCATGTCCTCTGCGGCACGCGTGAACACCTCGGCGCTGAACGGCACGGACAAATCCATAAAGACCGGCTGGGTGCCGGCGTACAGGGAACGGACCAGGACCTGGATTCCGGCAATGTAGTTGACCGGCAGGGCGGACAGCCACTGGCCGTCCGCCTTCAGTGCGACGGCGGTGGCCATCGAGGAAGCGGCCAGCGCATCGGTGCTGAGCATGGTCTGCTTCGGGGTGCCGGTGGAACCGGAGGTGCTGACGACCAGGGCAATGTCGTCGTTGGGCAGTTCGCCCGTAAAGGTCTGGGCCGGATCGGTGTGCGGTGCGACGGCCGGTCCCTCACCCGCCAGCGCGTCGGCCAGCGGGGAGAGCAGCATTCCGGCGTCGAAACCCGGAGTCACCAGGACTGGAAGCAGTTCCAAGGAGCTCCTAGAAGTAGTAGGGGAAGGAGGACCAGTCCGGATCACGCTTGGCAAGGAATGCTTCCTTGCCCTCCACCGCCTCGTCCGTCATGTAGGCCAGGCGGGTTGCTTCGCCGGCGAAGACCTGCTGCCCGGCCAGCCCGTCGTCCGCCAGGTTGAAGGCGAACTTGAGCATGCGGATGGCCTGCGGGGACTGCCGGGCAATGTCTGCGGCGTATTCCAGGGCCACCTTTTCCAGGTCCGCATGGTCGACGGCTTCATTGACCGCTCCCATGGCGACCATGTCCTCGGCCGAGTACTCGCGCGCCAGGAAGAATATTTCCCGCGCCTTCTTCTGGCCGATCTGCCGGGCCAGCAGCGCCGAGCCGTAGCCGGCGTCGAAGCTGCCCACGGTGGCATCGGTCTGCTTGAACTTGCCGTGCTGGCGTGAGGCGATGGTCAGGTCCGAGACCACATGCAGGCTGTGCCCGCCGCCTGCCGCCCAGCCGTTGACGACGGCGATGACCACCTTGGGCATGGTCCGCATGAGCCGCTGGACTTCCAGGATGTGCAGCCGTCCCGCACGTGCCGGGTCGATGGTCTCTTTGGTTTCGCCCTCTGCGTACCGGTAGCCGTCGCGGCCGCGGATCCGCTGGTCCCCGCCGGAGCAGAACGAGTGGCCGCCGTCCTTGGGGGAGGGGCCGTTGCCGGTGAGCAGCACAGTGGCAACGTCCGGCGTCATCCGTGCGTGGTCCATGGCCCGGTACAGCTCGTCCACGGTCCCGGGGCGGAAGGCGTTGCGGACTTCCGGACGGTCGAACGCGATGCGCACCGTCGGCAGGTCACGCACTACGGTGCCGTCGGCGCCGCGCTCCACCTGGCGGTGGTAGGTCATGTCCTGCAGGTCCTCGAACCCGGAAACAAGACGCCACTGCTGCGGGTCGAAAATATCGGACACCTGTGCTGGAAGTTCTGAGCTCACGAATCGAGTTTATCGCCAGTGGGCAATACCGCCGGACACTGCGCACCGGGAACGGTTGCGGCTCCATTGGTGCCCAGTGGTTATCCGGGCCCCGCACCGACGGCAGGGCGTGTCGCAGCCCGGCAGGCCTGTTTTGTTTCCCTTGGTCTGCGTGCACCGGCAGGTAGAGTCGGAGCATGGGTGCAACTGAACTTATTCTGGTACGCCACGGTGAATCCGCAGGCAATGTGGCCGCTACCCGCGCCGGCCGCGAGGGTGCCGAACGCATTGACATTCCCTGGCGGGACCCCGACGTTCCCTTGAGCGCAGACGGCGAACAGCAGGCCGCAGCGCTGGGCCGCTGGTTTTCCGGGCTTCCCGCTGGGGAACTGCCCGACTCCGTCTGGTGCTCGCCCTACCTGAGGGCACGGCAGACCGCGGAACTGGCGGGACTGCCCGGCATCACCGGCGGTATGCGGATTGATGAACGCCTGCGCGACCGGGAACTGGGCATTTTGGACCTGCTGACCTCTGCCGGCGTCGCGGCACGTTTTCCGGAGGAAGCCGAACGCCGGTCCTGGCTGGGCAAGTTCGTATACCGGCCGCCGGGCGGCGAGTCCTGGGCCGACGTCGCACTGCGGCTGCGCTCGGTCTTCCGCGATCTGGATGACGAGGAAGACGGCAAGCGGGTGGCTGTGGTCTGCCATGACGCCGTGATCCTGTTGATCCGCTACGTTCTGGAACGGATGAGCGAGCAGGAACTGCTGGACACCGCCGCCGCCAACAGCGTACGGAACGGTTCCGTCACCCGGCTGGTGCGTCCCAGCGGAACCGGGCCGTGGCAGCTGCACACCTTTAACAACGTGCTCCACCTGCAGGACGGCGGAGCGCCCGTAACCGAACATGCAGGAGAAACTGATGACATCCACCCCCGCTGAGCTCGTCACCCCTGCGCTGCTGCGCGGCTGGAGGCTGTCCACCGAGGCCTCCGGCAAGGAAGACCGGGGCACCGTACTGGTGATCGGCGGAGCCCGCCGCACCCCCGGCGCCGTGATGCTGACCGGGCTTGCCGGACTGCGGGTCGGCGCCGGCCGCCTGACCATGGGGTTGGCGGAATCGGCGGCGATCGCCGTGGCCGTTGCCATCCCCGAATCCGGGGTGGTCGGACTGCGCGAGGAATCCGGTGGGATTGACGGCGAGGCGGCCGGTGCATTGCTTGAATCCGATCTAGCGACCGCGTCGGCCGTAGTTATCGGCCCCGGGCTGGACGACCCCGACCAGGCCGCAGCGCTGCTGCGGTCAGTGGTGCCGCTGCTCGGGGAAAAGACGCAGGTGGTGCTGGATGCGTATGCCCTCGGTGTGCTGCCCGGACTGCCTGATCTTTACGATGCCCTGGCCGGACGCCTCGTCCTGACCCCGAACGGCGCCGAACTCATCCGCCTGCTCGAGGATGAGGAGGCGGACGAAGATTCCCTGGACCTGGCGAAGGCGTCCCTGGAAGTGGCGCGGAAATACCAGGCCGTGGTCAGCGCACACAACGTTATTACCGCTCCCGACGGAAAGAGCTGGGAGGTTCCTGCCGGAAATTCCGGTCTGGGCACTTCCGGTTCCGGGGATGTCCTTGCCGGTGCCGTAGGCGGGTTCCTGGCCCGCGGGGCGACGCCGGAACAGGCTGCCTGTTGGGGAACCTATCTGCACGCCGTGAGCGGGGACCGGCTCTCCGCCTCCCGGGGGCCGCTCAGCTTCCTGGCACGGGAATTGCTGGAGGCCATGCCTCCGGTGATCGCGGAGCTGAATTAGCGCAGGCCTGTATCCCCGCCGGATGCCCCATAGCTCCGGGATGGCCCATATCCTGAGGGTATGACTGCGAACGAATACCGGACCGGACCGGCGGGGCGTCCACCGGCGTCGATACCGTGGCTTTCCTACCGCTTCACCCGGCGGGATGCCGTGGCGGCCGGGTTCTATGTCCTGTTCCTGCTGGTCTTGAGTTTCGCACCGGGGCTCATTTTCCCGGTGCTGGTGATGGTGGTTCCGGATCCCCTCACCGCCTCCTACGTCCTGAACCTGGGCTTCTACGCAGTTGCCGGCCTTTTGGCCTTCCTTGCGGCCCGCCCGTATGTGGTGCGGGAAACGAAGATCCTGGCCACCCGCCCGGTGCTGACGCTGGCCCTGATTCCCGCGGGCGTCATCATCATGCTCATCGCCACCATGGCCGCTGTCCTGGTGACCGGGGACGTCCAGACCGCAGCGAACCAGGAAGCGGTCCAGGGGTTTGTCGGGTCCGTCTCGCCCTGGCTGATCATTCCCCTGATCGTGGTGCTGGCGCCCTTTGTGGAGGAGTACATCTTCCGGCACCTGCTGATCGGCAAGCTCAGCCGGTACTGGAATATCTGGGCCTGCGGCATCCTGTCGGTCCTGTTGTTCGCGTCCATCCACGTCGTGGGCAAGGAATCCCTCACCCTGCCGGTCTTGGTGCCTTACCTGGCGATGGGTGCCACCCTGGTCGGCCTCTATGTCTGGGCGGGCAACAACTTCATGCTGTCCTACGGGGTGCACGCGGCGAAGAACCTCCTGGGGGTGCTGGTGATGTACGCGGTCCCGCCGGAGCTGCTCCAGCAGTAGCAGGACGTCTCCGGCGGGCTGCTGCGGTCCCTTCTGTACAGCTGATGCTGGCTGCCGCGTCGGCGCCGTCGCCTTGTGTACAGCTGATGCTGGCCACGGACCCATCAGGGCGCATCTGCTGTACACAAGGTGAGCCTCGGCAGCTAGGAGCCGGCCTTTTCGATGCGCTCAGTTTCCGGTGCCCGGACCAGGGAGCCGTTGCACGGAACCACCCGCTCCGGCCGGGCTAAGTAGAAAAAAGAACTCCGCGCATCGGACTCGAACCCGCCGGGCACCATCAGCGTGGAATAGCGCTGGCACCACTGCGGGGTATCGACGGCGGCCCCCAGTGCGGTGGCGACGGCCGGAACATTGTGGAACCACATCAGGTGCTGGATTCCTTCGGACACCAGGTAAATGAGGTCCAGCTGCGGATCGGCCGTGGCTTCGACGTCCGACCACTGCTCCCAGCCCTCGAGACGGCGGCCGTGGATCCAATGGATGTTGTGCCCCGGCGCGAAGCCGCTGCAGTTGCTGAGACCGGATTTGCTGACACTGGAAATGCTCACAGTGGGTTCCTTTTCAGGTTGTCCTTGCCTGCAACGGACGAAGCAGGCCGCTTCGTCATCCGAACCACCCGCCGAACAGTGGGGTTGGTGTGGGGCCAGTCGGAGCTTTTATGCCCGGTTTCCCGGGCGGAGGCCACATCTCGTGAAGCTGAAAACTACTTTAGCGGAGGCCGCCGACATTTCGACAGGGGCCATTCCCGGGTGTGCGGTGGTGAGCGGTCCGGCGCCCATAGTCCGCAGCTCGCCTTCCGTCCGCGGAAGGTCCCGGGGCCGAATACCCTCGCACACTCCCCGCGGGAGGTGGGCCCGAAGGATGCGCTCCTCACCATCCGGGGCATTGCGGAAGATGACGGACGCACGAAGGTGACGGACGCACGAAGGCGCCGGGAGGAGACGGACCCACGAAGGGGTTTGGCAGGAGTCGACGCACACCCCAAGGCGGGCGGGAAGCAGCGGACCCACGAGGGCATGGCGAAAGGTGCCGGACGCACGAAGGGGCCTGGAGGAGGCGGCTTTAATATTCTCCACGAGCTCTGCGAGCGGGGAATTTCGTTGCCGCCGGATCCAGGCCCCGAAGGTGCCAAGGTTCCAGACCGCTGGGGGGGGGCACCCCCGGGACCGGCTTACCGCCAGCCGGCCCCCGGTGCCACGAGCTTGACGATGCTTTCCAGCAGCTGCGCGTTGTAGTCCACGCCCAGCTGGTTCGGCACGGTCACCAGGACCGTATCCGCTTCCTGAACGGCGGCATCCGCAGCCAGTTCCGCGGCGATGACGTCCGGTTCGCCGATGTAGCTCTTGCCGAACCGGGCCAGGTCGCCGTCTAGGTGGCCCACCTGGTCGCGGCCTTCGGCCTGGGCACGGAGCCCGAAGTACCGCCGGTCCGCCTCGGTCACCAGGGGAATGATGCTGCGGCTGACGGACACACGCGGTGTGCCCTGATGCCCGGCGTCGGCCCACGCCTGCCGGTACACGGCGATCTGCTCGGCCTGCAGCTGATCGAACGGCACACCGGTGTCTTCGGTGAGGAGGGTGGAGCTCATGAGGTTCATGCCCTGCTCTCCGGTCCATTTGGCGGTGGCCCGGGTGCCGGACCCCCACCAGATGCGGCCGGGGAGACCGGGGGAGAGGGGGTCGACGGCCATGGCGCCGGTGCTGCCGGTCATGGCCGGATCGGCCTGCGCCACACCTGCTCCGGCTATGGCGGCCCGGAAGACTTCCGTGTGCTGCCGGGCCATCTCGGCGTCGGAGGAATCCGGACCGGGAACGTAGCCGAAGGACTCATAACCGCGCAGGGCCGGCTCGGGGGATCCCCGGCTGATGCCCAGCTGCAGCCGTCCGGCGCTGATCAGATCGGTGGCTGCAGCATCTTCGGCCATTCCAATCGGATTCATGTAACGCATGTCGATCACGCCGGTGCCCAGCTCGATCCGGCTGGTCCGGGCGGCCATAGCCGCGAGCAGCGGGAACGGTGCGGAGAACTGCGGTGCGAAGTGGTGGACCCGCAGATAGGCACCGTCCACCCCGATCTCTTCCGCAGCCACGGTCAACTCAACCTGCTGACGCAGTGCGTCCCCCGCAGAAGGGGTCAGCGACCCAATCGCATTCCGGTAATGTCCGAAGGACAGGAACCCTATTTTCTTCATATCAGCTCCAGCGCCGGAGCGGTCGGCAGTATTCCCGCTCACATGCAGGACAGCGAAAGGAAGCAGCTCCAATGCACATCACCATAATCCCGGGCTACCAGGGCTCACCGCCGGAGCAGTGGCAAAGCCGCTGGGAGGCAGAGCTGCCCGATGCCACCCGCATCTCGCCGTCGTCGTGGGACGAACCCGATCTGGAGGACTGGATGGCTGCCCTGGACCGGTCCGCCGGAGCGCGGAACGGGCAGACGGTCCTCGTTGCGCACAGCCTCGGCTGCCTGGCCGCAGTGGAATGGCTGCATCGGAACCCCGACGGCGCCCGCGGCGCGTTCCTGGTCAGCCCGCCGGATCCCGTTGCTGCCTCCTTCCCGCAAGTTGTTGAAACATTCCGGAATCCGCGGATGGAGGAACTGCCCGTTCCCGGCCTGCTGATTGCCAGCCAGAGCGACCCCTATTGCGCCCTGCCCGCGGCACGGAGCATGGCCGCAGCCTGGAACGTGCCCGTCATCGATGCCGGCGAGGTGGCCCACATCAACGAAAAGAGCGGTGTGGGGTCCTGGCAGCAGGGCCGCGACCTGTTCACCGCCTTCACCGCAGGGCTGGGGGAACGGCCCGCAATCGGATAAGAATGGGCACATGGATCTTCCGGTGATGCCTCCGATTGCCCCGATGCTGGCCAAACCCGTCAGTGCCCTGCCCCGCGGGGACTACCTCTACGAACCAAAGTGGGACGGGTTCCGGTCCATCATTTTCCGGGACGGCGACGACGTCGAAATCGGCTCCCGGAACGAAAAGCCGATGACACGGTACTTCCCGGAACTCGTCGACGCCCTCCGCGCGAATCTTCCCGAGCGGTGCGTGGTGGACGGCGAAATCGTGATGGTGGCCCCGGACGGAAAGCGGCTCGATTTCGAACTGCTCCAGCAGCGCATCCATCCCGCCGCCAGCCGGGTTAAACTGCTCGCTGAGGAAACCCCGGTCCGGTTCGTGGCCTTCGACCTGCTGGCACTGGGTGACACCGACTACCGCGACCGCCCGTTTTCCGAGCGCCGGGAAGCCCTGGTGCAGGCCCTGAAAACGGCGGAGGCGCCGGTCTCCGTCACCGCCGCCACCGACGACGCGGACCGCGCGCAGGACTGGTTCGCCCGCTTCGAAGGCGCCGGGCTGGACGGGATCGTGGCCAAACCCCTGGACGCTCCGTACTCACCCAACAAGCGCACCATGGCCAAACTCAAGCATGAGCGCACCGCCGACTGCGTGCTCGCGGGCTACCGGGTGCACAAAAGCGGGCCGGACCTCATCGGTTCGCTGCTGCTGGGCCTCTACAACGACGACGGCGTGCTGGTGAACGTGGGCGCGGCAAGTTCCTTCTCCATGGACCGGCGCCGGGAGCTGTTCGAGGAGCTCCAGTCTCTGGTCGCCGTCGAGGAAGGGCATCCCTGGGCCGAAGGGGAGCAGGAGAAGGGCAACCGCACCCCGCGTAACTCCGAGGGCAGCCGCTGGAACGGGAAGAAGGACTTCTCCTTCGTCCCGCTGCGCCCGGAACGGGTAATCGAGGTGCGTTATGACCATATGGAGGGGGAACGGTTCCGCCATGTGGCTCAGTTTTCCCGCTGGCGGCCGGACCGCACCCCGGAATCCTGCACCTACGGGCAGCTGGAGGAGCCGGTGAAGTTCGATCTCGAGGAAGTCCTCGCCGGCGACTCCTGACAATCCCGGCCGCGCGGCCTGCGGTATTTGCCGCAGGAAGATATGGAAATCCGCGGCAGGGGTAGACCGGAACGGGCGGGCTGTGCTTAACGTCTAAGCCCAAGCTCCACGCAGGCCGCGACGCCTCCTGTCAGGCCTGCCCTGTCGATCGGGAGAATCCCATGCTCCAGGATGCAGACCTTGAAGCCCTCCGCCGTGTGGTGCATGGCCCGCTGGACCGCCTCGGCGGCCCCGGATACGCCGACGGCACCGCTGGATTCAACCCCTCGGTGGTCCAGCGGCCCGACGCCGTGCTGGGTGCCGTCGACTCCGAGGACGTGCGCAATGCGGTCCGCTGGGCAGCGCAGCGTGGCGTTCCCGTGGGCATGCAGGCGACCGGGCACGGTGCCGCGGCAGCGATGGAGGAGGGCCTGCTGATCAATACCTCCCGGCTGCAGGACCTGGCGGTGGACGCCGACGCCGGCACGGTCACCGTAGGTGCCGGGGTGCGCTGGCGGTCGGTGCTGGAACGGACCGTGCTGCTCGGGCTCACTGGCCCGCATGGATCTTCCGGAACGGTCGGTGTGGTCGGCTACGCGTCCGGCGGAGGGCTGCCGCTGATGGGCCGGGCATTGGGATTCGCCAGCGACCACGTGCAGGCCCTTGACGTGGTCACCCCCGACGGCACGCTGCGGCATCTCGAAGCCGGAAACAGCGAGGACGCCGAGTTGTTCGCGGCGCTGCGCGGCGGCAAGGGTAATTTCGGCGTCATCACGTCCATGACGCTTGGGCTGACCCCGTTCCGGGAGTTCTACGGCGGCGGCATCATGTATCCGGAAGACTCAGGTCCGGAGGTCCTCGATGCCTTCCGCGCCTGGACCGCCCAGCTGCCGAGCGACGCCTCGGCGTCCCTGGCCTTCCTGCACCTGCCGGATGTTCCGTTCCTGCCCGAGGAGCTGCGCGGAACCGCTCCGGTGCATCTGCGGTTCGCGCTGTTCGGCAGCCCGGAAAGCGGCAATATGCTGCTGGAACCCATGAGGCATGTATCCGAGCCGATGATGGATACGGCCGGGCCGATGGACTACGGGGCAGTGGACAGCATCCACATGGACCCGGATGAGCCGGTGCCAAGCCTGGACAGCGGCTCGCTGCTGGGTTCCTTGCCCGAGGGCCTGGCAGACGCCCTGCTGGAGCAGGTGGGGCCGGGATCGGATACTCCCTTGATGATGACGGAGATCCGGCTGATGGGTGGTGCCCTGGCGCTGGATCCTCCGGTCGAGGACGCGGTATCCGGCCGCGGGGCAGGATTTAACCTCTACTCCCTGGGGCTGAACGTTCCGCCGGTTGCGGACGCCACTGCAGCGGCTTTGGAGAGGCTCGACGCCGCCGTCGAACCGTACACCGCAGGGGCGCTTATCAACCTGCGTGGACACGTACGCACGGAGTCAGGAGTCCAACCCGCCTGGGACCCGGAGGTTCTTCGGCGGTTGCAGGCGGCCAAGGCCACCTACGATCCGCAGAACCTGTTCCGGTTCGGCCACGCGGTGCCGGTGCCGGTGTCCTGAGGGCTGCCGCCGGCGTCTTGAGGGCTGCCGCCGGTGGCCCTCTGCGGTGTGGCCGCTACCGGCGGTTCCCTCCACGGCAGTCCGCCCCGAATGCGCGCCCCGCGTCCTCGAGGATGGCTGCGGTGTAGCCCTCCCGGTAACCCGTCTCCGTCGGGTGCAGATCGAACTGTCCACCCTCGAAGAGGATCCAGGAATCAGTGGAACCAACACCGTGCCCGGCAAACTCGTCCACCACGTCCACGAACACCCCGCCACGCGGAACCTGCTCCTCGAGGACCGCGTTCAGGGCGTCGGTTCCCTCGTTGAAGAGAGCCTGCGCCTGGGCACTGAGCGGTCCGGGGGTGCCGGCCTCGAACAGGTACGGGTAACCGGTCACCACCAGGGTCGCCTTCGGAGCCAGCTCAGTGATCCGGGCAAACTGTTCTGCCAGCTCCGGCGCCAGGACGTTTCGTGCATATGCTGCCGTCTGCTCGATGGCGGGAGCGCAGGTGGCCGGCAGCTGTGCGCCGGCACAGGCGGCCACCACGGAACCGAACCTCACGTCATTGCCGCCAATCGTGACGGTGACGGCGTCGGTCTGTTTAGTCAGGAGGCCGCGGGCCTCGGCGTCGTCAATCTGCTCGGGCAGGTCCACCGGTCCGGCGGGTGCTGCGGGCGGCGTCGTCAGGGCGGTCGCGCCCGCGCAGGTGACGTCGCCGTCGAGCTCCACCCGGTTTTGGGCATCCAGGAGAGCGGGGTAGCCCTGGGCGGTCCGGCCGCACGCGTCCAGCACCGGTCCGCCGCCGTAGCCGGAGGCATACGAATCACCGAACGCAACATAATCGACGCCGCTGTTTCCCCGCCCGCTGCCATTCCCATGGCCATTCCCGTGGCCGTTCCCGCCGCGGTGTTCCGCTGAGTGTCCGCCACGGGACTCGGATCCCTGGCCGACGGCGGCGGCCGGGGCGGCGCCGCCCGCCAAGAAGGCGGCGCTGCCCAGAACCAGAACGGCCAAACGGCGGGACAGTGCGGGAATGGGGCTCATCATTGTGCTCCTTTGCAGCGGGTACAGCGGTTAGGCACGAGTCTGTCGCAGTGCGCAGCGGGCGGCAACCACGACACACGACCACTCAGGGCCCACGAAGGCGGCCATGATCCAGGGGGTGGACAGATGTGGCAGGGGAAGCTTTCCGCTACGCTGGCGAGATACCGACCGCATGGTCAGTAATCCGTGCAGGCGAGGGTGCCTCCGGAGGCTGGCTGCGGCTTTCCCTGCTGCGAAAGGCCCGAAAATGACGGCAACGGCCATAGACGTTGAGACGGTTCCCAGCTATATCCGGGACGCCTGGTGGACCCCCGATCCTGCCGGACCGCGCGGTACGGAAGTGTATGACGCCAGCACCGGTGAACTGCTCGTCCTGGTGAGCAGCGAGGGCCTGGATACCGCCGCCGCCGTCGACTACGCCCGGACCGTGGGCCAGACGGAACTGGGTAAATCCACCTTTCACCAGCGTGCCCTGATGCTAAAGGAACTGGCGGTGCGCCTCAACGCCCAGCGCGACGAGCTGTACGCCGTATCGGCCCGCAGCGGCGCCACCCGGACGGACTCGCTGGTGGACATTGACGGCGGCATCGGTGTCTTGTTTGCCTACGGGTCCAAAGGCCGGCGGGAACTGCCGAACTCGACCGTGATTATCGACGGTGCCGCGGAACAGCTCGCCAAGGACGGCTCATTTCTCGGCGAGCACCTGTACACCCGCATCCCGGGCGTCGCCGTGCAGATCAACGCCTTCAACTTCCCGGTCTGGGGCATGCTGGAAAAACTGGCGCCGGCGTTCCTTGCCGGGGTGCCCAGCATCGTCAAGCCAGCCAGCCCCACGGGATACATCACGGCAGCAGCCGTCCGGATGATTGTGGACGCCGGCATCCTCCCCGCCGGATCCCTGCAGTTGGTTTCGGGTTCCGCGCGGGACCTGCCGGACCACCTCGACTACCGGGACATGGTCTCTTTCACCGGTTCGGCTGATACGGCGGAGCGGCTGCGGTCGCACCCCCGCATCGCCACGGGCGGGGTGCGGTTCACAGCGGAAACGGATTCGCTGAATGCAGCCATCCTCGGCCCCGACGCGGTACCCGGAACCCCCGAGTTCGACGCGTTTATCCGGTCGCTGGTCACTGAGATCACGGCCAAGGCCGGGCAGAAGTGCACCGCGATCCGCCGGGCCATTGTTCCCGCGGGCCTCGTGGATGACGTGGTGGCCGCTGCCGCAGAACGCATCCGCGGCCGCGTGGTCCTGGGTCATCCGCGCGCGGAGAACGTCACGATGGGCGCCCTGGCCTCCCGGGAGCAGCTGGACAGCGTCCGGAACGCCGTGCAGCGGATGCTGGCTGCCGGCGCGGAACTGGCGCTGGGATCCCTGGACGCGCCCGACGTCGTCCTGGTGGACGGACGCACGGGACCCGCGCCGGAGGGTGCCTTTATGGAACCGCTGCTGCTGACGTGGCCGGACAGCGACGCCGATGCGCTGCACAGCATCGAAGCGTTCGGTCCGGTGGCCTCGGTGGTGGGCTACACCGACGTCACCGACGCCGTCCGCCTCGCCGCGCGCGGCGGCGGATCCCTGGTCGCCACGGTCTGCACCAATGATCCGGACGTGGCCCGGGAACTGCTCACCGGCATAGCCGGACATCACGGGCGGGTGTTGTTCCTGAACCGGGAAGACGCACGGTCCTCCACCGGGCACGGCTCGCCCGTGCCGCACCTGGTCCACGGCGGCCCGGGCCGGGCAGGCGGCGGCGAGGAACTGGGCGGCATCCGCGCCGTCCGGCACTACATGCAGCGCACCGCGGTGCAGGGCTCACCCAACATGCTCACGGCTCTCACCGGCATCTGGCATTCCGGGGCCGACCGCCGGTTCGACGCCGGACATCCGTTCCGCAAACCGCTCAGCGAGCTGCGGGTGGGCGACGCCGTGCGGTCGGACCTGCGGGAAGTGGCACTCGAGGATATTGCGGCCTTTGCGGAGACCACGGGGGATACGTTCTACGCCCATACGGACGCGGCAGCGGCTGAGGCGAATCCGTTTTTCCCCGGCATCGTGGCGCACGGGTACCTGCTGCTGTCCTGGGGTGCGGGCCTGTTCGTGGATCCGGCCCCTGGTCCCGTGCTTGCTAACTACGGCCTGGAAAACCTGCGGTTCCTGACGCCGGTGGCGGCGGGGGACTCCATCCGCGTCACACTGACTGCCAAGAAGATCACGCCCCGGGAAACCGACGACTACGGCGAGGTGGCCTGGGACGCCGTGCTAACCAACCAGAACGACGAACTGGTGGCCACTTACGACGTGCTGACCCTGGTCGAGAAGTAACGCCGGGAAGTATCAGCCGGTCAGGCACTGCGCCTCCTGCTAGCCGGGCGAGCGTTACTGCCGTCGGGTATGCAGCCCGTCGAAGACCATGGTGATGATGTTGTCCGCGAGCTTCTGGGCAGGCAGCGGTCCGCCGGGTTTGTACCACTCCACGATCGAGTTGATCGTGCCGAACAGCAGCCGGGTGGTGGTGCGGGGATCAATGTCGCTGCGCACGGACCCCTCGCTCCGCGCCGCCTCCACCAGCCCGGCCACCCGGTGGTCGAATTCCCGGCGCCGGGCCAGCGCACTGCGCTCAATCTCGGTGTTGCCGCGCAGCCGCAGCAGCAGGGTGACGAACGGCAACCGCTCTGTCAGCACCTGGATGGTGCCGCGCAGGACAAACTCCAGCCGCACATCCGCAGGACCCGATGCCGCCTGCGGATCATCCAGCACCGCCTCAAGACCGTCCAGTGCGTGGTCCAGTGCCAGACGGAGCAGATCGCCCTTGGACGGCACGTGATGATAGATCGCCGACTTCGTGATGCCCAGGTTTTCGGCGAGGATCCCCATCGACGTGGCTTCGTAGCCGTGCCGGTTGAAGACATCCACGGCCACGTTCAGCACCGTCTGCTGATCATGGCCCGGCCGGCCCCGGCGCGGACCGGACGCGGGATCGACGGTGGCGTCCACGGCGGAAATGGGATCGACGGCGGGAACGGGGTCGACGGCGGATGTGGTCCCAGCTGCCCCGGCTGCGGACTCCACGGATTCAGTGCGGTCGTCCACAGCGGAGGCGGAGTTGGCGGAGTTGGCGGAGTTGGCGGAAGAGGAGGGACGGGAGGCGGCAGGCATGGCGCCATTTTCCCACGTCAACGGTCGGTTCACCGCGGGGTGCCGGCGTCGGGACCGCGGCGCAGGTCGTGGATCCGCCGCAGTTTGCCGCTGGATCGTGCCAGCGTCCCGGGATCGACGACCTGAACAGCGCAGGAGGATCCGATGTGCATTTTCACCTGTGCCTCCAGCTCAGCTGCGGCGGCGGCGGATTCCGGCGTCGTGGCATCTGTCCGCCGCTCGATCCGCACCGTCAGCTCGTCGAGACGTCCCGGACGGGTGATTTCGAGCTGGAAATGCGGGCTTAGGGCCGGGATACGCAGGGCGATTTCCTCGATCTGGGTGGGGAAGAGGTTGACTCCGCGCAGAATGATCATGTCGTCGCTGCGGCCGGTGATGCGTCCCATCCTGCGCATGGACGGCCGGGCGGTGCCTGGCAGCAGGCGGGTGAGGTCGTGGGTGCGGTAACGGATGATCGGCAGCGCTTCCTTGGTCAGCGAGGTGAAGACCAGCTCGCCCGGTTCGCCGTCGCCCAGGACCCGGGTGTCATCAAACGGGTCGATGATCTCCGGCCGGAAGTGGTCCTCCCAGATATGGGATCCGTCCTTGCTTTCCACGCACTCCCCGGCCACGCCCGGACCCATGACCTCCGAGAGCCCGTAGATGTCGCAGGCGTCCAGGTCCATCAGCATTTCCAGTTCGTGCCGCATTTCCTCGGTCCAGGGCTCGGCGCCGAGGACGGCGTTCTTCAACGATGTGGAGCGCGGATCGATTCCGGCGGCTGCCATGGCGTCGGCAATGGCCAGCAGGTAGGTGGGCGTGCAGAGGATGGTGTCCGGTTCGAAGTCCAGGATGAGCTGGACCTGCCGCTCCGTCTGCCCGCCGGAGACGGGGATGACCGTGCAGCCGAGTTTCTCCGCGCCGAAGTGTGCTCCCAACCCGCCGGTAAAGAGCCCGTAGCCGTAGGCGTTGTGGACCTTGTACCCACGCTGGACGCCGGAGGCACGCAGCGACCGGGCCACCAGTGACGCCCACCGGTCCAGGTCGCCTGCCGTATACCCGACGACGGTGGGCCGCCCGGTGGTTCCGGAGGAGGCATGGATGCGGGCAACCTGCTGCTGGGGGACGGCGAACATGCCAAACGGATAGGTCGAGCGCAGGTCCTCCTTGGTGGTGTACGGGAACCGCGCAAGGTCGCTCAGATCCTGCAGATCCGACGGGTGCACGCCGGCGTCGTCGAACTTGCGCCGGTACAGCGGCACCTGTTCATACGCGTACGCGAGGGTCTGCTGGAGCCGCTTGAGCTGGAGGGTTTCCAGCTCATCCCGACTCATGCGTTCCTCCGGGTCCAGGCTCGAGGGATCGGCGGCAGTGGACTTGAGAAGAGCGGGCGTCGATTTCATGCGCGGCTTCCTGCCGGGACCGCAGCGGGCCGGGCGGGGTTGCGCATGGTGCGCGACCGTCCCCGGAACAGGGCGACGACGTCGGAGGTGCCGTCCGGGCGTTCGGAACGTACCTCGATGTCATACACACCGCTGCGCCCGTTGCCTGCACGGTGTTCAGCGGCCGCCGTCAGCAGCTCGCCCACCTGCACCGGTGCCAGGAAAGTGATATCGGCGCCTGCGGCAACGGTGATGTTCTCCCGCTGTACTGCCGGGCCGCCGGCTTCGGGGTTGCAGGCCAGGGCAAAGGCGGTGTCGGCAAACGCGAAGACCATCCCACCGTGGCCGATGCCGAAGCCGTTCACCATCTCGGGACGAAGCAGCATCGAGATGCGTGCCCTTCCGCCTCCGGTCTCCAGAACCTGGATCCCCAGCCATGCCGACGCTGCATCGTTGACCAGGAGGGGGTGGGCAGGGTGTGAATCCCGGGTGACATCGGTGTCAGCCATTGGACCTCATTTCATTACCGAATGTTCATTAGGTAATATCGGCGGCTGCCGCCTGTCAAGGAGGGGTCAAAGAGCGGCATCGGAGCGGTCTAGGCGGGAAAGATGACCGGAATGCCGCGGTTATGGCCCGGTCTGGGCTGCTGTCCCGTCTTTTGGGCGGTCCGTCGTTCCCACGGGGGCATGACGTACCCTAGTGAGGTGACTCTCTCCGCGGCCACAGCCGTTGCCGGCCCTGTGCGGCCTCCTACTTCGTCCCTTTTGCCTCATTGGCTGGACCCGCAGGTGTTCCTTGCCGATCCAGCCCTCGGACCGTGGGTGGTCCTGCTGGTCTGCGGCATTGTCTTTGCTGAAACCGGACTGCTTGTGGGCTTCTTCCTGCCCGGCGACTCCCTGCTTTTCACTGCCGGTCTCCTTGTCGCCACCGGCACCATCGACATTAATGTCTGGCTGCTGGGAGTCCTTGTCTTCATTTGTGCCTTCGCGGGTGACCAGACGGGCTACTTCATCGGCAAGAAGGCGGGACCAGCTGTTTTCAACCGGCCCGACAGCAGGCTCTTCAAACGGGAAAACGTGAAACGGGCCCAGGTCTTCTTCGACCGGCACGGCGGCAAGGCAGTGGTCCTGGCCCGGTTCGTGCCGGTGGTCCGGACGTTCACGCCCGTGGTGGCCGGCGTCGCGCAGATGGAATACAAGGCCTTCGTCGGCTTCAATGCCCTGGGCGCATTTGTCTGGGGTGTGGGCGTGACCCTGCTGGGCTATGTGCTGGGCGACCGGGTGCCTTTTGTCCGGGAGAACCTGGACCTGATCTTCGTGGCCGTGGTGGTGCTCTCCGTCATTCCGATCGTCGTTGAGGTGATCCGGCAGTCCCACAAGGCCATCACTGACGATGAGTCGAAGGATGATGCGGCGGAAGAGACCCAGCCGCGCCGCAGCGCCGGGAACACTGCAGCCGGGAACACTGTCTCCGGGAACCCTGCCCCCGGTAACACTGTCTCCGGGCACACCGCCTCCGGTAAGACCCAAGCCGAAGGTGCGGGCGCAGCGGAGTAACTTCCGCTTTCCCCCGGTGGTCGCCCGGTCCTTCGGGTTCCGCGGGTAGGACCATTTCTTCGAAAAAGCAGGGCCGCTCCCGGTGGGGGAACGGCCCTGCTTTTCGTCTATGGGAAACGGGAAGCCCCGAGGTCTCCTGCCTAGGCAGCGTCCTCCGTGCGGGCGGCCGGGAGCAGCTCCCGTGCGCCGAGGGCGGACAGGATGAAGGCGTAGTCCCAGGCCCGGTCCTTCCAGGCCTCGTACCGGCCGGAGGCGCCGCCGTGGCCCCCGTCCATCTCGATCTTCAGCACGATCGGTTCGCTGCCCGTGCTGGTTTCGCGCAGCTGCGCCACCCACTTGGCCGGTTCCACATACAGCACGCGGGTGTCATTGAAACTGGTGACTGCGGCAATCTGCGGATAGGCCACGGCCCGGACGTTCTCGTACGGGCTGTATTCCTTCATGTACCGGTAGACCTCGGGGTCGGTGATGGGATTGCCCCATTCCTCCCATTCCAGGGCCGAGAGGGGCAGGTCCGGATCCAGGATGGTGGTCAGCGCGTCCACGAAGGGCACCTGCGCCACGATGGCCCGGTACTTTTCGGGGGCCAGGTTGGCGATGGCACCCATCAGCAGCCCGCCGGCGGAACCACCCATGGCAGCGATCCGGTCCGGATCCGCCCACCCGGAGGCGGCGACCCAGTCGGTGGCATCCACGAAGTCAGTGAAGGTGTTTTTCTTGTTCAACTTCTTGCCGTCGTCGTACCAGGCCCGGCCCATCTCGCCGCCGCCACGGATGTGCGCCACGACGTAGACCACGCCGCGGTCCAGCAGGGACAGCCGGGCGATGTTGAACCCCGGGTCCATGCTCATCTCGTAGCTGCCGTACGCGTAGACAAGGGCAGGGTTGCTGCCGTCCTTCTGCAGGTCCGCCCGGCGGATGACGGAGAGCGGGATGCGGGTGCCGTCCGCCGCCGTCGCCCATTCCCGCTCCGCTACGTAATCCTCGGAGCGGTAGCCGCCCTTGACGGGGGTTTCCTTCCGCAGTTCCAGCTCGCCGGTGGCCAGGACGTAGTCGTACACCCGCGGCGGCGTGAGGAAGGAGGTGTAGCTCAGGCGGACAATCGGCGAATCGAACTCGGCGTTGGCCAAATTCGCGGTGTACAGCTCCTCGTCGAACGCCGGTTCCACCGGGACGCCCTGTGCCGGGGTGCCGAGGCCTTCCACGGGCAGGATTTGGACCCGCTCGGTGGTGTCTTTGCGGACGGACACCAGGACATGGCTGCGGGTTACCGCGGCACCGTTGACGCGCACGGTGTCGTCATGGGCGATCACGGTCTGCCAGTGCTGGTCCGCCAGGGGCTTCGAAAACTCGGCCTCGGCAACGAGGGAGAGCATGGAATTCAGTGCGTTCCGGTTGTGGGTCAGCAGGTAGTGCCGCGTTCCGTCCAGGGTCAGGGGCTCGGCCTCGTAGAGGATGCGTTCGCTCCGCGGAATCAGGGTACGCACGGTGTCGGTGGGGTCGTCGAAGTCCAGGACCCGGTATTCGCTGTATTCGGAGCTGCTGATGCCGATGAGCAGCTGCCGGCGGTCCGGCGAGAGGTCGAATCCGGTCCACATGGCAATGTCATCCTCCTGGTAGATGACGACGTCGTCCTCCACCGGGGTGCCGAGCGTGTGGGCCTTGACCTGGTATGGGCGCCAGGAGTCATCGACCACCGTGTAGAACACCCGGTTTCCATCGGGGGAGAAGGCCAGCGAGTAAAAGACATTGGAAATGACGTCCGGCAGCAGTTCCCCGGTGCGAAGGTCCTTGATCCGCAGCGTGAAGCGCTCGTCTCCGGCGTTGTCTTCGGAGTACGCCAGCAGGTTTCCGTCCTCGGTCACGGCCAGGCCGCCGAGCGAGAAGAACGGTTTGCCTTCGGCTTCGGCGTTGCCGTCCACCAGGATCTGTTCGCCCGGAACTGCCACTCCGGGCACGACGGCGGGAGGCGTCCAGTCGGCGTCGAGGTCCCCGGTGTCCTGCGCGGCGGTGCGGCAGTGGATGGCGTACTGCTTGCCTTCCTCAGTGCGGGAGTAATACCACCAGCCCTTTTTGCGTGCGGGAACGGAGAGGTCCGTTTCCTCGGTGCGGTTCTTGATTTCGTTGAAGATTTCCCCGCGCAGCTGTTCCTGGTCAGCAGTCATTGCTGCGGCGTAGGCGTTCTCCGCCTTGAGGTGTTCCACCACCTCCGGATTTTCCTTTTCCCTCAGCCATTCGTAGTTGTCGATGAACGTGTCACCGTGGCGGGTGCGTTCGGTGGGGACTTTCTTGGCAACCGGGGGCTGGGGAGTAGTCATGCTTCGAATATATCGACCCCTGCGGCGGCGTCGAAGGACCCCGCGGGCTTTATGCTGGCGGCTGATCCCGCGGCGGCGGGAACCACCCGCCGATCGGATGTAAAGCTTCCTTGACTTAATTCCGTTCAGGGAGCAGGATGCCCGCATGAAGAATAATGCGGGCATCCGCACGGTGGACAAGCGCGTTCGGGTTGCCGGGGCCGTCGTCGGCGGAACCGCAGCCGGTGCGCTGCTGGGATGGGCGGCGTCGGCCACCAGCGGAGCCAGCCCGCTGGTCTCCGCCGCCGTCTTTGCCGCCGCGACAGGGCCTGTGTTGGCGGCCGCACTGTGGTTGCTGGTGTTCAATGTCGCAGAAACCGACCGCGTGGAGGTGGAGTCAGCGGCGGACGTGGAACGCTCCTGGTCCGATGCGGCGTCGTCCCGGGCCTTCGTCGATCTCATGGTCCTGCTCGCCGTGGGCGTCCTTGCCGAGACCCTCCTGAACCTGGATGTTCCCCTGCCCGTCTATTGCGCTGCCGGGCTGGCCGCCTGGTCGCTGCGTTATGCGCTCCTGAAGCGCCGCAACTCCTAGGAATGCAGAACACTGTGGCCGTAGAGCGTCAGCGGCTGGGTTTATCCCAGGTGCAATTGGCGGCTCTGCTCGGCGTATCGCGGCAGACCGTGATCTCCATCGAGAAGGGGCGGTTCGATCCTTCGCTACCCCTGGCTTTCCGTCTTGCCGCAGTCTTCGGCAGGAGCATCGAGGAGATTTTTACGCCTGAAGCAGGGAACTAATCTCCGAGCAGGAGCCAGGCGCACAATGCTCCGGCCGCAAGGAAGAGCGCCCAGTTCACCGCCACCACCAGCAGGGTCGAAGTGAAGGGCCGGGGCGGCGATTCACGCAGGGGGAGCAGCACCGGCTCGGCTGCCGGACCCTTGCGGAACTGTCCCCACAGGCTCGTGGCCAGCAGTACCGCACCCCCGCCCAGCGCGAGCGGCAGTGCGGGCAACGAGAACAGGACCAGCTGCGGAGCGAACAGGAACAATGCCGCCTCCACCAGAAGGCATAAAGCCAGCAGCACGGCCGGGCGGCGCAGGGACAGCCAGGTGGAATTCCGGGCGTACAGCGGACTGACCCCGGCCACCACCAGGGCGGTAAGGGCCAGCAGCATCCCGGGAACGGTGACACTGACCGTGGCGGCATCAGCGGTCACAGCGGCCGCAACGGCAAAGAAACCCAGCAGTCCCAGAAGGGTGGGCACAATGACGACGGCGACCGATGGCCGCTCTGCCTGCGCTGTCTCTGCCTGCCCTGCGGCGGCCTGCGCTGTCTCTGCCTGCTTCGCCTCTGCATGACCGGCGTCTGCCTGCCCTGCAGGTGATCCGCTGGTGGAAGGCACGCCGGCTGGAACGGTCCGGCGGCCGGCACCGGGCTCGGGTATAGCCATCACAATCCTCTCCAGACCGTCACTTCTTTCCATCAGTTTTCCATAGCCCGGACCCTTGACGGGCACAACACCCCTCCATATCCTGAACGAACGGTCAGTAATTATTAAATGAGCAGGATGGCGGAGTAACCATGAGTGCAGAGCCTTCAGCCGGCCAGAAGCACTTCGAGGCGCTGATTGCGGCGGATGCCAGGGTGGAGCCGCGCGACTGGATGCCCGAGGGCTACCGCAAGACCCTCGTGCGGCAGATCTCGCAGCATGCGCATTCGGAAATCATCGGTATGCAGCCCGAAGCCAACTGGATCACCCGTGCACCCTCCCTGAAGCGCAAAGCGATCCTCATGGCCAAGGTCCAGGATGAAGCAGGCCACGGGCTCTACCTGTACTCCGCCGCCGAAACGCTGGGCACCCCGCGGGACCGGATGACCGCCGACCTCATCGCCGGCAAGGCGCGCTACTCAAGCATCTTCAACTACCCCACACTGACCTGGGCGGACATGGGGGCCATCGGCTGGCTCGTGGACGGTGCCGCAATCTGCAACCAGGTGCCGCTCTGCCGGGCCTCCTACGGCCCCTACGGACGGGCCATGGTGCGGATCTGCAAGGAGGAATCCTTCCACCAGCGGCAGGGCTTCGAGATCCTGCTGGAACTGGCCAACGGCACGCCCGCGCAGCGCGAGATGGCCCAGGACGCAATCAACCGCTGGTACGCGCCGTCGCTGATGATGTTCGGACCGCCGGATGAGGATTCCCCGAACTCACGCCAGTCCATGGCCTGGAACATCAAGCGCTTCACCAATGACGAACTCCGGTCCCGGTTTGTCGGAATGATCGTGGAACAGGTGAAAGTCCTCGGGCTGACCCTTCCCGACGAGGACATCCGCTACAACGGGGAGACCGGCAGCTGGGAACACGGGCCGCTGGACTGGAACGAGTTTTCCGAGGTCCTCGCCGGGCGCGGGCCGTGCAACTCACAGCGGCTGGCCCGGCGGCGGGAAGCCCATGAAGACGGCGCCTGGGTGCGGGAAGCCGCGGCGGCCTATGCTGCGCGGCAAGCGGCAGGTGCCGGCTCGGCCGAAGCGGGGGTGGCTTAGCGATGACCGGTGGATCCACAACGGGCGACGACGGTTCCAAACCGGTCGGGACAGCCACGGCACCGCAGGACCCGGCAACGGGCGCGGCAACCGGCACGGCCCTGACCGAAGCGGCCGAGAAGCACGCAGACCCCGGCACGGCTGGGGCTTCCCGGACCGCCTGGCCGCTGTGGGAAGTCTTTGTCCGGTCCTCCCGGGGGCTGTCCCACGTCCATGCCGGTTCGCTGCACGCCCCCGACGCCGATATGGCCGTCCGCAACGCACGCGACCTTTACACCCGGCGCAACGAGGGTGTCTCGCTCTGGGTGGTGCCGGCGTCGGCCATCATCGCCAGCGACCCCGATGCCAAGGGGCAGTTCTTCGAGTCCCCGCAGGGCAAGGATTACCGGCACGCCACCTACTACACCAAGTCCGAGGGGGTGAAGCACCTGTGAATTCGGACAGCGCTACCCGCATCACTCCCGGCAACGCACTTCGGCCGGAGGACATTGCCGCTGCACAAACCCGTGCCGATCCGGACACCGCCGCCTACGCCCTGCGCCTTGGCGACGACGCCCTGGTGCTGGCCCAGCGCCTGGGCTGGTGGATTTCCCGGGCGCCGGAACTGGAGGAAGACGTTGCGCTGGGCAACATTGCGCTGGACCTGATCGGCCACGCCCGGTCCTTCCTCAGCTATGCCGGCAGCGCCGACGGCCGCACCGAGGACGACCTCGCGTACTGGCGGGACGAGACCGAATTCCGTTCGGTGCATCTGGTGGAACAGCCCAACGGCGACTTCGCCCGGACCATCGCCCGGCAGCTGGCGGTTTCCTGCTATCAGTTCGGGCTTTACTCGGCCCTGCAGCATTCCACCGACCCCACCCTGTCCGCGATCGCCGCCAAGGCGGTCAAGGAAGTGGACTATCACCGGGACCACAGCATCCAGTGGGTGCTCCGGCTGGCCCTGGGTACGGACGAATCCCGACGCCGGATGATCCGCGCGCTCGAACTCACCTGGCCGTACGTGGGCGAGCTGTTCGACGACGACGAACTCGTGGTCTCACTCGGCGGCCGTGCCGTCCTGCCCTCGTCGCTGAAGGCTGCCTTTGACCGCGACATCGCCGCTGTGCTCCGCGAAGCCGAAGTGGAGCTGCCCGCGGTTCCACCTGCCCCCGGCGGTGGCCGGCAGGGCCGGCACAGTGAGCACCTGGGCTACCTGCTGGCCGAGATGCAGGTGCTGGCCCGCCAACATCCCGGTGCCGCATGGTGAGCCTGATGGAATCCCGCCTGCGTCCGCAACCACCTGCCGCACATCCGGAAACCCCGGATATGCGGCCGGAACCTCCCGTCCTGCGCCCGGCCGACCCGGCGGCCGCAGCCGCCTGGGATGTGGCCGCGACGGTCTGTGATCCCGAGATTCCGGTACTGACCATCGAGGACCTCGGTGTGCTGCGGCGGGTGGAGATTTCCGGCGACCGCGTCGAGGTGGCCATCACACCCACCTATTCCGGCTGCCCCGCCATGGACGCCATCCGCTCCGACGTCACCGCGGCCCTCCGCGCTGCCGGCTATCCCGCCGTCTCGGTTTCGCTGGAGCTTGCACCGGCATGGACCACCGACTGGATGAGCAGCGCCGGAAAGGCGAAGCTGGACGCCTACGGCATCGCGCCGCCGTCGGGCCGTGCCGCTGCGGGACCCGTGCGGGTGGGCCTGAGCGTGAAATGCCCCCAGTGTTCCTCGCTGAATACCCATGAACTGACCCGCTTCGGGTCCACGTCCTGCAAGGCGCTCTGGGTCTGCGGCGAGTGCCGGGAGCCGTTCGACTACTTCAAGGTGCTCTGACCCATGACCGTCCTTCCCGAAGCGCCGCTGCGCCGCGGCGCCTTCCACCCCCTGACGGTTGCCGCCGTACGCAGATTGACCGACGACGCCGTGGAGGTCACCTTCGGCGTGCCGCCGGAACTCGTGGAGTCCTACTCCTACCTGCCGGGCCAGTACGTCGCCCTGCGAACCGTGCTGGACGGCACGGAGCTGCGGCGCAGCTATTCCATCTGCGCCGAACCGCTACCCGGAGAACTGCGGGTGGCAGTCAAACGGGATCTCGGGGGACTGTTTTCCTCCTGGGTGAACGAGCATCTGAAGGCCGGTGACGTGCTGGACGTGATGAGCCCGGCCGGCAGTTTCATCTCCCGCCATGCCCCCGGCACCGCCGACCTGGGACCGGCGCATGGGCAGATGTTTGCCGCCGTCGCTGCAGGGTCGGGCATCACGCCCGTCATTGCCATCGCGCGGACCGTGCTGGCCTCGTCGCCGACCACCCGCTTTGATCTCGTCTACGCGAACAAGGCGGCGATGGACGTGATGTTCCTCGAAGAGCTGGCGGACCTGAAGGACCGGTATCCGTCCCGCTTCGCCCTGCACCACGTCCTTTCCCGTGAGCAGCGCATTTCGCCGCTGCTCAGCGGACGACTCGACGCCGGGAAGATCACCACCCTGATCGACTCGGTACTGCCGGCTGGGGAAGTGGATGAATGGTTCCTCTGCGGCCCGTTCGACCTGGTCCAGCTGTGCCGCGATGCCCTCTCAGAGCGCGGGGTTGACCCGGCCAAGGTGCGTTTCGAATTGTTCACCACGGCACGTCCAGACCGTCCGGAAGGTTCCACCGGCCGGCCCGTTCTCCGCGACAGTTCCGGGGACAACTTCGACATCACTTTCCGGCTGGACGGACTGCAGGGCAAGGTGGCCAGCCCGGTGCATGCCCGTGAATCGGTGCTCAACGCTGCCCTCCGGGTGCGCCCTGATGTACCGTTCGCCTGCGCCGGTGGTGTCTGCGGCACCTGCCGCGCCAAGCTGGTCTCCGGCAGCGTGGACATGGAGGAGAACTATGCACTGGAACCGGAGGAACTGGAGCGTGGCTACATCCTGACGTGCCAGAGCCGCCCCACCAGCAGCGAAGTCAGCGTGGACTACGACGCCTAGGAGGGCACCGATGATTGAACTGAGCATCAACGACGGCGTCGCGGAAGTTGTCCTGGCTGCCCCGCGGAAACTCAATGCCCTGGACAGGTCTGCCCTGGCCGAGCTCGCGGACGCGTACGACGACGCGGCAGCCGCCGGCGTGCGCGCCCTGTTGCTGCGCGGGGAGGGCAGGAGCTTCTGTGCCGGACGGGACCTGGGCTCCGTTTCGCCTGAAAACGACGATGCACGCGGCTACCTCGTGGACAGCCTGCGGCCGCTCCTGCAGAAGATGTCGGCCTTTCCCGCACCGACCTTCGCGGCGGCCCAGGGTGCGTGCCTGGGGGTGGGCCTCGGACTGCTGGTGGCCACCGACGTCGTATATGCAGCCACCGATGCGAAGATCGGCTCTCCGTTCGCCAACCTCGGTGCGGCACTGGACTCGGGCGGACACTGGCTCTTCACCGAACGGCTGGGGCCGCACCGCACCCTGGACCTGATCTACACCGCGGACCTGATGACCGGAGCCGAGGCCGTCGCCGCCGGCCTGTTTAGCCGCGCTCTGGACCCCACCGTCCTGCTGGACCACACCCGGGCCACGGCACTCCGCGTTGCGTCCGGTCCCACCCAGGCCTATACGGCTTCCCGGCAGCTGGTGGCTGAGATCCGGGACCGGCGCCTGGGGTTCTGGGATGCGCTTGATGCGGAGAACACGGTCCAGGAGAAGCTCAGTGCAACGCCCGATTACGCGGAAGGATTCAGCGCTTTCCTGGCCAAGCGCAGGCCTGTTTTCCAAGGTTGATGGGGCAGTGTCCGCACCCGGAACCGGCTTGGCCCAGGACGTGGGCCGGCCTGGCCCGGGTTGTGGTGCGGCGGACGCAGGGCTAGGTTGGGAGTAACTCGTAAGCATGCTTACAACAGGTGCTTACCGGCGCTAGAGAACTCTGAGAAACCGAGGAGGCGGAACATGGCCGACAGCTACAACCCGAACAACGACCCGGCGAACCCGGACAAGCCCAAGGACGCGCAGAAGGGCTCCGGAACGCAGGAGGGCACCGGCAACCACGCCCACAGTGAGACGAAGGCAGGAAGCACCAATCCTGATCCGCTGGATGGCAACATCACCGGCCTGGAGCCCGGCGGCGGGGTTCCCCCGGGGGAGACCCCTCCGGCAGAGGACCAGATGAGCTCCGACCAGGGGCACGACGAAAACTGATCCTTCGGTCGGCCGGCGTTCACTGGCTGAACGGGGTGGCCTCTGACCAGAGCGGCGGTGCAGATCAGGGTCGCCGGGCTGACGAGAGTGGCTGGACTGGCCAAAGTAACCGGACTGGCCAGAGTGGCGGGGCGGACTAAGTAACCCGACTGACCACGGTGACCGGGCCGGCTGATACCGGCGAACTGATACCGGCGAACGAAAGAGGCAGGGCCTGCAGCTGCAGGCCCTGCCTCTTCTGTCTTTGCTGGTAGGTTCCGGAACCTATCGGGTGTCGCGTTCTTCGAAGACCAGGAACGTCTGGGTGTCCAGGACACCCGGCATGGACTGCAGCTGGTCAAAGATGACCCTGCGCAGGTGGATGTTGTCCTCGGCGCGGACCAGCACTATAACGTCAAAGGAACCACCCACCAGGGCAATGTGGTGGATCTCCGGCACCTCGCTGAGGCGGTCCTTCAATTCCCGCCAGGCGTGCTGGCGGACCTTCAGGGTGACGTACGCGGAGGAGCCGAGCCCTGCCTTCTCCGGATCCACCAGTGCGGTAAATCGGCTGAGTACCCCGGATTCGGTGAGCCGGGCAATCCGGGAGTAGGCATGCGCCCGGGATATGTGTACGGCCTGCGCGACGGCCGTAAACGAGGCCCTTCCGTCGGAGCGCAGGACGGCCAGGATTTTCCGGTCAACGTCGTCCAGCGGCTGCACCTGCGTTGTAGTCATAATGTCCACGCTCTCCCCAAGTAATCTGCGTAACATTTGCAAGGTGTCCATCAGAATACGCCTGGAGTGCGCTGCCGTCCAAGATTTACGGGAATGCTGGTCACGAAAGTACCGCCGAAAGCATACTGGCAAGACAGTACATCCCGCGTGCAACGGCGCCGCGGTGCTGGCAGACGGAGGCTCGTAATGACCATCTCCACCGGCAGGACCCGGCAGGTCGATGTGCCTGCCGAAAGCGGTTCCGGACCCGTGCACGCGCTGCTTCCCTCGGATGTTCCCGTCCAGCTGATCGATCTGGACGGCAAGGAACACCACGACCCCCGTTACCCGTTGCCCGGCAGCGGCATGCTGCAGGATGCTTACGCCCGGCTGGTGGCCGGACGCCGGATCAATGACCAGGCGAACGCCCTGGTGCGGCAGGGCCGGCTGGCTGTCTATCCCTCCTCGCACGGGCAGGAGGCCTGCCAGGTGGCCGCCGCCGCGGTGCTGCAGGCACAGGACTGGCTGTTCCCTACGTACCGGGACAGTGTTGCCGTGATGTCCCGTGGTGTGGATCCGCTGCAGGTGCTGACGCTGCTGCGCGGGGACTGGCACAGCGGATACGACCCGTATGAGTACCGGGTGGCACCCCAGGCGACTCCGCTGGCCACGCAGCTGCTGCACGCCGTCGGCGTCGCCCATGCGGCCAAACTCAAGGGCGAGGACACCGTGGTGCTGGCCCTGTGCGGTGACGGTGCGACCAGCGAGGGTGACTTCCATGAGGCGCTGAACTTCGCTGCGGTGTTCCATGTGCCCGTGGTTTTCTTCATCCAGAACAACGAATATGCCATCTCGGTGCCGCTGAAAAACCAATCGGTGGCTCCGTCCCTGGCGCATAAAGCCGTCGGCTACGGCATGCCGGGGGAACGGGTGGACGGCAACGACGTCGCCGCGCTCCTTTCCGTCCTGGGTGCGGCCGTGGAGCGGGCGCGCGAGGGTGGCGGCCCCTCGCTCGTGGAGGCGCACACCTACCGCATGCAGGCCCACACCAACGCCGACGACGCCACCCGGTACCGCTCGGCCGAGGAAGTGCAGGGCTGGGTTTCCCGGGACCCGGTGGTGCGGGCACGGACTTACCTGCGCGCCGCCGGACTGTTGGATGATGAGCGCGAGGAAGCACTGGCGGCAGAGGCCGAAGCCCTCGCGGCGGCCATGCGGGAAGGCCTGAACACCGACGTCGACCCGGATCCGATGGCCCTGTTTAAGCATGTCTACACTCGGGCCACACCGCAGCTGGATGAGCAGGCCGAGCTTCTGCGCGGTGAAATCGGCCGCAGCGGACCCAGCGGAGATGCACCGGAAAACGGTGAACCGGAATGCAGCGACAGCGAACCTGGCCGCGAACCGGGCGGCGACCCGGGCGGCGACCCGGAAAGCGGGGAACCGGGCGGCAGCCCCGCTGCCAATTCCCACCCGGAAACCCCCGGCACCTCCAGCGCCCAGCGCTGACCATCGGAAAGGCAGCACTATGGCAGCAAACGCTACGGACACCCGCCCCGAGGCGCGGGACCTGGACGGCGAAGCACCTTCCGGGTCTGAATCCCTGACCTTCGCCAAGGCACTCAACGCCGCGCTCGCCGACGAAATGGCTGCCGATGCGTCGGTGGTGGTCTTCGGCGAGGATGTAGGGCCGCTCGGAGGGGTCTTCCGGATCACCGACGGGCTGACGGCACGGTTCGGAACAGGCCGCTGCTTCGACACTCCGCTGGCCGAGTCCGGGATCATGGGCATGGCAGTCGGCATGGCGATGAACGGACTGCGGCCGGTGGTGGAAATGCAGTTTGACGCCTTCGCCTATCCCGCCTTCGAGCAGGTGGTCAGCCACGTCGCGAAGATGTCCAACCGGACGCGCGGGAAGGTGAAGCTGCCCATGGTGATCCGCATTCCGTACGCCGGTGGAATTGGCGGAGTGGAGCACCACTGCGATTCCTCGGAGGCCTACTACGCACACACTCCGGGCCTGACCGTCGTCGCGCCGGCAACCGTGGCCGATGCCTACTCCCTGCTGCGCGCCGCCATCCGGCTGAATGATCCGGTGGTGTTCCTGGAGCCGAAGAAGCTTTATTGGAGCAAGGAAACGGTGGACCTTGCCGCCCTGCGGCAGGCAGCCGATGAGGCAGTACGCACAGGCCGGGAGGTTCCGGGAGGCATCGGTACAGCTGCGGTGGCACGCACCGGAACGGATGCGACGCTGGTCGCCTACGGTCCGTCGGTGTCGACGGCACTGGCTGCCGCGGCAGCCGCCGAGGCCGAGGGACGGTCCCTGGAAGTCATCGACCTGCGGTCGATTGTCCCGTACGACGACGCCACCGTGGACGAGTCGGTCCGGCGCACCGGGCGGGCAGTGGTTATTGCCGAAGCCCCCGGTTTCGCTTCCGTGGCCGCTGAAATCGTTGCCCGTATCCAGGAACGCTGCTTCCATTCCCTTGCTGCCCCGGTGCTGAGGGTGACCGGGTTCGATGTTCCGTATCCGGCACCGAAGCTGGAGCACTGGTACCTGCCCGGGGTGGACCGGATCCTGGACGCCGTGGATGAGCTGCAGTGGGACGAGCCCGCAGCTGAAAACGAAGGAACGGGCAGCATGGAAGCCGGCAGCTTGGAAACCCGCAGTTCCCCGCGATCCGGCAGTTCGGAGGCCCGACGATGAGCGTGCGTACCTTCCTGTTGCCGGACCTGGGCGAAGGACTGACGGAAGCCGAGCTGGTGAATTGGCTCGTGGCTGAAGGAGACACGGTGGTCGTCGACCAGCCTGTGGCGGAGGTGGAAACCGCCAAATCCCTGGTCGAGGTTCCGTCGCCGTTTGCCGGCACGATTGCCCAGCTGCACGGTGAGGCCGGCGACAGCATCGACGTCGGGCGTCCACTGATCTCGGTGGAGACCTCGGCCGCAGCACCCGAAACGTCTGTGACGGCGGCGGTTCCTGAAGCGGGTGTTGGGGCATCGGCGGAGGGAGAGGCGTACCGGCAGGAAGAGAGGGCCGGGTCTGGGAATGTGCTCATCGGTTACGGGACCCCGGAATCCGGCTTAGCACCCCGGCGCACCCGCGCACCCCGCCGGCGGATGGCGGCGCCTGCTGCCCCGGTTGCGGCGGTCCCGGTCCGGCCCGAAGCTCCGCGGTGCGTTTCCCCGCTGGTCCGCAGGATGGCCCGCGATGCCGGAGTGAAGCTGACGGATCTTTCCGGGACCGGTCCCGAGGGGTTGATCCTCCGGCGCGACGTCGAGGCCGAGGTGGCCAGCCGGGCAGCGGCTACCGCACGGGTGGCCGAGGGCGTCCAGAGCGGGGTGGCCCAGGTTGAGGTGGCCCAGCGTGAGGTGGTCGAGGGCGAGGTGGTTGAGGCAGCCGGCCGGGCTGCCCGGGACGCCGCGGAGACACGAGCCGTCCGGGCTGCCCGAGACGTCCGGGACATCCGGGACGTCCGGGACATACGAGATGTCCGGACGGGGCTCGGCGTCATCTCGCGCACGCCCGTCCGGGGAGTCCGGCGCACGATTGCCGCGAACCTGAGCCGGAGCCGGAGTCTTATACCGGAAGCAACCGTCTGGGTGGATGTGGATGCGACGCCCCTCATGGAGCTGCGTGATGTCCTGTCGGAGCAGCGGCAGGACGTACCCTCGTTGCTGGCCTTCCTGGCGCGGTTCACGCTCGCCGGTCTCGCCCTATTCCCGGCGCTCAACACCCGCTTCGTGGCCGCGGGGGACAGCTCCGGGAGCCCGGCTGAGGGGGAAGAACACGAAGCTGCGATTGAGGCTTTCGACGGCATCAACCTTGGCATCGCTGTCCAGACCGGGCGCGGGCTGATGGTTCCCTCCGTCCGGCGGGCAGACGCCCTGTCCACACGGGACCTGGATGCAGAGATCCGCCGCCTCACCACCGCTGCACAGGACGGCAGGGCTACCCCGGAGGAGCTTTCCTCGGGCACCTTTACCCTGAATAACTACGGTGTCTACGGCGTGGACGGAAGCGCCGCGATCATCAATTATCCCGAGTCGGCCATCCTCGGCGTGGGACGCATCATTGACAAGCCGTGGGTCGTCTCCGGCCAGCTTGCCGTCCGGAAAGTCACCCAGCTGACCCTGGTGTTCGACCACCGCGTGTGCGACGGCGCGACCGCCGGCGGTTTCCTGCGCTACGTTGCCGACGCCGTCGAAAACCCTGGCCGTGTCCTTGCGGACCTCTAATACGGGCCGGGAGCAATCACCCGCGATAGGTTGGAGACCGGCCAGCGAAAGGAAAGCCGACATGACTGAAACACCGCAGCACGTCACGGGCCAGCTCGGCTGGCAGGAGGTGGCGCCCCGGGTATGGGTGCGCTCCAACGCTGCCTTCGCCGTGAATACCGGGCTAGTGATCGGGGACGAACGTGCCCTGCTTATTGACACCGGTGCCGGGCCGGGCATGGCGCAGGAGATCTACGACGCTGTGCGGGCACTCACCGATCTGCCGCTGACAGCAGTTAACACGCATGCGCATTTCGACCATTACTTCGGCAACGCCCTGCTGCTTGCCAAGGGTGCGGAGGACATCTGGGCAACCGCCGGCTGCGCCGCCAGCATCCGTGAAAACGGAAACAGCCACCGGCCCCAGGCCGCCGATGCGGAACCGGAAATGGCTGCAGCCATGGGGGCCCACACGGAAATTGCCGAGCCCACGAAACTGGTGGAGGACGTTCCCGTTGACCTGGATCTGGGCGGTATCTCCGTGACGCTCTTCCAGCTGGGCCGCGGCCACACGGACCATGATCTGCTGGTGGGAGCCGGCGATGTGCTCTTCACCGGTGACCTGGTGGAACAAGGCGCAGATCCGGCCTTTGAAGATTCCTTCCCCAAGGACTGGATCCGGACCCTGGGGAAAGTCGCCTCCCTGGAAGATTTGTACACGGTCTTCGTTCCGGGGCACGGGCGACCCGTCACGGTCGACTTCGTGACCACCCAGATGAACAAGATGCGCACCGCCGTCGCCGTCACCCGCAGCGCCATGGACCAGGCGTCCGTGGACATGACGAAAGCCATCCCCATCCTGCCGTACGGTCCGGACCAGTCCCGGGCGCTGCTCACCCGGCTGCGGACCCTGGCCCGGTGGAAATGGCTCCGGAAATAGGCCTGAAGTCGTCCGGAGATAGACCTGAAGTAGCCCGGACCGGAAGCAGGCGCGGTCAGCGATAGTCTGGGGCCGTGCCAGCGGACGATTTCAGCCTTCGGAAAATAGCCATCCCGGCGTACGGTCCCACCCTCCTCTACGGGCTGGCGACCGGAGCCATCCTGCCGGTGATCGCGCTCAGCGCCCGTGGCCTCGGTGCCACTGTGGCCCTTGCCGCCCTCGTTATCACGCTTACCGGCGTGGGCTCTCTGCTGACGAATGTCCCGGCGACCATCGTGACCACGCGTTTCGGGGAAAAATGGGCCCTTGTCGCTGCTTCCGCCTGGTCCGCGCTGGCTATGGTCCTCGCGGCCTCGGTCCCGGTGCTGTGGGTTTTTGCGGTGGCGGTGTTTATGGTCGGGATGGCCGGATCGGTGTTCGGACTGGCCCGGCAAAGCTACCTGACGGAGGCCGTGCCCGTGCATTTCCGGGCCCGGGCACTGTCCACGCTCGGCGGGGTGAACCGGATCGGTGTGTTCATCGGGCCCTTCGCGGCTGCGGGAGCAATCCATTTCTTTGGTACCACGGGCGCCTACTGGGTGGGGGCCCTGGCTGCCGTCGGGGCAGGGATCCTCAGCTTCCAAGTGCCGGACCTGGCCGTCCGTTCCGGGCGAGGGGCAGGACAGGGAGTGAAACCCCTGGACTCCGCCCCGGCGCCCACCGTGCGGTCCATCCTGCGCAGCCATGCACGGGTGTTCCGGACCATTGGGATAGGGGTGCTGCTGATAGCAGCCGTCCGGGCCACCCGGCAGGCCGTGATTCCGCTCTGGGGCCAGCACATTGGTCTCGATCCCACCTCCACGGCACTGATCTACGGGCTTTCCGGTGCCATCGACATGTTGATCTTCTACCCCGCAGGCAAGGCCATGGACCTCTGGGGGAGACGCTCGGTGGCGGTGCCCTGCATGCTGATCATGGGATTGGGCCTCGCGCTGCTGCCGCTGGCCTCCGGGGCCACCGGTCTGCTCCTTGCTGCGCTGCTGATTGGGTTCGGCAACGGTATCGGATCCGGAATCGTGATGACTCTCGGCGCGGACTTCTCACCCTCTCCGGGACGTCCGCAGTTCCTCGGGATCTGGCGGCTGCTGGCGGATATCGGGACCATGGGTGGGCCCGGCATCCTCTCGGCCGTCACCGCTCTCGTGTCCCTCTCGGCGGGCATCTGGGCGACAGCCGGACTGGGACTGCTGGGTGCCGTTGTGCTCTGGCTCTGGGTTCCCGGACGGAAAGCCACCGGCAATCCGGCCGGCGTACGCGAAGTGCGTTAGCGCCGGGCAGGATCTCCGGCCTGCTGGCTGAAGAGCCAGCAGGCGAGGGCGCTGACCAGGTAGCCGACGCCGACAATCAGGGCCAGTCCCGCCCAGAAGTACAGCGGCGCGGAGGTGGTCAGTGCCGTCGGATCCCAGCGGGCATAGAAGTACAGGCCCAGGCTTGCCGCCGTGGCGAGCACTCCCGGGACGGCGCAGAGCAGGGCAACAGCCTTGGCGGAGCCCTGCGCCGCGCCCTTGGCCGGCCATCGGTTCCATTCAGGATTCGTCCGCATCATGACCAGGCCGCCCACGAGTGTCCATGCCGCGACCACGAGCAGCGAGGCGACGACGTCGGCGGGCCGGTGCCAGAGGTTCAGGAAGGTGGCTGCACCTGCGAGCACCGCGTAGCTGCCGCCAAAGAGCGCGGTCAGCGGCCGCCAACGCGGCGAGGCAAGCAGGAACACAGCGGCAGCGGCAGAGGCCGCGAGCGTGGTGTGGCCGGACGGAAGCGAGTTGAAATCCAGGGTCACCACCCCGCGGTCGGGCCGGTCCAGCACGGTCCGTTTCAACAGCTGGCTGCTGACATTGGCGGCCGCGAACGTGCCCAGGGCAATCACTGCCGGCGAAATCCGGTGCCGCAGGATGGACACGAACACCACCACAATCACCGCGATGAACACCGAGATCAGCGGCAGGTTGTCCAGGAAGGCGAGCACCGGCCGGCCGGTTCCCGGGGCAATGAGCTCGGCTTCCTTGAAGGCCGACTCATCGGCGAGCTGGCCAATCGTGGTGCGGACAAAAAACCAATAGGTTGCGGCAACGCCGGCAGCACAGAGAAGCGCGGCAAAAAGGAAGAGCGCCGGATTATGCGCAGCCGGTCGTTGGGCACGGGAGCGCTGTGCCAGCAAGTTGCGAGTATCCATTGGTTCCAGATTGCCACATGATCATGATCGTTTCCTGTTTGCCCAGACAGCCCAGGCGGCATGCGGGCGGCAACGCGTAGGCTGGCAGGGTGCCCCAGACCCCCGAACTGACTGACCTCCTGGCCGGAGCCCGCGTGGTTTCCCTCCCGATGCGGGTAAAGTTCCGCGGCATTCTGCACCGCGAAGCCCTGCTGGTTGAGGGTCCGGCCGGCTGGGGCGAGTTTTCGCCCTTCCCCGAATACTCCGATGCCGAAGCCGCGCCCTGGCTTGCCTCCGCACTGGAAGCGGCATGGCAGGGCTACCCCGAACCTCTCCGTCGCTCGATTCCCGTGAACGGAACGGTGCCCGCCGTAGCGGTCGACCAGGTCGAGGGCGTGCTGGCCCGTTTCGGGGCCGTATCCGCAGTGAAGGTGAAGGTTGCCGAAGCCGGCCAGACTCCTCAGGAAGACCTGGCCCGGGTGGCCGAAGTCCGCCGGCTGCTGCCCGACGCCGGTATCCGCGTGGACGCCAACGCGGGCTGGGACCTTCGCACCGCCGTCGAAACACTGACCCTGCTGGCCGAAGCCGGACTGGAATACGCCGAACAGCCGGTCGCCGGCATCGATGGGCTGCGTGCCGTCCGGACCGAGCTGCGCCGCCGCGGGATCCCGGTGCTGATCGCCGCCGATGAGAGTGTCCGCAAGGAATCCGATCCCCTGAAGGTCGCCCGGGAGGACGCCGCAGACCTGATCATCATCAAGGCCGCCCCCTTGGGCGGGGTGCGCCGGGCTGTGCAGATTGTGGCGCAGGCCGGGCTGCCAGCAGTGGTCAGTTCCGCCATCGACACCTCGGTGGGGATCCGCACCGGAGTCGCGCTGGCCGCGGCCCTGCCGGAGCTTCCCTACGCCTGCGGGCTGGGCACACTTTCGTTGATGGCAGGGGACGTGACCGAGGAGTCCCTGCTGCCCGACGGCGGCGCTCTGGCCGTGCGGGACGTACCGGTGTCCGGGGAACTGCTGGAACGGTTCGCGGCCCCGCCGGAGCGCACGCAGTGGTGGCTGGACCGGCTGGAACGGGTGTACGAACTGGTGGAATAGGCGCGGCTAGGTGTGACGGGGACTTCGCCAGGGTGGGAAATCCGTGGGATTGGGCCGGCTACGGGCCTGATGCCCGGAACCCTAGGATGGAAAGGTGACTGGAACCTCGAACGCCCCCACCCCGTCTTCCGCCGACCTGACTGCGCTCCAGGCAGCCCGCTCCGCCGTTGCCGCCCTGGCTTCCGCCGGAGTGCGTGATGTCGTCCTCGCTCCCGGATCCCGCAGCGCTCCGCTGGCCTATGCGTTGGCCGAAGCCGAACTGCAGGACCGGATGCGGGTCCACGTGCGGATCGATGAACGGGTTGCCGGGTTCACGGCCCTCGGCCTGGCCCGCGGAGGCCGGCGTCCCGCGGCCGTGGTGACGACGTCGGGCACCGCCGTCGGCGAACTGATGCCCGCTGTCATGGAAGCGCACCACGGCGGCGTCCCGCTGGTGGTCCTCTCGGCCGACCGTCCCGCAGAACTGCACGGCACCGGCGCGAACCAGACCACCGTGCAGCCGGGAATCTTCGCCGGTTTCCCCATGGCTTCCGCCGATGTGGAGGCAGGGACCGATCCCGCCGGGCCGATTTCCGCAGCGCTGGCCGGGCTCGGTGACGCCATGCCGGTAGGGCCGGTCCACGTGAACCTCCAGTTCCGTGATCCGTTGACCCCCGGGGAGTCGGATCCGCTGTTCCTGGAGTCCGCGGCGGACCGCACGGCGCTGCCCGCGCCGGCGTCGTTCCCGGATCGGGTCCCGGCAACCGATCCGCCAATTCCCGGGACGCACCGCACTGTGGTGGTGGCGGGCGACGGCGCCGGGGAGCTTGCGGCACTGTTCGCGCTGCGTGCCGGGCTTCCGCTGCTGGCCGAGCCGTCCTCCAACGCCCGTTTTGGTCCCAATGCAGTGGGCGCCTACCGCCTGCTGCTGCCGGAACTGGGTCCGAGGATTGAACGCGTTGTGGTGTTTGGCCGGCCCACGCTCTCCCGGCCGGTAGCGGCGCTGCTGGCACGTACCGACGTCGAGAAGGCCCTGTATCTGCCCCGGCCGGTGAACTGGTTCGCTCCGGGCCGGCGTCCGGAAACCATCATCAGCGACATCCCCGGACTCTTCGAATTCGCCGGCACCGGTGCACCCGGCTGGCTCGAGGAGTGGCGCAACGCATCCGAGGCTGCTCTGAACACCCTGACCAACCTGCTGGAGCAGCAGGACCAGCTGACCGGGCTGCAGGTGGCGGACCTGGTCTGGGACGCTGCGGATGCGAACCTTGTGCTTGGCTCCTCCAACGTGATCCGGGACATGGACCTGGTCGCCTCCCCAGGCTGGCATCCGCTGGACGTATACGCCAACCGCGGGCTCGCCGGGATCGACGGAACGATTTCCACGGCAACGGGCATCGCGCTGGCGAACGGCATTCCGACCCGGCTGCTGCTGGGGGACCTCACCTTCCTGCACGACGCCGGTGCCCTGCTCCTGGGTGATGGGGAGACCGAGCCTGATCTGCAGATCGTGGTGTTGAACGACGGCGGAGGCGGCATCTTTTCGGTGCTGGAACACGGAGCACTGGGGGAGGATCCGCGGTATGCGGCACTGGTGGAACGCTTCTTCGGAACACCGCACCGCGCAGACCTCGCCGGGTTGTGCCGCGGTTATGGAGTGCGCCATCAACTGATCCGGTCTGCGGATGAACTCGAAGCTGCGTTGGCGGAACCGGTCAATGGGCGCTCGGTACTGGAAGTCTGCACCGCGCGGGAAACGCTGCGCGGCCTGCACCGTCAGGTCCAGAGCGCTGTGACGGCAGCGCTGGGGAAATAACGGGCGGCTGGGAGCGCTGCGGAGAGGCGACGGCCGGAGCGGCGACGAGAGGAGCTGCGCCGGAGCCGCGGAGATGCTGCCCAGACAAGGGCTGCTGCGGCCTATACGTCCCGCCTGGCTGAAGCGTAGCCTCGCTGCATGGCTACACCGCTCGATGCCCTGCCGAAGGTTGGAGCCCCTGCGGCCCGCGCCTTGACCGGGGCAGGTTATGACTCACTTCGCCAGCTGGCCGGCGTCCCGCGGGAGCAGCTTGCTTCGCTCCATGGCATGGGTCCGAAGGCGCTTCGCATCGTAGAACAGTCCCTGGCCGAACACGGACTCGCACTGGGCTGAAGCGGAGACACCCGGGGCGTTTGGACACCTTAGGGTGTTTGGACGCCTTGGAAACCCGGACACAACTGTGGAGCCCCTGAAACCCGTGAAACCCTGCCTCCGAAACGCAGCGCGGCCCGCACCAGAAGGTGCGGGCCGTGCCGACGGAACATCACTGGTCTCCGCGGGCCTGACACAGGACAGGGCCCACGGTCCAAGGGAACCGGTTTAGAGAACCTTCGAGAGGAACGCCCGTGTGCGTTCGTGCTGCGGGTTGCCCAGGACATCCTCGGGACGTCCCTGCTCCACCACTACGCCGCCGTCCATAAAGACCACACGGTCGCCTACTTCGCGGGCGAAGCCCATCTCGTGGGTCACCACCATCATGGTCATGCCTTCTTCGGCCAGCTGGCGCATTACGGCAAGCACATCGCCAACCAGCTCCGGGTCCAGGGCGCTGGTGGGCTCGTCGAAGAGCATCATGTCGGGGTCCATGGACAGCGCGCGGGCAATGGCCACACGCTGCTGCTGGCCGCCGGACAGCTGGGCGGGGAACGCGGTGGCGCGGTCCTCCAGACCAACCTTGGCGAGGTTCTTCATGGCGACCTTGGACGCCTCTTCCTGACCGCGCTTTTTCGCCCGGCGCTGCGCCAGGGTCAGGTTGCGCAGCACATTCAGGTGCGGGAAGAGGTTGAACTGCTGGAAAACCATGCCGATCCGGGTACGGACCTTGTCCAGGTCCGTGTCGGGATGGGTGATGTCCACGCCTTCCACCAGGACGGTGCCGCTGGTGGGCTCCTCCAAGCGGTTGACGCAGCGCAGCAGGGTGGACTTGCCGGAACCGGAGGGGCCGATCACACAGACCACCTCACCCTGGTCCACATGGAAGTCGATGCCCTTCAGCACCTCGTTGCTTCCGAAGGACTTGTGAAGGTTACGGACCTCGATGGCAGGGGCGTTGGTGTTCGGAACGCTCATGGCTGCTACCTGCCTCTCTGGTTGTGTCGTTCAAGCTTTGCCACCAGCTGGGTCAGCGGCAGCGTAATGATCAGGTACATCAGTGCGGCGAGCACCAGCGGAGTGGCGTTCGCGGTCTGGGAGACGGAGTCCCGTGCAAAGGTGGTCAGCTCGCGGTCCTGCAGGGCCATGCCGGCGATGAAGAGCAGGGAGGTGTCCTTGATCAGGATGACGAGCTCGTTGGTCAGCGGCGGCGTGATGATCCGGAACGCCTGGGGCAGGGTCACGGAGATCATGGTCCAGGCCGGACCCATGCCGAGGGACCGGGCGGCCTCGGCCTGGCCGGAAGGTACTGCCTGGATGCCGGCGCGGATTGTCTCGGCAATGTACGCACCGGACACGATGATCAGGGCGAGGAGCCCGGCGCCGGCGCTGCCTCCCGGCGGACGCCAGTCAAAGGCAATGGGGACGGCAAAGGCGAAACCAAAGATCACCAGCAGGGCCGGCAGTCCGCGGAAAAGTTCAATGTAGGCCGTGGCGGCCCAGCGGTACGGAGCGACGGGGGAGAGCTTCATCAGGGCCAGCAGCAGGCCCAGCAGGAGCCCGCCGGCGAAAGCGATGATGGTGTAGATAATCGTGTTTTTGACCGCCACCGTAACGATGGTGGGGAAAGCCTCACGGGCCACCTCGGCGTCGAAGAAGTTCTCACCGATAGCTTCCCAGTCGGCAGCCAGGACTACGGCTACCAGCGCGATGACAAAAACGGCATACAGGACGCCCCGGAACAGGCGTCTGCGGGTGGAGGGTTTCAAAGTGGGGGCCTTCCGGGGAAGAAAAGGGGTCGTCCCGGGCGCCCGGCCCGGGACGACGCAGTGGTCTAGGCGTTATTCGGTGAAGTACTTGTCGTAGATCTCCTGGTATTTGCCGTTGTCGCGCATCTCTGTGAGCTGCTCGTTGACGGCGGAGATGAGTTCGGTGTTGTCCTTGTCCATGGCGAAGCCGTAGGACTCATCGGTCTCATACTCTTCGGCGATGGTGAAGTCACCATCCTCCGTGTGTCCAATGTTCACCGGCAGGTCCTGGAGCACAGCGTCGACGTTACCGGACTGAATGGCCGGGAACAGTTCGCCGTCTGAGGGGAAGGAGACGATCTCAGCGTCCGGAGCGTTCTCCCGCGCGTACGCTTCGCCTGTCGTGCCCTGCTGGACGCCGAGCTTCTTTCCGCTCAGGTCAGCGATGGTTTTGATATCAGAATCCGCCGGGACCAGCAGGGACTGCAGCGAGTCATAGTACGGATCCGCAAAGCCCATGGCCTCTTCGCGTTCCGGCGTGATGGTGATGGCACTTGCTTCGAGGTCGCACTGGCCCGCAGCCAGCACGGTGCCGCTGGCAATGCCCTCGAATCCAACGTCCTGGACTGCCAGTTCAAGGTCCAGGCCCGTTGCGATCTCCTTGACCAGGTCCATGTCGAAACCGGTGTATTCACCGTTTTCTTCATACTCGAACGGAACGAACGGGATGTCCGAGCAGACCGTCAGGGTGCCTTCTGAAACCAGATCAAAACCGTTGGCGGAGTCGTCGGAGGCTCCGGCGTCGTCGCCACCACAGGCGGTCAGGGAGAGGGCGCCGATGGTTAGAAAGGTGAGGGCAGCGGTGCGGGCTTTGTGCGGCATTGGTATACAACCTAACGTCGGACGGTGTGAGAGGACTCACCCGTAGCTTGGTATTGGGAAGCAGTCTAGAGCGTACTCAGTACATATTTCGGCAACATGTCCGCGGGCTCCGGCCGCCGCCCGTGCCCGGCGGATGCCGTGCTGAGGGCCTGCTGCTGCCTGCGCCTACTTCGTGAAGAACCGGTCATGGAGCTCCTGGTATTTCCCATTCTCCCGCAGTGCAGCAAGCTGTTCATTCACCTTCGCGACCAGTTCCTCGCTGCCGTCCTTCTTCATGGCAAAGCCGTAGGACTCACCTGTCTCGAAGGTGGCTGAAATCCGGAACTTGCCATCCTCGGTGTGGTCCAGGTTTACGGCGTGGTCCTGCAGGACCGCGTCGATGTTTCCGGCCTGGATGGCCTGGAAAAGCTCGGCATCGGTTTGGAAGGACATGATTTCCGCGTCGCCGGCATTTTCCCGTGCATAGGTTTCGCCGGTGGTGCCCTGCTGGATGCCTATCTTCTTGCCCTTCAGATCCGCAAGGGAGGCAACCGGTGAATCGGCAGGAACGAGCAGGGTCTGCGGCGAGTCATAGTACGGGTCGGAGAAAGCCAGTTTGTCGGCACGTTCCTCAGTGATGGACATGGCCGCAGCTATGAGGTCACACTGACGGGCCGCGAGCACGGTACCGCTCTGGAGGCCGTCGAAGCCAACATTCTGGATCTCATGCTCCAGGCCCATGCCCTTGGCGATCTCGCGGGTGAGCTCAATGTCGAATCCGGTGTATTCCCCGTCCACGACGTATTCGAAGGGCTTGAAGGGAACATTCGAGCAAACCGTGAGGGAACCCTCGTTGACCGTGGCAAGGCCGGATTCGTCAGCTGAGGTGGAGTCGCCACAGGCGGTAAGGGCGAGTGCCCCGACAGCCAGGAGGGCAGCAACGGTGGTACGGACTTTATGCGGCATGGGAATTCAGACCTTTGGTCGGCAGGAATAGATCAAGCCGCAGGCGGAAACCAACCGTCTCCAGAGCGGCATCAGGCGGAAAGGCCCGTGAGGGCCACTTCCGAGTTTCTATTCTACCCACTGTAAATTTATGCAAAGGACCATACGGTTATGCAACCGGTCCCGGGAGGGACATCAGTGGTGGCTCAGAACCCTGCCGGCGATGCGGCGAAGTCGGGAATACGCTGCGCCCTGGCGACGGGCCGGCCGAGGCCAAGGGCCTCAAGCATCGGCCGGAACTTGCTCCAGGTTTCCTCTAGTTCCGCCGCAGGATTGGAGCCGGCGACAATTCCACAGCCTGCATAGAGCCGCACATCGGTGGGACTTTCGATCACCGCACCGCGCAGGGCGATGCCCCACTCGCCGTTTCCGGCGGCATCCATCCAGCCCACCGGTCCTGCATACGGGCCGCGGTCCATGTGTTCAAGTTCACTAATCAGTTCGCCCGCAACGCTGGTCGGGAACCCGCAGACGGCCGCGGTGGGGTGCAGTGCTTCCACCAGCGTCAGCGGTGTAGGAATCAGGCCGCCTTCGTCGGGAGCGAGCGCGGCCCGGACATCCGAGGCGAGATGCCACACATTGGGCAGCTCGAGGACAAACGGCTCCGTGTGGGAAGTCATCGAAGAAGTGAAAGGCTCCAGGGAGCGGGTGAGCGAATCGATGGCGATCTGGTGTTCGTGCTGCTGCTTATCGGACCCCGCCAGCACCCGCTGGGCGTAGTCCGGATCATCTTCGGGTGCCGTTGCACGGTCCAGGGTGCCGGCCAGCACCCGGGCCTCGGCGGTTCCGTTCCGGACCCGGATCAGCATCTCCGGGGTGGAGCCGATCAGTCCATCCACGGAGTACGTCCAGCAGTCGCGGTAACGTACGGCCAGTTCACGCAGTACCTGCGAGGAGACCACCGGGCTGCCCAGCTTCACGGCAATGTCGCGGGCCAGGACAATCTTGCTGAGATCTCCGGCGGCGACGTGGGCCACGGAGCGTGCCACGGCGTTCTTCCACTCGGACTCGCTCAGCATGCCCGGCAGCACCCGGTCCGACGCATCACTTTCGCGGTAGACCGGCAGATCCTCCAGGTAGCGGGCCAGTGCCGCCTTCGCCGTCTCGGCATTGAGGTCGGCGTCGGGATCGGCGGTGGTGTACGTTACCCAGCCCTCGCCGTCGCGCAGTCCCACGATAATTTCGGGAATCACCAGCCGGGATTCAAAGGGGGAACGTTTGGAGAAGGCAAAGGAGCCAAAGGCGACGACGCCGGTGCCGGGGGCTGCCAGGGGGTCTTCGACCTCGGCTTCCGCCAGGATGGACCGCCACCACTGCTGTGCACGGGCAAAGCGCTCGGGGCCGCTGGAGGTGAAACGGGCGGCTTCTCCGAAGCCGACAAGTCCTTCCTGGCGCCGGATCCAGCACAGCTGCTCGTCGAGAACCAGATACTCCAGGAGACCCATGGCGGCGGAAAGCTCACCGACGGGCACTGTCACAGAACGCAGGGTGGTCATAGTGCTTCCACAGTACTCCGCCGCCGGTGCAGGCCGGATATCGGGCCCCGGGGCTGAGAGCAACACGACAAGGGACGCCCGGTTCGGTGGCCCCTGCATTGTTTGAGACAATGACAGAGTGAACCGCGCATCGTTGGAAAAACGCCCGGATGAAGTTGCTGCCATGTTTGACGACGTGGCACCTAAATACGACGTCGTGAACGACGTGCTGTCCCTGGGACAGACACGCCGCTGGCGCCGTGTTGTGGTGGACGCCGTGGGGGCCGTGCCCGGACAGCGGGTCCTGGACCTGGCCGCCGGCACCGGTACCTCAAGCGAGCCCTATGCCGATGCAGGGATCGACGTCGTTGCCTGCGACTTCTCGCTTGGCATGCTCAAGGTAGGCAAGCGCCGGCGTCCCGACATTGACTTCGTGGCCGGCGATGCCACCAACCTGCCGTTCGAGGACAACTCCTTTGACGCCTCCACCATTTCCTTCGGCCTGCGTAACGTCAACGAGCCGAAGAAGGCCCTGGCGGAAATGCTCCGGGTAACCAAGCCCGGCGGACGCCTCGTCATTGCTGAATTCTCCTCCCCGGTGGTTCCGGTGTGGCGCACCATGTACACCGAGTACCTGATGCGTGCCCTGCCGTCGATCGCACGCAAGGTTGCCTCCAACCCGGATGCGTACGTCTATCTGGCTGAATCCATCCGGGCCTGGCCGAACCAGGACGGCCTTGCATCGTGGATCGCCGAAACCGGCTGGCAGGATGTGGCCTACCGGAACCTCACCGGCGGAATCGTCGCCGTGCACCGCGCCGTCAAGCCCGGAGGACAGCCGGCAAAGTGAAGGTCCTTATTGTCGGTGCCGGTCCCGCCGGCTCCACAGCCGCGTACTACCTCGCCTCTGCCGGAGTGGACGTCACCGTTCTCGAGAAGACTGCTTTCCCGCGGGAAAAGGTCTGCGGCGACGGCCTGACTCCCCGTGCGGTGCGCGAAATCCAGTTCCTTGGGCTGCCGCACGAAGAGGCTGAAGGGTGGCGCCGGAACAAGGGACTGCGCCTGATCGCCGGCGGCCGGACCCTTGAGCTGCCGTGGCCGGTGCTTTCGGACTTCCCGGACTACGGCCTGATCCGCACCCGACTCGGTTTCGACGAGGCCCTGGCCCGCCACGCGCAGGCTGCTGGAGCGAAAATCCTTGAGCGGCATACGGTGGTCTCCGCAATCCGTGCGGACGACGGACGGGTGGAAGGCGCCGTCGCCAACGTGTTGGACGAAAACGGAAGGCGTACCGGCGAACGGCGGGAGTTCTTTGCCGACGTCGTGCTGGCTGCTGACGGAAATTCCAGCCGCACAGCCTTGAGTCTGGGCATCGAAAAGCGCGACGACCGTCCCATGGGCGTGGCCGTGCGCACCTACTTTGAGAGCCCCCGCACCAATGACGAGTGGATGGAAGGCTGGCTGGAACTTCCCGACGCCGCCGGCAATCCGCTGCCCGGCTACGGCTGGGTCTTCGGCGTCGGCGACGGAACCTCCAACGTGGGCCTGGGCATCCTGAACTCCTCCAAGGAATTCGGGAAGCTGGACTACCGCAAGGTCCTGCGCGACTGGACTGCGGGCATGCCCGCAGAGTGGGGTTTCACTCCCGAGAACCAAGTGGGCGAAATCCGCGGTGCAGCTCTGCCCATGGGCTTCAACCGCACTCCGCACTATTCACCCGGGCTGCTTCTGCTCGGTGATGCGGGCGGCATGGTCAGCCCCTTCAACGGCGAAGGCATCTCCTACGCCATGGAATCGGCTCGGTTTGCCGCCGAACACATCATCGAGGGCGAAGGCGCTGCCCTCACGCCCGGCCTGCTTACGTCCCGTGCCGCGTTCGACGGCGAGCTGCGCGGCTATGCAGGGCACGTGCGGGAAGAGTGGGGCAGCCACTTCACCCTCGGCCGTATCTTTGCCTCCATGATCGGCCGTCCTGCAATCATGAAACTGGCTCTCCGCACCGGGATGCCCATTCCGGTGCTGATGCGGTTTGTGGTGCGTATGCTCGCGAACCTCACGGACCGCAGCTCCAAAGGCATAGAGGATAGAGTTATTGCCTTACTGGAAATGCTGGTTCCTGCGGCAAGCAACCAGGGAACGCCGGGGACCTCCCGGCAATCCGCGCAGCTGCCGTGACGCTAGATGCCTGTTGTCCACCCGTTCCGACAAATAGTTAGTCTTGAACAGTGACTGAATCCACCAACACCAGCCCGGAGACCGCGCCGAGCACTTCCGCCCTGCCGCCGGGGTTCGCTCTGCTGGCGGAGGACCCGAGGCTGGGCCCGTCGATGGCCGCGTCCCTGGAGCAGGTGGAACTGCGGCTGCGTGAAGCTGTCGCCAATTCCGATCCCTTTGCCGATGTCACGTCCCGGCACCTCGTGGAGGCCGGCGGGAAGCGCATCCGTCCGCTCCTGACCCTGCTTGCGTCCCATCTCGGTGCGGAGGATGCGCCCGAGAAGGTCATCCAGTCGGCAGTGGTTGTTGAGCTGACGCACCTTGCCACGCTCTACCACGACGACGTGATGGATGAGGCTCCGTACCGCCGCGGAGCACCGACTGCGCACGAGATCTGGGGCAACTCGGTGGCTGTACTGACCGGCGACCTGATCTTTGCCCGTGCGTCGAGCCTCGTTTCCGCCCTCGGGGGTCCGGCCCTGGCTATTCAGGCCCACACCTTTGAGCGGCTGTGCCTGGGCCAGCTGCATGAAACCGTCGGCCCTGCGGAGGGCCAGGATCCGCTGGAACACTACCTGTCCGTAATTGCGGACAAAACCGGGTCGCTGATTTCCGCCTCCGGCCAGTTCGGTGCCCTGTTCTCCGGTGCCGGCCAGGACGTCATCGACATCATGGTCGAATACGGCGAGAAGGTGGGTATTGCCTTCCAGCTCGCCGACGACGTCATCGACGTCACCGGCATGCAGGTCAAGTCCGGGAAAACGCCCGGCACGGACCTGCGTGAAGGCGTCCCCACGCTGCCCGTACTGCTGCTGCGCCGCGCTGCGGCCGGAGGAGACACGGACGCTGCTGCGGTGCTGGAACTGGTGGACCGTGACCTCAGCTCGGATGAGGCTCTGGCGGAAGCCGTAGCCGCCCTGCGCAGCAGTCCGGTGACCCAGGATGCATGGGAAGTGGCACGCGGCTGGTCCGAAGACGCCGTGGCTGCCCTCGCACCGCTGCCGGACTCCGTAGTGAAGGAAGCCCTCGCCGCGTTCGCCCGGGCTGTAGTCAACCGCGAGGTCTGACGGTCTGTTGCCGGGCTGCCGCCAGCGCGGCCCTCATTGTCCTGCGCACCAAGGGCCGCCAGATGCCGCGCCTGCCAGCTGCGCAGGAGAGTGTCCTGCCTACAGGACGGCGCGCAGCTCCGCTGCTTTGCGTGCCCGGACAGCGGGCGGCACGATGGGGCGCTTAGGCGTGAAGTACAGGCCGTCGTCGGTCCAGCGCGGAAGCACATGCTGGTGGTAGTGCCAGACGTGCTGGCTGCCGGCAGGTTCGTTGTGCTGCCGGGTGGTGACGCCGTCGGGATTCCAGGCCTTCTTGATGGCTACGGCCATGTCCCGGGTCACCAGCATGATCCGCGCTGCGACGTCGTCGGGCAGCTCATAGAGCAGCTCGTAGTGCGCGCGGGGGGTGACCAGCACGTGTCCGGGTTCCGGGTCGAAGCCGTGGGAGGCGATGAACGCTAGCACCAGGTCATCGGAGTAGATCAGATCCCCGGGCTCGCACAGATTGCCGGGGTAGCGGAACTCCCCGGATGCCATGTCGCAGAACGGACATTCATAGCCGTCCGGTGCGTGGCTTTTCCAGGTTTCTTCGCGGAAAGCGTCCTTCATCGAAGGCTTAGTCCTCGTCTTCGTCCTCTTCGAAAACCCACTCGAACATGTCCAGGACATACTCGCTGAGGGTGCCTTCCTCGCTCTGCCAGTCACCGCGTGCGTTGTTGCGGCGCCAGACTATGGGGTCCGGAACGTCCAACTGATCCGCACGGATGCCCCAAACGAACTTCTCGTCCTCATCCTCGAGGAAAAGCAGGTAACCGTCTTCGATCTCGAGCTCGTCCGGATCCCAGAAGAAGTGGAAGGCCTCCATCAGGTCCTCGCAGCCTCCGAGAGCGAGATAGAACTCACGCAGTACCAGCGGGATGTTGAAATCGTGGGCAGCGAGCATCGAATCGAGCTCCTGCTCGGGGATGCCGTCTTCTTCCCGCCAGTTGTCCTCAAGGTACTTGGGGACCAGGGCGCGGAATCGATCCAGGAAAATTTCACTCATGTGGTCTCCAAGCGTGCGTTGAGTGGATGTATTCCAATCCTAGCCGGGACACGGACGGGGTCCGGACGCGGTCGGGCTCCCGGAGTCCGCATGGAGCGTGCGGGAGTTCCCGACCATGTCTGCCGTGGCGCCAGGTTTGGTGCCCTCTGCGGGCTAGGGCAGACGCGTGGCCAGTCCGGGATAGTCGATCACGGTGCCGTCCGCGTCTACGGTGAGTTCGGCGGTAAACCCGCCGTGGGCTGAACTGTAGAGGACGACGGCGGGTCCGGCGTCGGGCGAGAAAGGCCGGACCTGGGAATAGACCTGCCTGCTGGGCAGCACCCGCAGGCTGGGCATCTCCACCCAGGCCATCGTGAGCTGTGTTTCGTCCGGGGGAGCGGACTCGTTGAGCAAGTCCAGCCGCAGGATCGGCATGGTGTTGGTCAGCGGGCACAGTCCGAGGTCGCAGTCCTGGGCTTCGTCGAGGGTGCGCGGGTCCGCAATCCCCGGCGCGGGCAGGTCCGTGAGGCCGGAGACTGTTGTCTCGGCGCTCCACCGCCCCTCGGCGCTGCGTTCAAGGTGCAGGGACCTGGACCAGCCTTTGCCCGTCACCTGTACCGTCAGCCGCCGGGTGACCCAGCCGGGGATCGTGGACAGGGTCCACGACGCGCGGTATTCCGGTGCGACCGAGGTGCCGGCGGCAGCAAGCTCCCGGTCCCGGAAGGACACCACTGCCGTATCCATGCGGTCCGGATCATCCTCTCCCTGCCAGCGGATGGTCCTGGCCTTCGCGGTGGTAGTCATCCCTACAGGTTAACTGCCCAGATGACGTACATTCGGCGCAAGGTACAGGTGTACCGGCTCGGCGGAGGCCGTGTCTCGTGTAAGAGACGATGGATGTGATCCACGCAGCGCAGTAGGTTTAGCCGTAATCGGGTTCGTACCCGCCCGCCGCGAAAGGACATCCGGAATGGCCGAGATACTGCAGAACTTCATCAATGGAGGGTTTGTGCCGTCCAAGGGTCCCGAAGTGCTGGACATCGTGAATCCGGCCAACGGCGACGTTGTTGCCGTGTCACCGGTCTCCGTGCAGGCGGACGTCGATGCCGCCATGGATGCTGCCGCTGCGGCGTTCCGGACCTGGAAGCGGACCACTCCAAGCGAACGGCAGCGGATGCTGCTCCGCCTGGCGGACGCTCTCGAGGCTAATTCCGGCGAACTGGTCGAAGCGCAGCACCGCAACACCGGCCAGGTGCGCTCCCTGATTGCCGCAGAGGAAGTAGCTGTAGGGGCAGACCAGCTGCGCTTCTTTGCGGGCGCAGCCAGGGTCCTTGAGGGAAAGTCCGCGGGAGAGTACATGGAAGGGTTCACGTCCTTCATCCGCCGCGAGCCGATCGGCGTCGTCGCGCAGGTGGCCCCGTGGAACTATCCGCTGCTCATGGCTGTGTGGAAAATCGGCCCCGCGCTCGCGGCGGGCAACACCGTGGTGCTCAAGCCTTCGGACACCACCCCGGAATCCACCCTGGTCCTGGCCCGGCTTGCGGGGGAGATCTTCCCGGCCGGGGTGCTCAACGTGGTCCTGGGCACGGGGGATACCGGTGCCCTGATGGTCGAACACCCTGTGCCCGGGCTGGTCTCCATCACCGGGTCCGTCCGTGCCGGTATTGCCGTGGCCTCCGGCGCCGCCAAAATGCTCAAGCGGTCCCACCTGGAACTGGGCGGCAAGGCGCCGGCAGTCGTTTTCGCGGATGCTGACCTGGACCGGACCGCCACCGCCGTCGCCGAATTTGCGTTCTTCAATGCCGGCCAGGACTGTACGGCCATCACCCGTGTGCTGGTGGAGGACTCCGTGCACGACGCTTTGGTGGAGAAACTCGTGGCCGCTGCCAAGGAACTGAAAACCGGCAGCGACAACGACGAGGAGAACTACTTCGGTCCACTGAACAACATCAACCACTTCAACGCGGTCAACGCCGTGATCGAAGCGCTGCCTGCCCACTGCCGCGTGGAAACCGGGGGCCGGAGAGCCGGGTCGAGGGGCTTTTTCTTTGAGCCCACCGTCATCACCGGCGCCCGGCAGGACGATGACGTGGTGCAGAAGGAGACCTTCGGTCCGGTGATCACGGTGCAGAAATTCGATACGGAGGAGCAGGCCGTGGACATGGCCAACGATGTTGAATACGCCCTCGCCTCGAGCGTCTGGACCACCAACCACGGCCGCGCTATGCGGCTGTCCCGGGACCTCGATTTTGGAGCCGTCTGGATTAATACGCACATCATGCTCACCGCCGAGATGCCGCACGGCGGGTTCAAGAGTTCCGGCTATGGCAAGGACCTCTCCATGTACGGGGTGGAGGACTACACCCGCATCAAGCACGTGATGAGCGCACTCGATGCTTAGCGGTGCACCTGTCCCGGTTTCTTCCTTTCTTCCGCAGCAGCACCGAGAGGCAATCGCATGAGTATCCCCGTCATCACACCGAGTGCCCGCCTTGAACAGAAACGCCGGATCACCGGAGCTTTTCCCGGCCCGAAGTCCGTCGCATTGGAGGCACGCCGGGCAGCAGTGGTGGCAAAGGGTGTTGCGTCGAGCGTTCCCGTGTATGCCGCCGACGCTGACGGTGGAATCATCCTGGACGTGGACGGCAACGCGTTCATCGATCTTGGGTCGGGCATTGCCGTGACCAGCGTGGGTGCCACCGACCCGGCCGTTGTTGCTGCGGTGCAGGCACAGGTGGAACATTTCACGCATACCTGCTTTATGGTGACGCCCTATGAAGGCTATGTGGCTGTTGCCGAGCGTCTGGCCGCGGTAACGCCCGGGGACTTCGACAAAAGGACCGTGCTGTTCAACTCGGGCGCGGAAGCGGTGGAGAACGCCGTGAAGATTGCCCGATCGGCTACCGGACGCGACGCCGTCGTCGCGTTCGACCATGCCTACCACGGCCGTACCAACCTCACCATGGGGCTGACAGCCAAGGCCATGCCGTACAAGACCGGTTTCGGTCCGTTTGCCCCGGAAATCTACCGAATGCCCATGAGCTATCCGTTCCGTGAGGAGAATCCGGACCTCACCGGCGCCGAGGCTGCTGACCGGGCAATCCTGGCCATTGAAAAGCAGATCGGTGCGGATCAGGTGGCTGCTCTATTGATCGAACCGATCCAGGGCGAAGGCGGATTCATTGTTCCTGCGGAGGGCTTCCTGCCGCGGTTGGCGGAGTGGGCCCGGGCCAACGGCGTGGTCTTCATCGCCGACGAGGTGCAGTCAGGGTTTTGCCGCACGGGTGAATGGTTCGCCGTACAGCACGAGGGAGTGGTTCCCGATCTCGTCACCATGGCCAAGGGCATTGCCGGCGGGCTTCCGCTCTCTGCCGTCACAGGACGCGCGGAGTTGCTCGACGCCGTCCATCCCGGCGGCCTGGGCGGCACCTACGGCGGCAACCCGGTGGCCTGCGCTGCTGCCCTCGCAGCCATGGACACCATGGTCGCGCAGGACCTGGCTGGCCGTGCACGGCACATCGAGGAGCTCACGCTGCCCCGGTTGCGCGCGCTGCAGGCGGAGGGCGGTGCCGTCGGCGATGTCCGTGGGCGCGGGGCCATGCTGGCGATGGAATTTGTCAGGCCCGGTACCAAGACGCCCGACGCCGAGACCGCGAAGGCAATCGCGGCAGAGTGTCTGCAGGAAGGTGTCATTGTGCTGACCTGCGGCACCTACGGCAATGTGATCCGGCTGCTGCCGCCGCTGACTATCGGCGATGAACTGCTGCTCGATGGACTGACCGTGCTGGAGGCTGCTGTCCGGGCGAGGGGCTGAGACGCCCAGGAGCTGAGACGCCGGAAAACAGGGTGCCCGCTCTAAGCGGGGCCGGCACCAGCGGCAAGGAATTCCGGATGGAAATAGACGTTCCGCAGTGGCCGGCGATTGGGGTCAACATAGTGGGGCGGGAGGAACCAGGGGATGCCAGCGCGCATGGATACCTGCCAGTTGCCCTGATGGATCAAGTGGTGGTGGAACGAGCACAGCAGCACACCGTTGTCGATACCGGTGCCTCCGCCTTGCTCCCAGAATGTCACGTGGTGCGCCTCGGTCCAGGGCCCGGGAACGGTGCAGCCTGGAAACGCGCAGCCTCCGTCTCGGGCGTGCAGAGCCTTACGCAGATGTGGGGGGGAACAGTCGTGCAGCCCGGCCGAGATCCAAGACCTGTCCGTTGGATCCCAGGACCATCGGGATCAGGTCCGCGTCGCAGGCTATCCGGCGAACTGAGCGTGCGTCGATAGGACCGGAGAAGGCAGCGGTTCCCGGCATCTGGGAGTTCGTTGTCCTGGTTTCGTTGCCTGCGTTGCTGCCCCCTGCGTTGCCTGCGCCCCCGGCGTTGCCGCCTCTGGCGCTGCCGCCTCGGTCGCCTTCGTTTCCTCCGTTGCCGGGATTGTCTGGGTGATTCAACCGGTCTGCTGTTGCTGGGTTTTCCGGGGGAGCTTCTCTGGGGGTTTTGCCTGTGCCCGCCGTCCGGTCGCGGTGGCCGCTCATGCCCATGCCACCTGGTGTATTCGCCAGCCCCCTAAGCAATGAGTCGTGGCTGATCGTCACCATGACTTGGGGACGAAGCCCGCCGGCTGCGGGCAGGCCGCCTGAAGCGAGCGCGGCCCGGACCGCGCCGAGCAGGCCCTCGAGTAACAGCTGGGGACGAGTTGGCCTCGGCAGAAGATCCATGACTCTGGGCTCGGCAAGGGAGTCCTGCCTGTTGGGGTCTGGAGTCGACAGTGCTACACCCCGGAATTCACCTTCCGGAGGGGAGGTTCCCTGGACGGGCGCACCGCCTTGTTCCGGTGCCGTGCATCCTTCCGGCACCCTGCTGCTGTCATCCGGCATTCCGCTGTGGTCCGGCGCATAGCCCCCGGCTGCTGAAACGGGTGCCAGCTGGACATTGTTCCGGGGGTTGGTTGCGCTATTAATCAGCGTCGTGAGCGCCTCGTGCTGTTCATCTGTGCAGTAAATGTGCAGATGGTTCAAACCATTGCGGCGCCTGCCAGGAAAAATGCCCTGGAACTGTTTCAGCTCTTCCTCGGTGGGTGGCCGGTCCTGGTCCAGCAACGCTGTCCAATGCTTCGCTGCGCGTACCAGGAAGTCATGGTCCTGGTAGGTGCCGATATCTGTGAGCTGCTTTTCCATGGCTTCAAGCGCCTCTGGCTCCAAGCGCGGAACTGCTTCCTCCAACGCCCGTGCGACGACGTCCATGTCAGTTGCCGCCAGCACTCCATCGGCACAGGCTTGTGCGACCCGGGGATAAGCGGGCGGGAGTACGTCACCCATGAGTGTGGGCCTGGGAAGGAGTGCCGCTGCCATGGCCAGACGACGGCGGGCCTCGGCCCGGGAGATTCGTAAGCGGGCCCGCAGAAAATCCGCAGTACTTCGGAATTCCCGCAGACGTCGGCCGCCGCCTTTCGGGAGCACCGTGGGCTCCGCGTGGGAGCAGGCGCCGTACCCGTCAGACGAAGGGCTGGCGTTCGACACAGCGGTTGCGGATCCGAAGACGTCCTCCTGCCCATCCACGACGCGAAGCAGCTCCGCAGTGGGTCCGGCCGCAGCGGAGGATGCGAGGGTGGACGCGGGACACTGCTGGTCAATGGCGGCAGCCGCCGTCAGCTTCAAGTAGTCCGTAATCCGCGAAATGTCCTCGACAGCGGCAGCGAAATCCACCGCTTCCTGCAGTCCCAACAGACCCCATGAGTCGGTTGCGGCTTCGCGAAGCTCATTGGCTGTACCCAACACCGATTCCACACACTGAATAAGCGTGCCGGTGGGAGCCCCGGCGGAGGAATCCGCCGGGAACATCACCACGTCCAAAGGTTCCACAGCCATGGACCAATTCTCCCGCCGCGAACCATCACTCAAGTGGAGCGGCCTAAGGGGTGGGGATAACAAGCCGGACGCCCGGAGCCGGCGCTGGCGGTGGAGGACAAGTCCGGGAAACCGCCAGAGGAGGCCATCACCGCGGGGCATGCGATGCCGGACGCCCGGAGCCGGCGGTGGAGGACAAGTCCGGGAAACCGCCAGAGGAGGCCATCAGCCGCGGGGCACGCGGAGCCGGACGCCCGGAGCCGGCATTGGCAGTGGAGGAGAAATCCGGGAAACCCGGCCAGAGGTGGCCATCAGCGGACGTGCCGGAGGGCATGCGGGCGCCGGACGCAGTTGATGGCCGCGGGGCATGGGGAGGCCCGCGGCAGCAACGAGCCACGGCGGAACCCCAGGAAACAGAACCCTAGGAATCCCCAGAAACAGCACCGTCCTAGATGCCCCTACGAAACAGCAGCGGCAGCCCGAAGCCTGCGGTTGCGGCGGGGGCCGCCGATCATATCGATGGTCAGCATCACCAGCGCCACCCAGACCAGGCCGAAGCCCGCCCAACGCTCCGGCGGCATGGCTTCCTTGAAGACCGTAAGGGCCAGGATGAACTGAAGGGTGGGCGCCAGGTACTGCAGCAAGCCCACCGTGGACAGCGGAAGCCGGCGGGCAGCCGCACCGAAGAAGATCAGCGGCACGGCGGTGATGACGCCCGAGGCCACCAGCAGCCAAAGATGCCCGGCACCGTTGGTGGTCAGGGTGGCAGCACCGGTCATGGAAAGCCAGATCATCACGCCCACGGCGATCGGGGTGAGGACCGCCGTTTCAATTGTCAGGCTGGAAACAGCATCCACGCGGGAGCCGACGCCCTTCTTCACCAGGCCGTAAAACCCGAAGCTGAAGGCCAGGGCCAGGGCAACCCACGGCACGGTTCCGTAGGCCACGGCAAGGACCAGGACCGCGATGAACCCAACGGCCATGGCGGCCCACTGCAGCGGACGAAGCTTTTCCTTGAGTACCAGTACGCCCAGCAAAACAGAGACAAGGGGGTTGATGAAGTACCCCAGGGCTGCCTCCACCGCATGTTCGTTCAGCACGGCCCAGGAGTACGTCAACCAGTTGACCGCAATGAGGAGGGCCGCCCCGGCGAGGGTTGCGACGGTCCGCGGGTTCCGTCCCGCAGCAAGCATGGGCTTCCAGGCGCGCATGACGGTCAGCAGGATTGCACAGAACACCAGCGACCAGACCACGCGGTTGGCAACGATCTCCACCGCGCCGGCCGGTTTGAGGACCATGAAGTACAGGGGGAGAAGGCCCCACAGGCCATAGGCGCCGATCCCAAAGAGAATGCCGGGCAGGTTCTCACGGCCGGTCCCCTGTGTGGGGGCGGCAGATCCGGATGGACTCGGGGAATCGACGACGCCGGCGTCCGGCGATGCGGTAGGTACGGCGCGCAGGGCGGGGACGGGCTTTGAGAAAGGCACGCAGGGCTTAACGCACGTTTCCCGGAGCGTATTCCCGCACCTCACCCGGAAGGCTTTCCGGTGCCGTTTAGACGACGGGCGAACCCGGCATTTAGAATAAACAACTGTGTGTTAATTACGCACCCTAGAGCTCAGAAGAGAAGAAGGACTATCAGTGACTAACCCTGCCGCGGACAGCGCCCAGCGTCCTTTGAGGGTCGCCATTATCGGTGCAGGCCCCGCCGGTGTTTACGCCGCCGACATCCTTACCAAAGCCGAGCGGGACTTCGAGGTCAGCATTGACCTGTTTGACCAGTACCCGGCCCCCTACGGCCTGATCCGCTACGGAGTGGCCCCCGACCACCCGCGGATCAAGGGCATCGTCAACGCCCTGCACAAGGTCCTGGACCGCGGAGACATCCGTTTCCTGGGCAACGTCAACTACGGCCGCGATCTGACGCTGGCGGACTTCCGCCACTTCTACGACGCCATCATCTTCGCCACGGGAGCCATCAAGGATGCCCCGTTGAACGTCCCCGGAGTGGAGCTCGAGGGCTCCTTCGGCGGTGCGGAATTTGTGTCCTGGTATGACGGCCACCCGGACGTCCCGCGGGAATGGCCGCTGGATGCCAAGGAAGTTGCAGTGATCGGCAACGGCAACGTGGCCCTCGACGTCGCACGCATCCTCTCCAAGCACGCCGACGACCTGCTCACCACGGAGATCCCGACCAACGTCTATGAGGGCCTGAAGAAGTCCCCCGTCACCGACGTGCACATCTTCGGCCGGCGCGGCCCGGCCCAGGTGAAGTTCACTCCGTTGGAACTGCGCGAACTCTCGCATTCCCGCGATGTCGACATTGTCCTCTACCCCGAGGACTTCGAATTTGACGAGGGCTCCGACGAGCAGATCCGCACCAACAACCAGACCAAGACCATGGTCAACACCCTCACCAACTGGCTGGTGGAGGAACAGGACACCGGAGCATCGCGCCGCCTGCACCTGCACTTCCTGCACAGCCCGGTCGAGATCTACGAGGATCCCGCTGATCCGGGCAAGGTCGCCGGCATGAAGTTCGAGCGCACGGAGCTGGACGGAACCGGTAACGTCCGCGGTACGGGTGAAATCGTGGACTACCCCGTCCAGGCTGTTTACCGGGCCATCGGCTACTTCGGCTCCGAGCTGCCCGAAGTGGGCTACGACGATCAGCGCGGCGTGATCCCCAATGAGGGCGGCCGCGTCATCAACGAAGACGGCGCTCCGGTGCCGGGCATCTACACCACCGGCTGGATCAAGCGCGGTCCGGTGGGCCTGATCGGCCACACCAAGGGCGACGCTCTGGAAACCATTGGCTTCCTGCTCGAGGACCGGCTGAACCTGCCGGCCGCCACGCACCCGGACCCGTCGTCGATCATCGACCTGCTCGAAGAGCGCGGCGTCAAGTACACCACCTGGGAAGGCTGGCTGAAGCTGGATGCCTACGAGCGCAGCCTCGGCGCTTCCTATATCCACCCTGATCCGCTGACCGGCGAACTCGTCCGCGAGCGCGTGAAGGTGGTTGACCGCGAAGAGATGACCCGCATCTCCCGCGGCGAGTAGCAGTCCCGAAGTAAACCGCAGTTTCTCTGGCCTCCGCCGGTCCGCGCGTGGGAGCATATCCAGCAATGATGTGTTCCCTCACCGGGCAGCGTCCGACGTATTGGGCGGTGTTCGTTTATCAGCGTGGATAGGCGGGGGCCGTGCGCATTGCGGCACGAAATGAATCTGTGTCCCGAACCGGGCAGTCCAGCGTCCTGCCGCGGCTACCTGCGGACATCCTGCAGCGGAATGCCGTAAGGGCGCACGAATCGCTGGGCGCGGGCACCGGATGGCTGGAACGGCTGCGCCCCTCCGTGCGGGAATCCTGGCAGCGTTCGCTCCAGCACCACCCGGACCCTGACATTTCACGTCCTGAGTTGGTGTTCGACGGCGACGCCCTGGTCCGCCACCGTGCCGCCCATCCGCTCTCGTCCGTAATGCCGGTGATCCGCCGTCTGCTTGTGGAACCGGGACAGGATTCCGGTCTCCTGGTGGCCGTAGGGGATGAGCTGGGCCGGCTGCTGTGGGTGGACGGAGATCCGGTCCTGCGCCGGCGTGCCGAAGGAATGTTGTTTATGGCCGGCGCGGACTGGTCCGAACGCACGGTCGGAACCAGTGCCCCCGGGATGGCCCTCGCCACCGCATCCGAGGTGCAGATCGCGGGTCCCGAGCATTTCAGCCGGCTCGTGCACTCCTGGAGCTGTACCGCGGTACCCGTCCATGACCCGGACACCGGTGCAGTGCTCGGCGTCGTGGACGTGACCGGAGGTTCCGAAGCGGTGGCGCCGCATACCCTTGCCCTCGTTCGGGCGGCTGTCGCGGCGGCAGAGGCCCGGCTCCAGGTCGAGCGCCTGCAGGCACACCGGGACACAGTCCGCAGACCGCAGGCATCCGGCAGCAGAGACCGCGCACCCCAGCCGTCCCGCCGTCGTACCCGGAGGATACCCACCCCAGGTTTTGCGGAGAACCTGGAGGTGCTGGGCAGGGACCGTGCCCTGCTGCACACGGGCGGCAGGGCGGTGGAACTGAGTGCCCGCCACGGCGAACTGCTGGCCGTACTGGCGCTGCACCCCGGGGGCCTCACTGCCGAGGAACTTGCCGCACTGGCCTACCCGGACGCACACGCAGGTACGGTGCGGGCCGAGATGGTGCGGCTGCGCAACCTGATGGAAGCCGCGGCCGCAGGGACAACGGCTGAACCGCTTGTCCCACGCTCCCGTCCCTACCGGTTGGCGCGTCCGCTCGCGGTGGACGCCGTCCAGGTCCTGCGGTTCCTCGAACAGGGTGCGTACCGCCTTGCGCTGCGGACGTACGGCGGACCGGTGCTTTCCCGCTCGGAGGCCCCCGCCGTCGTCCGGCTGCGCACCGAGGTTTCGGCCGTCCTGCGCGAAGCCATACTGTCCGACGCCGGCACAGACACGCTGCTGCAGTATCTCCAGCTGCCGGAGGCAGCCCACGACGCCGAGGCCTGGCAGCTGGCTTTGCGGGTGCTTCCGCCGCGTTCGCCTCGCCGGGCCGCCGTCGTCGCCGCCCTGGAACGGATCGAACGGGACCTGGCGTAGCGGCCTGCCGCCCAGTGCAACCCGGTTGCAACGTTGCGCTCCGTAGCCTCTGTGGTGTCCGCAACCGACACCGACGTCGAACGCACAAGGAGCGCAAAATGACCGTTTACGCACAGCCCGGCAGCCAAGGATCGCTGATCACGTTCAAGCCGCGGTATGACAACTGGATCGGCGGGGAATGGGTGGCCCCGGTCAAGGGGGAGTACTTCGAAAACATCTCGCCCGTGAATGGGCGGGCCTTCTGTGAAGTGGCCCGTGGGACGTCGGCCGATATCGATCTGGCCCTGGACGCCGCACATAAGGCCGCAGGGGCATGGGGTAAGACATCGGTGGCTGAGCGGGCCCTGGTCCTCAGCCGCATCGCGGACCGCATTGAAGCGAACCTGGAAACCCTGGCCGTCGCCGAAACCTGGGACAACGGCAAGCCCATCCGGGAAGTCCTCGCCGCGGACCTTCCGCTGGCGATTGACCATTTCCGCTACTTCGCCGGCGCCATCCGGGCCCAGGAAGGCGGCATTTCCCAGATCGACGACAACACCACCTCGTACCACTTCCACGAGCCCCTGGGAGTGGTGGGGCAGATCATTCCGTGGAACTTCCCCATCCTCATGGCCACCTGGAAGCTGGCTCCGGCGCTCGCGGCCGGCAACGCCGTCGTGCTGAAGCCTGCGGAGCAGACGCCGACGTCGATCCTGGTGTTGATGGAGCTGATCGCGGATCTGCTGCCGGCAGGCGTGCTCAACGTCGTGAACGGGTTCGGTGTGGAAGCGGGCAAGCCGCTGGCATCCTCGAACCGGATCCGGAAGATCGCCTTCACGGGGGAGACCACCACGGGCCGGCTCATCATGCAGTACGCCAGCCAGAACCTGATTCCGGTCACCCTCGAGCTGGGCGGGAAGAGCCCGAACATCTTCTTCGCCGACGTCGCTGCCGCCGACGACTCGTTCTACGACAAGGCCCTCGAAGGCTTCAACATGTTCGCCCTGAACCAGGGCGAGGTCTGCACCTGCCCGTCCCGGGCGCTCATCCAGGACTCCATGTACGACTCGTTTATGGCGGACGCGCTGGCCCGGACGGCACTGATGGTCCAGGGCAATCCCCTCGATACGAACACCATGGTGGGGGCGCAGGCATCCAACGACCAGTTGGAGAAGGTCCTCTCCTACCTGGACATCGGCAGGCAGGAGGGGGCGAAAGTCCTTGCCGGCGGCGAGCGCGCGCATTTCGACGGCGACCTTGCCGGCGGGTTCTACGTCCAGCCCACGGTTTTTGAAGGCACCAACAACATGCGTATCTTCCAGGAGGAGATCTTCGGGCCGGTGGTCTCCGTGACCCGCTTCTCCGACTACGGGGAGGCCATGGCGATCGCCAATGACACCCTGTACGGACTGGGCGCAGGTGTCTGGTCCCGGGACGGCAACACCGCCTACCGGGCGGGGCGGGACATCCAGGCCGGACGGGTATGGGTGAACAACTACCATGCCTATCCTGCGCATTCCGCGTTCGGCGGCTACAAGTCCTCCGGAATCGGGCGCGAAAACCACGCGATGATGCTGGACCACTACCAGCAGACCAAAAACCTGCTGGTGAGCTACGCCGAAAACAAGCAGGGGTTCTTCTAAGCGGCCTTCGCACATGCCTAGGCTGGGGTGTCACTCGCCTTCCACTTGAACCGTAGTTCCTTTGATGGAAAGAGGACCCCATGACCAGCATGCAGGCAGCAGTAGTGAACCGTCTCGGTGAGGGCCTCTCCATCGAGGAAATGGCGGTGCTTGAACCAGGTCCGGGCCAGGCGCTCGTCAAGCTGGTGGCCACGGGTGTCTGCCATACGGATCTCCACGCGGCGGACGGGGACTGGCCCGTAAAGCCAACTCCTCCGTTCATTCCGGGGCATGAGGGCGTCGGCGAGGTGGTGCAGGTCGGTGAGGGGGTCACCGACCTGCACCCGGGCGACATGGTGGGCAACGCCTGGCTTGCCTACGCCTGCGGTGTCTGCGAGTACTGCCGGACAGGCTGGGAAACCCTGTGCGAGCAGCAGAAGAACAGCGGCTATTCCGTGGACGGCTCCTTCGGCCAGTACATGCTGGTGGACGCGCGCTTCGCTGCGCGCATCCCGGAAGGGGCCGATCCGCAGGAGATCGCCCCTGTCCTCTGCGCCGGAGTCACGGTTTACAAGGGGTTGAAGGTCAGCGATGCACGACCCGGGCAATGGGTGGTCATCTCTGGGATAGGCGGCCTGGGCCACGTAGCGGTGCAGTATGCCATTGCCATGGGACTGCGTGTCGCCGCCGTGGACATCGCCGATGAGAAGCTGGAACTGGCCAAGAGGTACGGGGCCGAGGTTGTGGTCAATGCGCGCAACGAGGACCCCGCCGAGGTCATCCAGGAGAAGATCGGCGGTGCCCACGCAATACTGGTCACCGCGGTGCATCCGACAGCTTTTGGGCAGGCCATCGGCATGGCCCGGCGCGGAGGAACGATTGTTTTTGTCGGGTTGCCGCCGGGGGACTTCCCGGCCCCGATCTTCGACACCGTGCTCAAGGGCCTCACGATCCGGGGATCGATCGTGGGTACCCGCCAGGACCTGGCGGAGGCGATCGACTTCTACGACCGCGGACTGATCCACCCCAACATCACCGTCCGCAACCTGGAAGAAATCAATGATGTGATGACTGAACTCCGAGAAGGCCGTGTAGACGGCCGTGTGGTGATTGGATACTGATGGATTCTTCGCTTGCACCTGGGATGGAAGCGGCTGCCGCGCTGCCCGGGGAGGATTTTTCCCGGGTGGCGCTGACGCCTGTTGCCCTGGCGCTGCTGCTGCGGCTGCGCGAAACCCACGGAAGGCTTATGTTCCACCAGTCCGGCGGCTGCTGCGACGGGTCATCTCCCATGTGTTATCCGCACGGGGAGTTCCTCACGGGCGACGCCGATGTGCTCCTTGGCGTCTTCGACCTGGACGGAGAGGACCTGGAGTTTTGGATGTCGCGGGAACAGTTCGGGTACTGGAAGCACACACACCTGACCGTAGATGTGGTGTCCGGCCGGGGGAGCGGGTTCTCTGTGGAAGCACCCGAAGGCAAACGCTTCCTCATCAGGTCCCGTCTCCTCGACCCCGGGTCCAAATAGTAAGCTGACTGTTGAACCTGCCGTTTTGGACGGTAGGGTGCAAGGGGACAGAACTTATCAAGGCCCGGTAAGGGCAGGAGAAGAGGACGACCATGGTAAAGAAGCTTGTATTTTTGGCCGGTGCGGGTATCGGCTACCTGGCTGGTTCCAAGGGCGGCCGCGAAAAGCTGATGCAGCTTTGGAACGACCCCAAGGTTCAGGAAACCGTTTCCCACGGCACCGAATGGGCCAAGGACAAGGCTCCGGGCCTGCAGGACAAGGTCACCGGTGTCGCCAAGGACGCCGCGTCCAAGGTCACGGGTTCCAGCAGCTCCAGCTCGACGGACTCCAGCTCGACCGGCTCCACCGGCTCCTCCACCGGTTCTTCCGCTGCAGGTGGCACGGGAACCAACGGTTCCTACACCACGGGTGGCGAGCAGAAGATGTCCCCGGCTGAACCGCAGCCCGAGGCCTAAGCACAACACGCAGTCCGGCACCGGACGGGTGGGCGAAAGCTCACCCGTCCGGTGTTTTCATATACCCGGCGCAGGCTGGTGCGGCGTGCCGTTACCTGCCGTTACCCGTCGCGGGCTGGTCCGGACCCTTCACCGAAGCGCCAGCAGAAAATCCCGACCGAACATCGGAACCTGTGTGGCGGGATGCACGTTGGGTAGGCAAGGGCGCAGCGAGACGCGGACGGAACCCGCAACGGAACGTCCGACCGCCCGGGGGGACCGCCCGTTCCGGGGGCTGCCTGGAACGACCGGAAAAGAAAAAGGCCGAGGGAAACCGACGATGGGAATATTACACACCCGTCCGTCCGTTATCTTCGGCTACTATCGAGTGCCCCGGAAACAACACCACTACGGATTTGGAGTGTGAGCCGAGAACATGGCTACAGATTATGACGCGCCGCGCAAGACTGAGGAAGAGGCCGGTCCAGCCTCTATTGAAGAGCTTCAGGCCCGTCGCAGTGACAAGCAGTCTGCCGTAGTTGACGTGGATGAAACCGAGGCAGCCGAAGGATTCGAGCTGCCCGGTGCCGACTTGTCCGGTGAAGAACTGCTGGTCCGTGTGGTGCCGCCGCAGGAAGACGAGTTCACCTGCAACTCCTGCTTCCTCGTCCGCCACCGCTCGCAGCTGGCCGTGGAAAAGAACGGCCTGGCGTACTGCAAGGACTGTGAAGGCTGACCAACGAAACATGAGCCGCCGCGCCACTGAGGTGCGGCGGCTTCCTGTTTAAGCCCCAAACTTTTGAGGACCCGGACGGTGACTGCTCCGACCTGGCCGATGGGCGTGACGTGGACAGCGAATCGGATCCGTCCTGTTAGACTGATGGCTTCGTAGGGGAGTATCCCAAAACGCAGATATCCGTCAACACGTGGAGCACCGACGCTCCGCCGGATTCGCGGCCAGCCTGTTTGGGTGGCGGGAGAGACCTATGCTCCTTCGGCGTACCCTACGAAAGCAGACGGTTATGACTGTTTCCCCCTTGATCTGGGGAGTGACCATTCTGGTCATTCTGGCCTTGTTGGCCTTTGATTACTTCTTCCACATCCGCAAGGCGCACATTCCCACGCTGAAGGAAGCGGCCATCTGGTCCGCCATCTACGTGGGCCTGGCCATCGTGTTCGGCATTGTTGTCTGGGTCTTCGGCGGTAACCAGATGGGCACGGAGTATTTCGCCGGCTACATCACCGAGAAAGCCCTGTCAGTGGACAACCTTTTTGTCTTCCTGATCATCATGGCGAGCTTCCGGGTGCCGCGTGAAGACCAGCAGAAGGTCCTTCTTTTCGGCATTGTCTTCTCGCTGATCGCGCGAACCGCGTTTATCTTCCTCGGCGCCGCTCTGATCAACTCCTTCTCCTGGGTGTTCTACCTCTTCGGCCTGATCCTGCTGATCACTGCCGGCAACCTGCTGAAGCCTGAAAGCACCGAGGGCGATGATGAAGCCAACAACTTCATCATCCGCCTGGCCCGCAAGATCTTCCACACCTCGGACGAGTACGACGGCGACAAGCTCTTCACGATGGAGAACGGCAAGCGCGTCCTGACTCCGATGCTGCTGGTTATGGTGGCCATCGGCGGTACGGATATCCTCTTCGCACTGGACTCCATCCCGGCCATCTTCGGCCTGACCCAGAACGTCTTTATCGTCTTCACGGCTACTGCGTTCTCCCTGATGGGCCTTCGCCAGCTGTTCTTCCTGATCGACGGACTGCTGGACCGCCTGATCTACCTCAGCTACGGTCTTGCCGCCATCCTGGCCTTCATCGGCGTCAAGCTCGTCCTGCACGCACTGCACGAAAACACCCTGCCGTTCATCAACGGCGGCGAGCATGTCCCGGTCTTCGAAGTCACCACCGGCCTTTCACTCTCGGTCATCGTCGGTGTACTGGCCGTCACCATTGTGGGCTCCCTGCTCAGCCCGGCAGGCAAGGCGATGACTGCGGTCAACAATGCCCGGCGCCACGCCGATGCCTACCTGGACCTTCACTACACTGCCGATCCCACCGAGCGGGAGCGGGTCTACAAGGCCCTCTGCGACGAGGAGCAGGAGATCCTGAAGATGGACCTCAAGTACCGCAATAAGGTCAAGGACATCGAGCAGATCCGTGAAACCGTGGCCCGTGCACACAGCGAGCACGAGCGTTTCCTCTCCCGCTAGCGGAAGACGCCGGCGCTAAAGCCAGCGAAACCGGGCATCCCCGGGCAGCCACTGCGCTGCCCGGGGATGCCCTTCGCAGTTAAGCCCGGGCTGCCCTTCGCAGTTATCCCCGGGGCTGCCCGCCCCGGAACCTTAGCTGCCGGCACGGTGAGGCAACGGGGCAAGCAGCAACGCACCGGAACGGCGCACCGCCATCCCAAGGCACAAGCCGGCGGCCAACGCACCCAACCCTCCGGCGGCGAGGTCTGTCATGGTGTCCGCGTAACCGACGTTGATACTCGCGTCCACATAGGTATGGCCCCACCACTCACCGATTTCCCACAGCACACCCATGCCCAGCCCCAGGGCGAGCACCAGCAGTGGAACCACCACGGGGAGCGACCGTGAAGCCCGGTGTGGACGGCGGACGGCCGGAACAGCACCAAACTGCACCAGCAGGAAATAGGCGATCACGGCAAGGGTGCCGGTGGCGGCACAATGGACGGCCAAATCCCACCATGGGATACGGGCGTACAGATCCGCGACGCTGCTCCACGCCGCGGTCAGCAGCACCACGCCGTACGCGGCATCGAAACCGGGGAAGACAGCCAGCGCACGGGACACCAGAAGGCCCAGTAACACCAGCAGGAACAGCGCAGTTTCCACCGGCCCCAGCAGGAACAGCGCCACCACGACACTGACCACTCCGGCCATACGGACGGCATCGGCGAGGTATTCCCGCAGGGACACCGGGGGATGGAGCAGGGCATCGATCATCCTCCTACGGTAGCCGCGCACGATCGCCCGCAGGAGGGGTGCGCCCAAAGCGTCCGGACCGGGCCTGGTCCCGCGCTAAACTCGGCCCATGCCCTCCGAGCTTCCGGCAGTGTCCGTGGTCATTCCGTGCCTGAACGACTCTGCCCTCTTGGAAGCCTGCCTGCTTTCGCTGGCCCGGCAGACGGTAGCGCCCCGGGAAATCGTGGTGGTGGACAATAACAGCAGCGACTCCAGCGCCGAAACCGCACGGAGGTTCGGTGCGCGGGTGGTGTGGGAACCCGTCGCCGGGATCCCCGCCGCTGCCAGTACTGGGTACGACGCCGCGGCAGCGGATTCTTCGGAAGCAGGTTCCGGGCAAAGAGCCACCGTCATTGCGCGGTGCGACGCAGACTGCGTCCTGCCGCCGGACTGGATCGAGCGCATTGCCGTTGCCTTTGCCGAGGACCCTGAGCTGGAAGTGCTCAGTGGGCCGGGAGTTTTCTACGGGATGCCCCCGTTGCGTGGGCTGCTGCTCTCCCGGCTGTATCTGGGGTCCTATTACCTGGCGATGGGCTCGGCTCTGGCGCACTGGCCGTTATTCGGCTCCAACCTGGCCCTGCGCGCGCAGACATGGCGGGAAGTCCGCGGCGACGTGCACCGCAGTGATGCGCAGATGCACGACGACGTCTGCCTCAGTTTCCACCTCGGCCAGGGCCGGCGGTGCCGCAGGGACCGGACATTGATCGTGGGGATGGCCCCACGCGCCGTGCAGAGTCTGCCTAACCTGGCGCTGCGCTTCCGCCGGGCTTTCCATACCCTGGCCGGCCACTGGCCGCAGGACTACCCCTGGGTCCGGTGGGGCCGGAGGTTCCGGGGAAATAAGTCTCCGGCACCGGCGAACTGAGCGTCAGCCGCAGCCCAACCCTGGCTCAGGGGTAGAGGAGCGGAAGCTGGAGGACCAGCCACGGGCTGAACGCCCACGGAGTCAGCCGCACCGCGGGAACCAGCTGCTGCGGATCCGCCCACTCCCAGTCCATGACCTCGTCCCCCGCGGGGACCGGATCGGCGTCGGCCACGGCTGTGTACACGGGGCAGATCTCATGTTCGACGATGCCCGAAGCATCAACGGCGCGGTAACGGAAATCCGCAACCCGCAGCGTCAGATCCCGGACTTCGAGCCCGAGTTCGCGCTGTGCGCGCCGGTTGACCGCGTCCTCCGTGGCCTCTCCTGGACCCGGGTGGCCGCAGAAGGAATTGGTCCAGACACCGGGCCAGGTCCGCTTGGACAATGCCCGGCGGGTGACCAGCAGCTGCCCGCGGGTATTGAAGACGTGGGTGGAGAACGCCAGATGAAGCGGTGTCTCGGTGGTGTGCACACTCGCTTTGTCACGGGTACCGAGGGGACGGCCCTCATTGTCGACGAGAACAACCTGTTCTGCGCTGTCCGTCATTTCTTCCCCTACTCCCATACGTGTTTACTTTACCTATGGATACGCACCCCCCGCTCGACCTGGCCGCTGGGCAGGACCAGGTCGAGACCGTCCTGCAGCGGTTCTTCGAGCAGGCGAAGGAGCGGGCGGCGAAACTGGGTCCCGCCTATGGATCCCTCTGGCAGGCCCTCGAAAACTCCGCGGCGGGCGGTAAAAGGGTCCGACCCCGCATCCTGCTGACGGCATACCTGAACCTCGGGGGCACGGACACAGCTGCGGCCGCCAGGGTGGGTGCCGCCTTCGAACTGCTGCACACGGCCCTGATCGTGCACGACGACGTGATCGATCTGGATTTCACCCGCCGCGGCCACGAAAATGTCTCCGGCGTTTATCGGGGGATTGCCGCCGCAGCAGGCTTGGAAGCAGGCGCAGCCCGGCACCGCGGCCTCTCCGCCGGCGTCATCGCCGGTGATCTGGCACTGGCCGGGGCCTTCCGGCTGCTGGACAGTGCCAAGGTCCACACAGGCGTCCGGGAGCGGCTGGCCGAGATCCTGGACGACGCCGTCTTCGCGTCCGCCGGTGGCGAGCTGATCGACGTGGACCTTTCCTTCCACCCTGACGCCCCGCCCATCGCGGAAATCCTGCACATGGAACGGCTCAAGACCGCCGTCTACTCCTTCGAGGCGCCGCTGCAGGCCGGGGCCGTGCTCGCCGGGGCACCGAACGACGTCGTGACCACCCTGGGCCTGTACGGCCGGGACATCGGGATCGCCTACCAAGTGGTGGATGACCTGCTGGGGGTTTTCGGTGCGGAGAGCGCCACGGGCAAGTCCAGTTTTTCCGATCTGCGCGAGGGAAAGCGCACGGTGCTGGTCTCCTATGCTGCACGGCAGCCGGAATGGCCGGAGCTTTCGGACCTGATCGGCAACCCCGAGCTGACCGCCCGTGATGCCGTCCGCGCCCGGGAACTGCTGGTTTCCTCCGGTGCGCGGGACCACGCGCAGCAGCTGGTGCGCGAATATGCCGACCGGGCCCGCCAGCACCTGGACTGCCCCGCGGTGACCCCCGGGCTGCGGGCCGCATTGTCGACCGTGGTTGACGACGCCGTGAACCGGGGACGGTAGTCCGTGGCAGCTGAGCAGGGCCTGCCCCTTTACAACGCTGTCGCACGGCAGACGTCAGCCGTGCTGATCCGGTCGTACTCGACGTCGTTCGGGCTGGCATCCCGCCTGCTCGACGGCAGGACCCGAAAGCAGATCGAGACCATTTATGCGCTGGTGCGGCTGGCGGATGAGGTTGTCGACGGCGTGCCGGCGGCCGCCCGTGTGCCCCCCGCGGAGATCGGCACACTGCTGGATGAGCTCGAGGCGGACACGGAACGGGCACTGCGTACCGGCTACAGCGTCAACCTGGTGGTCCATGCGTTTGCGCTGACTGCGGGGGAGGCCGGCATCGGGACGGAGCTGACCCGGCCGTTCTTTGCCTCGATGCGCGCGGACCTGGACCAGATGGAGCACACCGAGGACAGCTTCAACGAGTACGTCTACGGCTCAGCCGAGGTGGTCGGGCTGATGTGTCTACAGTGCTTCCTCCAGGGAGTGCCCCTGCCCGACGACCACGCCAAGCAGCTCCGTGAAGGTGCCCAGCGGCTCGGAGCGGCCTTCCAGAAGGTCAACTTCCTGCGGGACCTCGCGCAGGATTTCGAGGCCCTGGGACGCAGCTATTTCCCCGGCATCACCGTAGCTGCCTTCAGCGAGGCGGATAAGCACCGGATCCTGGACGGCATCGATGCCGACCTGCTCGTCTCGGGAGCCGCAGTGGCACGCCTGCCCGCAAACTGCAGGGCCGCCGTCGTGCTGGCCCAGGACCTGTTCGCTGAGCTGGCCCGCCGGCTCCGCAGCACGCCGGCCGAGGAGCTGCGCACCACGCGGGTCCGTGTGTCCAACCCGGTGAAGGCGCGGATTGCGGCACGGGCGCTCCTGACCCGCAAGGCCGCCGTTCCCCGGACACAGCAGCCCGGGGGAGGGAAACCGGGGTCCCGGTTCCCCGGGTCGCAGAACGAAAGGCAACCATGAGCATGCGTCCGCGTACCGCCGTCGTGATCGGGGGCGGCATCACCGGCCTGGCCACCGCCGCGCTGCTGGCCCGGGACGGCCTGGAGGTCACCGTGCTGGAAAAGCAGCCCGAGACCGGGGGTCGGGCAGGAAGCTGGGAAACCGGAGGGTTCCGCTTTGACACCGGCCCGTCCTGGTACCTGATGCCGGAGGTCTTCGACCACTTCTTCCGGTTGCTGGGCACCTCGGCCGCAGACCAGCTGGAGCTGGTCCAGCTGGATCCGGGGTACCGCGTGTTCTTCGAGGGCCGCACCGAACCGGTGGATGTAGCCGCCACCCGGACCGGGAACATTGCCCTCTTCGAATCCCTGGAACCCGGGGCCGGAGACCGGCTGGAGGAATACCTCGAATCCGCCGAAGATGTTTACGGGATGGCCAAGAAGCGGTTCCTGTATTCGACTTTCGCCTCCTTCCTGCCGCTCCTGCGCCCCGACGTCCTGCGGCGCGGTCCGCGGCTGGCCCGGCTGCTGCTGGAGCCGCTGAGCACCTTCGTGGCCCGGCGCTTCACGGACCCGCGGATCCGCCAGATCCTGGGCTACCCGGCGGTTTTCCTGGGCTCCTCCCCGTTCACTACGCCCAGCATGTACCACCTGATGAGCCGGCTGGACCTGGCCGACGGAGTGCTTTACCCGCTGGGCGGTTTCCACCGGATCGTTTCGGTGATTGCCGACCTGGCCCGGGCGGAAGGCGCGCAGGTGATCACGGGTGCCGAGGTTACCCGGATCCGCACCTCACCCGGGCCGGGCGCAGACCGGAACCGGGTACGGCCCCGGCACCCCAAGCCGCGGGCCGCCGGCGTGGATTACCGGGACGCCGACGGAACGCTCGTCTCCCTGGACGCAGACCTGGTCGTTTCGGCAGCGGACCTCCACCACACTGAAACCGCCCTCCTCCCCGAAGCCCTCCAGACCTATCCGGAGAAATACTGGGAGAAGCGCGTCCCCGGTCCCGGAGGGCTGCTGCTGCACCTGGGCGTGCAGGGAAAACTGCCGCAGCTGGAACACCACACACTGCTCTTCACCAGTGACTGGGAAGAAAATTTCGAGAAGATTTTCGGCGCGGAAACGTCCGTTCCGGATCCTGCGTCCCTGTACGTGTGCCGCCCCAGCGCCACGGATCCGGAGGCCGCCCCGGAAGGGCACGAGAACCTGTTTGTCCTGGTCCCGGTGCCGTCCGATCCGTCACTGGGAGCCGGAGGGATTGACGGTGCCGGGGATCCACAGATCGAAAAGATGGCCGACGCCGTCATCGCCCAGCTCTCCGCATGGGCGGGCATCCCCGATTTGGCAGAGCGCATCATCATTCGCCGCACCGTGGGCCCGCAGGACTTTGTCGCCGACCTCAACTCCTGGCGGGGAACCCTGCTGGGGCCGGCCCACATCCTGAAGCAGAGCGCGTTCTTCCGCGGCACGAACGCCAGCAGGAAGATCGACGGACTGCTGTATGCCGGCGGGTCCACCCTGCCGGGGATCGGCCTGCCGATGTGCCTGATCAGCGCCGAGCTGGTCCTCAAGCGGCTGCGCGGAGACACCGGCACCGAGGCGCTGCCCGAGCCCGCACCCGGGTCGGCGGAACCGGCCGCGGAAACGCTGCCGGGATCGCCGCAGGCCGCGATGCCGCGCGCTGCCGGCAGGCCGCCCGCCGGACCCTCTTCTCCCGGGGCGGGAGCGTAATGGGCCTCCTGTACCTGCTCTTCCTGCTGCTGTCCCTGGGCTGCATGGTGCTCCTGGACCGCCGGTTCCGGCTGTTCTTCTTTGCCGATGCGCGCCGGGCCGCCGTAGTGCTGGCGGCAGGCGTGGTGTTCTTCACCGGCTGGGACCTGGCCGGCATCGGCTCCGATATCTTCTACCGGGGCGAGACTCCCTTCATGCTTGGCCTCACCCTGGCACCACACCTGCCCGTGGAGGAGATCTTTTTCCTGGCCTTCCTCTGCTACCTGACCATGGTGGTCTTCGGCCTGGTGCGTCTGGTTGCCGGGCGGGCCGCTGAACGGGGCGTGCGTCGCGCCCCGGACCTCCCCGGCGGAGCCCCGGACCAGAGGGCCGGACCCGATCCGGACCTCCCCGGCGGAGCCCCGGACCAGGTGGCCGGACCCGATCCGGACCTCCCTGGCGGGCACCCGGGCCATGCGGTGGGGAGGCAGCCGTGACGTACTGGACCCTCAATGCCTTCTTCCTGGTGCCGGCAGCCCTGGCCGCCGCAACAGCCCTGCTGCGCACCCGCCGCCGTCCCCGCTACTTCGCGGCGGCAGCAGCCGTCACCGCCGTCGTCCTGTTGGCCCTGACCGCTGTCTTCGACAACGTTATGATCCGCGCCGGCCTCTTTTGGTACAACGAGGACCGTATTTCCGGAGCCTTCGCCGGGGCAGCCCCGCTGGAAGATTTCGCCTATCCACTTGCAGCCGTGCTGCTGCTTCCCGCGCTCTGGGTACTGCTGCCCGGACATGCCCCCGCCCCCGGACATGCCCCCGCCCCCGGACACGCCCCTGTCTCCGGAGCCGGGCCCGGCCGCGGAGCCGGCTCCAGAGCAACCAGCGGGAAACCGCACCCGAAGGAGCAACCGTGAGCCCTGCCGCCACCGGAACGACGGGAACCCTGCGCATGCTGCTGGTGTCCTCGCGGCCGCTCTCCTGGGTGAATACGGCCTACCCGTTTGCTGCCGCCTACCTGCTCACCACCGGACGGATCGACCTGGCCTGGGTCATCGGCACCCTCTACTTCCTGGTCCCCTACAACCTGGCGATGTACGGCATCAATGACGTTTTCGATTACGAGTCCGACCTGCACAATCCGCGTAAGGGGGGAGTGGAAGGCGCCGTACTGGACCGCGGGTTCCACCGCACCACGCTGTGGGCGGCAGTCCTCACGAATGTGCCGTTCCTGATTGCCCTGGTCCTGCTCGGAAGTCCGCTGTCCTGGCTGGTGCTCGCCATAAGCGTCTTTGCAGTGGTTGCGTACAGCGCCCCGGGACTGCGGTTCAAGGAACGGCCCTTCCTGGATTCGATGACCTCCAGCACGCACTTCGTCAGCCCGGCGGTATACGGATTGGTCCTGGCCGGGGCGGTATTCACTCCGGAACTCTGGGCAGTCCTTGGGGCTTTCTTCCTCTGGGGCATGGCCAGCCAGGCATTCGGCGCTGTTCAGGACGTGGTGCCGGACCGGGAAGGCGGCATCGGGTCCATCGCCACTGTGCTCGGGGCCCGGCCGGTGGTGTGGCTCGCCGCAGCCGCTTACCTTGCTGCGGGCCTGCTGATGCTCAACACCGCGTGGCCGGCGGTCCTGGGCTGCCTGCTGGCGCTGCCCTACATCCTCAACCTGGTTCCGTTCCTACGGATCACCGACGCCGGTTCCGCAGCCGCCAACTCCGGCTGGAAGCGGTTCCTGAAGCTGAACTTCCTCACCGGATTCCTCGTGACCCTGCTGATCATCTGGTACTGGCCTTCCCGGTAAAGCTGTGTGGAACGGGCAGGAGTACGCCCTCCCGGTAAAGCTTCGCGGACAAACAGCAGCGGCCGGCCCCCGAAGGGACCAGCCGCTGCTGTGTCTATAGGGTGCTGAAGTTACTCAGCAACGCCCACGAACTCGGCCTTTTCGTTGGCCGTGGTCTCGCCCTGTGCCAGGGAGAGGCGCAGCTTCTCGCCCAGGACCGCGTCAACGTTGGTCCAGTACTGGATCGCAGCTTCGCGGATGTGCGGACGCTTCACGCCGGAGATGGCACCGGTGATGGTTTCCAGGAAACGCTGCTTAGCGGCGTCATCGTAAACCTCGCGGTACAGCGTGCCGGCCTGGCCGAAGTCGCTGTCCTCGGAGTGCAGGGTCGCGGCGGAACGCACCAGGGCGCCGTCGTTCTCCCAGCTGCCCGCACCGGCAAGCGCTGCGTCGGCCGCGGGGCCGCCCAGCGTGTTCGGTGCGTAGACCGGGGTCTCCGGGGAGTTGTAGGAGAAGCGCATGGCGCCGTCCTGCGAGTAGTTGTTGACCGGTGCCTTCGGTGCGTTGACCGGCAGCTGGTTGTAGTTGGCGCCGATGCGGTAACGCTGGGCATCCGGGTAGGAGAAGATGCGGGCCATCAGCATCTTGTCCGGGCTGGCGTCGATGCCGGGAACCAGGTTCGCGGGGGACAGGGCAACCTGCTCGATCTGCGCGAAGAAGTTCTCCGGGTTGCGGTTCAGGGTGTGGGTACCCACCTTGATCAGCGGGTAGTCCGCGTGCGGCCAGACCTTCGTCAGGTCGAACGGGTTGAACCGGTAGGTCTTGGCATCTTCGTACGGCATAACCTGCACGTGCAGGTCCCAGGACGGGAAGTTGCCGGCCTCGATGGCCTCGTACAGGTCGCGGCGGTAGTAGTCGGCGTCGGCGCCGGCAATCTTTTCAGCCTCGGCACCGGTGATTTCATGGTTGCCCTGGTTGGACGTGAAGTGGTACTTCACCCAGAAGCGCTCGCCGGCAGCGTTGATCCACTGGTACGTGTGCGAGCCGAAGCCGGGCATTTCACGCCACGACGTCGGCAGGCCGCGGTCACCCATCAGGTAGGTGACCTGGTGCGCGGACTCGGGGGAGTTGGTCCAGAAGTCCCACTGCATGTCGGCGTCACGCAGTCCGGAGCCCGGGAGGCGCTTCTGCGAGTGGATGAAGTCCGGGAACTTGATGCCGTCGCGGATGAAGAACACCGGAGTGTTGTTGCCGACGATGTCGTAGTTGCCCTCGGTGCTGTAGAAACGCATCGCGAAGCCGCGTACGTCGCGCCAGGTGTCGGGGGAACCCATTTCGCCGGCGACGGAGGAGAACCGCTGGACGGTCTCGGTCACGGTGCCCGGCTGGAAAACAGCGGCACGGGTGTACTTGGAGACATCCTCAGTGACTACGAACTCACCGAATGCGCCGCCGCCCTTGGCGTGCACGATGCGTTCCGGCATGCGCTCCCGGTTGAACTGGGCCAGCTTCTCGACCAGGTAACGGTCGTGAAGGGCAACGGCGCCGTCGGCGCCGGTGCTCAGCGAGTGTGCGTCGCTGGAAACCGGGGTGCCGGTCTGCGTGGTGGTGAAGTTAGACATACTTGTTCTTTCTCTGGTGCTGGCAAAAAAGGTGAAGGGGGATCAGGGTGGGCTAGGACGCGGCTGCGGCGGCGCAGTCGGTGCAGAGCCCGCGGTAGAGAACATCCGCAATCTGGATGGTCATGCCGTGGGTATTTCCGGGGGTCAGGCAGGGAGCGTGGCCGACGGCGCAGTCCACGTCCTCGATCCGGCCGCAGCCGGTGCAGATCGCGTGGTGGTGGTTGTCATTCACGCGGGTCTCGTACCGGGCCGGAGAATCCGGGGTTTCGATTTTCCGCAGCAGGCCGGTCTCAGTGAGATCCGCGAGGACCACATAGATGGACTGCAGTGAAATGTCCGGAAGCTCCCTACGGACACCGACGACGACGTCGTCCGCCACCGAGTGCGGTGCAGCGTCGACGGCACGGAGTACGGCGAGGCGCTGCTTGGTGACGCGGCGGCCGTGGGCGCGCAGCTCGTCCGACCACCTGGCGGTGGCCTCCTCTGCTGCTGCGGTTCCAGTCATGCTCATCATCCTAGCCTTATTTTGAGTTACTCATAATAAGGATCGCCTTACCTGCCACGGTCCCGGTACGCTGGGCGGAGATTGATTCAACGGAACATCAAGCGGAGGCATAGTGCCGGCAGCAGAAGTTCGAACCGGATACCAGCGCGTGGCGGTAGGGGAGACGCACGTGGATATCCGTACGTACCGGCGCTTTGACGACGCCGGAACGCCGGAGTGGCCGCAGACCCGCAGCGAGGTGGTCCTGGTGCACGGGATCGGAGCTTCGGAGCGGTACTACGGACCGTTGATCTGGGAACTGGCGCGCTCGTCCACCGTGCACACGCTGGAACTGCCGGGCTTCGGCTCGACTCCCAAACCCCGCAGGCAGCTGCAGATGGAGGACTTCGGACGCATTGCCGTGCAGGCACTCGATGCTGCCGGGATTCACCGTGCGCAGTGGGTGGGTCATTCCATGGGCTGCCAGGTGGTGGTGGAAATGGCGCTCGCCGCCCCGGAGGCCGCCTCCTCGGTGGTCCTGCTGGGACCAACCATCAACGACGCCGAGCGCTCGGCTCCGCTGCAGGCGCTGCGGCTGATGCAGGACTGCCTGGTCGAACCCCCGGCGGTCAACTACCTGCTGATCACGGATTATTTGCGTGCGGGTCCGCGCTGGTACCTGTCCACGCTGCCCGTGATGATCCGGCACCGGATGGAGGAACGGATCGGCGGGGTGAAGCCGCCGGTCCTGCTGGTGCGCGGCGGCAAGGATCCCGTGGTGCGCGCCGACTGGGTGGCCCGGCTTGCCGCTGCCCGCCCCGGTGCCGTAACCGCGGAAATCCCCGGCCAGCCGCACGTGATGATGTACACCCGGCCAAAGGAGACGGCCGAACTGATGCGTTCCGCAGCAGCGGTACGGTGAGCACCCTCCGCCCGGGTGTCCGCCCGCGCCGGCAGGGACGGATCTTCCGCTGGGCGCGCCAGGCGCGGGGCTGGGCCTCGGACTACTTCTACGTGGCCTACTGGCAGGTCCACGGCTTCCTCTTCCGCCGCGACCCTGCGGCGTACCTGCATCCGGAGGGCGAGGTGCGGGCTCCGGTGGTGCTGATCCCCGGCGTCTACGAGAACTGGCAGTTCCTGCGCCCGCTGGCCGACTACCTCTACGATCGAGGCCATCCGGTGCACACCGTGGCGCCGCTGGGCTACAACCGCGGAGCCATTGAGCAGATGGCGGAGCTGGTGGAACGCTATCTGGTGGACCAGGACCTGCAGGATGTCCTGGTCCTGGCGCACAGCAAGGGCGGGCTGATCGGCAAGCACCTGATGACCCTGCCCGACGGCGGAGCGCGGGTGGCGCGCATGATTGCCGTGAACACGCCCTTCTCCGGCTCCGTGTACGCCAACCTGTTTCCGCTGGCATCGATCCGTGCCTTCTCGCCCCGGGATGCGTTCCTGCAGCGACTGCTGCGCAACGAGGACGTGAACGCCCGGATTACCTCTGTCTACAGCAGCTTCGATCCCCATATCCCCGCGGGCAGCCACCTGGCCGGTGCGCGGAACGTCCAGCTGGAGTCCATGGGCCATTTCCGGCCCATCGGGGATTCCCGCTTGCTCGACGTGCTGGAACAGGAACTCGACGACGCCGGCACGGACGGCGGCGGGTCTGCCTAACCCCTGCGCCGGCGGGTCTGTCTAACCCCTGCGCCGGCGAGTCTGTCTAACCCCTGCGCCGGCGGGACCGCCCAGTCCCTGGGGTTTCGCGGGCTAGGACGCGCCGCGGGCCAGCGCCTGCTCCACTGCCGCCGCCGAGCCGTCCCGCCACGGCTCGCCGTGGCCGGTGAGCAGCAGCGGTGCATCGGCCTCGGCCAGCAGTGCCAGCGACTCGAGCGCCTGGGCACTGTCCGCAGTTGCCGCACCGGACACGATCTGGGGTCCTTTGGATCCGGTGTAGGGGTCAAGGGTGACCAGGGAATCGCCGCTGATCAGGACGCCGCGGTCCGGATAGTGCAGGGCTATGTGTCCGGCTGTATGCCCCGGCGTATACAGAACCCGTGGCCTGCCGGGCAGGGTGTCGCCGGAGTCCGGGGTCAGGCTGTGCACGTCGGTCACTCCGCGCACGTTCAACGCTCCGGCGAGGGTCATCGCGCCCAGGACGGGGACGGCCTTGGGGTAGCGCAGGGGATACAGGAACCGGTTGGTCTCATGCCGGTAGCGGTAGGGGTGGGCGGCAATGTACCGGTCGGCGTCATGCACCAGGATGGGCGTGCGGTATTCCTGCCGGAGCCGGGCGGCGGTGCCCACGTGGTCGAAATGCGCGTGTGTCAGCACCAGGGCGCGGATATCGCCGGCACCGTAGCCCAGTTCGTCCAGCGCCCCGGTCAGGTGCGGCCACATTCCCGGCAGGCCGGCGTCGATCACCGCCACGCCGTCGTCGTCCTCAACCAGGTAGACATTGACGTGGGCATGCTCGATGCGGTGGATTCCATCGGCAACATTGCGGGTAAACACGGTGGTTACTCCTTCGGCGGGAACGGCGGCTGCATCGGTTCCTTCCCATCCTAAGCATGCTTCCTATTGCGGTGTGCGTGTACTGCGCCGGATCGGGGCCGCCGGGCCCCTAGACTGCTCTGGTGCCAAGACTGCTCGCTGACCTCACGCCCCTGCGTGAAAGCCCGGAATTCCGCCGCCTCTGGACCGGAACCGCGCTGTCCGCCGTCGGCACCCAGCTCACCCTCGTGGCGGTAAGCCTGGAGGTGTACGAACTCACCGAGTCGAGTTTCAACGTTGGGCTGCTGGGACTGGTGGGCCTGGTGCCGCTGATCCTGGCCGGACTCTACGGCGGTTCGGTGGTGGACGCCTATGACCGGCGTAAGGTCGCACTGCTTTCCTCGGGGCTGCTGTGGCTCAGCACCATCGGCATAGCCGCCCAGGCCTGGGCAGGGGTGGGCAACGTCTGGCTGCTGTACTTCCTCGTGGCCGTCAATGCGGGTGCGGGCGGACTGAACCAGCCGGCCCGCAGCGCCATCATTCCCCGCCTGGTCCGTCCGGAACTGCTGCCCGCAGCCAATGCGCTGAGCATGATGACCTTCGGCCTGGCGATGACCGCCGGTCCGCTGCTGGCGGGAGTGCTCGTGGCCCGCGTCGGCTACGGCTGGACCTATACGATCGACGTCGTCACCTTCACCGCAGCCATGTGGGCGCTGTACCGGCTGGCTCCGATGCCGCCGGTCGGCAAGGTGCAGAAGGCCGGGCTGGGCTCGGTGCTGGAAGGGTTCCGCTTTCTGGGCACCAGGCCCAATATCCGCATGACCTTCGTGGTGGACCTGTGCGCCATGGTCTTCGCCCAGCCCCGTGCCCTGCTGCCGGCCATCGGAGCCCTGATGCTCGGCGGCGGTGCCACCACGGTGGGGGTGCTGCTGGCCGCCACGGCCGTGGGCGCCTTCCTCGCCGGCCTGTTCTCCGGTCCGCTCGGGCTGGTCCGCCGGCAGGGCCTGGCCGTGCTGTGGTCGGTCGCGGCCTGGGGGCTGTCGGTCACGGCCTTCGGCGTCGTAGTGGTGCTGGCCGGATCCAACGACGGCGCGGTCCCGTCCCGGTGGCTCATCCCCGCGGCTGCGGCGATGGCCTGCGCCGGGATTGCCGATTCCATCAGCGGCGTCTTCCGGTCCACCATCCTGCAGTCCGCCACCCCCGACGCGATGCGCGGCAGGCTGCAGGGGGTGTTTGTGGTGGTTGTGGCTGGCGGGCCGCGGCTGGGGGACCTGGTGGCGGGCGTGGACGCGTCCTTCGTGGGAGAGGGCTGGGCGGCGGTACTCGGAGGGCTGATCTGCCTTGCCCTGGTGGCCGTGCTGGCGCGCATGCAGCCGCGGTTCGCCCGGTACGACGCCCAGCATCCCGAGCCCTGAGCGTCCGCCACAGGCAGGAACAGTCCCGCCTGGTTAAACGTTGAACTATTTGGATCAGCTTTACTTCATGGATGCGGCGCAGGCCGGTGCGGCCTGCGCAAAGGACCAAGTAGAAGGACAAAGTACCCGTGCACCGACATTTCAACGGACTCAAGACCGCAGCCCTGTTCGGCGTGCTTTTCGCAGTGCTGCTGGGAATCGGGGCGCTGCTCTCCAGCGGAACCGGAAGCCCGACGTTCATCTGGGTCTTCCTCGTCATCGGCCTGGCAACGACCGCCTACAGCTACTGGAACAGTGACAAGCTGGCCATCCGGGCGATGCGTGCAGTGCCGGTCACCGAGGCCCAGGCACCGGAAATGTACCGGATTGTCCGCGAGCTTTCCGTCAAGGCAGGCGAGCCCATGCCCCGCCTCTATGTTTCGCCCACGATGGCACCCAATGCCTTTGCCACCGGACGCAACCCGCAGCATGCGGCCGTGTGCTGCACCCAGGGCATCCTGGCCCTCCTGAACGAACGCGAACTCCGCGGCGTGCTGGGCCACGAGCTGATGCACGTCTATAACCGCGACATCCTGACCTCCTCGGTGGCCGCAGCCATCGCCGGCGTGATCACCTCGCTGGGACAGTTCCTGCTCTTCTTCGGCGGCGGCGACCGCCGCAACGCCAACCCGCTGGCCATGATCGCCATGGCGGTCCTGGCGCCGCTGGCCGCCTCGCTGATCCAGATGGCCATCGGCCGGACCCGCGAATACGACGCGGACGAAGACGGCGCCAAGCTCACTGACGATCCGCTGGCGCTCGCCTCGGCCCTGCGCAAGCTCGAAGCCGGAACCCAGCGGGCTCCGCTTCCGAGCAATGACCAGAAGCTGGCCAACACGTCGCACCTGATGATTGCCAATCCGTTCCGCGCCGGCGTGCGGGGCCTGCTGGCCACCCATCCGCCGATGGATGACCGCATCCAGCGGCTGGAACGCATGGCCGGCCGGACCCTGGGTGCCTAGCCGCAACCAACACCCGGTGAAGAAGTAGGCTTCGAGCATGCGCCTGATACTCATCCGCCACGGGCAGACCCCCTCGAACGTGGAGCATTACCTGGACACCGCTGTCCCCGGCCCCGGATTGACGGAGCTGGGCCTGGAGCAGGCGGCGGCCCTGCCCGAAGCCCTCGGGCATGAGCCGATCGACGGTATTTTCGCCTCCAACCTGGTCCGCACCCAGCTCACCGCCGCACCCCTGGCGGCTGCTCTGGGGCTCCCTGTCGAAATCCGGGACGGGCTGCGGGAGGTTTCCGCCGGCGAGCTGGAAATGCGCAACGACCGGGAGGCAATCATTGCCTATCTGAAGACCGTCTACCGCTGGGTCTCCGGGGACACCGCCGCCCGGATGCCCGGTGGGCCGGACGGTGGGGAGACACTGGGCCGCTTTGACGCGGTGGTCGGGGAACTCGCCGCCGCGGGATTGAAGTCCCCGGCGGTCTTCAGCCACGGGGCGATGATCCGGGCCTGGGCCACCGCGCGTGCCGCGAACGTGGGAGCAGACTTTATCGTGGCAAACGCGCTCAGCAACACCGGTGTTGCCGTACTGGAGGCGGAAGATCTGCCCGGCGGTGGACTCGGCCCGTGGCAGCTGCTGACGTGGATGGGTGAGGCAATAGGTGGGGAAGAGTTGAAGGATGAGGGCGACGACGGCCCGGCTGCCGACGACGTCGCGCTCTAGCTTCGGCAGCAAGCCCCGGCCCGCAGAGAAAACGCAGTGAACGCACAAACGGCGCCTTTCCCACTGGGGGAAGGCGCCGCCGCAAGTGCTCCGGAAAGTCCTAGCGGAAGTTGATGAACTGCAGATCCACTTCGAGGTCGGCGCCCTTGAGCAGGGCCATGGTGGCCTGCAGGTCATCGCGGGACTTGGAGCTGACCCGCAGCTCGTCGCCCTGGATCTGGGACTTCACACCCTTGGGGCCTTCGTCGCGGATCAGCTTGTTGATCTTCTTCGCCTGGTCCTGGGCGATGCCCTCCTTCATGGAGGCTTCAATCCGGTATTCCTTGCCGGAGGCGAACGGCTCACCAGCGTCCAGGGACTTCAGGGAGATGCCGCGCTTGACCAGCTTGGACTGCAGGACGTCCAGCACGGCCTTTACCCGGTCCTCGGAGTTGGCCTTCATAAGGATCTTCTCGCCGCTGAAGTCCACCTCGGCGCCTACCCCCTTGAAGTCGTAGCGTTGGACGATTTCCTTCTGCGCCTGGTTCAGCGCGTTGGCCACTTCCTGCTTATCGATCTTGCTGACGACGTCGAACGTGGACTCGCTGGCCATTTCGGAACTCCTCTAAGTTGATGACTTTTCCTGCTACTTAGCGTAATAGGTCTGCGCCCCGATGGCTCCCCACTCCCAGCGGCCGCACAGCCAACACACGGCGTCATCCCATCGGGGCGGGGAAAGGTGAGGGGGTGGAAAACACTCACCCTCATGCTTCCAGCCCTGCTTCCCGCCCCTCCCTCCGCCGTCCCGCTGCCGTGCGGATCCGCACCGCTGCAGCCGGTTCCTTCCTGGCCGCTGCCTCGGCGGCAGGCATGGGTGTCCTTGGTGCTGCTCCGGCCAGGGCCGCGATCACGCCGGTCTCTTCCACTGTGGACTGCTCTCCGGCGTCGCCCGTCGAAGCGGACCGGGTGGAAGGCATGCGTGAGCGTCTGGCGGGGATCCACGCTGACCTCGTCAATGCGGTGAAGTGGGGGTCGGTGACCCAGGCCCAGGCGGACCGGTTCTATGCACAGCTCGAGGACCGGATGGTGCGGGGCCTGTAGCGCCGGCGGCAGGTAAGGAAAGCCGCGGTGGCGGCTCCGGGAGGGCCGTGAAAAAAGCCTGCCGGCAGGCATCTGGGTCCCGATTCGTAACTTGGGAGAATCTTCGGTAAAGTTGTCTTGTCCGCAGCTGCTGCGGACAAGGTCTTCACTTTGAAGACACTCGGCAGATTACCCGAGCGGCCAAAGGGGGCTGACTGTAAATCAGCTGGCAACGCCTTCACTGGTTCGAATCCAGTATCTGCCACCGACAAACCCGTCCTCACTTAGGTGAGGGCGGGTTTTTCAGGTTCCCGGACCCTTGTGCCCAGCCCCACTAGATATTAGGCTTCCTAACCATGAGTACCGATCCCGCACTGGACGACCTCGCCGTGGAATTCCGCGAGTCCCTCCGGCTGGCCCTGTACATTGCCCGCAACATGGATGCGGATACCGATCTCAGTGCCACGCAGGTGAGCATCATGAAGATGGCCGCCGGTGAAGGCATGCGCGTCAGTGGGATTGCGCGGAACCTGGGCGTGAAGGTGCCCAGCGCCACCGAGCAGATCATCCGTCTTGAAGGCGCAGGGCTGCTGCTGCGCAGTCCAGATCCGCACGATTCCCGGGGTGTACGGGTCACGCTCACCCCGCAGGGGACACGGGCGCTGCAGGAAGCCAATGAGAGCAGGACCGCGCTGATGGCCGCCCTGCTGGAGCAGCTGAGCAGCGAGGAACGCGCGTCCCTTTCGGCGGCGCTGCCGGTGATCCGCCGCCTGACGAAACTGCCCGGGGCCTGAGCCGCTTCACGGTCAGCGAACAGTTGCAGACAATGCACGCCGGCACCGCTAGCGTTGGACCATGGCTACTATCGACATCACCGAAGCAACGTTCCCCGAGACCATCGAGGAAAACGACATAGTCTTCGTGGACTTCTGGGCGGACTGGTGCGGACCCTGCAAGCAGTTTGCGCCCGTATATGAATCCGTTTCCCAGCAGCACGACGACATCATCTTTGGCAAGGTGGACACCGAGGCCGAGCAGAGTCTGGCAGCTGCCGCCGCCATCACCTCCATTCCCACCCTCATGGCCTTCCGGGAAAAGGTTCTGGTGTTCTCCCAGCCCGGCGCCCTGAACGCCAGCCAGTTCAGCGAACTGGTGGAAGCGGTCAAGGGCCTGGACATGAAGGCGGTCCACGAGCAGATCGCAGCGCAGGAACGCGAGGGAGCAGCCGGCTCCAACGGCCAGGGCTAGCCGCACCCGGCTCCATAGTTTTGCTCTCAGGGAGGTGTGTTCCACACCTCCCTGAGTGCGTTAAGCGGGAACCACACACCCTCTCCGGATCTGCTGTGGATCCGGAAGCATTACCGTCTACCGCAGCCACAGCCCCCGTTGTAACCTCGCTCCCATAGGGCGCACCGCATGGGGGAACGCACAGAGCGCGGACGTCAACGACGACGAGACGACAGCGAGGAAGACATGAGTTCCAACCGAGGAATTGCCTATCTTGAACCGGGTGTAGTGGAAGTCCAGGACATTGATTACCCGTCCTTCGAGCTGCAGGACGGGCCGGGGGTGAATCCTGCCAACATCGGCCGCAAACTTCCGCACGCGGCCATCCTGAAGGTGGTCACCACGAACATCTGCGGATCCGACCAGCACATGGTCCGGGGCCGCACGACGGCGCCGCCGAACCTGATCCTGGGTCATGAGATCACCGGGGAAGTCGTGGAAACCGGACCCGACGTGGAGTACATCAACGTGGGTGACCTGGTGTCGGTGCCGTTCAATATCTCCTGCGGCCGGTGCCGGAACTGCAAGGAACGTAAGACCGGAATCTGCCTGAATGTCAACCCGGACCGGCCCGGAAGCGCCTACGGATACGTGGACATGGGCGGCTGGGTCGGAGGGCAGGCCGAGTACGCGCTGGTGCCTTACGCGGACTGGAACCTCCTGAAGTTCCCGGACAAGGACCAGGCCATGGAGAAGATCCTGGACCTGACCATGCTCTCGGATATCTTCCCCACCGGCTATCACGGCGCAGTTACGGCAGGCGTGGGGGTGGGGTCCACCGTCTACATTGCCGGTGCAGGTCCCGTGGGCCTGGCCGCAGCGGTGTCGGCACAGCTGCTCGGTGCGGCTGCCGTGATTGTGGGCGACCTGAACGAGGAGCGCCTGGCCCAGGCCCGCAGTTTCGGCTGCGAAACAGTGGACGTGTCGCTGGGGGATCCACGGGATCAGATCGAGATGATCCTGGGGGTGCCGGAAGTGGACTGCGGCGTCGACGCCGTGGGGTTCGAGGCCCGCGGCCACGGTGCAGGCTCCAGCAGTGAGGCTCCGGCGACGGTTTTGAACTCGCTGATGGACATCACTGCGGCAGGTGGAGCGCTGGGCATTCCCGGGCTGTACGTCACCGGGGACCCGGGCGGCGTCGATGAGGCGGCCCAGAAGGGGTCGCTGAGTCTCAATCTGGGTGCGGGCTGGGCCAAGTCGCTGTCCTTCACCACCGGACAGTGTCCCGTGATGAAGTACAACCGGGAACTGATGATGGCGATCCTGCATGACAAGGTGCAGATTGCCAAGGCCGTGAGCGCCACCCCGATCAGCCTGGACCAGGCACCGGAGGCCTACCGCGAGTTTGATTCGGGCGTGGCGAAGAAATACGTCATTGACCCCAACGGCATGGTCGGTTCGCACTAAGGCTCCAGCGTCCCGGTAAGACCAGCCCCGGTAACGGGAGCACGGACAGAAGCAGGCAGGACCGGAACCGAATCGGCCCTGTCTGCTTCTGTGTGTGCCCGTTCCCTTCTGGTGCCGCGTGGCCTGGCGGTAAACTCGACTGGTCCTGGGCCCCCGGCACCGGTTCCGGGGCCCAGCAGTCCGAACGCCCATGAACGGCAAGCGGGTTGGAAGCGGGACTCCATGTGCGGTAGCAGCGGGACGAGCAGCACCGGAAGATCCGGGCCGGGTACGCCCGGTACGGGGAGGCCCAGCACCAGTAGGCCCGGGCCCCTGCGGTGCCCGGCATGAACGCGGCAGACACCGCATGGGTGCTGACCTGTGCCGGGTTGGTGCTCTTCATGACTCCGGGCCTGGCCCTCTTCTACGGCGGGATGGTGCCGGTCCGCAATGTCCTGACCATGATGCTGCAGAACATCATTCCGCTGGGTGTCATTTCCCTGACCTGGATCCTGGTCGGATACACCCTGGCCTTCAGCAATAAGGGCAACTCCGTGCTCGGCGAGTTTGATGCCGTGGCGCTCCTGGATCTCGACACCCCGCAGTTCCACACCGTCGCGGCAGGCGTCACCATACCCGCGCTCGCTTTTGTGGCCTACCAGATGATGTTCGCGGTAATCACTCCAGCCCTGCTTACCGGGGCCACCGCAGGCAGGCTCCGGTTTGCCGGCTGGGTGGTTTTCCTCGCTGCGTTCTCGGTCCTGGTGTACCCGCAGATTGCCCGCTGGCTCTGGCATCCCCAGGGATGGCTGTTCCAGCTCGGGGCCCAGGACTGGGCCGGAGGCATGGTGGTGCATACTTCCGCCGGTGCCGCCGCCGCCGCAGTGCTCCTGGTGGTTGGCAGGCGGCGCGGCTGGCCGAACCTGCGGACCTCGCCGAACAACCTCCCCCTGATGCTGGTGGGTGCAGGCATCCTCTGGTTCGGCTGGTTCGGATTCAACGCCGGGGACGGACTGGAAGCCAACGACATTGCAGCGCAGGCTCTGATCAACACCCACGCGGCCGGGGCAGCCGCCATGCTTACCTGGCTGCTCGTGGAACGGGTTGGCAGCGGGCACTCCACCTTGGTGGGTGCCGTCTCCGGCGCAGTCGCCGGTCTGGCCACCATTACCCCCTGTGCCGGTTTTGTCGGAACCGGCTCGGCCCTGTTGATCGGACTGATTGCCGGATGCCTGTGCGCCCTGGCCGTCCGGCTCAAGCGGATCCTGCATTACGACGACGCCCTGGACGTGATTGCCGTCCATTTTGTCGGCGGCGTGCTGGGTACCCTGCTGCTGGGCTTTTTCGCCGACAGTGCAGTGAACCCGGTCAGCGATGACGGCGTTTTCTCCGGCGGAGGAGGTCTCCTGCTGTGGCACCAGACGGTCGCAGTCGTCAGCGTAGTGCTCTTCTCCTTTGTGCTGAGCTGGATTATTGCCTCGCTTATTTCCCGCACCATCGGACTGCGTGAGCCCGGGCCGGAACAGGAGGACCTGGACCGCGTCCAGCAGGACTCTTCGGGCTACTCGCTCAGCGGCGTCACGGCCCGGCCCACTGCAGCAGGCAGGGGAGCAGTGAACGGCAGCATCACCGCCGACCCGAGGCGCTCCGCCCCCAGCCACCTCGTCAGCGCCGTGGTCTCTAGCGAACGGGTCGATGGACTCCGGGATGCCTTACTGATGGCGGGTGCCCGTTCCCTGGAGCTGTCCGATGCCGCTGTCTACACCGGCAAAATCCGGACCGAGGCTTTCCGCAGCCAAGAGAGGCGGATCGATTTCCATGACCGGCTGCGGGTGCAGGCCGCGGTCGACGAAGAGCATGAGGAAGCAGTGGTGGCGGTCCTCAAGCGCTTCGGCGCGGAGCCGGAATCGATCTACCGGCTTGCGATCCTGCCGCATTGAGTGACCCGACCGCTCCGCTGCCTCAGCGCCGGCGGTGGTCCATCGGGGCGAGCTTGGGTCCGAAGGTGGGTTTGCGGTAGCCGCTGAGCATGATCATCCGCACGACCCGCTGACGGTGGCCCCGCCAGGGCTCCAGAAGCTTCAGCATGCCGGCGTCGTCGGTGCGCCGGCCCGTGAGCGCGGCGCCCACATAGGCGGCCAGATGGAAATCGCCCACGGACACGGAATCCGGGGCGCCGTGCGTCCGCTGGGTGATTTCCGCTGCGCTCCAGACGCCGATCCCGGGAACTGAACACAGCTTGGCGGTCAGGTCCTTCCCCAGGGGAGCGTCGGCGAGCCGCTGGAGCGAAGACGCCTGCGAGCAGGCCCGCAGGATGGTGCTGGAGCGGGAGAAGTCCACCCGTGCCTGGTGCCAGTCCCAGCTGGGGATCCGCTGCCAGGTTTCCGGTGCGGGGGAGGCCTTCATCCCTGCGGGGGCCGGACCCGGAGCATCGATCCCGTACCGGGTCACCAGGTAGCGCCAGGCGTAATAGGCCTCCAATACGGTCACCTTCTGCTCCAGCACCACGGGGATCAGGGTGTCCATGATCCGGCCCGTACTGGGCAGGCGCAGGGAGAGGTTCCGGCGCCGGGTTTCGGTAACCATCCGGGGCAGCGTGGCGAGGAAGGCGTCGTCGTCGAAACCGGACCAGTCATCCCCTTCGCCGAGCAGGGCAGGCACTGACGCCAACGCACACTCCGCGCCCGGCCCCCAGGCCTGGGCCCGGACCCGTGCCCCGGGTGCGGGCACGCGTTCCTCGCGCAGGTTCAGGGTGGCGGGGCCCTCCGGGGTGAGGAAGGCCAGCCAGGCCACCCCGGGACCCAACCGGATGGTGGGATCCTGCTTACCCCGGACCAGGATCCGCAGGGACGTCTGCAGGCAGTACGGAGCGGGCGAATCCCAATAACGCACCGGACCCGAGGGAGTCTGCTGCAGCGTTGGAACAGCGGCAGTGAAGGACATGCAACCATGGTCGCACGCAGCACCCCCACTCCTGTCCGCAGCAGAACCCGGCAGGAGTGTGGCTTTTGCTACGGCGTGTTCCGGTCCCGCTGTTCCCTGCGGGACAACAAAGTAACGTGGGTCACATGAAGTATGCCAATACTGTCCTGGACCTGATCGGCAACACTCCCTTGGTGAAGCTCCACCATGTGACCGAGGGAATCCGTGCGACCGTCCTGGTGAAGCTGGAGTACCTGAACCCGGGCGGGTCCGTGAAGGACCGCATTGCCGTGAAGATGATTGAAGCGGCCGAGCGGGACGGAAAGCTGAAGCCCGGCGGCACGGTGGTTGAGCCCACCAGCGGAAACACCGGCGTCGGGCTGGCGCTGGTGGCCCAGCAGAAGGGCTATAAATGCATCTTCGTTACGCCGGACAAGGTGGGCGTGGAAAAGCGGGATGTCCTGCGGGCCTACGGTGCCGAGGTGGTGGTGACGCCGACGGCGGTGGCCCCGGAAAGTCCCGACTCCTATTACGGTGTCTCCGACCGGCTGGTGCGCGAGATCGACGGAGCGTACAAGCCGGACCAGTTCTCCAATCCGTCGGCACCGGCCAGCCACTTCGAATCCACCGGACCGGAAATCTGGGCCGATACCGACGGGCGGGTCACACACTTCGTGGCCGGTGCAGGGACGGGCGGCACCATCACCGGCACCGGACGCTACCTCAAGCAGGTCTCCGCCGACCGTGCTTCGGGACCGGTCCGCGTCATCGCCGCTGATCCTGACGGGTCGGTGTACTCGGGCGGCACGGGACGCCCCTACTTCGTTGAAGGCGTCGGTGAGGACATGTGGCCGGACAACTATGACCGGTCCGTGCCGGATGAGGTGATTGCGGTGAAGGACGCCGAGTCCTTCGTCATGACCCGCCGGCTGGCGCGGGAGGAAGGCCTGCTGGTGGGCGGCTCCTCGGGGATGGCCGTCACCGCCGCACTCGAGGTTGCACGCCCGCTGGGGCCCGACGACGTCGTCGTGGTCCTGCTGCCGGACAGCGGCCGCGGGTACATGGGCAAGATTTTCAATGACGACTGGATGCGTTCCTACGGATTCCTGCAGGACGGCGGGGAAGGGGCATCCGTCCGTGAGGTCCTGGCCACCAAGGACGGGTCGCTGCCGGACCTGGTCCACACCCACCCGAACGAAACCGTGCGGGACGTCATTGCCATCCTCAACGAATACGGCGTCTCGTACCTGCCCGTCCTCTCGCAGGAACCGCCGGTGGTCCTGGGCGAAGTCCTCGGGTCCGTGGACGAGCGCTCGCTGACGGAGAAACTGTTCCGCGGCGAAGCCAAGCCCACGGACCGGATCAGCGAACACATGGGCCCGCGCCCGGCGTTCGTGGGCACGGGAGACACGGTGGCAGCCGCCCGCGCGAAGCTGAAGGAGGACGACGCCGTCATGGTTACGTCCGATGGCAGCGCCGTTGGCATGCTGACCCGGCACGACCTACTTTCGTACCTGAGCCTCTGACCCGGCCAACCCCGGGTCGGAACCGCTGCGAAGTACCAACCTGCCGGCTGCCGCCGGCGCAAGGAAGGACACCATGACGAGCTTCAGCACCCGCGCCATCCATGCGGGCCAGGCCCCCGATCCCACCACCGGAGCGGTTATTCCGCCCCTGTACCAGAGCACCACCTACGCCCAGGACGGCATCGGCGGCCTCCGCAACGGCTATGAGTACGGGCGCGGCACCAACCCCACCCGGGACTCCCTGCAGGAACAGCTCGCTGCCCTGGAGGGTGGAAGGCACGCCTTCTCCTTCAGCTCGGGCCTGGCCGCGGAAGACGCCCTGATCCGGGCGCTGCTGGCCCCGGGGGACCACATTGTGCTGGGCAATGATGCCTACGGCGGAACTTACCGGCTGATCAACAAGGTCCTGGGCAAATGGGGGATCACCAACACAGCAGTGGACATGTCCGACGCCGACGCAGTGGCAGCCGCAGTCGCGGCCGGGAACACAAAAATGGTCTGGCTGGAAACGCCGTCGAACCCGATGATGAAGATCAGCGACATCGCCGCCACGGCCCAGGCCGCGCACGACGCCGGCGCTCTCCTGGTGGTCGACAACACCTTTGCGTCCCCCTACCTGCAGCAGCCGCTGACGCTGGGCGCCGACATCGTGGTGCATTCGACCACCAAGTACATCGGCGGGCACTCCGACGCCGTGGGCGGCGCCGTGATCCTGAATGATGACGGAAACGCGGAGGAGATCGGCTTCATCCAGTTCGCCGTTGGGGCGGTATCCGCACCGATGGAAGCCTGGCTGACCACCCGCGGGCTCAAGACCCTCGCGGTGCGGATGGACCGGCACTCAGCCAACGCCATGGCCGTGGCGAAGTGGCTGAAGGAGCAGCCGGCGGTGGAGCACGTGCTGTATCCGGGACTGGAAGAGCATCCCGGCCATGACCTCGCCAAGGCCCAGATGAAGGACTTCGGGGGCATGGTTTCGGTGTCCTTCAAGGGCGGCGAGGCTGCGGCGCGGAAGGTGGCCGAATCCACCCGGCTGTTCCTGCTGGCCGAGTCCCTGGGCGGGGTGGAGTCGCTGATGAACTACCCGTCCGAGATGACGCACGCCTCCGTCAAGGGCACCGCCCTGGCCGTGCCGGAAAACCTGCTGCGGCTTTCGGTGGGGCTGGAGGATATCGAGGACCTCATCGCTGACCTCGACTCCGCGCTGGGACAGCTCTAGGACCCGTTCCCCCTGCGGGCCCTGCGCTTCTTTGGGTCACGGAGCTGGAAATACCTGTTGCTCTGCGGCAGCCAGAGCAGCGCCGTGCAGGCCAGGAGTACCACGCCCACGGACACCAGTGCCGGGCCGCGGAAGAGGAACGGGAATCCGGCAATGATGCCGATGCTGCTCAGTGTTTCCCGGGCACTGCGCTTTCCCGACCGCAGCCGGACCACGCTGTAGGCGCTCACAGCTGCCAGCACCAGGGCCAATACCCCCAGCAGGGTCAGCGCACTGCTGTCCTGGTGCTGGGTCCGGGCGGAGATGATAAACGAGACCCCGGCGGTCGCCACCAACACGCCAGCCACCAGCCAGGCAGCGCCCGCAGCCCTGATGATGCCGGGCGGCGGAGTGCGCGGGGGAGTGCCCGGTGCGGAGCCGCTGGAACGGGGACCCATCAGCGTGGTGCCACCATCTGCTCGCGGGCCTCGAGGTCGTAGCGGTAGACCTCCCGGCCGCCGATCCACACCTTCAGCGCCCGCTGCATCACGTCCAGCGGGTCACCGCTCCACAGGACCAGGTCCGCGTCCTTGCCGGGTTCCAGCGAGCCGAGCCGGTCCGCAAGGCCCAGCACACGGGCGGGGTTGATGGTCACGGCACGCAGCGCCTCTTCGCGGCCAAGCCCCTCCTTGACGGCGAGCGCCGCCTGGTAGATCAGGAAGTTGATGGGCACTACCGGATGGTCGGTAATGATGGAGATTTCCACTCCGGCGGCGGCCAGTTTCCCGGGGTTGGCCATGCTCCGTCCACGCAGCTCCACCTTTGAACGGGTGGTGAACAGCGGACCGATCAGGACGGGTACGCCCCGTTCGGCCAGGACATCGGCCAGGAGGTGCGCCTCGGTGCCGTGGTCCAGTACCAGGTCGTAGCCGAACTCGTCCGCGAGCCGCAGGGCCGTGCCGATGTCGTCGGCCCGGTGGGCGTGCTGGCGCCACGGGATTTCCCGGCGCAGCACCATGGCCAGTGCTTCCAGGTGCGGGTCGCGGGTGTTGGGGTCCGCCTTGCCCAGGTAGTTCTGTGCATCCATAAAGGCCTGCCGGATGACCATGGCGGTGCCCAAACGGGTGGAGGGTGTCTGTTTCTTGTCGCTGTAGATGCGCTTCGGGTTCTCGCCCAGGGCTGATTTCAGGCCGCTGGGTGCGCGCAGCACCATTTCCTCCAGGTAGCGCCCGTGGGTGTGCAGGGCGACCGCCTGCCCGCCGATGGGATTGCCGGAACCGGGGTTGATGTTCACCGTGGTCACGCCGCCGGCCAGGGCGTCGTCGAACCCCGTGTCGAAGGGGTTGACCGCATCCACCGCCCGGACGCCGGCCATCACCGGGTCCGTCATTTCGTTGGAGTCGTTGCCCGCCCAGCCCTCGCCCTCTTCATGCACGCCCAGGTGGGTGTGCGCATCCACCAGCCCGGGCAGCAGCCACTGGCCACCGGCATCTAACACCTCCGCGCCGCCGGGTACCGCGACCCCGGGGCCCAGGTCCAGGATCCGTCCGTCTTCAATGAGGACCGTGCCGTGGAAGGGCCGGCCCGTGACCGGAACCACATGGGCATTGGTGAAGGCTCGAAGCGCGGGGGACATGGAGGACCTTTCGCTTGCTGATCTGGTTCGGCCAGCCTATCGCCTGCCCTCCAGCGGGGGAGCAGTGGCAGGCTGGCCGGTAGACTTGCCAAAGTCAATATCGGCGAACAAACGCTATGTGGCGCCACGGGCGCGGCCGGCAGTCTTGCAGGGAGAACAATGGGCCAGATCCACCGATCCGCTGTCGTGCGGACCGCTGCGACCCTGGGGGCGCTGGCAGTTGCCGGGCTGCTCGTATGGACAGCTTTCGATTTATCGCCGCGCCACGGCCTGGACTTCAGTGTCTATCTTTCCGGCGGGCAGAGCGTGCTCGACGCCGCCGGAGAGCTCTACACGAAGGCGGTCCAGTACGACGCCGACAGCAGCCTGCTCTTTACCTACCCACCCTTCGCAGCGTTGGTCTTTGCCGTGCTTGCCCCGTTCGGGCAGGGTACGGGGCTGAATATCTTCACCGGCATCTCCCTTGCGATTGCCGCGGCCACCGCCGTCTGGGCGGTCCGCTATGTCTTCCGCCGCAGCGGTGCCATGGATGTGCTGCGCCACCCCTGGCTGCGGCCCCTGGCGATCGCCGGCACCGGCCTTGTCGTGCTGCTCGGACCCTGGCGTGAAACCTCCGCCTTCGGGCAGATCAATATCCTGCTCTTCGGGGTGATCATGGCCGATTTCGTGATCAAGAAGGACGGCTGGCCCACCGGACTGCTCACCGGGGTGGCAGCAGGACTGAAACTGACTCCGCTGGTCTTCGGCCTGTACTTCCTGGCCCGGGGGGACTGGCGGGGCCTGCGCAACATGGCCTACGGCTTCCTCGCGACCTTCGCCCTGGGCTTCCTGATCCTTCCGCGGGAATCGCGCACGTATTGGGTGGACCTGCTGCCGGACACTTCCCGGATCGGCGGGGCCGGCTACGTGGACAATCTCTCGATCAAGGGCGCGATCCTGCACTTCGGCGGCCCGGATTTCCCCGTCGACATCCCGTGGCTCCTCCTGTCCCTGCTGGCCGTTGCGGCCACGGCCGTCGTCGTCCGCATCGCCGGCAACCGCGGGCAGACCTTCACCGCACTGGCCGCCACCGCGCTGCTGATGCTGCTGATTTCCCCCGTGTCGTGGTCCCACCACTGGGTTTGGGTGGCTCTCTTCATCCCCGTCCTGGCGCGGAACATCATGGACCTGGGTCCGGGGCAGCGGAAGCTGCGCATCACCGGCCTCATCCTGCTGGTATCTTCGCTGGTCATCTTCATTTACTCGCCCAAGACCATCGGCGAACTGTTCAACGCCCCCAACCTGGATTCCCAGCTTCCCGAGCCGTGGCTGATGGCGTCGAGCCTCGGTGTGTTCTGGGGCATCGGGCTGCTGGCCTGGTGGTTCGCCGGATTCTGGGGAAGCCGCCCGCGCAACTGGTGGCGTAACAACCCGCCCGAACTGCTGCGTGCCACGGAGCCGCAGCCCTAGACTGCGGGCATGGGAACCGGTTCCCTGCTCGCTGTCTGCCTGGTGCACGGGCTCCTGCCCACCAAGGACGCCACCGGTGTCACGGCCATCGATAAGCGTCCCGTGGACGGCCCGGTCCAGGTGCATCCCCTGGGGCTGACCGGGGACCTGCAGGCCAGCCGCAAGCACCACGGCGGCGAATCCAAGGCGATCTACGCCTACTCCCAGGATGATGCCGACTACTGGGCGCAGGAACTGGGACACGACATCCCGCCGGGCCTGTTCGGTGAAAACCTGCGCCTGGCCGGGCTGGACGAAGTGGTGTTGTCCCCGGAGATCCTCAAGGCACTGCGCACACAGGCCACGAAGACAGCACGGTCCACACTGCCCGAACCGGCCTCTCCCTGACCGTCCGGAAGCCGGTGTGCCGAAGCTCACCGCCCCCGGCCATGCACCGGAGACCGCGATGCCGTACACTGGAACACATCCCCCACTCCGGTATTCCCTTATTTTCCTGCGGTTCATTCGAGATATTCACCGAAACCCGTACGGTACGTTGTGTTGGGGCCCGCATTTCTTATGCGGGCAGATTCATCTTTTGGGGAGCGCCGGCAAAGAAATCGTCACACCGGTCGTAGACACAATCCAGTGAAATCGGCCCACAGCTGTGACGGAAAGTCCTGCCTGGGATTGCAACAGCGCCGGACTTACGTCCTGCAGCCTCATGGTTGCCTGCTCCCCGATTGAATGAGGATTACCTCTTGTCTGAAGCTCCGCTGGAAAACAGCACCGTCGAAAACGCCGCTCCCGAACCCGAAGAGAACACAGTGCTGTTCAGTGACTTCGGACTGGACGAGCGCGTCCTGGCAGCCCTCAAGGATGTCGGCTATGTGACGCCGTCCCCCATCCAGGCAGCCACCATCCCCCTGCTGCTCGAAGGCCGCGACGTCGTCGGCCTGGCCCAGACGGGTACCGGCAAGACTGCCGCATTCGCCGTCCCGGCCCTGTCCCTGCTCGCCGGACGCCCGGCAACCAAGGACACCCAGGTGCTGGTACTGGCACCCACCCGTGAACTGGCCCTGCAGTCCGCAGAAGCCTTCACGTCCTACGCCGTCCACATGGATGGCATCACCGTGCTTCCCGTGTACGGCGGCTCCGCCTACGGCCCCCAGCTCAACGGCCTCCGCCGCGGCGCCCAGGTTGTTGTGGGCACCCCCGGCCGTGTGATTGACCACATCGCCAAGGGTTCCCTGGACCTGTCCAACCTCGAGTACCTCGTGCTCGATGAGGCCGACGAAATGCTCCGCATGGGCTTCGCCGAAGACGTGGAGCAGATCCTTTCCTCCACTCCGGCAAGCAAGCAGGTTGCGCTGTTCTCCGCGACCATGCCGCCGGCCATCCGCAAGATTGCCAAGAAGTACCTGAACAACGCTGCGGAAATCACGGTCAAGTCCAAGACCACCACCGGTGCGAACACCCGCCAGCGCTACGTGCAGGTCATGGGCCCGCACAAGCTGGATGCTATGACCCGCATCCTGGAAACCGAAGACTTCGACGGCGTCATCGCGTTCGTCCGGACCAAGGCTGCCACCGAAGACCTGGCCGACAAGCTCAAGGACCGCGGCTACAGCGCCGCCGCCATCAACGGCGACATCCCGCAGCAGCAGCGTGAGCGTACGGTCGAGGCACTGCGCGACGGCAAGATCGACATCCTGGTTGCCACGGATGTTGCCGCCCGCGGCCTCGACGTCGAGCGCATCAGCCACGTCGTCAACTACGACATCCCGCATGACACCGAGTCCTACGTCCACCGCATCGGCCGCACCGGCCGTGCAGGACGCACCGGCGACGCCATCCTGTTCATGACCCCGCGTGAGAAGTACCTGCTGCGGGCCATTGAAAAGGCAACCCGCCAGCCGGTGGAGCACATGCAGCTGCCGAGCGTCGACGTCGTCAACGAGAAGCGCCTGGCCAAGTTCTCCGAGAAGATCACGGAAACCCTCGGTTCCGAGGACATCGCGGTGTTCCGGGACCTGGTGACCAAGTACCTGGCCGAGCACGAGGTTCCCGCCGAAGACGTTGCAGCAGCCCTGGCCGTCATGGCCCAGGGTGGCCGCGATCTGCTGCTGCGGGAAATCCCGGTGGCTCCGGCCCGTCAGCGCGAGCGTTCCGAAGGCCGCAACGACGGCGTCGGCTCCCGCGGCCCGACGCGTCCGCTGACCGAAGGCAATGCAACGTACCGCATCGCCGTCGGCCGCCGCCAGCGCGTGCTGCCCGGTTCGATTGTCGGCGCCATTGCCAACGAGGGCGGCCTGTCCTCCGCGCAGATCGGCGGCATCGACATCCGTGCCGACCACACCTTGGTTGAACTGCCTGCTGACCTTTCCAAGGACCAGCTGCGCGCCCTGTCCCGCACCCGGATCGGCGGCGAGCTGATCCACCTCGAGCTGGATAAGGGACGCAAGCCGGCCCGCGAGCGTGAAGGCGGCGGCAGCTTCAACGACCGCGCCGACCGCGGCGGCTTCAAGAAGGATTTCAAGAAGCGCGACGGCGAGCGTTCCTTCGGAGACCGCGGCAGCGACCGCCCGTTCAAGAAGCGTGAAGGCGGCTTCCGCGACAGTGCCGCTGCCGGCGCCCGCAAGCCCCGCTTCCGCGACTAGGAAGCAGCGGCGCCGGTAAACCCGGCGCCGCATGCATGGCCGCACAAACAAGGCCGCACAGCAGAAAGGGCGCCTCCCGGTTGGGAGGCGCCCTTTCTGCTGTGCTCTTGTCCTGCTGCGTGGCTACTGCTGCAGCGGCGCCGGCTGTCCTGCGCCGCCCGCGCGCCGGCTCTCGAGGCGCATTTCCAGGTCATTCATGACAATCGCGGCCAGGTCCTGCAGGGTGGCAGTGTCCTCGGAGGAGAAGGCGCGTGGTTCCGTATCCAGGATGCAGAACGTGCCGAGGTTATATCCGTCGCTGGTCTGCAGCGGAACACCGGCATAAAACTGAAGGCCGAAGTCTCCGGCCACCAGTGGGTTAGCCAGCGTCCGCGGATCCCGGCGGGCATCGTCCACAACGTACACATCGTCCTGCAGGATGGCGGAGGCACACAGGCCCGGGTCGCGGCCGATCTCGACGGCTTCGGTGCCGTGATGTGACTTGAACCAGATCCGGTCGGCGTCCACCACGCTGACGATAGCGACGGGGACATCGAAGATGCGGGATGCCAGTGCAGTGACCCGGTCGAAGGCGCCGTCCGGGGGAGTGTCCAGCAAGTCGTAGCGGCGGACCGCGTCCATCCGCCGTGCCTCGTTAGCGGGGATGATTTCCGGATCCACCCGGTGCCTGCCGCGTGCAGCGACAATCATGTCGTACAGGACCTGGGAGACGTCGTGGGCGCTGGGGCGCTCTGCGGGGTCCTGGGCGGTCATGGCCCGCAGCAGGGGTTCCCAGTCTCCGCCCAGCTCTGCGGGGATCTCAGGGTCCCGGAGAAGGCGTGCGAGGGCGCTTTCCAGCGCGGGTCCCGGGAAGGCATGCTTGCCGGTGAGGCACTGAAGCAGCACAAGGCCCAGGGAGTAGACATCACTCCAGGGTCCGGCTTGTTCGCCGCGGGCCTGTTCCGGGCTCATGAACGCTGCGGTACCGGAGAACGTGCCGTGCTGCGACTGTGGATCATTGGCGACCAGTGCGACGCCGAAGTCGGTGAGCTTGGCCCGGATCCGGGCATCGGCGCTCCTGTAGTCGAACAGCATGATGTTGGCGGGCTTGACGTCCCGGTGCACGACGCCGTTGTCGTGGATGTATTCCAGACCGATGGCGAGGTCGTAACCAAGAAGCGCGGCCTGCCGGCGGGGCAGCGTGCCCTCTTTCAGCCGTTCGCGGAGGTCCAGGCCGTCAACAAGTTCCATGACCAGATAGATCAGCGGCGATTCGGGATCGGAAGTGTCCGACCCGGCGTCGAGCAGGGTGACGAGGCTGTGGTGGTTCAGGCGCGCGAGGATTTTGGCCTCGGCGTCGCTGCGCCGCAGGTCCGTCTCGCTGGTGGCTGACGGGCGGATAATCTTCACCGCGACGTCGCGGCCGAGGAACTCATCCATGGCCCGGTGGACGGTGCCCATGGCACCTGCCCCAATCTGATTCAGGAGCCGGTATCTTCCACCCAGGAAGAGGCCATCTGAAACGTGGTTTGGCACTATGCTCACGTGCCCTCGCTTTCTCGTAGCATAAGCATACTGATAAAGCCGGCGGAATGGTGACATTTCCGCAGCAGCCAACGGCGCGTCCGGGTGGTCGGGAGTGTCGCTCATCACCTTTGCGGGGGATAGGCCATTTCGATTTCATCTTCCCGAAAACTGCTGGTAGAGTTTTATGTCGTTGCCCCGATAGCTCAGTGGTAGAGCGCCATCTTGGTAAGATGGAGGTCCCGGGATCGATTCCCGGTCGGGGCTCTCAATGGGAGGGCCCGCGTTGCTTAGGCTGTATGTTCTGCAGAGGCCGATGTAGGGCGGGCTTCACTCATTTATGGCGGTGTAGCTCAGTTGGTTAGAGCGCACGACTCATAATCGTGAGGTCGGGAGATCGAGCCTCCCCACCGCTACAAACAACCCCCGGTTTTCCGGGGGTTTTTTGTTGCCCGGATTCTCCCGGGGCGGAGGGTTTCCAGCGGCCAGACCGCCCACCGTCGGGCGTCCGCCGGCGCTGCCGGTCCACTTCCGGGACTGCAGGTGTTTCCCGCAAGCCACCATAAGGTTGCTTATCAACACCGTTTCTTCATAGTGTGGGGAGTCCGGGACCGCAGGGTTTGCGGCACCAGGCACCAACACCGTAGAAGCATCGCTGCGGCCCGCAGGTATTCGGGCCGCAGCTGAAACGAACGGAGTCACCATGGCAGAGCACGATATTTCCGGCAAGAAGGTCGCTTTTCTCCTCACCGACGGCGTGGAGCAGATTGAGCTGACCAGCCCCTGGGAAGCAGTTAAGAATGCCGGCGGCGAGCCGGTCCTCGTGTCCCCGAAAAAGGGCACTGTCCAGGGATTCGACGGCATGGACAAGGGGGAGACGTTCACCGTTGACCTCGACGTAGCCGACGCCAACGCAAGCGACTTCGACGCGCTGGTCCTGCCCGGCGGCGTCGTGAACGCAGACTTCCTCCGGGTGGACAAGAACGCCCAGCAGTTTGCCCGTGCCTTCTTCGAGGCACACAAGCCCGTGGCTTCCATCTGCCACGGCCCCTGGCTGCTGATCGAGGCCGGCGTCGTCAAGGGACGCGACCTGACGTCCTACCACACGCTGGCCACGGACCTGAAGAACGCCGGAGCCAACTGGACGGACGAGGAAGTGGTGGTGGACCAGGGGTTCGTGACCAGCCGCAACCCGGACGATCTGCCGGCCTTCAATGACAAGCTCGTCGAAGAAATCGCCGAAGGAGAACACGCGGGCCAGCACGCCTGACGCCTCCCAAAGCACCACCAAAGGGTGGGGTAACGTGAAAACGTTGCCCCGCCCTTTGGCGTTAACCGGAGGTTCAAACCTTGCCCGCAGCCGGGAGTACACCCACGAATGCCGACGCCGGCAGGTTCCTGTGTTCAGGGACCTCCTGGGACGCCTCGGGCCCAAACCTCAGCCTGCACCTCCCGGACGGACGGCCTTCTCGGCTGCGGCTCGAACCGGGTACCGAACTCCGGTTCCGGGTCCTTCCGGACACCGGCGGAAACACTAAATTCTGCCTCGGCTCGTGGCAGGTGAACGACGACGGCGTGCAGTCCCATACGCCCTGTCCCGGACAGGCTCCTGCCGAACGCGGATACCAGTGCAGCAGCTGTTTCATCCGCGACGAGGTCCGGGGAATCCATAACAGCCACCGTATGGACAGCATCCCCGACGCGCTGCGGCGCTACCTGGGCCAGCCGCACTGGCTGTACGTGGCCACGTTCGCCGACGGATCCACCAAGGTCGGCACCGCCGCGGACGGGCGCAAACAGCTCCGGTTGATCGAGCAGGGTGCCGTCAGCGCA